>NZ_FNAC01000071.1 GCF_900101705.1 Algoriphagus faecimaris | reverse complement strand
TGCCCAGCATTTCCAATGCTTATAGGCTCAAAGAACTGTTCAACGAGTTTTGGGACTTTAAGGACAAAGAAGAGGCTGCTGCATACCTTTCCTATTGGTGTGACCTTGTAAAAGAATCCAAGATATTCCCGTTCATGGAGGCGGCCAAAACCATACAGGCACATTGGTTCGGAATTGTAAGCTATACAGAAACCAATTTAAACAACGGAGTCCTCGAAGGCATTAATTCCAAAATACAGTTAGCCAAAAAAAGAGCCAGAGGGTACAGGAACATTGACAACTACATTAACATGATTTATTTCATTGCTGGGAAACTCAAATTCGACTACCCACTATATTCCACATAGAGCCGATTTTTTCTTTTTCCTCAAATAGTAAAAAATCGCTCGGTGAGTTAAAATTCGTAAACTCGTGTATTGGATTAACTGAGATTGTCTCCATTGAAATTAATTGAGGATTATTTTCAGAAACAAAACCCTGAACTCTTAGCTTATTTTGTTCCAAATTATTTATAAGATCAGGTAAGATTATTTTTGGGTAAAGCCCTGGAAACGGGTTAACTCTGCCTTCAAAAACTCCGACTGAAAGTCCATATCCTGCTTGTTCAATAAATTTTTTCAAAGTTTCTACGGTAATTAAAGGCGCATCACAACTTAAAATTAAAGCGTGGCTTGTCCGACAATTGGACAAAGCAGTATAAATGCCCCCTAAAGGACCTTTTTCTGCAATCAGATCACTGTAGACAGGCACTCCAAAGTCATGATAATCCATGTGATGACCTATAATCCCCAGCTCACATTCTAGTTGAGAAAGCACATCCAAAAGATGTTTAATCATAGGCTTTCCCCTAAATAGAACCAAACCTTTTTCTGTTCCCATTCTACTACTTTTGCCTCCAGCAAGGATAAAGATTGAAATGAGGTTTAATGAAGAATTGGCCATAGCTAGATTCTCACTCCAATGAATCGATTTTTAGAATTGGGTCTTAAGATAAACATCAGGTAGGCCCAATCTTGATTTGATTTTGCATTCACAATGCCAGAAATTTTAACAAATCGATCCTGTGCAAAAAAACGACTATATCCTGCCTGAATAGATACTGCCTCATTAAGAATTCTACCAAAAGAAACATCGAGCTCAGACCCAAAATATTTACCAATGTCCATCTCTAAGTTTTGGTGAGCCCAGAAAAAATGAAAATCTCCTTGAACCCAAGTTTTGGAATTCGTGTTGATTCTTCCTTTTAAATAGAGGTTTTGGATTCCTAAAGGAGGGGTAAGTACATTCGATACAAAAAAATAATCCATAAATCCATTGAAAAGATGATTGGTCCCATAGGACGGGGTGAAAGACCGATCTTTTGTATCTTCATTCTTTGTTCCACTTAGAATTTCAAATCCAGAAGAAAATGCCAGTTTCTTACCTTGAGCAGAGTCTAATAAAAACTCTCGTTTGAAATCAATTCCAAAATTCCAAGCAGACACCAATTTATCTAAAGTGTTTTTACCTGTTTGAAAATAGAGATATCCACTAGCCTTTAATTTTCGAGAATTACCCAATTGAAAATTAGAAACCCCAAATGTCTGTTTGAAAAACACCTGCCCTCCATTTTCCCGACCTTCATTCCAAAACAAAAGTGAATAAGCATTACCTCCTTTCAATTGCTCAAATCTAACAAATTGCGCTGTCTTGTATTGGTTGGGCTGCTCATATAAAGTCCCCGAAAAACTTTGAGATTGTTGGTTGAAAGCTGCTCCAAAATGAAGCTTAGAAGCATTCTTTTCGTATTTGAGCAAAGCGAGATCATGTGATCTTGCCTGAAAAGCCCAATCTACATTTCCAAGAAATCTAAAATTATCATAGTTTAACTCTTGTCTTCCAACCTTCAAAGATAAGTCTGGGTTGAAGTTCACCTGTGCCCAAGCTTCATGAACCGATAGGAAACTATCTGTGGTGTTCAATTGACTTGTACTTCCCCAAGTGCGAACATCTTGGACACTCATAAAAAAACTATAATCATTATGCAGGTAGGTAGCCTGAATTCGGGCTCTATGGGCTATAAAAAATGCAGGATTCCATCCATTCTCGATGATCTTGGCATATCCATTCCGATATTCCCCACGAGTAAAATATTGACCATCAAAAGAAAACTGAGCATGAGAACCCAAAATGAGTCCAAGGAAAATAAATAAGAAAATTGATATAAATTTCATAGGGCTGATGAAATTAACGATGCTCTATTTGGTCAGACAACTCTGGCGCATTACGATTCAAGATAGCTTTTACCACTCTTGACATCCACAAATAGCAAATAATCGATATTCCAAGCATCAGCATCCAGCTACTTGTCCAAAGACCTGAGCCTTCTAGTAAATATCCGAAGATAATAGGACAAAAAAAGCCTCCCATTCCTCCTATTACTCCGACCATGCCACCTACCACTCCTACTTCATTGGGAAAATAATCTGGAATAAATTTATAAACTGAGGCCTTTCCAATACCCCAGACTATTCCAATTATCATAGTTAAAACAGCAAAGACCCACATATTCGCCTCAAAATTGATTCGAGTAATTCCTTTGACAAGTAATTGCTTTTTTTCTACCGCATCCCCAGACTGCACAATTGCTTCTTGCCAAGATGATTTCTTTGGGAAAATAGGTGTTTTTTCAGATTCAAATTCCTCATTGGTAGTTTTAGGAGAAAAAGTGTACACTTTTCCGTTTTTCATTCGAATCTCATTGGCATCAACTTCTTCTACTATTCCTTTTTGGTTAGCATTTATGCCTTTACCTGGAGAAAAAATTTCCATTTTGGGAATCATCAGCAGCGCACTTATCGCGATAGACCACTTAAAAACCCCAAACATAACTCTTCTAGCACCAAACTTATCACTCATCCAGCCTCCAAGTGCACGAATTATTCCGGAAGGAAGACTGAATAATGAAGCAAAAAGGCCAGCTATTACTAAGCTTGTGCCGTACACATTAGTAAAGTAAGGCACAAGCCATTGGGAAAATGCGACAAAACATCCAAATACCAAAAAGTAATACAACCCAAATCTCCAGACTCGAATATTACCCAGTGGTTGGAGCGTTTGAGCGATAGTGCGGGTAGAACTGATTGGTTTTTTGTTTTTTGCAAATAGAGCAAAAAGCACAGCCATACCCACTAAAACAGCTGCATAAATGAGAGGAAGAATCTTCCATTGCTCGGGATTTTGTCCATTGGAAGTAAATGAATTCAATAAGCTTGGTGCCATTAATGTGGTTATGGCTGCACCGGCATTTCCAGCTCCAAAAATTCCCAAGGCCCTTCCTTGCCAGTGTTTGGGGTACCATACTGAAGTGTAACCAATACCCACAGCAAACCCAGCTCCAGCCAATCCAAATCCAAAACTCATAACTGCATACCAGGTAAAGGATTCTGTGAAACTAAGCAAAAACATTGGGATAGCAGTTAGCGCAAGAAGACTTACAAAAATCCATTTTCCTCCATATTTATCGGTCAAAATACCAAGAGGTAATCGCATCACCGAACCAGTCAATATGGGAATACCCAAAAGCCATCCTATCTGTACTTGACTCCAATCAAAGACACCATTATCGACCAAATAGGTCACCATGACTCCATTGAATGTCCAAGCAGCAAAACAAAGTGTAAATGCTAGGGTATTGAGAAATAAAATTCGGTGGGCACCTGAAGGAATTGCATTACTCATGATCCTTAGAATAGAATGGGATTTGGCTTTTACTTTCTTTTGGCTTTTTTTATGGGGTCAGGGAGATATCGCAATAACCAAACAGACGCTGCGGCAAAGATCAAAGATCCCACTGCTGTGGTAATAGCAAAGTTGAGATTTTCCTGAAGGGCATTGTTAAGTGCGCCAAAAAGAAACCAAATCTGAATTGTGACAAAAAGGATCAACAACATAATGATCGCTGTCATCAGTATATTCGTTTTATTGGGGTGTGCCTCGTTTTGAGATTGTCTAAAATCACTCATAGTTATATTTTTAGGCAGTTTGTGCTTTAACAAGTACTTGACCCTCTCGAATCACTACTTCCAACTGAGGAAGTGGTCTAGGAGGAGGCCCTTGAATTACATCTCCTGTCCGGGGATTGAAAAAGCCTTTATGACAGGGACATTCGATCTGACCTATATCATGACGGTACTTCACTGCGCAAGAAAGATGAGTACATTTTTGTTCAAATGCTCTCCATTCTCCATTGCCAAGATTAATCAAGAGATAAGGAATGGTTTTGGAACCTTCAATTTCAAATTGGAAAGATTCACCTTCCAAAACTTCCGACTCCATACATATAGGATGCTCGCCTACTAATGGCTTATCGGGAAAGGCAAGAGACTTGACTACTATAGCAGTATTCCCAACTGCCAGTGCACCAGAAAGTAAGGTTAGAAATTTAGCAAACTCTCTGCGAGAGACATGAGTAGCTTCTTTTTGCTCAATAGGGAAATCCTTCTTCCATTTGGGGATTTCTTGGTTAGGATCTTTGGACATAATGCTGGGAAATTTTATTCGTGAATTCTTAATTCAGTACTGCCCTTAGGCATCATAATATTTACTTTGGTATTGACTTCCTCCTGTCCAAAGAGAAATTTATTGACTGGAGTACTATTAGGGCGGAGCTTCTCTATTTCCTCACGAGTACCATAAAAGAGCGCCTGACTCGGGCATACAGTAGCGCACATAGGCTTTTTGCCTGCACTCGTCCGATCATAGCACATATTACATTTCATCATTAATTCCGCTTTCTCTTCTTTTTTAGGCACACCAAAAGGACATGCCAGTACACAGTTGGAGCATCCTATGCACCGAGAAGTATTGGCTGTATGAACTACCCCAAAGTCATCTTTAGTAATTGCATCTGCCGGACAAACATTAGCACAAACAGGGTCTTCACAGTGCATACAAACTTGTACGGTAGTCTGCACCGATACAGCACGCTCTACATAATGGATGTGAATCATACTTTCTTGGCCGTTGGTTTCACACTCAGCACAGGCCATTTCACAGGCATGACAGCCTATACAGCGCTGCATGTCGACGAAGAACTCCATTTGCTGATTGTATTGTGGGTTTTGCATGGTTAAAGGGTTTTAAGGTTAAAAACTCTGATAAGCTGTTTCTTTTACTTTTACTGAAGCCATTTTCCCGGTTGGAACCAATTGACAAGCACAGACCTTGAATTCAGGTATTTTACTGACGGGGTCAAGGGTACCAATAGTTAATTGGTTTGCGGAATGTATTCCTCCCCAATGGTAAGGGATAAAGACAGTATCTTCGCGTATCGTTTCGACTATTTGCGCAGGAAATGTAGCCTCTCCCCTACGCGTCTTTACAGTTACTTGATCACCATCTTTAATCCCATATTGATATGCAAGTTTAGGATGAATTTCTAAAAGTGGTTCGGGATATTGGTCAACAAGCTTTCCAATCCGTCTTGTTTGTGAGCCACTTAGGTATTGGGAGACTACCCGTCCTGTGGTCATCACTACAGGGTATTCTTTATCCACGACTTCGGATGGTTCACGATAAGGAACGGGATTGAAATGAGCCCTTTCATCAGGAGTTCTAAATTTTTTATCTTCCCAAAGCCTCGGAGTGCCAGGGTGATCTTCAGAGGGACATGGCCAGAAAACACCCATATTCTTCTCAATTTTCTCATAGGTAATCCCAAAATAGTCGGCGGTTCCACCTTTTGAGGCAACACGCAGTTCGTTAAAGATATCTTCTGCTTTGGAGTAGGCAAACTTGTCACCGGCACCAAGTCGCTTGGCCAAATCGATGATGATTTCCGAATCTCTTTTAGCCTCACCTGGAGGAGTCACTGCTTCGTTGATTTTTACGACTCGCCCCTCCGCGGTAGTCACCGTTCCTTCCTCCTCTTCGTGTAAGGAGCCGGGCAAAATTATATCTGCGTGTCGAGCTGTTTCGTTTAGGAAAAAGTCAATGGCTACATAATACTCTAATTTCTCTAAAGCTTCTTTTACAAAATTATTGTTAGGCAAAGACACCAAGGGGTTAAAACAAATGGTAATTAGGCCCTTGATTTCACCACGATGAATAGCCTCAATAATCTCGTAAGCTGAAAGCCCTTTACCAGGCATGTCCTTTTCATCAATCCCCCATACGTCTGCAATGTATTTCCGGTGTTCAGGGTTGGTGATGTCCCTGTTCCCCGGCAACTGATCACACTTATGTCCGTGCTCTCTACCACCTTGTCCATTACCTTGACCCGTGATGGTACCGTATCCACAGTAAGGTTTTCCTATACGCCCTGTGGCTAGGACAAGATTGATACAACTTAAAACATTGTCTACACCTTTAGAATGGTGCTCTATTCCTCTTGCATGCAAAAGAAAGCTGGTTTTGGCTTTACCCCACCATTCTGCAGCCTGCTGGATTTTGGCTGCAGGAACCCCGGTTTTTTCTTCAGCCCAAGCCAAATCATAATCCTTTACGGCATCAATGGATTCTTGGAAACCTGAGGTATAATTATCGATGAAATCGTGATCAAGCCAGTCATTATCCACTAAAATTTTTAACATCGCCCCAAAAAGTGCTGAGTCTCCGCCAGGTCTCACAGGTAAATGAAGATCCGCAGTACGAGCGATTGGCGTTACTCGAGGATCGATTACAATAAGTTTAGCTCCATTATCCCTAGCTTGCCAAATGTAATGCGTAAGTGTGGGGAAAGTTTCCGAAACATTTGTCCCAGCGATTATAATTACCTTCGCATGCTTTAAATCTTCCCAGGAATTGGAGATACGATCCAGACCAAAGGCTTTTTTATTTCCAGCCCCGGCACTTACCATACAAAGTCGACCGTTATAATCCAAATTAGCAGTTTTCAAGGCTACCCTTGCAAATTTCCCGATCATATAGCTTTTCTCATTGGTCAGAGAAACACCAGAAAGCATAGCAAAAGCATCTCTACCATGGGTAGTTTGGATTCGCTCAATTTCGCTCACCGTTTTACTCATCGCCTCTTCCCAAGAAGTCCTCTCAAAACCCTTTCCTTCCACTCGCTTGATGGGAGTTAATAGGCGATCAGGATGATTGTTTTGCAAGTATCGCTGTACCCCCTTGGGACAAAGACGGCCTTCATTGAATGGAAATTCCATCCAAGGCTCAAAGCCTGCAACTTTATTGTCCTTGACTTTGAGTTGAATACCACACTGCATACCACAAAAACAGCAGTGTGTTTTGACCAATTTATCAGGTTCATGAACTCCTTGAAAACCCGTCTTAGGGGTGTAGGCCTTGTGAGGTCCATATTGATCAATGATAGAATCTACTGAAGTAGGTAATTTTGCCATATTAAAATAGTTTTATCCGAAGAATGAACCTGATTTTTTTCTTGATTCAAAATGTGCTTTCGCTAATGCTGCCCTTTTACCTTCCGGACTCAAATCAAGGTGATTTTTACCGTCTTTCAGCGTAAAATCAAATCCCAACTCATTGGTAACTTTTTTCAAATCATTAATATGTAGCTGAGTGGCAAATTCTTCTTTGGTATGTGGACACAGAGCCATACCACGTTTTTTGCCTTCAAATTTGTAGAGATTAGCTCCTAACTGAGCAAGTCGTTGGAAAATGTGAAAAAATTTCCCAAACGGAATCCAAACTAAAAACAAAATTACAGTCACCGCATGAGTTACTGCCATGAATTGATAAGTTTTACCCTGGAGGAAAGTGTAATCATAAGAGATTCCTAAACCTGTAATTGATATTGCGATAAGCAAAACTAAGGGTAACCAATCTCCCTCAAATGTCTGTGTAGCGATCAAGCCCCCATCTGTCAAACGACGCTTCATCATCATCACTGCACCGATTGTCACCAGAACTGAGCACCAAACTAAAGCATGAAAAGCCATAAAAGCGATAAATGAACCTAGTTCAAATGAGCCCATCTCAAAACCAAAAACTTTGGCGTAGTAGAGGGTGTCATTGCCTGGCTTAAACTCGAAGTGAATCCAACCTAAGGTCAGAGGAATGGTTACCGCAAATGCTATCAAACAGCCTGTTGCAAGTAGAAAGTGACCTACCCAACGTGTCCGGCTTCTATGGTAAATAAATCTCTGAAAAAGAATATTTTGAAAAAAGAGCCTAATACTCCTCCATAGGTAAAATAGAAAATCTCTACTGAAAAGAAATTGCATACTCCGCCTCCAATAGAGTCGTGTAGGTGGACGCTGAAGCCAAACTGAATAGCGATAGGCAATACCAAAGACGGCAAATATAGTTCCTAAAAGGTAAGCTATTAATGCTGCATCAAAGTTTTGGAGATTTCTTGAACCTATGAAAACTAATAAAACCACCACTAATGCGGCTATAGTAGCTTTTAGAAGCGCTAGATTATTTAGGGTTTGAAAGAGTCTAAACATATAACTAATTTTTAACAGGGTTTTTCAGCACCTTTTCTGTGGTAGAAAAACCAGTTGATTCCGGTTGCAATAAGAAGAAATAAGGCTAAAAGCTGGAAAAATCCGTTGGCATTTCCAGTTGAACTCATAAAGGCACTGATGGCTAATGAAAATACAAAAGGGCCGTATGCCCCAATAGCCGCCGTCCATCCGATGACTCCAGAAGCATGAACAGGATTATGTTTAAAAATCACAGGAAACTGTTTAAATGTTGAGGCGTTACCGATTCCTGTGAAAAAGAATAGCAGCATCATGACTGAAATAAACATCCCTAGCTGTTCGATTCCGCTTGGCGTAAGTAAGTTAAGAAAAATAATCGCCAACGTACAAACAAAAAGACCAAGTCCTGAGATAGTAGTTAAAACAGCTCCCCCAGTTTTGTCGGCGACAAAGCCAAACAAAACTCGTGCTGCCGAACCTATCAATGGTCCATAAAAAGCATACTTCAGGGGATCTAAACTTGGGTCAAAAGGCCCATAAACAGACTTCAACAATAGCGGAAAAGCCGCCGATAGCCCAGCAAAAGTCCCAAAAGTCATAAAATAAATAACTGTACAATACCAAGTATGCTTGTCTTTGAAGATACCAAGTTGCTCCTTGAAACTAGATTTAATTGGAATACTTTTTAACATTACCCAACACAACACTCCCACTATAATAAGAAGTGGCGCATACCAGAAAGAAGCATTTTGAAGGTATATCTCACTTTGGACGTTCTCACCAATGGCATTTTTCTGAGAAAAAAGCTGTGGTGAGCCGTAAAAACCTATACCTAGAACAACCGGCGTCATAAACTGAGCAAGACTGACCCCGAAATTTCCAATTCCAGCTTGAATACCTAAAGCAGAACCTTTTAATCTGGAAGGAAAAAATAAATTAGTAGACGGCATAAAAGAAGAAAAATCACCTCCCCCAAATCCAGCCGTCAAAGCTAATACAACAAATACCCAATAAGGCGTATTTGGGTCCATGACTGCAAACCCAAAACCAATCACAGGGATCAATTTAATGAATGTTGAAATAGTGATCACATGTCTAGTTCCAAATATTGGAATCAAAAAAGTATGAATTATCCGTAATGTACCTGCCGCAAGTCCAGGCAAGGCTGCCAGCCAAAAAAGTTGATTTGAGGTAAAGTTGAATCCGATACCATCCAAGCGAGTGACAATAGCACTCACCATAAACCACGTTGCAAAAGAAAGAATCAGAGAAACTGTAGTAATAGTAAGCGTTCGCCAGGCAATGGATTTTCCTCGTTCATTCCAGAAAATCACATTTTCTGGCTCCCACTGCGAGAGCCAAGTTTTCATATTTTGAAAGATTAAAGGGTATAAATTTCCATAAAGATATCCCTCAAAATTTAGTCAAAACATGATTAAAATCAGTACTATAGTTGAATAAAATTACAAGATTTTAAAATTCTAATGAATTTGACATGGTTAAAAGACAACAAATAACATTTATACCACATCGATTGATTTTATAAATGATCCAAATTTTATTAGCTGAAGCTATTTCAAAAGCAGGTTTCTACTTAAAAAACCAAAAAACGAGGAATTTCAAACAGTCTTAATAAAAAATTACTGTCATCCGAGTAACTTTTTGAAGTTGGAAAATAGTGGGTTTCCAGGCTATTTAGGGTGATTTTTCTTTTTTTCTCAAAACACCCCCCTGCTCACTTTCAAAGATGTCCAATTGTATTATTTCCAGATTTCGTTCTTCTGCTACCAGGCAGTTGGTTTTTAGGATGGTCTGGAAGCAGACATAGGAGATCAAGTTGGCTCTGGCCATGGACACCAAGGTGGTGAACTGCTCGGCTTCTTTGATCCGCTTGTGAATCACGGTGAATATTAGATTGGCAATTAATACCATCCAAACCTGTGTTTTGATCCCTTCCTGGCTGTCCGAGAAA
>NZ_FNAC01000013.1 GCF_900101705.1 Algoriphagus faecimaris | reverse complement strand
ATCGGAAGTTCAGCCGACCCGCTTTCTAGACTCGAAAAACATAATCGACCACATAGAGGATACACAGGGAAAAAACAGCCCTGGAAATTACTTTATACTGAAAAATACTCCTCCAAAAAAGAGGCATTGATCAGAGAGAAATTTTTGAAAGCCCAAAAAAGCAGATCCTTCTTGCTAAACCTTATCCAAAATCATTCAGCTGGTTAGGATGCCTGTCCCGATGCTCGGGAAGGTCGCGGGTTCGAGTCCCGTCTCCCGATGCTCGGGACAGGCTATTCCGCATCAAAGCCCGAGAGAAATCTTGGGCTTTTTGTTTTTAACACTTCTCATCAACTTCCCTTTCTGAATCCGGATTTACCTCTCAGCATTTTTTCAATTTATCTTTACTTGAATCCTCTTATTTTCGTCCAAAGATCAATTCAAATGAAAAAACTATATACTCTATTTCTTTTTGGTTTAATCCCTTTCCTATCACATGCTCAGGATAGGCTCACAGGAAGGGCATTTACTACCCGCTCTGAGATTCTAGCCCAAAATGGAATGGTGGCTACCAGTCAGCCCCTTGCTACTCAGGCCGCATTAGACATTTTGAAAAAAGGGGGGGCGGCTATGGATGCAGCAATAGCTGCCAATGCTATGCTAGGTTTGGTAGAACCTCATTCCTGTGGCATCGGTGGTGATATTTTCGCCATAGTTTGGGATGCCAAATCCAAAAAACTCTATGGTTTAAATGGCAGTGGAAGAGCTCCTGCCAGCTTGACAATGGAGACGTTTAAAGAAAAAGGGCTCGATTATGCTCCTTTGTTAGGACCCTTGCCTATTTCAGTTCCTGGCTGTGTGGATGGCTGGTTTGAGTTGCATAAACGGTTTGGAAAACTCAGTATGCAGGAAATTTTACAGCCATCCATAGACTATGGTAATAATGGTTTTCCCGTCTCAGAGGTCATCGCTTATCAGATGAATAATAACTGGGAACGCATGCAAGATTTTCCAGGCTTTAGATCCACCTACATGCCTAATGGTAAAACTACTCCACAAAAGGGAGATGTTTTCAGAAATGCAGATTTGGCAAGGACCTATGACCTGATCGCAAAGGGTGGTAGAGATGCCTTCTACAAAGGTGAGATCGCCAAGACCATAGATGCCTTTATGAAAAAGCATGAGGGCTATTTGAGTTATGAGGATTTGGCCAATCATACATCCGAGTGGGTAGATCCTGTCAGTACCAATTACAGAGGTTACGATGTATGGGAACTCCCACCCAATGGACAAGGGATAGCTGCTTTACAAATGCTGAATATTCTGGAGGCTTATGATCTAAAATCTATGGGATTTGGTAGTGCCGAATATCTTCATGTATTAACAGAAGCGAAAAAACTGGCCTATGAAGATCGTGCTAAATTCTATGCTGACCCTGAGTTCAATCAAATTCCTGTCGAATATTTAATATCGAAAGAATATGCATCAGAGCGAAGAAAACACATCGATTTGGATAAAGCAGCCAGGGAGTATCCTGCTGGTGATATAGAAAAAGGCAACACGACCTACCTTACAGTCGCGGACTCCGAAGGAAATATGGTTTCTTTGATTCAAAGTATTTATGATGAATTTGGATCGGCTATGGTTCCGGATGGATTGGGATTTGTCCTTCAAAACCGCGGACAGATGTTTAATGTCAAAGATGAAAACCATTGGAATTCATTAGCTAAGGGAAAACGACCTTTTCACACAATCATCCCGGCATTTGTCACTAAAGATGGAGAGCCTTTTATGAGTTTTGGCTTGATGGGAGGCGCTGTCCAGCCACAGGGTCATACACAGATTATTGTCAATATGATTGATTTTGGCATGAACCTGCAAGAAGCCGGTGATGCCCCCAGAATGCGGCATGTAGGCTCATCCCAACCTACCGGATCGGTCATGACTTCGGGAGGTTCATTAAACTTGGAAAGTGGCTTTTCTTGGGAAGTGATCCGAAGTCTGGAAGAAAAAGGTCATCGCGTAGAGTTTAGCATAGGGCCTTATGGTGGCTATCAAGCCATAAAATTTGATCCCATAAGAAAAGTATACTACGGCGCATCCGAATCTCGAAAAGACGGTCAAGCCGCAGGTTATTGATAAACAAAAGGCCGCTATTTTCAGAGAATGGCGGCCTTTCCTTTATAGACTTTTCTGCCAGTTCCAGCTATCTCTCATAGAGTCTGCTAGAGAGTTTTGAGGACTCCAGCCTAAAACTTGATTGATTTTCTTTGTGTCAGCCCAGATCTTTACCACATCACCGGGTCTCCTAGGTCCTATTTGATAATTCAGTTTAAGACCATTCACTTTTTCAAAGGTCTCGATCACTTCCAAAACGGTATTACCATTTCCTGATCCTACATTGAAAACCTCATAATAGTCGTCCTCTTTACTCTCCAAAAAACTCAGGGCTTTGACATGGGCATCAGCCAAATCCATCACATGGATAAAATCTCTGACACAAGAACCATCAGGAGTATCGTAATCGTCTCCAAAAACTGTCAACTTTTCTCGTATTCCAGCTGCGGTTTGTGTTACGAAAGGAACCAAATTACTTGGTGTCCCTAAAGGTAACTCCCCTATCTTTCCACTCGGATGAGCACCTACCGGGTTAAAGTATCGAAGAGATATCACTCGGATTCCCTGTTTGCTTTTCACAAAGTCCACTAAAATATCCTCACATACTTTTTTGGTATTTCCATAGGGGCTTTCGGCCTCTTTACGGGGAGTGGATTCGGTGACAGGTAGGTGATCGGGCTGGCCATAAACAGTACAGGATGAGGAAAATACTATGTCTTTGATTTCCTGCTTTTGCATAAACTCCAGTAAAACTAAAAGTGAACCAATATTATTCTTGTAGTACTTCAAAGGTAATGCTGTACTTTCACCTACCGCTTTATAGGCTGCAAAATGAATCACACCTGCGAGCTCATGCTCCTTTCCTATTTGATCCAAAATCGCTGGATCATTACAATCTCCTTTATAAAAGATTAATTTTTTTCCTACGATCTCTTCCAATCGACCGAGAACTTTTTCTTCTGAATTGGATAAATCATCCAAAATAATAGGTTCAAATCCCCCATTAATTAGTTCTACAGCGGTATGGGAACCAATGTATCCGGCTCCTCCTGTGATTAATATCTTTTTCATTGATTCAAAAATAATTTAAGCAAAGCTAAGAGATAAGATGATTTACGACGAGACAAAACAGAAAAATCACTCAATCAAGGTAAAACTTCCTCTGAGCTGCTCACGACCAACACCTTGCTCCAAGGAATATTCATAGACTAATAAGAAAGTATAAACACCTACAGGTGCGCTTTTTCCCTCAAAATTCCCCGACCATCCTTCTTGGCCAGAAAAAATCAACTGCCCCCATCGGTTAAAGACTGCCAATTGATAAGATATACTACAGTTGGAAATCGGCTGATACGGCCCCTCCTGAGGATTAAATCCAGTGGGCATCCTTACACTCGGCTTGGTCTGTGAGACTATTCCCACTCCACTTACCTGACATCCATTACTATCGATTACCAGCAACTCATACTCTCCCGAGGAAAGGCCTTCCAATCGGATAGTTTGGCTTCCATCCTCCCATAGGTACTCGTAGGGTCCCGTGCCTCCTGCTACCCGGGCTTGTAAAGCTCCATCAATGCCTCCAGGGCATCCCGGCTGGATTTCCTCAAATTCCAGTTGTAGGACATCAGGACTATCGATCACCAAATCAACTAGAAGATTACATCCCTTTGCATCTTGAACAGTCACTTGGTTATCACCTCTTCCGAGACCAGAAAAATAAAGTCTACTGCCGTCCCAAGAGGATTCTAAACCTAGGACCAAGTAGGGAGCAGTACCGCCTATGATTTCTAAGGATCCTCCTCCATCTCCTGCATCAAAACAGGAAGTAGGCTCCGTACTTACATTCAACAAAGTTAAAGGTTCAGGATCCTTGACTTCTACTCTCAATGTTTGTTCTCCACAGCCGGATTGATCTATCACGGTTACTTCGTAAATACCTGCAGAGAGACCATCAGCTGAATTTCCAGAAAGCTCAGTATCATGCAGCCATTGAAAACTCAAATTGCCAGATCCACCCTGAACCGATAGCAGAATACTCCCGTCATTCTGTCCCGGGCAGGAGGGAGATTCAATCACTTCCTCACCCACTGCAATCGAATCAAATAAGTCTATTTGTAGCACTTCAGATACTCCAAAACAATCTCCAAAAGTTGCCTTTTCTTCATAATAAATGGAACGGTTAGTGGCAGTCAGATCCCATTCTACCTCTACTTGAGTGGAATTTTGTCCGTTAAGAATTGCTCCACCTTCTATAAACCATTCGTACACCCTTTCGTCCAAAGGGAAAGGCACCTCGTATTCCAAGAGGGTAGATCCTCCTTCACAAATCCCCTGTTGACCAGCAGGGGTCGCGGGTGTAGTTGTTTCAATAAGCTCAACATCTATCTGCTGAATTTCACCCTGGCATCCATTAGGTCCAACAGGGGTGACTTTTACGAAAGCATCCGATCGTTCTTCATTCCAATTGACACGAATAAAATCTTCCTCCTCCACTACAATATCTCCACCTTCTACCTCCCAAAGCAGTTTTGATACATTGTCAGTATCCGAAAAAGTATAAAGTACCGACTCAGTAAAAGGACATAGAGAGGAAGGTCCCTCCAACTCTCCAAAAACTCCATTTACTTCTACTTCAAAAACATATTCGGTCGTGGAATCGCAAGCCTCTACCCCTGTACTTGCAAAAACAGTAACAGTAAATACCCCTTCTTCTTCAAAAATATGGGAGACTGTCTGCCCAGGTTCAATACCTTTACCATCCCCAAAATCCCATTCAAAGAATTGAAATCTAGGGTCCTCAGGAAGAATGGTCCACTCCCCTTCTTGATTCAAGCAGGCTACTCTGTCGCCATCTACCTCAAAATCATAATTGGTTTCCGTTTCATATTGAATATTATCCAATCGAGCCCCAATGGCATAGCTGTAGGATTCTATATTTCCCGAAGAATACATATTCCCAAAAAAACCTACGAAATTAGAAATAGTATTCACTCCTTCGGGCACAGCTATCCTAGCATAGTAAAACTCAGGAAAAACTGGGACGGGACTAAACTGTGAAGCAATGTATTGTCCATTTAGGAAAGTTTCATTAAGCCCTTTTGCAGGAACGATCAAATTGACAAAGTGAATCAAATCTATGTCTTGGGAACCTGTTAGCTTTCCGGTGGAAAAACTGACTTCTTTCAATAGCTGATTGGTAGAGCTTAAAGTGACCAAAGATGGATCACCAAATGGTGCAAGACCAAAATCATTACAAGCTGCACTCTTGGTGATGACTGAAACAGTTGTGGGTTTTGAAGTTTGAATCAATCCAAACTCTTCTTTTTCGAATTCAAACCTTCTGAATTCCCTTGCATTCAAAATACCTTGAGATTCACCGTTGATGAAAATCTCTGTTTGATCTTGTGCTGCCAAAATTTTTATAATTTCCCCTGAAGTTCTTCCTGCAAATGGGATATGGAGGTATTCTTTACCCCAACTCTCCAAAGGATAAGCCTGCTGAAAAACATGATCACCGCTTGTTCCACAATCTCCTGCACTACTCGTTTTATTCCCCCCGAACACTGCTAATAATTTGCAATTATCAGGATCCGGATTCATTACTTTTACACTAGTTCCAGTCAAATCATCCAATGCTTTAACTTGATAGCTTTCCCCTTGATTTAACCTAATTCGAATAGGCGCGCCTGCTGGTATGGTATTGACTGTCCTCGCACTCGGGATGATTTCCACATCAGTATCATCTGCTGTCGCAATGACTAAGAGGGTGCTTTCAAAATTCCTGTTTGACCCGGGAGACTGATCAGGTCCGAATCTGTCATAGTGGGCAGTGACTAAATAATCTGAAGAAAGTGCTGTTATTGGCAAAATCACTGTACCATCTGTGCTAAATTCCCTGCTGTTTAGCACATGGACTGTTACATCCGCTGAGGTGGTAACTTTAACAGGGCGATACTCTACTCGACCACTTTCTCTGTGGATAATTTCCTCATCCTCTCCATCAAACTCTTGGACGAATTGTTCACCTGCCACTAAAGTAAATGGAATAGATCGAATAGGAGTTTGCAATACTCCAGAAGTGTTTTCCATTGCGGTAATCAATATGAATACACCATCAGGCTGGATATTACGTCGATTATTATCCATGAAACCAATGAAAAATTCCTTACCGATAGTAGATATTTGTGCTGATGCGTAATGAGATATCCAAAAAGTGAATTGGAATATAAAAACGATACATAAAATCAGCCTACTCCTCATATCTGTTACGCTTCAGGATAGGAAATTTACCTGATTAAGGTGAAAACTCCTGATTTTTCTTCCATTACTGTCTGATTTTCATTATTGAAGGTGTAACTCACCGCATAGGTATATGTTCCAATAGGAGCCTCTTTTCCAGAAATAAATCCATCCCACCCCTTTTTCCCTTCAAAAATAAGATTTCCCCACCGATCAAATATCTTCATAGTAAAGTCCAAAGCACAATTGGAAACAGGACTATAGACGCCATCTTTGGGAAGAAAACCTGTGGGCATTCGCACTTGAGGGCTTGTTTCCATAATCTTACCATAGGCGGTGACCTGACACCCATTGGCATCGGTGATGCTGACTTGATAATCTCCTGATGGCATATTAGAGATAGAGTTAGTTCCAAAACTACTAGCAGAAGATGCGCTCAAACTGGCAATTTCTAATCCTTGATCCCAAGAATAAGTGTAAGGCTTCACGCCTCCACTTACATTAACTTCCAATCGACCAAAATTGCCTCCCGGACAACTCTCATTCATTTGAACAAAACTAACCTGAAGTTCTTCAGGTCCATTGATAATACCTTCTATTGGAATAGAACAACCTTTGGAGTCTTCTACAAAAAGTGAAAACGGGCCTTTACTAAGCCCCAATACTGTGAGCCTTTCCCCATCCCAAAAAGATTCCAATCCCATCACTTGATAAGGTGGCATTCCTCCTCTGACCAACGTTCTAAAACCTCCATCTCCAGCTCCTACACAGCTCGTCGGCAGAATTTCAAGATCTCCTGTCAACTGAATAGATTCTGCTTCTTCCAAGGAAAGGATAAACTCTCCAAAGCCACAGCCTGATTTATCCTTAACTTTTAACTTATATTCTCCCGCTTCTATCCCACTCAGCAGAGAAGTAATCTCCTCAGGGAAGCCTTCCCATTCGTATTCAAATTCGCCAGATCCTCCTGACAAAATAACTTCCAAAGCTCCATCCGCCGTCGAAGCACATGATGGGATTTTTTCTATTTTTTCTATCAGTTGGATTGGCTCAAGGTATTCAATTAAAAGCCTCTTAGATAGTGTTTGACATTCTTCAGCATTGATTGGGAGTTGAGTATAGCTAATCCATCGTTCAGACACCGAAGGTTCCCATTTGACGCTTATAGTTTCTCCGGTAGCGTTACCTAAAATCTCTCCTCCCTCTACCTCCCAAGTGTATTGATAGTTTGAGTCGACTTGAGGAATTGTATATTCTTGGTCAAAAAACTCCGGTCCACAAAGCAGGAAATTTCCACTTGCAACTGGAAGAAGTGCGACTTCTTTTAACGAAATTCTTTTGAAATATTCGCGTCCTTCACATCCAGAATCAGTGATTGGAGTAACCCCTAAGCCCATATCCGAAGTATGTTCCTCCCAGCGAATAAGGACTGAATTCCCATCTTGCTCTACAATCCTTCCACCGGATGGCAGAGACCATTTTACATCAATAAAAGAAGTACTTGATGTAAAAGTGTATCGAACCTCAGATCCTAGACATACCTCATCCTCACCGGCAATCACCACATCTTCAAAAGGTACCTCATCTATCATATCAACAACGAGTGCTTTTGAGGTTTTACCACAACTTTCATCCTTGGCAGTAAGTGTAAAGGAAATGGTACGCTCAAAAGCTTCTGAGTCCCAAAGGACAAATACTTCAGACTCAAATTGACCTTTTGTGATTTCACCCCCTTGAACCATCCATTCTACTGTGCCTGTATTTTGGATCGATAGGGGGATTATATAAGAATCGGGGATAGCACTACCCTTACAAACTTCATTCACCCCCTCAGGAAAAATATCAATTTGCTGCTCCCCAATTATTATTTCTTTGGAATACAATTCGCTTTTGCAGCCATTGGGAGCATAGCCATAAGCACCTATTGTGGTGGTAAGCAAAGCATCTCCCCACTGAATTATAATGTATTGATCAGTCTCTTCTAGGATCTCCCCTCCCTCGATGGTCTGCCATTCTATGGATTCAAAATTTGATTTTCTCTCTCCCAAAGTATAGGTCTCAATAGCTCCGGGACAGACATTGCTTTCACCCAGCAGCTCAAACTCCACCTTATCCACTACTACATCAAAGTCAAAAACGTATTCTATCGGACAAGCACTTTCCCAATTTGAAGCATAGACGCTGATGGTAAACTCGCCCTCTTCCAGGTATTGATGAGTAGCAACTTGCCCTAAGACAGGTTCTGACCCATCTCCGAAATTCCATTCAAATTGAGTATAAATTGGGTTTTCGGGTAGAATTTCCCATGTCCCCTCTTGACCAAAACAAGCTATCCGATCTCCAATCACTTCAAACTCATAATCGCTTGATACTTCGAAATCGCTATCCTCAAAAATAGCTCCTGCAGAAAACCCGTAGGAATTTCTTATTCCTGCCCCATAAGCATAGGCTACCAAACCCTCTGGATTTGATAAGGAATTGACACCTCCATTGAGTTGGATTCTTGCATACATGTATTCCTGCTTTCCTGGAACGGGGTCAAACTCATCAGCTATAGAAATACCATTCAATCTGGTCAGGTCAAAGAATTCAGAGTCTACCAGTATATTGATATAATGACGATTAAAGCCATAGGATTGTAACGAGTTAAAAACTATGGATTTTACCTGATGATTATCAGGGTTGTAGGTGAGCATAAGAGGATCCCCAAGTCTTACTTCAGCATTAGAATCACAGTCCTGACTTTTAGAAATCGCAGTAACGGCTATAGGGTTTGAGCCTTCGATTAGCTGTATATCTATCCCATTGAAATCAAACGTATAAAACTCACCTTCATTCAAAGTAAGGATACGATTTCCGTTGAGGGTGATTTCGGTACCATTCTCTGAAGCCAAAACCTTAACCAATTCACCCGCAGTCCGATCCAAAAGTGGGATATGCGTAAAGGAAGTGCCCCAAGTAAATAGCGGATAGGTCTGTTGAAAGAGGTGATCCGCGGTAGTTCCGCAGACCCCTGATTGTGTCATTTTATTTCCACCAAAAACAGCAATTCTTTTACAATTATCTCCATTAGCATTGACGACACGCACTCTTGTACCTGTCAAGTCTCCCAATCCTTTTAATTGATAACTTTGCCCCTCATCTAGGGTTACTTGGTAAGAATTACCTGGAGCAAAGCCATTGGTAGTGGTTGCAGTAGGAATAATTTCTAAGGTGGTTTGATCAGCTATGGCAACGACCAGAAGCGTACTTTCGAAGTTATTTTCAGAAAGGCTTAAATCATTAAAATGGGATGTCACTAAGTAGTCCAAGCCTAAAGCTGAAACGGGCAAAATAACCGAACCATCCGAACTCGTGCTCCTTAAATTAAAAGCATGTACTGCAATGCTGCCAGAAGAAGAGATACGTACGCCTTTATCCCTCACCACACCGGAAGAGCGATGAATAATATCCCGCACTGTAGTCAAAATCTCGTGTGTGAACACCTCTCCACTATTCAGAGAAAAACTCACTGACTGATCGAGGTATTCGATTACCCCAATAGCATTCTCAGAGGCTGTTATGGAGATTAAAGCCTTATCCTCATTATTCTCTTTCAGGTTGTTTTCCATAAACCCGAAATAGAACTCTTTACCTACAGTGCTAAGCTGAGCAAGGGTTGGGTAACTCAGCAAAAATGAAAAACACACAAAAAAGACGAAAAAGCATCTTTTGAAGTGCTTCATTTATACGTTTGACATGGTGATTAATTTGGGCGATATACTTGGGTGATTTATTGGGTAATTTATCTTAAAAGGGCAAAAGCCCCACTTTTGTTTTCTGTAATTACTTGTTCTTCCAGCACATAAGAATACTGCACTGTATAACTATAGGTTCCTGTAGGAGCATCTACACCAGAAATCATGCCATCCCATCCCTCAGTGCCCGAATATATTAACTCTCCCCATCTATTGTAAATCCAAATTTCAAATTCCAATTCACAATTTGAAACCGCTTGAAAAAAATCCCCATCTCGATCGGGGTAAAACCCTGTGGGAAAGCGAACTTCTGGAGCAGCTTCTTTCACCTCCCCTATACCAATGCTTACGCAGCCTTGCTGATCTGTCACAAATACCTCATAATTCCCTTTTGGCACGGCTATGAGTTCATTATTTGAGCTGGATTCTCCCTGCCATTCGTAGATAAACGGACCTCCTGAAGCCATAGTCATGGCGATAAGCTCCCCATTATCACCTCCAGGACAGGCTGCCTGCTGAAGCCGCACATCTACCTCTAATGGGGGTGGAGATCCTATTTGAAATTGTATAGGAAGTATACAACCATTAGCATCTACAACTTCCAAATCGTAATCTCCTTGCGAAAGTCCGGAAAGATTAAGCGTTGAAGAAAATTGGAGACCTCCATCAAGATTTATAGTATAAGGAGCCATTCCGCCAGCGATCTCCAAATCCAATTGCCCGTCAGGTTTGCCAAAACAGGACACCGAAATGGGAGCAATCTCACTAATAGATAAAACTTCAGGTTCTGAAATCTCTAAATTTTCGAGTAATCGCTCACAGCCCAACTGATCGGTTACTCTTACTGAATAAGTACCCGCTGCTAAGTTTTCTGCTATGACATCATCTAAAGCACTGTCATGAGACCAATCAAAAGTAAAAGGAGCCACTCCTCCTTCAATAGCTAAGCGTATCTCTCCTGTAGCAGTACCAAAGCAAGCTACAGCTGTCACCTGAGCTGCAGTTAAATTAAATTCATCTTCTACCCGAACTCGCAAGGGCTCTGAAACTCCCTGACAGGATTCATCCACTAGGCTGGATACCTCATAAGAAACTATTCCTTCCATATCTGGCTCATCCCAAATCACCTCTATTTCCCCCGAACCCTGACCTCCGATAAGTTGACCTCCCGAAACCGTCCATTCGTAATTTCTTCCTGCACTAGGTTGTGGAACAGCATAAAAATGCACCACATTGGAATCAAAACACACTTGACTTGGCCCCTGAATGGGCTCTGCTTCTAATTGTTCATTGACCACAACTGAAAAAATGATAGGATCTCCCGGACAGCCATTTTCGGAGTAAGGAATGGCTTCGAGATAGGCATTGGGATTAGCTACACCCCAGTTGATCACCACAGAAGCATCCGTAGACTCTACGATATCACCTCCAACGGGAAAAAACTCAACCTTAGAAAAGGCTTGGGAGCTTTTGTAGGAATACAACAGCTCCTCTACTTCTGGACAAGCCGAAGAGGAACCAATTATTTCCCCCACAGTTTCCACTACAGAAACGCTAAAAGTAATGGTCTCCTGCTGATCACAAGAATTGGGACTTAAAGCAGCCAAGACACTGACTTCATAATCTCCGGGATCAGAAAAAGTATGGCTCACACTCTTACCCTCTTCTCGAGCTGACCCGTCTCCAAAGTCCCATACAAAATAGGTGAAATCGGGATTGTCCGGCTCGATTACCCAATCTCCGGGCACATTGAGACAGGCAACGTTTTCTCCAACCACATCAAAATCATACTCCGCTTCGGTTTGAAAATTGAGATTGTCTAAAGCAGCCCCTGCAGCATAGCCATAAGATTCTAAATTCCCAAAACCATAGGCGTAAGCAGCAAAACCTTCTGGATTTGACAACCTATGGACTCCTCTGGAAATATTCACTCGGGCGTATAGAAAGTTGGCATCTCCTGGCAAAACCTGAAACTGAGTAGCGATGACCTGTCCATCCAAAACAGTCAGATTTTCCGTTCCTGCTTTGATGACAATATTGACATAATGATTTTCTATAGATGGTAAATCGAGGGAATTGAAAGTCAAGGTCTTTAAAAATTGTTCGCTAGGACTGTAGGTAATCATGAATGGATCACCTGTAAATGCATTAGGTGAATTGGGCTGATTACAGGCCTGACTTTTGGAAAATACAGTAACAGAGGCAGGTTTACTGGTTTCAATTTTTCCTGACTGATTGATGCCAAATTCCAATGGTAGCCACTCCCCTTGGTTAACCGAGCCTTGCAGATCACCATTTACTCTGACCTCTGTACCATCCTCTGCCGCTAGGACTTTCACCAATTCTCCTGAAGTACGTCCAGATAATGCCACATGAACAAAAGACGTCCCCCAGGTGGTGACGGGATAGGCTTGCTGAAAAAGGTGGTCATTGGCTTCCCCACAATCTCCGACCGATGTCCACTTATTCCCACCAAAAACAGCTATTCTTTTGCACTCATCTACATTTGCTCCTACCACTCGAACTCTAGTACCAGTTAGATCATCTTTCGCTTTCAGCTGATAGCTCTGTCCTCTATTCAAAGTAATAGTAAACGGTGTATTGGCTTGAGCCCCTCCTTGTGTGGGGACAGTTGTGTTAATCTCTACTTGTGTTTGGTCTTCTGTAGCAACTACCAGGAGTGTACTTTCGTCGTTAGAATTTGCATTGTAATTAACATTGGCAGTAAGTAGTTCATAATGAGAAGTGACATAATAATCAGTCCCCAAGGCCCCAACGGGTAGAATCACAGTACCGTCTGCACTCCTAAAGCGTTCATTATATGCATGAACTGCGATCTTTCCACTACTTGAAATATAAACCCCTTTATTTTCAGTGACGCCAGACCTTCTGTGCAAAAGGTCCAGTTGATCAGTGGGTATTCGCAAGGTATATTGTTGACCCGCATTCAGGTTAAAAGAAGCTGTCTCTCCTTGATACTCGATGGCACCGGTTGCATCTTCATCTGCTGTGATGATGATGACAGCAAAATCCGGTGCCCCGTTGGTATTGGGGCCTGGCGCAATACGGTTATTCTCCATAAAGCCAACCCAGAACTCTCTTCCGACGGTAGACAGCTGTGCATAGCCATCAGCACTCATTCCAAAAAATAAGATAAACCCCACAACTACTCCTAAAACTCTTATCATTTGCTATACAGAAAACCTAAAGTAATTTTCGAATATAAGCAACTCTCTAAAAAGTGCTAATCAATTGCTATAAACCGTTTGATTTTAGGATTTGCTGCTCATATCAGTGATAGCATTAATTAAATACTTAACTTTGCGCCTTCAAAAAAACAGAAGCATTAAATGATCTCAGTAGATAATCTATCACTCAAATTTGGAAAGCGAACCCTATTTGAAGATGTCAATTTAAAATTTACTCCCGGTAATTGCTATGGAGTGATTGGCGCAAATGGAGCGGGTAAATCTACTTTTTTAAAAATACTTTCAGGTGAAATTGACAGTACTTCCGGAGCTATCAACATTACTCCTGGACAGCGGATGGCTGTATTGAAGCAAAATCACTTTGAGTTTGATGAAATCGAAGTATTAAAAACCGTCCTCATGGGACACAAAAAGCTTTATTCCATCATGTCCGAAAAAGACGCCATCTATATGAAAGCGGATTTCTCAGAAGAGGATGGTATCAGAGCTTCAGAACTGGAGGCAGAATTTGCCGAAATGGATGGATGGAATGCCGAATCTGATGCAGCTGCGCTTCTTTCCGGCTTAGGTATCAGCGAGGAAGTTCATTACCTACCTATGAAAGATTTGGCAGGAAATCAAAAAGTAAGAGTTCTACTTGCCCAGGCTCTTTTTGGCAATCCTGACATTTTGATCCTGGATGAGCCTACCAACGATTTGGACTCTGAAACCATCAACTGGTTGGAGGATTTTTTGGTCAATTTTAAAAATTTGGTCATCGTGGTGTCTCACGATCGTCACTTCTTGGATTCCGTAGCCACCCATATCGTAGATATTGACTTTGGAAAAATCAAAATTTACTCTGGAAATTATACGTTCTGGTACGAGTCTTCACAGCTGGCATTAAAGCAGCGGTCTGATCAGAATAAAAAAGCAGAGGAAAAAAGAAAAGAACTTCAGGAGTTTATTGCCAGGTTCTCGGCCAATGTGGCCAAATCAAAACAAGCAACCTCTAGAAAGAAGATGCTCGAAAAACTCAATGTAGATGATATTGAGCCTTCTTCCAGAAAATATCCTGGCATCATGTTTAAGCCCGAACGAGAGGCCGGAGATCAGATTTTCATGACCGAAAATCTGGAGCTGAAAGCGGATGGCGTCACCTATTTCACAGATGTCAATCTGATGGTGGACAAGGGTGACAAAATCGCATTTATATCTAAGACAAAACAAGCAGTCAATAAATTTTTTCAAACTATCATGGAGGAAATCCCTGCTACAAAGGGTTCCTTCAAATGGGGAGTCACCATCAACAAGGCCTACCTTCCCAATGATAATTCCAGTTATTTCAATTCGGAATTGAATCTTATTGACTGGCTAAGACAATATTCCACCAATCAAGAAGAAGCTTATGTAAGGACCTTTTTGGGAAGAATGCTCTTCACAGGGGAGGAAACACTGAAAAAGTGTACAGTCTTGTCTGGAGGTGAAAAGGTACGTTGTATGATTTCCAAAATGATGCTTCAAAATCCCAACCTTTTGGTCATGGATGAGCCTACCAACCACTTGGACTTGGAATCAATCACTGCTTTTAACAACGCCGTCATAGATTTCCCTGGCACGGTTCTGATGTCCTCCTATGATCATGCTTTTGTGCAGTCTAGTGTCAACCGAGTCATCGAATTCACTCCTAACGGTACCATTGATAGAAGAATGCCTTACGATGACTACTTGGAAAGTGACGAGATCAAAGCTATTCGGGAAAAAATGTATGGAAATAGTTAAGCCAAGGCCTTGCTACTGACCTCGATCATTATTTATCTTGGCGCAACTGTAGCCATAGGCGCTTGGTCTTCTAAGCTTGTCAAAAACTCCAATGACTTTGTCCTAGCGGGAAGATCTCTCCCGCTTTTTTTATCTGCCTCTGCCCTCTTTGCAACCTGGTTTGGCTCCGAGACTATTTTTGGTGCTTCCTCTGTTTACTTAGAGGAGGGGCTCCTAGGAGTAATCGAAGATCCCTTTGGGGGAGCCCTCTGTCTAGTGCTGTTTGGGATGTTTTATCTCAGACCTATGTACAAAATGAATGTACTGACCATAGGAGACGTATTTAAAAGGATTTTTGGTAAAAAGGTAGAATTGATCGCATCCATTTTGATGGTGCCTGCTTACTTTGGCTATGTAGCCGCCCAACTGGTCGCATTAAGCCTGGTATTTGGGGCAGTGACTGACCTGAGTCTTCTGGAGGGAATATTAATTTCGGCAGGTATTGTAGTGTTCTATACCTTCTTGGGAGGCATGTGGGCTATTTCTATCACTGATTTTATCCAGACCACTGTAATAGTGGTAGGATTGATATGGGTGGCAGTGATGATCACAAAGGATGCCGGAGGAATCAACGTCATCCTTTCCAGTGCCCCTGAGGAAAGTTTTCAGTTTTTTCCAGACCCCAAATTCAATGACTGGATGAATTACCTAGGTGCATGGATGATTATAGGTCTAGGCTCCATTCCTAGCCAGGACATTTATCAGCGAGTCATGGCATCAAAAAGCGAAAAAGTGGCTGTCAGATCAACCTACCTAGCCGGCGGTTTTTACCTTACTTTTGGTTTATTACCATTATTTATTGCACTAGGAGCAAAAGTCTTATATCCGGAGCTATACCTAGAAAACAAACAGATGCTCTTACCCTCTATGGTATTGCAGCATGGGGGGCTTCCGATCCAAATATTGTTTTTTGGAGCCCTGATCTCTGCCATCATGAGTACGACCAGTTCTGGGCTTTTAGCCCCGGCTGCGATTATATCCGAAAATATTATCAAACCCTATTTTGGGGACAAGTTAGAAGACCGAAATTTGTTGTGGATCTTAAGGGCCAATGTGATCGCGGTTGCGATTATTGCTACAATAATGGCAAGTTGGAAATCTAATATCTACGAGCTAGTGGCAGGTGCTTCTATCTTGATGTTGGTTTCCCTCTTCGTACCGTTGACGGCGGGATTGTATTGGTCCAAAGCCTCACGGGTTGGCGCTTTACTTTCTATGATATTGGGTATGTTGGGATATTTGCTACTTTCAAATCTAGAAATGGCAATACCATCTCATATTTCAGGTCTGATTATCAGCATATTATCTATGATAGTGGGAAGCTATGCTTTTCCTGAAAAAAAATTACAATTCGATGAATTATCCTAAAATAATTTTAAAACGCGGAAAGGAAATCTCTCTTATTCGAAGACATCATTGGGTGTTTTCTGGAGCGATTGCCGATAAAGATGATTCCTTGGAGTCGGGTGACTTGGTGTCTGTATTTTCTTATAAAGGTACATTTTTAGGGACAGGACATTTCTCTCACGGATCCATTATGGTAAGGATTATTAGTTTTGAGCAAGAAGCTATCGATCTGAATTTTTGGACCAAAAGAGTAAAAAAAGCCTACGAACTCAGAATAGCCATGAAGATCGGAACTGAAAAGGAAACCAATGTTTTTCGTTTGATTCATGGTGAAGGAGACTTATTACCGGGCTTGATTGTGGATTATTACAAAGGTACGGCTGTGATTCAAGCGCACAATATTGGAATGTACCGTCATGTGCATGAAATCGGGGAGGCTATTCGAGAGACTCTCGGGGATAAAGTAAGTGCTGTCTACGATAAAAGTGCAGAAACACTCCCAAAAAACACCTCCATGGAGGGCAACAAATGGCTTTGGGGTCAACCAAAAACAGATTTGGTTCAGGAATATGGTGCTACTTATAAAATAGATTGGGAAAAAGGACAAAAAACAGGGTTTTTCATTGATCAAAGAGAAAACCGTAAGCTCCTAGCCTCTTTGGCCTCAGGAAAAAAAATACTCAATACTTTCTGCTATTCAGGAGGCTTTTCTGTGTTGGCGCTTTTGGAAGGTGCTGCTGAAGTTCATTCAGTGGATATTTCTCCAAAAGCAATCGAGTTGACTGAAGAAAACATTGCTTTAAACCCTTCTATTAAGGGCAAGCACGAATCCAAAGTAGCAGATGTAGTCAAGTACATCCGAGAGATTGGGGAGGATTATGATATTATTGTCTTAGACCCACCTGCTTTTGCTAAGAATATCAAAGCCCGCCACAATGCCGTGCAAGCGTATAAACGATTGAATCTTGAAGCTTTAAAAAAGATTAAATCTGGGGGAATTCTATTCACCTTTTCCTGCTCGCAAGTAGTGGATAAGTCTTTGTTTGCTCATACGATTACTGCTGCGGCCTTAGAATCAAAAAGACAAGTCAAAATTCTTCATCAACTTACCCAACCTGCCGACCATCCGGTGAATATTTTTCACCCTGAAACTGAATACCTAAAGGGACTTGTCCTTTATGTGGAATAAATTTTAAAACAAAAATGTAGGTAGCATATTACCTTTTGGAGTATTTTCAAACAAAAATAACGAAACAACATGTACACTGGAATACAACATCTTCACTCAGGATTGGCCTACCTGGCCTTGATCGCACTAGTGGTGGTCATAGTTTTAATGCTCGTTGGCTCACTCAGCGGAAAGCCTTTTTCTGAAAAAGACAGAAAAATTGCCATGATTGCCTTTATTCTAGCACATATCCAACTTTTAGTAGGACTAGTGCTTTACTTTATCAGTCCAGTAGGTCTAGACCTACTCAAAGGTGGCGGTGCCATGTCAGATCCTGCCGCAAGACTGACTGCCCTGGAGCATCCACTGATCAATATTGTTGCCATCGTGATCATCACCATCGGCTATAGCAGAGCTAAAAAATTGCAAGATTCCAGAGCAAAATTTAGAAGTATTTATATGCTCTATGCAGTTGGTTTAGTACTGATTCTAAGTAGGATACCTTGGAGTTCCTGGTTGGGGTAAGCAAAAAAAATCCGGTTCAGTAGATGAACCGGATTTTTTATTTTAGAATCCTTTCTTGATCTGATGAGCAATATCCCCAAGCTCTTCTTGTGAAAGTTTTAATTTAGGTCTGGTAAAATTAATGTCATCCATGGACTTTAAAGGTACTAAATGCACATGGACATGAGGCACTTCAAGACCAATGACGGCCACCCCTATTCTAGTGCATTTGATGGTTTTATCCATTGCTTTGGCTACTTGCTGTGCGAAAAGATGAAGTCCTGAAAGCACATCCGGCTCAAGATCAAAAATGTAATCCACCTCTTGCTTTGGCACTACCAACACATGCCCTTTGACTAAAGGCATGATATCCAAAAAGGCGATAAATTGATCATTTTCTGCAACGATATGCGCGGGAATTTCCCGATTGATGATTTTTGTAAATATACTTGCCATAATATCCTAAAATAAAAAATCCCGGCGAATACCGGGATTAAAGTTGATAAAAATTTTAATAGCTAATTTCAAGGATTTCAAATTGGAGCTTACCTGCAGGAGCTATAATCTCCGCAATGTCACCTACTTTTTTGCCATTTAGCCCTCTCCCAAAAGGAGAAGCCAAGGAAATCTTTCCCGCCTTGAGGTCCGCTTCCTCTTCGGAAACTAAAGTATAACTGACCACCATGCCATTCTTGACGTTTTTGATTTTTACGGTACTAAGAATCCCCGCCTTAGAAGTATCCATTTTTGAATTGTCTAGAACACGGGCATTTCCTACCACTGCCTCAAGCTTCGCGATCTTTAATTCCAAAAGCCCCTGAGCATCTTTTGCGGCATCATATTCAGCATTTTCGGACAAATCACCTTTGTCTCTTGCCTCTGCAATCTGCTTAGCGATATCAGTTCTCCCCTTTGTTTTCAATTCATGAAGCTCATCCTTGAGTTTCTTCAATCCTTCTTCGGTGTAATATTGTATTTTGGACATACTTTGATATTTTAGGTAGGCACAAAAAACAAAGTAACGGTCACGTGGTGGAGACCGTTACTTTGTTTCTTTTCCTTATTTGATGAACAAAAATATAAAATACTTAATCAGAAAGCAATTTTTAGAAAAATTTTCAATTCCATAGAAGTACCTTTTTAGGTCTCTTAGCTGTGATAATTAATTTAAAATGCTTTTTTAATTTTCTTTGCCAGTACCCGATTGATTTTTTCGTAGGACTCAAAAGTCCAACCTGCCACATGAGGAGAGAATAGCACATTTTCACGAGCAGCCAACCGTTCGAATTCAGTTTTTTGAGCTACGGTGAATTTTTGAAATTTTTCATTTTCAAGCACATCCAAAACGACCCCCTTGAGTAATCCTTCATCCAAAGCGCGGTTTAGGGTGTTGAAACTTATCACCTCTCCTCTCGCAGTGTTGATCAACCAAATGGGCTTTTGAAACCCTGCAAGTTCTTCATAGCTAAAGAAGTCTCGAGTTTCTGAGGTGAGCGGCACATGAATACTCAAAATATCTGCTTCTGCCTTAATTTTTTCCCAAATAACCTCTTCTACATGATTACTCTCAAATCCGGTTTTGTATTTGTCATAGGCCATCACTCTCACCTCAAAACCTCGGAGTCGTTTTGCAAAAGCGGCTCCCATATTACCATAACCAAAAACCCCTACGGTTTTCCCCATGAGCTCATGGCCTCTATTGCCTTCACGATCCCAGATACCTTTTCTTACTTCGGCATCTGCTTTCATAAGATGATTGAAAAGCGCCAGAAGACCACCTATGGCATGCTCTGCCACAGCGTCACGATTCCCTTTTGCGGCATGAAAAAGCTTTATTCCGCGCTCTACAAGGTAATCCAGATCAATCTGATCGAGTCCTGCACCAGCTCTTCCTATAAACTGCAGGTTTATGGCTTTTTCTAAAAGTTGTCTATCCATAGGAGTTTTGGACCGAATGATCAGCCCTTCGTAGTCCTGCACACAGTCTAGGATTTCCGCACGTGTGATTTTAGGCTCGTAGTGGATAGTGTGTCCTTCTTTTTCAAGCAAACTGATGATGCTGAGGTGCATCTCATCAATAATCAAAATCCTCATAGAAATCAAAGATTAAGCAAAAGCATCGCAATCCCAAAGTATACAGCGAGTCCCAAAAGGTCATTGGTAGTGGTAATAAATGGACCTGAAGCAATAGCAGGATTAATTCCAAATCTATTCAACACCAATGGGGTCACCGTACCCATAAAGGATGCTATTAAAACCACACAAAAAAGTGCAAAACCAACAGTAACTCCAAAAATAGGGTCAAACCCGTAAAGGAAAACCACCACCAAAAACACAAATAAACCCAACACCAATCCGTTGATTAGGGCAATTAAAAGTCCTTTGACAAATCGCTGAAATGGAGTATCATCAAATACAGATTTGGAAGCAAGCGACTGCACAATCAAGGATGAGGCCTGAATCCCCACGTTACCTCCCGTAGCCGCTACCAGAGGGATAAAAGAGGCTAGAGCCAAATATTTATTAAGTCCGTCTTCAAAGAATCCGATGATCTTTGCTCCCATCAAGCCTCCCATCACTCCGATCAGAAGCCAAGGTAGCCGCGCCTTAGTAATCATAAAAATTGAATCGGACTCCTCAATATCTCCAGAGATACCTGCCATGGCCTGAATATCTTCTTCTGCTTCTTCCTGCACCACATCCAAGATATCATCGACAGTAATCCTCCCTACCAATTTGTTTTTAGCATTGACTACTGGGACGGATTCCAAGTCATATTTTCTCATGATGGCCGCCACTTCCTCTTGATCCATATAGGTAGGAACGGAAATTACATCCTCCTCATAAATGTCCTCAATTTTGGTGTTTTCACCGGCTAGGATGATTTTTTTCAGAGAGACTCTTCCAAGAAGCTGCTGTCTATTATTAACTACATAAATCGAAAAAATTTTTTCAACATTTTCAGCCTGTCTTCTGATTTCATTGATAGTCTGTATAATATTCCAGTTTTTATTGGCTCGGATAAATTCCTTGGCCATGATCCCCCCTGCCGTATCTTCTTCATAGCGTAAGAGGTCTAGAACTTGGTCTGATTTTAATTTATCCTGAAAGTGCGAGATGACATCTTCCCGCTCCCGCTCTCCAAAAAGTTTTAAAATATCTGCCCCATCATCCGAATCCATCAATTCGATGTAGGAAGCTATTTCCGGTTGCTCAAATTCATGAAGAACTCTATACAGCGTATTGTCATCAATCTCAATCAATATATCAGCTGCAATTTGCTTCTCCACCGCCCTAAGGACATAGATTGACTCTTCCATCGACAATTCGTCTAGAATAGCTGCTATGTCCGCTACGTTAACGCCTTCGAAAGAATCTACTATAAATTCGAGATCTTCCGACTCGATAGCGTATCGGAGACTTTCAAGATACTCTTTGGACAGTTCAAATTGCTTAATGATTTCCACGAGAAGCGTCAATTTGTTGGGTTAAAAAAACAAAATCTGCCACATCCAATTGTTCGGCTCGTTTGTCTAAGATGGGATGTGACTTGAAATCCTCTGCTAATTGAAAGGACTTTAAGGAATTTCTCAAGGTTTTTCGACGGTTGCCAAAACCGGCCTTCACCACTTGGAAAAACAACCGTTCATTACACTCTAACTTTTCGATAGAATTTCTTTTTAGCCTGATCACTCCGGAATTAACTTTTGGAGGAGGGTTAAAAACACTTGGAGGAACTGAGAATAAGTACTCTATGTCATAGTAGGCCTGTAAAAGCACCGACAGAATTCCATAGTCTTTATTTCCTTTAGGAGAGGCAATGCGCTTTGCTACTTCCTTTTGTAGCATGCACACTACTTCGGTGACTTTTTGCCGCTCTTCCAATACACGAAATAAAATCTGAGAAGAAATATTGTAGGGAAAATTACCTGCAATGGCATATTGCTCAGGCAATTGCTCATCAAAGTTTTCTTTCAAATAATCCCCTTCTATAATCTTAGAACCGAGTTGAGGATATTTTTTTTGCAGATAAACTACAGATTCAGAATCAATATCAATCAAATATAGTTCCATCGGGAGCTTGAGGAGGTAGTCAGTCAGTACTCCCATCCCGGGACCAATCTCCAAGAGCTGCTGAACTCCCATGTGTCCCTGAACAGCCATTGCTATTTGCTCAGCAATCCCCAAATCTGTCAAGAAATGTTGTCCTAGATGTTTTTTGGGTCTTACTTTTTCCATCGAATAGCTCTAATAAATTTTTATAACTTGCGGCTAAATTAAGACATTATTCCAAAAGGTTTGCAGGCTCATTTTGAACCTTTCCTTTTCTAAATAAACCTACTATATGAGTGCAAAACTAGCAAAGCCCATTATCGGAATCAGTATTGGTGATATCAACGGGATCGGTGCCGAAGTCACTATGAAAGCGCTACTCGATCAGAGAACTTACAAAAATTTTACTCCTCTGATCTATGGTCATGGTAAAGCGCTGAGCTTTTACAGGAAACTTCTCGAACTTGAAGACTTTAATTTTGTGCAAATAAAAAGTTTGGACGAGCTACAGCCTAAGCGAATCAATGTAATTAATGCATTGGAGGAATGTCCCGAAGTCATTCCAGGAGTAGAGACCCAAGAATCAGGAAAACTTGCGCTTGAGGCACTAAAAGCTGCCGTAAATGATCTGAAAGATAAAAAAATTCATGCCCTTGTCACCGCTCCAGTCAATAAGAATAACATGAATTCGGAGGATTTTAAATTTATTGGTCATACTGAGTTCATCACCAAAACAGTAGGTTCTAAGAACAGTCTGATGTTTTTAGTGGCCGAACAGTTGCGGGTTGGTTTAGTCACAGGTCACATACCTCTGAGCAAAGTAGCACAAAGCATTTCTAAAGAAAGCATAAAGGAAAAAGCAAACCTAATGCTCAACAGCCTCAAGAAAGATTTTGGTATAGCCAAACCTAGGGTAGCAATATTAGGCCTCAATCCCCATGCTGGTGAAGATGGACTTTTAGGAGATGAAGAGATTCAAATTATCAAACCTGCCATCAATGAACTGAAGGAGGAAAACAAATTGGTATTTGGTCCTTACCCATCTGATGGATTCTTTGGCATGATGCATCAGACTAAATTTGATGGCATTTTGGCCATGTATCACGACCAAGGTTTAATCCCGTTTAAATCAATTGCATTTAGCGAAGGAGTAAATTTTACCGCAGGATTGCCCGTAGTACGCACTTCTCCCGATCATGGAACTGCCTATAACATAGCCGGCAAAAATCTTGCTGACGAAAATTCCATGCGCGCGGCTATATTTCTTGCGGCAGACATCGTACAGCAGCATCAAGAGATCGAGGAATTCACCCACTAAAGAAGAAAGGAAATATAATTGCACGAAGTATTTCAGGAAAACAAAAATATTACTAATTTTGCGGTCTTAAATCGAAAGGAGGAATCGTGAAATTCTTGAGAGGCTTTGATATTGAGGTGATTAAGTTCACGGAAGGTATTCATGAGATCGATTTCAAAATTGATGATACCTTTTTTGATTCATTCGAGGACAATGAATTGGTAAAAAAAGGGAATTTGACCACAAGGGTCAAATTGAATAAAGGAGCTAACGTATTAGAAATGATCTTTCAAATAGAAGGAACAGTTCAATTGATCTGTGACAGAAGCTTGGAAGAATTTCAGCATGAGTTGGTTGTAGAAGAAGAAATCCTCTATAAATACGGTTCTGAAGAAAAAGAAATAGATGAAAACATCATCATGATCACCCGAGACACTCCCAAGGTAAATGTGGCTCAGTTGATCTATGAGTTTATTCTACTGGCTCTTCCCGCAAAAAAAATCCACCCGGATTACAAAAACGAACTCCATGAGATCGAAGATGCCGAAGGTCAGTACGTTTACCTAGAATCTCAAAACTCGGAAGAGGAAAAATTAACAGAAGAAAATACAGAATTAGTGGATCCCCGATGGGAAAAGCTCAAAAACTTAAAGAAAAAAGAATAATCATAAACCACGCATAAAATGGCACATCCTAAACGAAAAATTTCGAAAACCAGAAGAGATAAAAGAAGAACTCATTATAAGCTTGAGGCTCCTGGACTAGCAAAATGTCCTACCACAGGCGAAATGCACCTTCCTCACAGAGCTTTTTGGCTCGACGGCAAACTGTACTACAAAGGTCAGGTAATTATCGAAAAAGAAATTATGGCTTAATCTTAGCTAAAATCCACAAAATCCATCTCCTCACCGAGATGGATTTTTTTTTGGAAAAGTACAAGCGCTTTGTTACCAGCCTCTTGGATCAGGTAAGGTTGATTTATTTTGGTGGTAAGAAGCATTTATAATATTTTTGGCCTTCCCTCGGGAAACCTAGCAAATAAATGAAGTCAAAAAGACAAGCGTTGCTTTTTGAAATAAATCAAACAGAATGGATAATATCAAAGCGATGATCACGGGTATTCAAGGCTATGTGCCTGAATACAGGTTGACCAACAAAGAGCTTGAGAAGCTGGTAGAAACAAACGATGAGTGGATTACCTCTCGTACCGGCATCAAAGAGCGCCGCATTCTCAAAGGAGAAAATCAAGGAACCTCCGTCATGGGAATCGGTGCTGTAAAAGGACTACTGGAAAAAACCGGAACGGATCCACTCGATGTCGAGCTGATTATCTGTGCTACCGTCACCCCTGATATGCCCTTTCCTGCTACTGCTAATATCATTGCAGATAAGGTGGGTGCAAAAAACAGTTTTAGCTTTGATATTTCTGCTGCCTGTTCTGGATTTTTGTATGCATTACAGTTAGGATCACAATTTATACAAGCCGGAACTCACAAAAAAGTAATCGTCGTAGGTGCAGATAAAATGTCCTCTATCGTAGACTATCAGGATCGCACTACCTGTATTTTGTTTGGTGATGGTGCAGGGGCAGTATTGCTAGAGCCTACTACAAGCGAATTCGGAATACGTGACGCTATTTTAAAAGCAGATGGCTCCGGTGAACCTTACCTTCATATGAAAGCCGGAGGTAGTAGGAAGCCAGCCACCCACGAAACAGTCGAAGCACGAGAACATTTTGCCTACCAAGAGGGATCTACTGTTTTCAAATTTGCCGTAACCAATATGGCAGATGTCAGTGCCGAGGTCATGGAGCGAAATGGACTCAGTGGGGATGACGTCGCCTGGCTGGTGCCTCATCAGGCAAACAAGCGAATCATAGATGCTACTGCAAATCGAATGGGAGTCGGACCGGATAAAGTCATGATGAACATAGAGCGGTACGGCAACACGACATCAGGGACAATTCCTCTTTGTCTTTGGGATTACGAAAACCAACTCAAAAAAGGTGATAACCTTATTTTGGCAGCCTTCGGAGGTGGATTTACATGGGGTGCCATTTATGTCAAATGGGCCTACGATCCTAAATAATCATTTAGAAATAAACTCAAATAGTATATGGCAAGTACCGCGGATTTCAAAAATGGACTATGTCTTGAAATGAACAATGACATCTGGAGTATAACAGACTTTCAGCATGTAAAACCTGGTAAAGGAGCGGCTTTCGTTCGAACCAAACTAAAAAGCCTAACCTCAGGGAAGACATTGGACAAGACTTTCAATGCCGGTGAAAAAGTAACTACCGCCAGAGTAGAGAAAAGACCCCATCAATATTTGTATTCTGATGACATGGGATATAACTTTATGGATACTAATACCTTCGAGCAGATTATCATTGAAGAAAAGCTCATCGAAAGAGCAGACTTGCTAAAAGACGGTCAACTTTGCGACATTTTGATTCATGATGAGACGGAGACTCCTCTTTCTGTTGAGCTCCCTCCTTTCGTAGAGCTTATGATCACCTACACCGAACCAGGGATCAAAGGAGATACAGCTACAAATGCACTCAAACCAGCAACCCTAGAGACCGGTGCCACCGTAATGGTGCCTTTATTTGTGGAGCAAGATACTGTCATTAAAGTTGATACTCGAGACGGGTCCTATTCCGAACGAGTAAAATAATAGAGAAAGCTGTGTGATTTTTGTAAATTACACAGCTTTAGTGTTTTATTACCTATCTAGCCATTTGGCAAACAAACAACGAACCTTATGAAAGCAAAAGAAATTCAGGAATTGATCGATTACATCTCAAATTCCGGTTTGGCCGAAGTCAAAATCAAAACAGAAGAATTTGAACTTTCAATCAAAAAATACGCAGAGTCTGCACAAGTCAGAGTAGTAGAAGCAGCACCCGCAGCACCGGCTCCTAGTCCCGCACCTGCGGCTCCGGCAGCGGCACCTTCACCAGCTCCAGAACCCGCTGCTCCTAGCTCCAATCTTGTAGAAATCAAATCTCCCATGATTGGCACTTTTTATGTCACTCCCAATCCAGATTCCGACCCATTTGTCAATGTAGGTGACACCATCAAAGCAGGACAAACTGTATGTATCATCGAAGCGATGAAACTTTTCAATGAAATCGAATCAGAGATCTCTGGAAAAATTGTAAAAGTACTCGTATCAAATGCTACACCAGTAGAATACGATCAACCATTATTCTTGGTTGATCCTGCAGGATGAGTCTAAACCCAAACCATTACGCTGTGTTCAAAAAAATATTAATAGCAAATAGAGGAGAGATTGCTCTGAGAATTATCCGGACCTGCAAGGAAATGGGTATCAAGACAGTAGCAGTTTATTCCACGGCAGATAAGGACAGTTTACACGTTAGATTTGCGGACGAAGCTGTATGCATAGGACCTGCTCCCAGTAGAGATTCGTATTTGAATATTCCACGAATCATTGCTGCAGCAGAAATCACCAATGCAGATGCTATCCACCCGGGATATGGTTTTCTATCAGAAAATGCGGAATTCTCTCAGATCTGCGACGAATACGGGATCAAATTCATAGGAGCTTCTCCGGAAATGATTGCCAAAATGGGCGACAAAGCTACTGCAAAAGCTACCATGAAAGCTGCCGGTGTACCGACTATTCCTGGTTCAGAAGGTCTTCTTGACTCCATAGAGCAAGGACTTAAGATTGCCAACGAAATGGGGTATCCTGTAATTTTGAAAGCAACTGCAGGCGGAGGAGGACGAGGCATGCGAATCGTCAAGGAAGATAAAGAATTTAAAAAAGCATGGGACGATGCCAAAATGGAATCTGGCGCCGCATTTGGAAATGATGGACTTTATCTCGAGAAATTTGTCGAAGAACCTAGACATATAGAAATCCAGATTATAGGTGATTCTAGTGGGAAAGCCTGTCACCTTTCAGAGCGCGACTGCTCTATTCAGCGAAGACATCAAAAACTCGTAGAAGAGACCCCTTCCCCATTTATCACCGACGAACTACGGGAAGCTATGGGAAAAGCGGCCATCAAGGGGGCGGAAGCCATAGGTTACGAAGGTGCAGGCACCATAGAGTTTTTGGTAGACAAGAATAGAAACTTCTACTTTATGGAGATGAATACCCGGATTCAGGTAGAACATCCTATCACAGAGGAAGTGACAGACTTTGACCTTATCAAAGAGCAAATAAAAGTAGCCGCTGGCGAAAAAATCAGCGGACAAAACTACTTTCCTAAGCTATTCGCAATGGAATGCCGAATCAATGCCGAAGATCCTGCTAATGGTTTTAGACCTAGCCCTGGAAAGATTCAGAACCTTCATATTCCTGGTGGTAGAGGAGTAAGAGTGGATTCGCACGTCTATGCGGGCTATGTGATTCCTCCTAATTATGATTCTATGATTGCGAAGCTGATTGTCAGCGGTCAGTCTAGAGAGGAAGTCATCGTAAGAATGAAGCGGGCCCTTGAGGAATTTGTCATCGATGGAATCAAAACAACAATCCCTTTCCATATCGCATTATTGGAAAATGAAGAATTCAAAGCAGGCAATTTTACCACGAAATTTCTTGAAGACTTTGACTTTTCAGTCATAAAAAAATAAAGAGGAATATTCCTTTTCTTAAAAGATTCAAAAGCCATCTATTCGGATGGCTTTTTTTATACCTACCCTAAAGACCCCTCCACTATTTTTTCTTTTCACTTTTTTTTAAAGAAGCTGGGTAAATTTTGAAATAAATTTCCCTAACTTATTGCCTGTCATTTAGGTTGTCTCTGATGAAAAATAGGGTAAAGCTGTCTTCTATTGTACTTTTTATTGCGGTCTGCATCTTTTCTTCTTGTGAGAAAGAAAAAAACAATGAACCAGATATCTTAATTGAAAGTGAGCAGATAAGCTATAACTTTCACATACGTCCTATCCTTTCTGATAAATGCTTTGCATGTCATGGGCCTGATGCAAACAAAAGAGAAAGTAACCTCAGACTCGATCAAGCGGAATCTGCCTATCAAGCGCTAGAAGAAAGCCCTGGAAAATTCGCCATCGTATCCGGTGAACCAAACAATTCCGAGCTGTATCACAGGATCATCAGTGAGGATCCCAGCGAGCAAATGCCACCTCCCAATTCTAACCTCACGCTCTCTGATCTGGAAATAAATTTGATTAAAAAATGGATAGCGCAAGGTGCCAAGTATGAACCTCACTGGGCTTTTGTAAAACCTCAAAAAAACGTACCAGATATCCAGTCAGAATGGGCAAAAAACCCGATTGATATTTTCATAGAGCAAGCACTTAAGCAACAGGGACTCTCACCCAATCCCAAGGCAAAGCCACATGAACTCATAAAGAGAGCAAGCTTGGACTTGATCGGCCTCCCCCCTAGTCCGGAGATATTGGGTCGTTTAGATGAGTTTAATGGTGAAATAGGCTATGAGCAATACTTGGACTACCTTCTGGAACAGGATAGTTACGGAGAGAAACTAGCTGTACTATGGATGGATATTTCTCGGTATGCAGACAGCTACGGATACCAAGATGATAATATTCGATCCCAGTGGCCCTATCGAGATTGGGTCATTCATGCTTTTAATCAAAATCTCCCCTACGACCAATTTCTCACTTGGCAATTGGCAGGTGACCTTTTACCCGACGCAAATAAAGAACAGATTCTAGCCACTGCCTTCAATAGAAACCACAAATACACCGAGGAGGGTGGAGTCATTGATGAAGAATACCGCGTAGAATATGTATTGGACAAGACAAACACCTTTAGCAAAGGAGTCCTTGGCATCACCATGGAGTGCGCACAATGCCATGATCATAAGTACGATCCCTTTTCCCAAAAAGAGTATTTTGAGCTTTACGCCTTTTTCAACAACAGCCCTGAAAAAGGATATGAAGGAGATGTAAGCATCTCAAAACCTGCAAAAACTCCGATACTTTGGATTGATCAAAAGGATACAGATGAACTTTTACAGTTTATAAACCACAAGGATACCACTAGCCTGTCGGTGTCGGTAATGGGAGAATTAGATAAATCCGAAAGCCGAACCACTTATATCCTTGACAGGGGCATGTATGACTCTCCTGCAGAAAAAGTAAGCCCATCCACTCCTGCTTCTATTTTTGAATTTCCAGAGGAATTTGAAAAAAACCGACTAGGGCTTGCCAATTGGACCACGCATCCAGATAATCCCCTCACCGCTAGAGTATTTGTCAACTTAATCTGGCAGGAAATTTTTGGGATGGGAATCGTCAAGTCAGCAGGAGATTTTGGGATGCAGGGAGATTTACCCACTCACCCTGAATTACTAGATTGGCTGGCCGTAGACTTTATGGAAAATGGATGGGATATCAAGCGCTTGCTAAAGCTAATCCTGAGCTCTGCCACCTACCAACAATCTGCCAAAATCACTAAAGAACATCTAGAAAAAGACCCTGACAATCTTTATTTGGCAAGAGCTCCTCGCTTAAGACTGACGGCAGAGCATATTCAGGATTTAATTTTAGCTAGTAGCGGTCTTCTTCATCATGAGATAGGCGGTCCGAGTGTGAAACCTTATCAGCCAGCTGGAATATGGGAATCTGCCTCATCGGGAAGAGGGGAGCTAGCTACCTACATTCAAGACAATGGTAAGGACCTCTATCGAAGAGGGCTTTACAATTTCATCAAACTGACAGTTCCCCCTCCCAAAGCGATCATTTTTGATTCAAGTAATCGGGACCGTTGCGAACTAAGTAGGGGGAGAACCAACACTCCTCTACAGGCACTTGTAATGATGAACGACCCGATGATTTTAGAAGCGTCGAGAGTGATGGCTGCTCAGGTTTTTGATAAAGAGCAAACAGTTGAAGAAGCTTTAGATCAGGCCTTTAAAAGAATCCTTTGTCGTAGCATGAGCTCCGAGGAAAAACAATTGATCTCGAGCTATTATCAAGATCAGTTGGATCGTTTTACCGATAATCCTGAGGAAATATTTCCTACCCTAAACATCGGAGAGTACCCACTTAGAGAGCAAGATCTAAAACCCCAAGTCGCGGCTTTGATGCAGGTCATTGTCAGCCTCTACAATTTAGAAGAAACCATAACTAAGATATGAAAATGGAAAAAGAACTACTGGAGCAAGGGCTAAACCTCAATCGAAGAAAGTTTCTTTCCAAACTTAGTTTGGGCTTAGGGAGTGCGGCCCTAGGGTCACTGCTAATACCTGATCTATTCAGTGGTAAAAATAACTCGGAAGAGGCCATCATGGCTGCTCTGCCGCATTTTGCTCCTAAAGCAAAACGGGTAATCTATCTATTTCAAAATGGAGCACCCAGTCAGCTAGAATCTTTTGATTACAAGCCTCTGCTTAAATCAAGTTATGGAATGGACCTTCCAGAATCCATTCGCATGGGACAGCGATTGACAGGAATGACTTCTGGTCAGGACAAATTTCCTTTAGTTGGGTCTTTTTTTGATTTCGAACAATACGGAGAAAGCAGGGCATGGATTTCATCTATTTTTCCGCACACAGCAAGTATTGTCGATGATATCTGTATAGTCAAATCCATGCATACAGAAGCGATCAATCATGACCCCGCATTGACCTTTTTCCAGACCGGGGCTCAGGTAGGTAACCGTCCTAGTTTTGGGTCATGGTTAAGTTATGGATTGGGAAGTGAAAATAATAATCTCCCCGCTTTCTGTGTTCTTTTGAGCAGAGGCAAAGGCAATGGACAAGGTGTCTATTCCAAACTTTGGAGCAACGGCTTTTTGGATGCTACCCATCAGGGCGTTCAATTTTCAAGTTCAGAAGATCCTGTGCTATACCTTAAGGATCCCAAAAGCCTAAGCAGGGATGAAAGAAGAAAGATGCTGGATCAGATCGCGTCCATGAATGACTTACAATACCGCGAATTCAATGACCCCAGTATTACAGCAAAAGTCCAGCAATATGAAATGGCTTTTCGAATGCAAACAGCAGTGCCGGAAATTACAGATGTATCCAAAGAACCCGATTCTATCATCAAGCTTTATGGCCCTGATTGTCTTGTGCCGGGGACTTACGCAGCTAATTGTTTACTGGCTAGAAAATTAAGTGAAAGTGGGGTGAGATTTGTGCAGCTTTACCATCAGGGTTGGGACCAGCACGATAATCTACCCAGCCAAATGGCTATGCAAGCAAAAGATGTAGATCAAGCATCTGCAGCTTTAATCACCGATCTAAAACAGCGTGGACTCCTAGACGAAACTTTGGTGATTTGGGGAGGAGAGTTTGGCCGTACCAATTATTGCCAAGGTAAAATACAGGAAAACAACTACGGTAGAGATCATCATCCGAGAGCCTTTTCTATTTGGATGGCTGGTGGTGGGGTCAAGTCTGGGATGGTCTATGGCGAGACGGATGAATTTGGCTACAATATTGTCGAAAACCCTGTACACGTTCATGATTTTCAGGCCACTGTCATGAATCTCCTAGGAATTGACCATGAGCGGCTAACCTATAAACACCTCGGAAGAAGATATCGATTGACAGATGTTTCGGGCAAGGTCATCCAAGATCTTATTGCATAGACTATGTTCAAAAACTTTTTGAGTAAAGCATTTTTAGAAAACCTAGTTTTTGTCTGGTTAGGTTTTGGGCTTATTTTCACTTTGGCAGAAAATCAAATAGTACTTCCCGAATGGCTGCAAGTGATGGGAAGATTACATCCCATGATTCTTCATTTTCCTATCGTTCTTTTGTTGATGGCAGTGGTGCTTTCTTTTATTCCCAAAAATGAAAACACATCTCCCATTAAGGAACTATTAGACTATGTTTGGCTTTTTGGGCTCAATTTTGCAGGAATAGCCGTCTTGGCAGGATTAATTCTTTCACAGGAAGACTACAGTGGCGATACTCTTGATCTTCATAAATGGTCGGGATGGGCAGTTTTTTTAATTTCCACAGGCCTCTACTTTATTTCTAATCTATCTAGAAGTCTGTATAAAATAGGCACCTTAACTTTGACTCTGGTGATTCTGCTTGCAGGTCACTGGGGTGCATCGCTCACTCATGGGGAGGATTTTTTATTGGCCCCCATCCTCAAGGAAACTCAATCTCAACCTTCCTTAGCAGATGCCGAAGTCTTTAGAGATGTTGTTCAGCCCATTCTCCAATCCAAATGCTTAAGCTGCCACAAAGAGGGAAAAACAAAGGGGGACTTGAGACTGGACCACTTAGATGGAATTAGAAAAGGTGGAAAAACTGGGCCGTTTATCCTCGCTGGAAACACCGAAAAATCTCTTCTCACGCAGCGTATTCATCTTCCTTTGGAAGAAAAAGAGCATATGCCTCCCAAAGAAAAAACACAACTAACAGACGAAGAAATTGAAATTTTAACCGAATGGGTGAAATCAGGTGGAAGCTTGGATCAAAAACTCGTAGAATTACCCTCTGACGAACCCCTTTTTGAGCTTGTATCTCAGAGGTTTGAGCCTTCCACAAGCTATGACTTTGAATTTGCTGATCAATCAGTAATCAGTAGCTTAAACAATCATTACCGGAGAGTGGAGCCCCTCTACCCGGAATCTCCTGCCTTGATCGTTTCTTATTTTGGGATTTCTGCTTTTGAGCCCAGTTCATTGGAGGATCTTCGGATAATCCAAGATCAAATGATTCAACTCAATTTGGATAAAATGCCCTTGAAAGGTCTTGATCTGGGCTTTCTCCAAAACTTTAAAAACCTCAGCACATTAAGACTCAATTTCACAGATCTAGAAGAATCTCAAATTCTTCAAATTGGGAAAATTCAGTCTTTAACGTCACTTTCTCTGGCAGGCGTGAAATTGAGCGAAGGTTCCATTAAAGCACTACAAGGTCTTGAAAACCTTCAAAATTTGTATTTATGGCAATCGGGAATCAATCAGGATCAGCAAAACCTACTTCAAAGTTCACTCCCTCAGGTCAACATCGATTTTGGATTTGACGATACTGCCGTCATTTACCCCCTAAATCCACCTCAAATTAAACAGGACAAAACCTTGTTTGAAGATAGCTTGGAAATCACGCTTAGCCATCCCATTAAAAATGTAGAAGTCTATTATCCCCTAGATGGGACAATGCCCGATAGTTTAGCGGGAAGCCTTTATCAAAAGCCCATATGGGTAAAATCTTCTGGAAAAATACTGGCAAAGGCCTATTCAAAAGGCTGGATCTCGTCTCCTGCCAATTCCGCTGTTTTTATGAAATCAGGTAGTTCTCCACTAGGGTACAGATTACTAACTTCCCCAAGTCCAAATTATAAAGGAAGTGGAGCGACCACGCTGTTTGACCGCGTTAAAGGAAAAAATAATCATACCTCAGGAGAATGGCTAGGTTATACCTCAGGACCAGCTTCCATCGAAATAGACTTAGATGAATCCAAAGGGTTTGAAAGCATCGGTATTTCTCTCCTCTACCATGAGAGCGCCTACATTTTCCCTCCAGAACGCGTAGAAATTGACATTTTTGAAAATGGGGTTTGGAAAAAATTAGTTAGTGAAAAGCCAATCCAATCTACCCAAATCCTTGAAATAAGGTCGGAATTATTGACTTACTCCTTGAAGGAAAACTCTCCACAAAAAATTCGAATCAAACTTTATCCCATTAAATCACTACCAGGATGGCACCCAGGTGCAGGGGCTCCTGGATGGGTTTTTGTAGATGAAATTTTACTGAACTGAAATGAAAGTAGCCGCTTATTTGAGATACTATCAAGAAATTGAAATTCGCCTAAAGGCTGCTTTTGCTCAGGAAGATAAAATAAAAAAAGCAGCTACTTGGATTGCAGATTGTCTAATCTCAGAAGGGTGGATTTACACTTCTGGCACCGGACATTCTCATCTTTTAGCAGAAGAAATATTTTACCGAGCAGGTGGATTTGCAAGAATTCGTCCGATTTTCCACGAGCCTTTGATGCTTCATCAGAGTGCTTCCGAAAGCTCCTCGATAGAGCGACAAGAAAATCTCGCCTCTAAACTTTTTAAAGATGTGGCGATTCAGAAAAACGATGTTTTTCTCATTGCTTCAAATAGCGGAAGAAATACAGTAAGTATCGAGATGGCACTGGAAGCAAAAGATCGAGGTGCTAAAGTCATCTCTATCACTAATCTAAAACATAGTCAGTCCGTAATATCAAGACATTCATCCGGCCAAAAACTTTTTGAAATATCGGACTTGTATCTGGATAATTTTGGGGAAATAGGTGATGCATGCATCGCTCTAGAAGGCCAAAACCTCAACATGGGCCCTACCTCTACTGTCATCGGTGCAGCTCTCTTGCAGTCGATTATGGTACAAGCGGCAGAATACCTTTTGCAAAATAAGAAGCAGCCTGAGATTTTTTCTAGCTCTAATTCAGATCAGGGTGAGAAACATAACCTTGATTTACTTCGCAAATACCACCCCCTTGTTAAGGGGCTTTAGAGAGAGTAAAGTTTTCTTTTGGCTTCTTCTTTATTTACCCAACACTAAAAGTACTACTCCTCCATCATGGAGACATGCCCACCTTTGCCTTTTTTGTTAAATGCACGAAAACGTAAACCTGGCCGATAAGAAAGTGGCTCTGTGTACAGTTTGGATTTGTAAGATGGGACAGTCCCATCATCGGTCCAGCGGATTTCCAGTCCCGGGTTTTCTACATTTGCCCATATCTCTTGTGCAATTTTTTTTAATCCCGGTGCAGGAACTCTTGCATTTACTCCACCAAAAATAGTAGCTAAACGAGGCAACTCATTTTGACCAACTACATTGCTAAAAATATTCCATTCTTGGCCCCTTTTCTTAAGCATATCTTTCACTTCCGCAGCCTCTGACCATTCTGGATCACCATTCCAAGCTCGCTCCACCAGTCCCAACATTTTGGGAAATAGATAATATTCTACCATTTCTACTGACCGAATGGTCTCTGTCCAAAGCTGCCCCTGGACACCCAGAATATTCTTTTTTCCTTGCTCTGTTAGCTTTTCAAAATCAATTTGTTTCTCTTCCCAAGGCCAAGTCTTCCCATCAATCGTCTGATCATGGGAAAGATACATTTTATGCGGCACAGCTTTCCAAGCCTGATACATATCAGCCACACCTGACCAGGTATGACCGGGCTCTCTCGGGTCCCAATTATAGGCCAAATCAAAATAGAAATTGGCACTGGAGCTGATTACCACTGGATAGCCTGCATTTGCTAATTTATAAGCCCGATCTTCACTTCCCCAACCAGGGACGGCATTCCAAGCATACAAACTCCATCCCTTTGTAGCATATTTCTTCACAGGTACAACTTCACCCTCCTCCTCTTCTAAACCTATTTCCTCCCATCCAGCTGTATTCAGTCCATATTTGGCTAAGATCTCCGAAACCCTCAATCTAAAATACTTCTCCAAGCTATGCTGAGAGGAATGCGACTGATCAACCAAAAAACTATCGCAAAGAGGCGAAGATTCCCATACTCCACTAGGGATCTCATCTCCTCCAGTATGCCAAGTTTTCAAAGGAACTCCAGCTTCATCATAGATACTCTTGATTTCACTGACTACTTTTTCATAAAAGTCATATACACTTTCTCGGCATACAGCAATAGTATTGTCCCTGAAATTCTGAGCAGAAAGATAAGTTGAGCTATCTTGAGGATCTGCCAAACGATATCGATTAGCCTCCTCCTCATTGCCTTTGCCTATCCAGTGTTGGTAGCGCTTCTCCATGGCTCGGATTGCTGCTCGGGAATGAGCCGGAACACCAATTTCCGGTATCACCTCGATCATTCGCTCATCTGCATACCGTAAAATCTCTTGGAAATCGGCAACAGAATAAAATCCAGAACCAAGTCCATTGTTAGTCGCTGCTCCCGAACCATAAAAAGGCCAAAGCATGGTGGACTCATCGATCGAAAAACCTCTTTTTGATCCAAAATCGGTTAGTTCTGAAAGTCCTTTAATTTCAATTCTCCAGCCTTCATCATTGGCTAGATTGAAATGAAAAGTATTCAATTTATAAAATGACATCAGGTCTAAAATCTTAAAAATAGATTCTTTCGGAATAAAATTTCTGGCTACATCCAGAAATAACCCACGATATCCAAAATCAGGAGCATCATCTATTTCAATTTGAGGAAGCAAAATCTCATTAGAAGGCTGTTCCCAAAATCCGGGGGGTAGCAATGCTAAAAAACTTTGAACACCATAAAATGCTCCTCTTTCATCTGAAGCAAGAATTAAAACTCTTCGATCTCGGATTTCCAGATGATATCCTTCTGAGGGTATTCCTTCTTTTTTCGCAATCCGAATCTGAAGAGGCTTTATACTTCGGTCATTTTCTGGTTTATACCCCAGCTGAATTTGCTTGGTTACCATTTTTGCAGCCTTCTCGAAAGCTTTGTCTCCCAAGACACCTATTCCTGCATTTTTGATTAGCAGAGGCTCTCCGAGGTATTCCCATGATTTAGGAATAGGCAAAAAAGGAGGGACATGCTCTTTATCCAATAAAAAAACCTCCTCATTCATCTCATAAATAGCTTCTGCTGTCGGAATAAAGACTTCCGTGGAGCCAAATACTGCAATTAATTCCTTGAGCTCCAATGCTGACTTTTCATAGCTAGATACCTCCTGGAAAGTACCGTCCCTCTCTTGAAAAATCAAACCTTCAGGGGCATGACTATTTTTAAGAAATGGATTGTTAGATGCATAAGTCACTTCCAGCTTCTCTCCTTCCCTTATCATAGGAGTTTTTTGACCTCTTCCTTCAAGGACGAAGAAGTCTCCAGCCAAATGTCGAATTTGAAATCTATCGTCAGAAACTTCAGGTGATACGGAAACAAAAATAGTATTGAAATACAGCTTCCACCCCTCCTCTATTTCTTTCATGGTATGATTTCGGAGAATGAAAGCAGCTTTATGGGAGGACCTTGGGGTTAACTCATTTTCAAGTAGTTTCCACTCGACACTTAATTCTCCCGCTTGAAGATCCTCTGAGGGATTACAAGAAAAAAGCAGAAAAATGACTGTAAATAGTACAATTACTCTCATGGACTTGGACACCTTAAGCCGTTAGAATTAATGCTCTTTTGCTAACATATCTCTATACTTTTCAATATCTGCCAACACTTTCTCATCCAGTTCAGGCTCTTTTATACCATCGATTTTAGCCATAGTTTCATAGATAATTTTTGCTACGAGTAGCCGAGCTATTTTTTTATCGTCTGAAGGAATGATATACCAAGGTGCATGAGGCAAGGAGGTTTCGTTAATAGCTTCCTCATAGTACTGAAGATACTTATCCCAAAGCGCCCGTTCTTTTAAATCCCCGGGGGAAAACTTCCAATTATGCTGCTTCTTTTCTAGTCTTCTCAACAATCTCTGACGCTGTTCTTCCTTACTTAGATGAAGGTAAAATTTAAAGATAACCGTCCCGTTTTCAGCGATGTGTTTTTCAAAGTTTCTTATTTGTTCATATCGCCTTTCCCAAAATTCTTCGGTAATATCCTCCACCGACTCTATGCCTGGGATATTTTCATTTAAGATATAATAAGGATGCACCCGGGTGACTAAGACATTTTCGTAGTGAGTTCTGTTAAATACCGAATATTTCCCCCTTGCAGGTAAAGCGATGTAATGCCTCCAAAGGTAATCATGCTTTAATTCCAAGCTAGTGGGTGTTTTAAAACTATGCACCACCACACCCCGCGCATTTAATTCTTTAAAAACTTCTCGGATTAAGCTGTCCTTTCCAGCAGTGTCCATTCCCTGAAGACAGATTAGCACACCGTATTTTGCATGGGCATACATGATATCTTGATGCTCACTGAGTAGTTCCCGATAGTCATTTAGAATAGATTTTTTCTCTTTTTTAGAAAGCTCCTCATCTAATTGGGTGGGTATTTCACTGAGTGAAACTTTATTCTTTGCTTGAAATTGTTCTATTGGAATATTTTTCATTTTGAGAAATTGAAAGGTTTTCAGACGTTCATAAAAGTAAAAACAAGATAATATTTTATCTTCAGGCTCAAAGTACCTATTATCAATTTCCACCAACCCATCACCCAAAATGACAGAAATTCCTATTAAATCTGGCCTTGGAGGCCGGTACCTAGCCCTTGATGTGCTCCGAGGGATGACGATTGCTTTCATGATCATCGTCAATACACCGGGTAATTGGAGTCATCTTTATGGACCACTCGCACATGCAGACTGGCATGGATTCACCCCTACTGATTTGGTTTTCCCTACTTTCCTCTTTGTGGTAGGAAACGCGATGAGCTTTGCCATGAAACGTCTTCAGGAAATGCCCAAAGCACAATTTTACAGGAAAGTAATCAAGCGAACTTTTCTGATTTTCATCATTGGCTGGTTGCTTAACGCATTTCCATTTTTTGACTACAATGAAGCAGGTCAAGTCCAATTCATCGATTTGTCTGAGGTAAGGCTGTTCGGTGTCTTGCAGCGAATTGCACTCGCCTATTTCTTCGCAGCCTTGATTTTATATTGGGGAGGTGTTAAGTGGGGATGGATTTTCTCTGGAGTAGCTCTTTTTATCTATTGGCCGATCATGTACTTTTTTGGTGATAGTGCTGATCCGTATAGTCTGACAGGCAATGCAGCAATTAAACTGGATCTATGGATGATTGGAGAAGAGCGAATGTACACCGGAGAAGGGATTCCCTTTGACCCGGAAGGCATCCTGAGTACGCTTACTTCGATCGTCAATGTTTTGGCAGGATTCATTGTAGGTCGTCTAATCCAAAAAATGGGAAATACTATGGCTACTGTAAGGTTGCTCCTAGTTACTGGAGTTGTACTGATTGCAGGAAGCTACCTTTGGGACGCCGTCTTTCCAATCAATAAAAAAATATGGACCAGTCCATATGTCTTACTAACCGTAGGTTGGGACTTGATTCTTCTGTCTGGGCTTGTAGGGCTGATAGAGATAAAAAAGATGACTAAATGGACGTATTTCTTTCAAGCTTTTGGAAGAAATCCATTAATTCTCTATGTGCTTTCTGGGGTTCTTATTTCTATTTTCTACATGATTCCTGTTGGAGAAAGTTCATTAAAAGGTATGATCTATAGTAATTTGTTCACCAGCTGGTTAAGCCCAAAAAATGCATCTTTCTTATTTGCAATCTTTTACATGCTTTTGATTTGGCTGGTAGGATACATCATGGACAAGAAAAAAATATATATTAAGGTTTAAAGCTCAAAAAAGTCGTCAATTAATAGATGACGGGGTCAAGTATAAAACTTCCTATCGAGTACAATAAAATTGCCCTCTTGTAGTAAGAGGGCAATTTTTATGATTCTATTTCTTGAAGCAGTTCTTCATACCAGGCCTCTCCGTATTTTCTCACAAGGGCGTCTTTTAAAAATCGGTAAAGAGGCACTTGAAGGCTTTTGCCCAATTGACAAGCCGGATCGCATATGTGCCAGCGGTCATAATTCAAGGCATCAAACTCTTCGTATTTGGTCACTCGGATCGGATACATATGACAAGAAATCGGCTTTTTAAAGTCAATTTTCCCATCTAAGTACGCCTGCTCTATGCCACACTTTAATATGCCTCTTTCGTCATATAAAGCATAAGCACACTCCCTATTATCTCCGATAGTAGGTGTTCCTTTGTCTCCATCTTTATCGAATACCCAAGTTCCCTGACTTTCTATTACTTTTCTCCCCTCTTCCGTGATGTAATCCTTTACTATAGGATAAATCCTTTCGATGATTTCGGTTTCCTCATCTTCCAAAGGGGCCCCAGCATCTCCTTCTACACAGCAAGCACCTTTACAAGCTTCCAGATCGCAGACGAAAAAATTTTCCTTTATATCATCAGAGAGTACCGCATTTCCTACCAATATCATATGCTCTAAATTTTCCCAAAGATAATCAAATCAGTTCCTAAAAAAGACTAACCTTGAATTACCAATTTAAGAGGATTTAGATAACCTTTATTCTTAAAAATGGGAAAAAAAAAGAACCGCTCCCTGAAGGAGCGGCTCAACCCAGCACTATGAAGAAAAGCTATATTTAGCCTTTGATATAACTAACATGGGTTTGTGAAAAAGGTTTGAAGCAAATGAATAAAAACCTTACTTTTTTTTTAAAAATTAAAATTCATCCCTGCTGTGATAAACCTAGGTAGTCCCACTCTTATGCCTTGAGGCCTTCTTGTAGAGATGTATCGCTGATCGGTTAGGTTTTTAACAGCCACATTAAAACTGAGGTTCTTTTCCATCAATTCGTAGCCCAAAACTGCATCGAAAGTGAAATAGGATGGGATTTGACCAATTCTTCCATTTACTGAGGGGAGGATTTGATTTGTTTCATCACCAAATTGATCACCGACATAATTATATGTCAATTTTCCAGACCAGCCTTTTTCATTTTTGACAGAAAGTGTAGAATTGATGATCCACTCGGGAGCGTAAGGGGTTTTATTTCCGTTAATATTTATATCTCCTTTAAATCGATCTTCTGAAAAATAAGCGTCAACATAGGTAACTTGAACATCATAATCTAAGGCCCATTTTTCTAATCCAAATACCTTGGCAAAATCTACAATTATAGAATTCTCCAAACCTTGATGCCTTGTAGCTCCCGCATTGACTACTCCAAACCCTAAGCCCCCAGCAGATTCGGCTACAGGGATGATTTGATTGGAAAAGTCAAGCAAGAATGCTGTGGATTCTAGATATAACCAATGAGCTAATTCGGTCCTTAGCCCCAGCTCATAGTTCCAGCTTCTTTCGGCCTCCAAATCCAATGCATCTCCTGTGGATGTGATGGCGTCTTTGGTTCGAGGAGGAGCAAAACCTTTGTGAATCCCCCCAAATACTGTAATTACTGGAGATGGTTTAAAGGTAAATCCTACTCCAGGGATGATTTCTTGAACGCTATTTTCCGCAACTAAGGTTGTGTCTCTCACCCCAATGCCAGAAAAATTTCTCCGGTAAATATTTCTCTTGTAATTAAAGCTTTCCAACCTAAGTCCTCCATGCAAGGTAAGCGCATCAGAAACCTTGGTTTCGTTTTGAAAATAGGCACTAAATGCTCTACCTGTCCGCAGTTCATCCTCGATTAGATCACCACTTTTAACTCCTGCCTTGGTGCCGTTTACCCTTTGCTCCTTTGCATTTTCTGCCAATAATCGTATTCCTGCCTTCAACTCACTAACTGCGCCGAACAACTCATGATCAAGTTCTAATCTAGGCTCTATACCTAAAACCTCAAATTGTCTATTACGCTGACCTGTACCATCACGCATAAATATAGCCCCACCGGGTATACTTTCATCCCCCCAGAGCACTCCAGTCCAGTTGGACGGAGGTGTATTGGTGGAGTTTATACTAAAATCTTGACGGTTCCAGTTTCTAGTCGTGGTATAACCATAAGCAATGGTCCTTAATTTGATATTTGGCTGAAATCTATAAAGATGGCTTAAACTCAAAGAATACCTTGAAACATTCAATCGATCGTCTGGAGCAAGCCTTTCAAAATCCTGCCCACCCTGATCGTACATTACTTGATTTAGTCCTATATAGGTCGAATTAGACTCCTCGTCATAAATACCGATTTTCGCACCTAATTCACTTCGATCATTCAGTTTGAATAGAACTTTTGAGTTAAAGTCTGTGATTCCAAATTGAGTAGGGCCGACATTTTCGGCAGATTTACGAAGAAGATTCACTTGAAAACCAGTACTACCTAGTGTATTTCCATAATTGATCAATCCAGAGAAAAATCCACCCTGACCACCTTGAAGAGAAATAGAGCCTTCTTCATTTTCGGGAGCATTTGGGGTGATATAATTGATAACACCACCTATGGTTTGAGGTCCATATAAAATTTGTCCAGATCCTTTCAAAATCTCTATCCCTGCCATTCTGTCTATAGCAGGGCTATAATACATCTCAGGCTCTCCATAAGGAGCTAAAGCCACAGGTACTCCGTCCTCCAGCATCAGAACACTTCTACTGCGATCAGGATTTAAGCCCCTTATTCCAATATTGACTCGCATTCCCAAACCTTCTTCATCGACCACATTCAAACCGCTCACTCTTCTAAATACCTCGTTTCCTGAGAGTGGCTTCAGTGATTGAATTTCTTTTCGATCTAGATAGTTGACCGCACCTGGAACCTGGCTAAAAATCCTGTCTTTATTGGCTATGATAGAAAATTCAGGCATCTCTACCCCTATCTCCATCATCAGTGAACCTAAATCAATGAATTCTCCCTTCTTAAGACTTACAGCAGTCGATATGGTCTTATATCCTACTGCTGAAATTTGAAGCTCATAATTCCCTTCCTCTAAGTCAAAAATCTGAAATACTCCTTCCGCATTACTCAATGTCCCCTTCACCGTATTCTTGACAAATACGTTGGCATAAGAGACAGGACTACCCTCTACATCCAGAACTAGACCCTGAACAGAAAGAAAATTATCTTTGGATTTTTTATCAATAGCAAATGTACCTGTAATCTGAATTAATAACAGCAGAATAAACAAGGGGTAAAACCGTTTCATTTTAAAATCTATTTATTTAGATTAATTATAATTAGATGCAAACATAGACTCTATTTAAAATTAATCCAAATAGAAAGGAGCAATAAAATGAAAAACTTATAGATAAAACAACCTTTACTTATCCCTAAACAAATGGGAAAAAGGACATCCGATCTACCACCAATCAAAAGTTTAAAAACCAGTTCGGATATTTTGCCGTAAATTGCAACGTGCAAGTCGGCTTGTCGCTGTTCTAGACCAAGTATTTGGTTTGGAAAAGAGGAAAGTCCGGGCAACAGAGAGCGCCATACTTCCTAACGGGAAGGGGGCTGACTGGTGACGGTCAGTTTACAGATAGTGCCACAGAAAATATACCGTCCCGATAGCTATCGGGATAAGGGTGAAAAGGTGGAGTAAGAGCCCACCGGTTCTATGGTGACATAGGACGCATGGTAAACCTTATGGGTTGAAAGGTCAAATAGACCTCGGGCAAAGAGCTGCTCGTTCGATTCTGCATACGGTCCGATTTATCGGATTCGGAGTAGATTCCGAGGTGGGTAGACCGATAGACCCCAATTGTGAAATTGGGGCTAGATAAATGACAAGATTCCTTAAAAGGAAACAGAACCCGGCTTACAGACTTGCACTTTTTATTTTAATTTAGCCTTATGTCAAAGATTCTGATCATTGATGATGAAAAAGTCATCCGAGCCACACTTAGAGAAATTTTAGAATACGAAAAATACCAAGTCTCCGAAGCCAAAGATGGCGAAGAGGGATTGGCTAAACTTCAAGAGGAAGAGTTTGATTTAGTCCTATGTGACGTTAAAATGCCGAAAATGGATGGCATTGAAGTGTTGGACAAAGCAAAATCCCTTGAAAAATCTCCGCAATTTATCATGATTTCTGCTCACGGCAGTATTGAGACGGCTGTAGAGGCTACCAAAAAAGGCGCATTTGACTTTATCCCTAAGCCTCCTGACCTGAACCGTCTACTACTCACGGTAAGAAATGCACTGGAGAAAAAAAATCTAGTGACAGAAACTAAAGTTCTGAAAAAGAAGCTTTCCAAAAAACTGGATATGGTAGGTGAGTCTGACCCTATCAAGCTGGTAAAAGAGACCATAGAGAAAGTGGCACCTACAGAGGCTAGAGTTTTGATAACCGGTCCTAATGGAACTGGAAAAGAACTGGTTGCCCACTGGGTACATCAGAAGAGTAACCGAAGCGCACAGCCTTTTGTAGCGGTTAATTGCGCAGCTATTCCATCCGAACTGATAGAGTCCGAACTGTTTGGTCATGAAAAAGGGGCGTTTACTTCCGCCCACAAACAGCGAGCGGGGAAATTTGAACAAGCCCAAGCAGGTACTCTTTTCCTTGATGAAATTGGCGATATGTCTCTTTCTGCACAATCTAAAGTCCTCAGAGCACTACAAGAAAACCTAATCAATAGAGTGGGAAGTGACAAGGATATCAAAGTAGATGTTCGGGTTTTAGCCGCGACAAACAAAGACCTTAAAAAAGAAATAGAAGAGGGACGATTCAGAGAGGATCTTTACCATCGACTCAGCGTCATATTGATCCAAGTTCCTGCCTTGAAGGATAGGAAAAGTGATATTCCGCTTTTGGTAGATAAGTTTCTAGATGACATCGCACAAGAAAGCGGAGAAGCAAAAAAGAAAATCAGCAAAGAAGCTATAGCTAAACTTCAGGAGTTTCCATGGACAGGCAATATCCGTGAATTGCGAAACGTAGTCGAGCGGCTTGTGATTTTAGGAGAACCTACAATTTGCCTAGAAGACATTAAAAAATATGCTGACTATTAATTGGTCAGCATTTTTTTTAACTATTAATTCTTTCAGCTGCAGGAGCTTTGGCATAGGCCGGACAAGGCTTGCTTGACGCACAAGCACCAAGAGCTAAAATCCCGATCAATAAAGCTAAAGTGGCAAAACGTTTCATAGGGTTAAAATCTAGTGTGGTTCAAATATGTTTAATTTAATTTAATCTAGCAATTACTGCACCAATAAGTTACAGCCCCTAATTTCAGAATGATCAAACCGACCTAGGACTTCCAACATCCCTGAGTCGTCAATCCTTCCCAAATCTTGTGTCTCTAAAAATGCACAAGAATGAAAGTTACCAAGGTCAATGATATTTATTCCACCCTGACTACGCTGACTCCAAGATAAAGGATCATTTACATCCCGGAGCAAAACTCGAATAGACGTCGGCAACTGAAATTTCCCTTCCCCTTTAGAATACGCTTGGGACATCATTTCTGTCATTCCATATTCTGAATGAATCGAAGACACTTTAAAATAACTTTTCAGTAGATCGTGTACTTCTTCGCGAATCATCTTCTTCCTTCTGCCTTTCATTCCCCCGGTTTCCATTACGATCAATTTTTCTATCCCTGGAAAAACCAACCCCGATTCTGCTAAATCCAAAAGTGCAAAAGTGACTCCAAGCAATAAAATTTTTCGGCTGTCTCCATTTAATTGGCTTATTTTTTCCACCAAATCCTTTTGATTGTAAAGGTAAAATCCTGAGTGAGTCGATTGACTTTCTCGAATAAAATGATTTGCCATACTGACTAGGCTACTCCCCTGCCTTTCCAGATATGAAGGAAGCAGTGCCAGTATATGATATTCTTTAAGGGACCCATACGCTCTTTCAAAAAGTCTTTGGCTATGCTGCAAATACCATTGTTCTGACCAAGTATAATGCTTACTCGTGATCATACCAGTAGTACCTGATGAGGAATAGTATGAGGTGAAATCCGATACATTACCACAGACTACAGAGAAATCCTTAAAAAATCGAATTGGTAAAAAAGGAATATCTTCAAGGCAACATACAGATTTAAAATCAATATTACGAGCAGCCAAATAGGAGTTATAGACCTTATTTTCCTTTGCTTGAAAATAAAACAGCTCCAAAGCAAGCTTTTCAAACCCCTTCTCGGTCAAATCATCTACTTCCCTTGAAAAACTTTTAAAATCATTCATCGTTTTATATTTTGCATCCTAAATATCGGGTTGCTTTTTACTCGGTTGTAAATTTAACTCGCCCTATGCGTTTGAAAAGTTATTTGGGAATATTCTTCTCCTTTTTATTAATGGCTTCTTGTGTTAATCCGCCTGAAAATTTCCCGTCTATTCCAGAGATCGAATTCGAATCCCTTGAATTTGTCCCTACAGCCGGTCCTGACTCCTTAATTTTTGGCTTTAATTTTAAAGATGCAGAGGGAGATTTGGGCCTATCTGCGACGGATGTTTTTCCTCCCTTTAATGCGCTAAACTACCAAAGAGATGCCACAGGCAATTTGATCACTTTTGGTAGCCGTCCTCCTGAAGCGCCTAGGTACAACCCTATAGATTGGGTAATTAATCCTATTATCAATAATCAAGTAGTGAGAGACACGGTATGGGTGGTACAAAACCCCAATCAGTATAATATATTTGTTAAATTTTTCATCAAAAGAAACGGTCAGTTCTCTGAGTTTAGATGGGAAGATCCACCTTTTTTCACCACCTTCAATGGGAGATTTCCGAGAATTCTGACCACCGAAGAAGGTCAATCGGTAGAAGGTAATATTAAATACGCCATGCTTTCCTCAGGCTGGCAGTCTATCTTCAGAACTGATACAATTCGGGTAGATGTACAAATCCAAGATCGACAACTAAACAGAAGCAACGAGATCTCAAGTTCCGAAGTGACACTCAGGCAAATCACGAAAGAATAAAAAAAGGCAGCTTCATTATAGAAGCTGCCTTTTTCTTTAAATCTGAGGGAATTTTTTAGGATTTACCTCATGCATCATTTGATAGACTTTTTCTACTACGTCTTCCACACTTGGTTTTGAAAAATAATCACCATCAGAGGAATAAGCAGGCCGATGTGCTTTAGCTGGCAAGGTCTGTGGCTCGGAATCCAAATACTGGAAAACTCCCTGTCCTTCCACCGCTTGCTGAAGCATAAATGCAGAAGCTCCTCCAGGCACATCTTCATCCGCGAAAATCACACGGTTGGTCTTTTTGATAGACTCTCCAATGATACCAGTGATGTCAAATGGTAGTAAGGTTTGCACATCTATCACCTCGATATCAATACCTATCTCACTCAATTCCTTTGCCGCATCCATCACGATACGACACATAGATCCATAAGTAACTAAAGTGAGGTCCTTTCCTTCTTTAAGAATTTCGGGAACACCCACTGGCACAGTATATTCTCCAATATTAGAAGGGAGCTTTTCTTTCAATCTGTAACCATTCAAGCATTCTATTATCATTGCGGGTTCATCCGCTTTCAGAATAGTATTATACATACCTGCAGCCTGAGTCATATCTCTTGGCACACCTATAATCATACCTCGAAGGGAAGACAGAATCATTCCCATGGGTGAACCGGCATGCCATACGCCTTCCAGCCGATGACCTCTTGTTCTCACTATCATAGGAGCTTTCTGTCCACCTTTGGTTCGGTACTGAAGGGAAGCTACATCATCAGAGAGCATCTGTATGCCATAAAGTAAATAATCTAAGTATTGAATCTCCGCGACCGGTCTCAAGCCTCTGAGTGAAGCACCGATTCCTTGACCAATGATTGTCGCCTCTCTGATTCCGGTATCAGTCACACGGATCTCTCCATGTTTAGCCTGCAAACCAGCAAAGGCCTGATTCACATCACCGATTTTACCAACATCTTCTCCGAAAGCGAAAAAGCGAGGATCATGCTCTAATTGATAATCAAAGAAAGCTTGTAATACCTCTCTTCCATCCACTGCCGGTGCATTTTCATCGAAAACAGGCTTAATTTCGTCTACTTTCAAAGCCGACCACGCAGTCTCTGAATACAAGTGACTATTGTAGCGATCATAATTGAGCTTCATTTGCTCTTCATACCAAGATTTAAGCTCATCTTTTGCAGCACTTTGATCAAAACGAAGATTTAACAAAACCTTCCGAACGGTAGAAATGACGTCTTTTCTAATCGGATTGATAGTCTTGGCAAGCTCATCTGCCATCTGCAATAGAATTACCTTTCTACTACTTTCTTTTGCTGCATCTTTAATTAATGTGACTGCCTCGGCAAGTTCTTTTTTTATGGCTCCACTAAAGGCAGACCAAGCGGCTTCCTTTTCCTTTTTCACCAATGCCTTAGCCTCTGCTTCTATTTCTTCCAGTTGGTCTGCTGTGGCGATTTTATTCTCTAGTATATATTCTCTGAACTTGATATTACAATCCCATTCCTTTTCCCATTCTAATCTTTCTGCAGATTTGTATCGCTCATGAGATCCTGAGGTAGAATGCCCCTGTGGCTGAGTCATTTCATCTACATGAATAAGCACTGGAATATGCGATTCTCTGGCGACTTGACCCGCTCTGGAGAAAGCCTCAAGGAGCCCTTCATAATCCCAACCTTTCACCTTTATAATTTCAAATCCTGCTTTCTCTTCATTCCGCTCAAAACCAGCTAATGCTTCGGAAATATTACCTTTGGTAGTATGGTATTGATTAGGAACTGAAATGCCGTAAGCGTCATCCCAAACCGAAATTACCATGGGAACTTGCAAAACTCCGGCTGCATTGATAGACTCAAAAAAGATCCCTTCGGAAGTAGATGCATTGCCTATGGTACCCCATGCGACCTCATTTCCATTAATGGAAAAATCTTTTGAGTTTTTAAGCCCCTTATTTTCCCTGTAGACTTTGGATGCATAAGCAAGCCCCAACAACTTAGGCATCTGGGCCGCTGTGGGGGAAATATCTGCTGCAGAATTGTAGCTTTTAGTCAATGACTTCCAGCTACCGTCTTCATTCAATGATCTTGTGGCAAAATGACCATTCATCAATCTTCCTGCACTTGCAGGATCTGCATCTACATCAGTATGAGCATATAGCTGAGCAAAATACTGCTGAACTGTCAATTCACCTAAGGCCAACATAAAGGTCTGATCGCGATAATATCCGGATCGGAAATCACCTAATTGAAAAGCTCTGGCCATAGCCAATTGAGCTAACTCTTTCCCATCTCCAAAAATTCCGAATTTAGCCTTTCCCATAAAGACTTCTTTGCGCCCCATAAGAGAGGCGTGCCTGCTAATCATTGCAAGACGATAATCTTTGATTACCTCTTCGTGACTAGGGACTACTCCTTTTCGGTTTTTGGATAAAGATTTTAATTCTGCCATAGGTATTTATTAATCTCTGGTTAATTTGGGTTTTGCTAAATCAATAGCGTTATTCAAAAATAACCAAATCCTTTTTCTATACAAATCTGTCAATCGATATTTTTCAAACAATTATTCTGAATTTTTGATTCATATCAGGTTAAAGTAAAATTTTATTCCGACACATGTTCAAAAAGCTTAAAATTATTCTATTTTCTTACAAGGGTTTTATTTGGATATTTTGCATTTGAACAAAAATAAATTTTCGAAATTATTAATGCTTAAAATTTAAATTTTGAAATAATATACATCTACAGCTTTATTTTTAGAATAAACTTTTGAAAAAAAATAATATTCAAAATCAGACCAAATTCTATTCGTTTTTGTGCTTTTCTGAATGCGCCTCCTTAGTATCTTTGCCGACGAAATATAAATCCAAATAGACAAGCCATGATTATAGGTGTTCCAAAAGAAATAAAGAATAACGAAAACCGAGTTGCTCTAACTCCCGCTGGTGCTAAAGAACTAGTAAAGAGAGGACACTCCGTCTATGTACAGCACACCGCAGGTGAAGGTAGCGGATTCAGTGATGAAGCTTACGAAAATGCAGGTGCTCAGATTTTGCCTACGATCGAGGCGACCTACGAAATCGCTGAGATGATCATGAAGGTGAAAGAGCCAATCGAACCTGAATACAAACTCATCAAAGAAGGTCAGTTGTTGTTCACTTATTTTCATTTTGCTTCCTATGAGCCCTTGACCAAAGCTATGGTAGAGAGCAAGTCTGTTTGTCTAGCCTATGAAACAGTAGAAAAAGCGGACCGAAGCTTACCACTTTTGGTTCCTATGTCAGAAGTAGCTGGCCGAATGTCCGTTCAGAAAGGAGCTAATTATCTAGAAAAGCCTTTGAAAGGTAGAGGTATTTTACTCGGAGGAGTACCGGGCGTACTACCGGCAAAGGTTTTGATACTTGGAGGTGGAATAGTAGGAACCCAAGCAGCTTGGATGGCTGCAGGACTAGGCGCAGACGTGATCATCATGGACGTATCCCTTCAACGCATGAGATACCTTGACGATGTCATGCCCGCCAATGTAAACACCATGATGTCCAACGAATACAATATTCGAGAAATGATCAAGTCTGCCGACCTAATTATCGGTGCCGTATTAATTCCTGGAGCCAAAGCACCTCATCTGATCACTAGAGACATGCTAAAAGAGATGAAGCCAGGTACGGTATTGGTTGATGTGGCTGTAGATCAAGGAGGATGTATTGAAACTTGTAAACCTACCACTCATGAGAACCCAACCTTCATCATTGATGACGTGGTACATTATTGTGTAGCCAATATGCCAGGAGCGGTTCCTTACACCTCTACACTTGCACTTACCAACGCTACACTACCCTACGCTATCCAATTGGCGGACAAGGGATGGAAAAAAGCAGCTCAGGAAAACCCAGAATTGGTACCGGGATTAAACGTGATTAATGGAGAGATCGTTTATAAAGCCGTAGCTGAGGCTTTTGACCTGTCATATGTTCCTGTAGAAAAATACATCGCTGATTAACAGCAAAATAAAACTAACGAAAAGGCTGATTAACTAAGTAATCAGCCTTTTTTTATGCAATTCTTAGAAATAATCTTATTCAACACTTTCTAAAACCCGAATCAATTTTTCTCTTACCTCACCGGCCAAAGTTTCAATTTTTGGATTATTTACCGCGGACATTGCAGCCGCTGGGTCCATGATAGCTACTTCATACTCTCCTGTACCAACTTCTCTGATCGTGACATTGCAAGGAAGTAAAGTACCGATATGTGGCTCTGCTTCCAGCACCTGATCCGCAAATACAGGGTTGCATGCTCCCAAAATCAAATAAGGCGCGTAATCTTTTCCAAGCTTCTTTTTCATAGTTGCTTGAATGTCTATTTCTGTGAGAATACCAAAACCTTCATTTTTCAAAGCGCTTTCTACCTCGGTTCTTACCTCACTTATCGATTTATTTTTGATAATTTTATGCTGATAGTAGGTCATAGTGCTAGTTTTTGATTTAATTTTTAAGATACGAAATTCTATTGACCCAATCTGTGAGTATTATCACTTTCCCTGACCCATCAAATCCAAGAGAATCGATATTATTCGTACCTTCACTAATAAAATTTCACGTACGGAGAGTGTATTAATTGTTTACTATTCGATAAGTCAACTAAGAGACTTTATCTTTACGTCCGAATAGACCAAGAATTTTGATCATGTCCATAGCAAAAAACCTAGAAGATATTAAGGCCACATTCTTTGACTCTGAATGTCTATTGGTAGCGGTAAGTAAAACCAAGCCCATCGAAGATCTGCGCGAAGCTTATGAAGCAGGGGTAAGGGATTTCGGAGAAAACAAAGTACAAGAAATACAGGCTAAACAGCCAGATATGCCTGATGATACTCGATGGCATATGATCGGGCATTTGCAGCGAAACAAAGTGAAATACATTGCTCCCTTTGTGCATTTAATTCATAGCGTGGATTCTTTTAAACTATTAAAAGAAATCGATAAACAAGGAAAAAAGGTCGATCGCCAAATTTCAGTTTTACTACAAATTCACATCGCAGAGGAAGAAAGCAAATTTGGTTTTGACCAAGCTGAGCTTAATGAGATGTTAGCTTCTGCTGATTTCAGGGAGCTAAGTCATGTAAATGTCATAGGACTCATGGGCATGGCTACTTTTACCGAAAACGAAGGTCAAATCCGGAAAGAATTTAAAGGATTAAAGCAACTTTTTGAAAAGCTCAAATCAGAAAATCTACCCGAATTTGTCAAAATGAAAGAACTCTCCATGGGAATGAGTAGTGACTACCTGATCGCACAACAGGAAGGTAGCACCATGGTGAGGATAGGCTCCTCTATTTTTGGAGCTAGAAATTACAATTAAATACACTCTTTAAACTAAAAGAAATGAATGCAAAACATATCTTACAAATAGCCGCCATCCTTGGTGCAATAGCCGTAGGAGTTGGGGCCTTTGGCGCCCATGGACTCAATGAACTATTGACTCAAAATGGACGACTTGATACTTTCGAAACGGCAGTAAAATATCATTTTTATCATTCTCTTGCTTTGCTTCTAGTCGGCATTCTAGCCCAAACAAAGCCTAGTTATCAAAGAGGTATGTCTTTTTCTGCCATTAATTTTATTATCGGCATAGTGATTTTTTCAGGCTCACTTTATTTACTCTCCATCTCGGGAATCACGTGGCTAGGTGCCATTACCCCACTTGGTGGAGTTGCATTTATTTTTGGATGGATAGGGATTTTCTGGACGGTTAAAAGACGGTAGATGAAAAAAAGAATATTGATTCCTCTAGTTATATTTCTCTTTTTTAGCCTCGAATTTACCTCTGCCCAAATTAATAGAGAACAATACCTCAAATTGGAGTCAGTCTTGAGCGATAATGGTTTTTTTGGTGGTCACCTGACAGGCTTTATGTTATATGACTTGGATTCTCAGCGTGTGCTTTTTGAAAAAAACTCTCATTTGAGATTTACTCCTGCATCCACTACAAAACTATTCACTTTATTTTCTAGTGTAGCCATTCTTAATGATAGCACCCAAACTTTAAGATATACCCGATCTGGAGATACCTTGAAAATTTGGGGTACTGGAGACCCTAGTTGGAAGTATTTAGACCTTTATCAGCCTGATTTCAAAGGCTTTTTCCAATCCGCAAAAGTAGTTCAGTTTTCTGATGCCAATTTAAAGTCAAGCGCATTTGGAAGTGGTTGGCAATGGGATGATTATTTGTATTATTTCTCGGCAGAGCGATCTTCATTACCTATCTATGGCAATCTCTTAAAAGCTGAGCAATCCAGAAATCCTCCGGTGGTCTCCCCCTCCTATTTTCAAAAGTCGATCCAATCTTCTACTCGGGATATCAAAGATTTAGAGAGGGATTTCCACACCAATACATTTTATTTCAATCCCAAGAAATACAGAGCAAGAGAAGACTTTATTCCTTTCATCACCTCCCCAGAAATATTTATCCAATTAGCCGCTCTCGAGACAGGTACTACTTGGATTTATCGCCCTGACTCACTCCCTAAAAACCACCAACTATGGAGAGCTGCCCCGCTCTTTCCTATCCTCAAAGAAATGATGCTAGAAAGCGATAATTTTCTAGCGGAGCAGCTAATGTACATGGTTTCGGATCGAATTTTTGAAGAAATCGACATAGAAAGGGCTATTGAATTTGTCCTAAAAACCTACCTCTCTGATCTCCCTGACCAACCTATTTGGGTAGATGGGAGTGGGCTGAGTAGGTATAATCTCTTTACTCCGAGAGCAATGGTAGCTCTTTTCGAAAAAATCTACCGTATCCTACCCGATAAGCAACTTTATGAAATCCTCCCAACAGGAGGAGTTTCTGGTACCATCAAATCAAATTATCAGGCAAAACAGCCTTATATTTTTGCAAAAACTGGTACCATGAGCAATAATCATAGCCTAGTGGGCCTCATCAAAACCAATAAAGGCAAAACCTATTGTTTTGCCTTTATGAATTCGAATTATCCCCACAAAGCCTCCGAAATTAGGAGAGAAATGGAGAAAGTATTTTTAATTATTCGAGATAATTTTTGATTTTTATTTTTTAAGAATCACAGAGGACTGCGCAGATAATGTAAGTGTAGTACCTGAGAGGGTCACTTCACCAAACTGATAAAGCTGCTGACTGTAAGCTTCAGGAATAGTAACAGTTAATTCCTCTTTTCCCAGATTATGGAAAATAAAAAGCGATTGCTCTTCATAAACCCGCTCATAAGCCATGATAGCTTTCTGGTAGTTCCCCTCTGGCAACTCTAAGCTACCTAACGCCAGCGCAGGATAACTACTTCGTAAAGCGATCAGTTCTTTATAGTGATTGAAAAAACTAGCAGGATCCTCACGCTGCAAGGCAAGAGGGATTACCTCTTCCTCTGTAGAGTATTTTGGCTCAATCCAAGTTGTTCTTCCCTGATCTTTTTCCAAGACATCCCAGAGAAATGGCTCTCTTATATACTCATCGGGCTTTAACCCTTTCATTCCAATCTCTTCTCCATAATAAATGTACGGAGCTCCTGGCATGGACATCATCACTGTAATCGCCTGCTTTTGCTTTACTGGATCTTCATCAAGTTCATTGAGCAATCGGGGCTGGTCGTGATTAGATGAAATAGTAGCATCAATAAACTCGGAAGTTATTCCCTGATAAAAATCCAGGATTTCTTTCTGCTTCTCTACGAGGAGCATACCATCTTCAGCGGCAAATGATTCCAACAAGGTGTAGTGAAAGTCAAAATTAAACAATGCAGGCAAACCTGGTAGATATGGAGCTACGACCTCCTTCTTATCATATACCTCTCCTACCAAATAGACATCAGGTTTGATTTTTTCCATTTCAGCTCTGAATTCTTTCCAAAACTCATGATTGTCCAAGGGACGATCGTCCGGAAAAATATGCTTTGCAGCGTCTAATCTAAAACCATCTACTCCGATTTCTTCTAGCCAAAAGCGTCCAATATCATAAATCTCCTCTCTCACTTTTGGATTGTCAAAATTCAAATCCGGCATCCCTCCCCAGAAAAATCCATAGTAGTAGTCATCACCCTCTCCTGGGTCATGCCACTGCCGTATATTATCAGAATCCAAAGTGATGACTTTCTTATTCAAGTAGTCGGCGATGGTATCCTTTTGAGCCCATACATAGTAATCTCTGTATGAATTATCCCTCCCTGATTTAGCTTCCAGAAACCAAGGGTGTTGGTTGGAAGTGTGATTGATGATCATATCGATTACTATTTTGATATCTCGCTTGTGTGCTTCTGCTAAAAGATTTTTGAAATCATCCATCGTCCCATAATCAGGATGTACCGCCTTATACTCCGTTACATCGTATTTATGGTAAGTTGGCGAGGGCATGATAGGCATAAACCAAATTGCATTTGCTCCCAATTCCTTCACATAATCCAGCTTTTGACTTACACCATTGAAATCTCCAATTCCATCCCCGTCAGAATCGTAAAAAGACTGAACAAAAATCTCATACGTTACGCCTGCCTCAGGCCAATAGTTTTGCACCTTCAATTCTTCTTGTTTTTGCTCACAGGAATGTATGACCATAAGTAGGGCGAAAAAGGGGGAAAAAGTAAATTTTCTCATATTAATATTCATTTTGGTGTCTTCAAGAAAAAAAGTCACTCGATTAAAGTGACTTTTTTGTACTAACTAATCGGCTTTTGATTAATTCTTATTGACAGCATTTAGCATATCAAAAGCTAATTCCAGTCTTTTCACGAAGTTTTCTTCTCCTTTTCTAAGCCATACTCTTGGATCGTAATACTTCTTATTTGGACTATCAGGTCCATCTGGATTACCCAATTGGGTCTGAAGGTAACCTTCGTTTTTCTTGTAATAATTCAAGATACCTTCCCAAGTAGCCCACTGCATATCGGTATCGATATTCATTTTGATGGAGCCATAGGAATTGGCTTCTCTGATTTCCTCTACAGTTGAGCCAGACCCTCCATGAAATACAAAATTCAAAGGCTTGCCGGTTGTTCCATATTTGGAGTTGATGTAATCCTGAGAATTTTTCAGAATAATTGGCTTCAAACTCACATTACCAGGCTTATACACTCCGTGGACGTTACCGAAAGCAGCAGCAATTGTGAATAAATCTCCGATTTGCTTGAGATGCTCATAAGCATAGGCTACTTCTTCGGGCTGTGTGTAAAGCTTGGACGAATCTATGTCTGTATTATCTACCCCGTCTTCTTCTCCGCCGGTCACTCCAAGTTCGATTTCAATCGCCATTTGAAGTTTTTCAAACTCACGAAAATAATTACAGGATATTTCTACATTTTCTTCCAAAGGCTCCTCAGAAAGATCCAACATGTGAGAGCTGAAAAGCGGACGCTTATGCGTGTCAAAATAGGCTTTACCTGCTTCTAGCATGCCGTCGATCCAAGGAAGCAATTTTTTAGCGGCATGATCCGTGTGCAAAATAACAGGTACTCCATAGGCCTCTGCCATTTGGTGCACGTGATGAGCCCCGGAAACTGCTCCGGCTACACTCGCCTGCTGCTTATCATTAGCTAATCCTTTACCTGCAAAAAACTGAGCACCTCCATTGGAGAACTGTATGATTACGGGAGAATTTACTTTTTTGGCTGTCTCCATTACTGCATTCACAGAATTGGTACCTATCACATTTACAGCGGGCATAGCAAATTCATTCTCTTTTGCATATGCATAGAGATCTCTGAGTTCTTGCCCGTACTTTACTCCAGGTTTAAATTTCATCTTAAATTAGGTTTGGTTAATTTTTAATAAAGCGCTGATGAAGCACTCGTCTGTTATCAAACGCTTCAAAGATATAAAGACCCGCTTTAATATCCCCTAAATCGAATTCTAAAATCTGATTTCCAGGCCTTGATTGCCCTCCTCTGATCTCTTTTCCCGTCAAATCAATGATCCTAAAGTTTGTTTCCTTCATTCCCTCAGGTAATTGGACATAAAGCTTGCCTGTGCTCGGGTTAGGATAAACTGAGAATGAAGAATCATCGAAGGGTTCAATGGGAATAGAAGTGACAAAGTCTTCCTGCAAAATCCCAGAGTCTGGAGTTGGAAGTAGCTCACTCGTAAATAAATAGAATTCGGAAGGTCTTAAATTGAAGTCAACCGTAGTATTGGTCAAGGTCAATTCTTCACCCGTAAAATAATTATACCAGATCCCGGTAGATGGGAAAGAAACTGGAACATTTCCTGCATTTCCCAATCCAAAATTACCAAACAGCACTATATCCAAGTCCGAATGTTCTAAAACTATTGATTTTATAGCAGCACTGAGATTTAGGGTGACCTTCTCTGGATTAGTAAATACTTGATGGGACTTCTTGAGCTTAATCATCTCTTGATAAAGTCTGAAAAGCCGGTTTCTCTGAGGATTTTGCAAATACTCCCATCGAGTAGGTTTGATCCCAAGTCTATCATTATTCAACTCTTCATCATAACCAAATTCACCAAACTGCCAGATCATTTTAGGACCGGGTATTCCAAAATAGAAAGCGGTCAATAGTTGATTTCTGTTGACAGCATTTTCCAGTTGACGAATGTTTACAGGAGATGTTCTTCCAAAATTAAGCGATTCCCACATCACCCGCTCTTCATCGTGGGATTCCTGATAAGCGACCAAATTGGGATTTTGCCATCCTCGAGACCCATGGTAAGCCCAATTGAAATCCCGATTTTCCCCTTTGGCCATTTCTCGGAAATCGCTATTCATATTCCCCCAAAACATCATCCCATAATCCGCAAGCTCTTTTTCTTCATCATTGGCTGAGAGATGCTCCAAAATCACATAAGCCTCCGGATGGTTGGTCTTGATACGGTCGTAAATATGCTTCCAGATTTGAACTCTACTCGGGTCATATTGTGACCAAAAATTCACATTATCACCTGAATTCACCTGCGTAAAACCTTTGGATAGATCAAACCGGAAACCGTCTATTTTATATTCTGTCAACCAATAATTATTTACCGAGTCCACGAAGTCTCTAGTATAATCACTCTCGTGGTTAAAATCATAGCCCACATTGAAAGGGTGCTTAGCTACACGGTTAAACCAAGGATTGTCCTCAGTAGGTGCACCATAATCTCCATCGTTATAGAGCCTGACCATAGGATTTTGACCAAAGGCGTGATTGAGCACCATATCCAAAATCACCACTATGCCTCTTCCGTGAGCCTCGTCGATGAGCCTTTTCAAATCGTTTTTTGTTCCGTAGTACTTATCAGGAGCAAAGAAGAATGAAGGATTATAACCCCAAGATAAATTACCCTCAAACTCCCCCACCGGCATTAATTCGATGGCATTGACACCTAATTCTTGTAGATAATCCAAGCGATCTATTACTGCCTGATAGGTTCTTTTTTCATCAAAATCGCGGACTAACAGTTCATAAACGACCAATTCTTCCGGTGCTGGTTTATGATAATCAATATTTTTCCATTCGAATGGATCTTGTGCTGTTTGTAAATAGGTAGCTTGAAATTCTGTTTTCCCGGAGGGAAAGGCTTTCAGCCCAGGATATCTACCATCTTGAATAATTTCTTGATCATGGAAAGGGTCAGAAGTCTTATCCGCATAGGGATCCCCAATTCTTATGCTTGCATCCACTAAGTATTGGAAAATGTACTCCTGCTTTGGGGTTAACCCATCAATCCTCAGCCAAAAAATCTCCCCATCAGGAGTTCTTTTCATTTGATATTCTGGTAAAATCTGCCAATCATTAAAATCACCAATCACATGTGCCAGTTTTTTATTTGGCGCCAACAGTGCTAAGAGCACCTCCGTGTCTGACAAATAATTAATTCCAAGACGAGCCTCATTTGGTAGTTCGGCCACCTCCGATGCTCCAAAAACCACAATCTGCAAACTTTGAGAATCTGTTTCATCTCCAGATTCTGCGATGGCCGTCAACGTATAGGTACCCGCCTCTTTGGCTTCAAAATCATAAAATAATTCTTTCACTCCTGAGGCAGATTTGACAGGCTCCCCTTGCAGTTCAAACTTGATCATTGCCTCTCTCGAGGCTTCTGCCTTTACCCTAAACATTTCACCTACTTCAAGAGAAAGCCTTGTTCCTCGAGGCTCTGTGAACTGCACGGCAAAACCTTGCGCCAAATCCACAAAAAAATCGGCATTCGCTGAAGTTTTCCCCTCTCGAGACCCATCCACATTTCTGAATACCATTCCCAATCGGTAAATGGTTTGCCCACTTGGATTATCAAAAAACTCATTAGGAATGAGTTCAAATGTGTAAAGATTATCCTCACCCGCTACTTTGCTCATTTTTGCCTCAGGGATATCCTGCCCCCAATCAAATGGCACAATGGACCAGGTAGTTGAATTTGGGCCTTCGGTGACGGCTCCGATATGAATGTAAACATCACAATTGCAGTCCTCAAGCCCAGTAGTCCCTAGAGAGGCATCATAGGTAATTTTGATCGACTCAGAAGCATTGGGAATCGTAGGCTCAGTACTTACCTGAGCTAAAAGTGGAAAACTCAAAAACAGCCCAAAAATTATTTTAGACAGAAACAGGATGTTTTTCATTAAGGTCAAATTAAGCATGAATGACCGGTTTTAAAAACATTCAGTTCCAAAACCGGTCTTTTAAAATTAGTCGAAATATCTGATAATCAGATTAATTCTTGGTGATTGTATAGGATACAGCTCCCGGCTCGGTAAAATTCAAAGTAATAGTATAGTTACCATCTTCCTCCACTGCGATATTAGCCCCATCAGCAGTGAGCTCTCCATTAGCACCACCGTAATTAAACGCCCAATCCTGATTAGCTCTGAACTTCATTTCCCCTGCAGTCAGATCTTCTGTGATGGTGAGTACGTTTTGATCTCTGTCAAACTGCAACTTTGTTTCCGAATCCCATCCTCCTGGAGTAGCATCACCTATAATTCCCCAATACAAAGGATCGCTTAGGCTGTAAGTTTTAGCCGCTAAGTCAACAGTCATAAAAAAAGTACCGAATTCTGTCACTTTGATATTGGCGCCATCCGCATCGAGATCTCCGTCCGCGTCGTTATCACCATAATTTCTCCCATCTACCCATTCATTAGTTTCTGAGACTTTAAACTCACCTGTACCACCCGGTAAAATATGCACAAAACCCTCATAGGTATCATCGAAATTGACAGACTTCAAGGTCGTAGCCTCATTCCCCGGATTCCATCCTTGGTAGTCACCCGGCAAATATAATACAGGGTACTCTACAAGCGTGCTAAAAGGAGTTACTGATAGCGTCACCACATCTCCGTAAATTGGAGAGAGGGGCTGATTGATGCTTGATTTTACTCGAAACTCTACCTCTGATGCCACATCTGGACTGGCTCCCTTACCTATCAGTTCTTCGTTGATTTCTTGTGCTACTACTTCGATAATGTTAGAGGGAGATGAGCCTAGCTCAACTGGATCACTGAAATTGGCTCCAGCAAGGTCCATTTCTAAAGCATATGTTACCGTTCCCTGCATTCCAAAATCTGCAGCGGTTACCTGAAACTCAATCAGGTCCTCAGCACCCTCATTGGTTAAAACCAAAGCAGTTCCATTAGTTGGGCTACTCAGGGAAGCGCCAGTTTGAGGCACGACTGGGGGCATTTCATAGTTTTCACATGCCCAAATGGCCGGGACTAAAGCCGCTAACCACACTAGTTTTCGAGTTACTTTCATAATATTTTTTGTTAATTGATAAAAACCGTTTTCTTGTTTTTGTCCAATACCCTACTGTTTATCAATCTGTGAAAATCACTCAGCAGTAGGGAATCGTCTTACTTTTCAAGAAATCCGAAAAGAAGTATATCTATCAAAAATTAAATTCTCAATAGCCCTAGTTAAAAAAATGACTAATTTTTTATTGCAAACGATTGCGTTGACGTTTGCATTTACGTAAAAAAAATTTGGCTGAAATGAAACGAAATCTATATTTTAGGATTCTCGATAAAAAACTATCTTGGAAACTCGTTTTTCACTAGTTCAACATCTTGAAAATTGAATTCTCGGAATAATATAATTTTATGAAAATAGGTCAAGCCACAATCAAAGATATTGCCCGAGAGCTCAATGTTTCTTCATCCACTGTTTCTAGGGCCTTAAAAGACTACCCTGGGATTTCGGACGAGACCAAGCGAAAGGTAAAAGAAGTGGCCGAAAAGTTAAATTACCGTCCCAATGCCATCGCACTTTCTTTACGCAAAAGCCGCTCATTCACTATTGGGGTAATTATCCCCGAAGTGGTACATTTTTTCTTTTCGACAGTGATCAGCGGAATCGAAGAGGTGGCTTATTCTCGTGGATATAATGTCATTCTCACGCAAACAAACGAAAAACTGACTCGAGAAAAATCCAGTATAGAAACCATGCTATCCAATCAGATTGATGGATTCTTGGTGAGTTATTCCAAGGAAACTACAGATTTTGAACATTTCTCAAAACTGCTTGATCAAGGTTACCCCATTGTTTTTTTTGACCGTGTACCTGATATCCCAAAAGCCATCAATGTTATGGTCGATGATTACCAAGGGGCCTATGACGCCGTCACCCACCTGATACAACAGGGTTACCAGCGAATTGCTCATTTGGCTGGGCCCAGAAATCTCACTATCAGTCAGGAAAGAGAAAGGGGCTACAGAGATGCATTAACGAACCATGGGATAAGTATAGACCCCAAAATGATCGTAGAATGCCCCATAGGTACTGACGATGAGAGTCAGAAAATCACGCGGGAACTTTATGAAAAATCTAGCGTAAAGCCCGACGCATTTTTTGCCAATAATGACATGGCCGCTGTAGGTGCTATGCTAGCTTGTAAAGCTTTAGGAATGAAAGTGCCCGAGGAGGTAGGAATTGTCGGTTTTAGCAATTGGCAATTTTGCTCTATGATCGACCCCAGTCTTTCTTCTGTGGCTCAACCCGGATTTAACATGGGTGCTAAGGCCACTGAAATACTTCTTGATATCATTGAAAAAAAGGTTGATCCCGAAAAAATCAACCTTCCCGTAACCTTGGATACAGAACTTTTGATAAGAAAGTCTTCTGTTCGATCTCATTCCTGATTTTTTTTTCGTTTTTTTCAAAAAAAGGTGCAATCGATTGAATAGCGCTAAATTCTTATCTCAGGCAATATTATATCTTTAATTACACGAAAAACCAGCTTCTACTATACATAAGGATGATTTTTAGGTTTAATAATCGTTTCTAAATTAGCGATCCAGCATTAAACTGTTTCACTTTAGGGAAAGAAATAGAATATCAAATATGACTCATCAAAAATCTTCAGCTACCCATTTGGGAATAGGAAAAGTTATCAATTGGGAGCAATTTGATCAAGGGATCAAAGGAAGCACTGCTTTGGGCTACTTTAAGATTACTGTTTTCGAGGCAGGTAAAATAAAAGTACAAGCAAGTCGATTTGAGGAATTTGAAATTAATCCCTACTCAGTAATCGAGTCTCCGGAGTTTGTGACTTTTTCAGTAAAAAGCGACTCAAAAAAGATACAGCTTATCACGGGCAAGATAAAAGCCGAACTTATACTTTCAAGTTTCCAGATTCGCTTTTTAGACCTCGAAGGTAATTTACTTAATGAGGACGATAGTTTAGGCATTGCCTGGATTGGGACTGAGGTTAGCTGCTACAAGAAAGTTCAGCCTGAAGAAAAATTCATAGGACTTGGAGAAAAAACAGGCAACCTCAACCGGGCGGGAAGTGCTTACACTAATTGGAACACCGACTATTTCGCTTACGGAGTGAATGATGACCCGCTTTATATGAGTATTCCTTTTTATATAGGAATCCACCAAAAAGGAGCTTATGGAATCTATCTTGACAACACACACAAAACGGTGTTTAATTTTGGGGCTAGCACCAATAGGTTTATTTATTTTTCGGCTGAGGACGGAGATATGAGTTATTTTTTCATTTATGAAAATACAATCCCCAAAATCATCTCAAGCTACACCAAACTGACGGGAAGAATGGAGCTCCCACCGCTTTGGTCGTTGGGATTTCAGCAGTGTCGCTATAGCTACTATCCAGATTCTGAAGTGATCACACTTGCCAAAACCTTCAGGGATAAGGATATGCCTGCAGATGTGATTTATTTGGATATTCACCATATGGAGGAATATAAGGTTTTTACCTTCGACGGAAAAAAATTTCCTGACCCAAAGCGAATGATAGCGGAACTTAAGGCAAAAGGATTCAAAGTGGTAGTCATAATGGATCCAGGTATCAAAGCCAAATCCGATTACCTCCCCTACTCAGAGGGAAAAAAGAAGGGTTTATTTGTGAAATATCCTGACGGTGAAGAGTACCAAGGGCAAGTTTGGCCGGGATGGTGTGCGTTTCCTGATTTTACAGCCGAAAAAACACGAGCTTGGTGGGCAGAAAAGATGGCGTACTACACAGAGGCAGGAGTGGATGGTTTCTGGACAGATATGAATGAGCCGGCCTCTTGGGGACAGTTTACTCCCAATCTATTAGAATTTTCCTACGAAGGTGAAAAAGTGTCCCATCGCAAAGCGCGTAACATCTATGGTATGCAGATGGCCAGAAGCGCCCAAGAGGGAGCTGTCATAAACAATAAAGACAAAAGACCATTTGTACTCACAAGATCCGGTTTTGCAGGCATACAACGTCATGCGGCAGCCTGGACAGGGGATAATGTGGCTAGTGAAGAGCATATGCTTGCAGGCGTTCGTTTGGTCAATAGTTTAGGAATCAGTGGAGTCGCCTTTTCAGGGTATGATGTTGGCGGTTTTGCTGGAGAGTCGAGTAAGTCGCTTTTTGCGAGATGGATGAGTATAGGGGCTTTTGCACCACTTTACAGGGCACACTCCATGATCAATAGTAATGACGCTGAGCCATGGGCATTTGGAGAGGAAGTAGAAGAGATCTCCCGCAATTACATGAAGTTGCGCTATCAGCTATTACCAACTTTATATTCTAAATTCTTTAAAGCCTCTTTAGATGGCTTGCCAGTAGCTAGTTCTTTGGCTATTAATTACCCCCTAGATCCCAAAATCTACCAAACTGCCTATCAGAATCAATACCTTTTCTGCGATAGTTTTATGGTGGCACCCGTGGAGAGTACCCGAGAGATTGCCAAAGTTTACCTTCCTGAGGGCTCCTGGTATTTTTTATATTCTGACTCATTTTACCCAGGTAATCAAGAAATCTACCTTGACACCCCGCTCAATTATTTGCCCGTACTTGTCAAAGGAGGATCAATTTTCACCATGCAGTCCACTGTATCGCATACTCAGGAACAGCATAATGGAATATTATCCCTTCATCTTTACAAAGGCGAAAAAGAAAATGAATTTCTGCACTATGAAGATGATGGAGAAAGTTTTGACTACCAAGAAATGAACTACCATAAGCGAAACATTCGCTATTCTCCTAGCGAGATGCAGTTAAATTTGGAGGAGGCTACAGGGAATTTTGGTTCAAAATTTCATTCCATTAGACTCTACCTTCATGGTTTTAAGACGGAGGTAATTTCTGTCAACGGGGTGATGCATGCTACGGAGAAGAAAGATTTTGCATTTCTAGGGAAATTGACAGAATTTGATCCCCTTCCTGAGCATGAGCACCCTTTTTATCAGATCAAAGGTCTTTCTGTCGTAGAATTTAAAAACTCAAATCAAGCTATTGAAATTACTGGACTTCTCTGATCCAAGACCTTCATCTGCAGACCCACTATGAATCAAGAAAAAAAACGACTGAGCTTTTGGCAAATCTGGAACATGAGTTTTGGATTCCTCGGTATTCAATTTGGCTTTGCCCTCCAAGGTGGCTTCATGTCTAGGATTTTTCAGACTCTTGGGGCAGATAAAGACACCATTCCCTTCCTTTGGATTGCAGCTCCGCTTACTGGACTTTTGGTCCAACCCATCGTTGGTTATTTAAGCGATCGAACTTGGCACCCTAAGTTTGGCCGTCGCAAACCCTTCTTTTTCATTGGTGCGGTATTAAGTACGATAGCTCTCTTTTTTGCTCCTTACTCCTCCGCGCTGTGGATGGCAGCAGGTTCTTTATGGATTTTGGATGCTTCTATCAATATCAGTATGGAGCCATTCAGAGCTTTAGTTGCTGATAAATTACCGGATTCCCAACGCTCTTACGGATTTGTAGTACAAACGCTGATCATCGGGATAGGCACCTGGGTAGCCTCTAATCTTCCTTGGATGATGACACAGTTAGGTGTGCCTAATACAGCTGCAGCAGGCGTGGTGCCAGACTCAGTTAAATATGCATTTGGAATCGGTGCGGTGGTGCTTTTTAGCTCGATACTTTACACCATTCTCACCACAGACGAGTATCCACCAGAAGACTTAGAAAGTTTTCAGAAAGAAAAAGAGGCGAGTAAAGGTTTTTTGGTAGGTATCAAAGAAATATTCAGAAACATAGCAGATATGCCTGCGGTGATGAAGAAACTGGGAGTCGTACAGTTTTTCTCATGGTTTGCCTTTTTTACCATGTGGAGTTTTGCCACTCCTGCGATTACAGAGCATGTTTTTGGTGCAACAGATACCACTTCTTCAATCTATAATGACGCTGCTGACAGTGTAGGCAGCTACCTTGGGACCTATGGCCTAGTTTCAATGGTATATGCTTTGATTTTGGCTTTCATTGCTAGCAAAATTAGAATTAATAGAAGATTACTTCATTTAGTCAGTTTGATCTTAGGTGGTTTTGGTTTTATTTCAATCTACTTCATCACAGAGCCATGGATGCTACACCTTTGCTTTTCCTTAGTGGGGATAGCCTGGGCAAGTATTTTATCCATGCCATACGCCATGCTTTCCAGCTCTGTAGAGCCTAAGAAAATGGGAGTTTATATGGGGATTTTCAATATGTTTATTGTCATCCCTCAGATTGTAGCTGCTTTGGGAGGCGTCAATTTCCTTTATAAACTACTCTTTGGAGAGGCAGTCATCAATACCATGCTTTTGGCTGGTACCTTTTTAATTTTGGCAGGATTATCTAACCTGTTGATTACGGACAAAAAAGCCATTCATGATTAATTCCTAGCATTCGATCAAAAAAGTCAAAAGGCCTTTCCTTTAGTTTAATACATTTATAGCTGTAGCATGAGGCTAGTCGCTTTCTGATTCTATAGGCTCGGACAATTAGGTACAGGTACGCGGGTTAATATTAACTGCCAAATCCGCTCTAATAGCTATTTCAGCTTTTCGATCAGGACATTTACATATTGGATAAGATTCTAAAAATCCTCAACAGAAAAATTCATGAAGCAGCTTCGAATAATAGGTGTACCTGAGCATTTCAATTATCCATGGAGAAAAGTAGTTGATAGACAACCACTTCGTGAGAGAGGAATCGAACTCACTTGGCAAGATGAGTCAAGAGGCTCGGGACAAATGATAGAATCTCTTTCAGAAGGAAAAGCGGATTTGGCCATCCTACTGACGGAGAGTTTCCTAAAGGCATTTGAGCAGGGAAAACCGCTTAAAATGATCGGATTTCACGTTACGTCCCCTTTGATTTGGGGTATTCATACCGGGTCAAAAAGTAATTTGGAGGAAATAGCTAAAGTTAGGAAACCCAACTTTTTGATCAGTCGTTTCGGTTCAGGCTCCCATTTGATGGCTTCTGTTTTGTCAGATAGGGAAAACTGGTCTTCCGAGACAATACGTTTCCAAACTGTAAATAACCTTGAGGGAGCTTTGGAGGCTTATCAATCTGATCCTGATGCCTTGTTTTTATGGGAAAAGTACACCACCAAGCCTTGGGTAGATCTAGGGTTAATCAAAAGAATAGGCGAAATTCCAAGTCCTTGGCCCTGCTTTACCCTAGTGGCCTCAAGAAACGCCCTTAGAAAATTTGAAAATGAATTATTCCAAATAAGGAATCTTGTTTATCAAGAATCCAAAAAGTTACAAAAATCAGAAAGTACTGTGGCAGAAATAGCAGGTTTCTATCAATTGAAATCCGAAGATGTCAAAGCCTGGCTATCACAAACAACTTGGGCTACTGATGAGCTCGTCTCGATTTCTGAATTGCAGTCGAATATTAAAAAAATGATCAACTATAATATCCTTCAGAAGGAACAAAAAGTAGAGGATTTTCTAATCGCTGATCGCCTGAGACTGATTCCTTAACACATTTATTGGCAAACGAAGACATACTTTGGAGCCTGAACCTGCTTGACTTGCTATAGTCAGACTACCATTACTCAATCTAGCAAACTCTTTGCATACCTGAAGACCAAGACCAGATCCCTTTTCCTTTTTTGTACCTGGTTTTGATTTGGTAATCGTATAGTCATGGGCAAGAATATTTTCTATCTCTTCTTGATTCATTCCTTTGCCCTGATCTTCCACGCACCAGAGAACATCCTCACGGGTATGCTGAAAATGAATATTGATCTCACCAAATTCAGGAGAGAATTTCACGGCATTACTCAAAATATTTCTTGTAATCACCTCGATTAAATCCTTGTCGATTGTCAGGATCAAATCATTGGGCATTTCATTGTTAATCTTCAAAGACTTTGCATGAATCTGCTGCGCCAACAATTGAATATTACTCTCAATCAACTCATTCACATTAACTTGAACAGGATTGACTTTGAAACCTTCCATCTGTGCCAGCGACCATTTGAGTGTATTAGTCAGAGTAAAATGTACAGAATCTACATCCTTTTTTAGGGTATTGAGAATTTCCATAAATTCCTCCTGAGAAATAGACCCCTCCAGGGTCAGGTCTATTAGCCCTTTCACAGAACCTATTGGCCCACGTAGATCATGCCCCAAAATCGAAAAAAGCTTGTTCTTAGTCTGATTGATTTTCTCGAGCTGAAGAGACTTTTGTTCTAAGGCTCTATTTTGCTCAGCTATTTTTTGCTGCTGAAAAATCAAATCCTTATTATACTTTTTGACAATCCTATTCAATCGATATAGCCATCCACCCAAAATAAATACAAGAAGACCGGCAATACTAACTACCCATACTATCCTATTAACCAATACAAGACGATCCGCCTGATTTTGATTTTGTGCCTTGAGTAATTCCAGTTCAGACTTCTCTAGGTTATCCTGAAACATTCCCTGCATCAAAGCAATCCTATCTCTCAGCGATTGGTCCACAAGTGAATCGTTGTTTAAATTATAGTCCTTAAGATGACGGTAAGCTAATGCGATTTCTCCTCTCTGTTCATAAACTTTCGCTAGGTATTTGTGACTTTTGGCCAACTCGTCTCTGAAATTGTTAATAGCCGAAAGCGAAATTCCTTCTAATAAGATTTCCTCAGCATCCTTCCAGCGTCCCAGTTCCAAATACGCATTGCCAAGTCTATGCATTACACTTGCCTTAAAAGTAGAGATACCTTGCTCTCTTGCCATATCCAATGATTTTTCAAAAATCATCACAGCGCTATCATACTCTTGACGGGCCATATAAACATCCCCAATGACACGGTTAGAAAAGGAAGTCAAATAAGGAGATCCTGATTCTTCATTGGTTTGTATTGCTTTTCGAGCATAATAAAGAGCCGAATCATAAACTCCTATTTGACTATAATTAAAAGCCACATTATTCAAACTTCTAATCTGTGTGTAGAGGTCATCCGTACCAGCTACTATTTCATAAGCTGCTCTAAATTGCTTGATGGCCATTTGGTAATTCTGCTGCTCATAGTATAGCGCCCCCATATTATTGAGTATACGAGCAGACTGATTCTTATCCTTGATTTCCAGGGCTAATTGATAGGCTTTTTCCGAATACTCAAAAGCAAGCTGCCATCGTCCTTTACGGTAATAAATCCAGCCAATATTTTCTTTGGCCCTAGCAGCACCTGCCAAGTAGTCGAGCTGCTCTGAAAGCTGTTCTGATTCCCTGGAATAATCCATCGCATCTTGAGAGGCTATTTCTCTTAGTTGGGTGGCCAACTCATTCAAAATATGCACCCTTTCAATCCCAGTTGAAGATGGAAGAACCTCTCTCAGACTATCCAAATCTGCTTGTTGAGACCAAGCAAACTGAAAAAAGCTGATATTCAATAAAAAGTATAAAATAAGTGGCGTTGTAAACCTCACTGATAATTAACTGATTTTAAGCTGCAAAATAGTTAGAATCCGCGAAACGGAACATAAAAATAATTCAATATTTATTTTTATTATACAAGCTTATCAGCGCTTTAGGCTTTCCCAGTCCCAGTCTTTGTTCATTTGGGTAATAGCATGATGAGCTGTCAAATCATATTGACAAGGCACAATAGACACATAATTATTGGCAATTGCCCATTCATCGTTATCCTCCCCCTTGTCAAAATTCACAAAATTACCAGCCATCCAGAAATACTTTCTACCATTGGGATCAAATCGTTCGGCAAATTCTTCCTGCCATTTAGCATCGGCTTGACGACAAACTTTTATTCCTCTTATAGCTTCCTTTTGCATCGGAGGAAAGTTGACATTCAGAGCAATACCTTTCGGTATTCCATTTTCCAGTACTTGCTTGGCTATTTTTTCTACCCATTCCTCCACGTGCGAAAAATCAGCCTTCGAAGAATAATCACATAAACTAAACCCAATGGAAGGCAGGCCTTCCAAAGCGCCTTCGATAGCGGCCGACATAGTACCCGAATAAAGCACCGAGATTGAAGTGTTAGAACCGTGATTAATACCACTTACCACCAAGTCGGGGGTTCGATCCTTTAACACATAATGCTTGGCCAACTTGACACAGTCAGCGGGCGTACCACTGGATTTATAAGCCACTACCTCTTCAAAAATATCCTCTTCATACAATCTCAGGGTCTCCCCTATTGTAATCGCATGTCCCATACCTGACTGTGGACTATCGGGTGCCACTACGATGACTTCACCGAGACGCTTCATGATAGATACTAATACACGGATGCCCTTGGAGGTAATCCCATCGTCGTTTGAAACGAGAATTAAAGGTCTACTCATTAGTTATTGTTGAGTTCATTATAATAAGCGGTGATTCGCAACAAATCTCCCCTTTTGTCATGTTCTAGGCGATTTTTTCGCATAAAAAGATTGATTTCTTCTTCATAATCAGAAAGCATAGTGAAGAGATCCTTTTTCTTCAAACTATATTTCTGTATTTGATTGTCCTTGAAAAAATAATAGTTGAATGCAAGACGGTAACCCGCCATGGTCTGAGGTCCCCAGAGTGGATTCATACTCATTGGACCCCAAGCGCCCATGTTTCTGGAATCTGTTGCAATGTATTCTCTACAAAGCAAAGCAATATCTGTCCCCTCCGTCAAAATCTCAAAGAAGATGGGGGTTTCATAATCACCATTTAGTGAATAGGGTAAGCTGTAGAACTTACGTACTCCGCCATAGACTTCGTCAAATATTTCAAAATAGGTCACATTGGAGGCAGTAAACGTCTCTATACGGTCAGTCTGCAACTGCACCAGATTATTATCTAGATCATATTTTACCAAGCCAGTAAAACTCTGTCCATCCAGTCCATAAATATTTCCTTTATGCCAAATCTGCGATGGAAACTGATTTTGCGCAAAGCCTAAGCCTGCAGCAGTCATTAGCAGAGCAAATATTAATAAGGATCGCTTTAAAATCTTTTTCATGTTTGATTTTACGCATTTTTTTTAATCTGGTTGAGCGAATTTTACTATAAAGCTCATTCCTTTCACCCAAACTATTTCAAAATAGAATGCCCCATTTTATCACGTTTGGTCTGTAGGTATTTTTCATTGTGCGGATTGGGTGCGATCTCTATCGGCACTTGCTCGATAATTTCCAGTCCATAGCCGATTAAACCTACTCTTTTTTGCGGGTTATTCGATATCAACCGAATTTTACCTACCCCTAAATCTCTTAATATCTGGGCACCTACCCCATAGTCTCTACTATCCATCGGAAGCCCTAGCGCCAAATTGGCTTGTACGGTATCCATCCCTTGCTCTTGCAATTTATAGGCTTTCAATTTATTAATAAGACCAATTCCTCTACCCTCTTGGTTCATATAAAGAACCAATCCTTTTCCTTCTTTCTCTACCATCTGCATGGCTGCATGAAGCTGAGGGCCACAATCACAGCGGCAGCTGCCAAAAATATCTCCTGTCATGCAGGAGGAATGAACTCTCACAAGAACCGTCTCATCTTTCTCCCAGGTTCCTTTGATCAGAGCAAGGTGAAGCTCTTCGGTATTAGTCTGACGGAAAGCAATCAAATCGAAATCACCCCATGTGGTAGGAAGTTCTACTCCTATTTCCCGCTTAATCAATGATTCATTTTTCAAACGGTAAGCGATCAGATCTTTAATAGATACCAATTTCAGCTTGAATTTTTTGGCCACTTCGATCAAGTCAGAAAGTCGAGCCATAGTACCGTCCTCGTTCATGATTTCGACTAAAACCCCTGCGGGGGATAAGCCAGCTAATCTTGAGAAATCAATAGCTGCTTCGGTATGACCCGCTCTTCTGAGAACTCCTCCACGCTTGGCTTTGAGAGGAAAAATGTGTCCCGGCTTACCCAATTCTGAAGGATCTATAGAATCATCCACCAAAGCTTTTATGGTTTTAGCTCTATCAGAGGCAGAAATGCCAGTGGTACATCCATGCCCAATCAAGTCTACTGAAACAGTAAAGGGAGTTTCGAAAGCGGCAGTATTCTGCCCCACCATCAGCTCTAAACCGAGCGCTTCGCATCGGTCTTCGATCAGCGGTGCACAAATCAAACCACGGCCATGAGTAGCCATAAAATTGATAATTTCAGGAGTAACCTTCTCGGCCGCACAAACAAAGTCGCCCTCGTTTTCACGATCCTCATCGTCTACCACGATGATCACTTCTCCATTTTTGATAGCTTCAATAGCATCTTCTATTGAATCCAATTGATAATTTTCCACACTATTTGGGTTTGAATTCGTGTATTTTAAAGGACAAATTTAGGGTCTTTCGGATTGAAAACAGTTTAAAACCAAAGAAAGTTTGGCGATCATCCAATTACGATACCCAGCTCTTTATCGATTTCTATTTGCACTTTTTTTAGCGTAAAATATAATTCTTGAAATTCGATAATCTCCTCATCTCCTAATCCCTCGGACTCAGCATTTTTTATTTTCATTTTAGCCTCTTCCATCATCTTTCTGACAAATTTGCGCTTCAGCCTTAATATGGATTTAAAGCCTGTAAGTGCTAGATCATCTTCTTCTCTATTGATTAATATCTGATGAGTAGCCTCCCAATGAGTGGATATTTCATGTCTCGGGGTGATCAGATCGATGATTTCGGTTTTGATTTCAATATCCTCCAATGTTTTGAAAAAATCAGCACCGGGGATTTCATTCTGGGCTAATTTATATCGAAATAATTTGAGAATCTTGGAATATATCGGTGTTTCAAATTCCAACTCTTCCGTCTCTTGGAGCAGGTACTGAGAAAGATGCATCTCTTGACCGTCGAGTTTTTCCCATCCGTAATTTACCAAAAGCCGGATCATCTCCTTCTCTTGAAGCCTTAAAGCCTCCGAAACTGAAAACTCCTTTTCTACAGGCAAAAACTCCTCAAAAGCCCGATCCGCTTCCTGCTCTTCCTTTTGCTTGAAGTAGTGGTCTTTTTGGGTTTTGAGCAAAGATTTATTGAGCTCAGCATGGATGATTTCTTCCTCTACATCCAGTAGACTTGAGGCTTCCTTGGCATAAACCGACCGAATGAGTGGATCTGGAATTTTGCCTATACTTTGAATGACCTCTCGAATGACATCAGCTTTTCGAATGGGATCATTTTTGATTTCTTCTTTAAATAGACCGATTTTAAAGCCTATGAAATCTTTACTTTGCTTATCAAGATAGGTTTGAAATTCCTGAGAACCTACTTTTCTGGAGTAGCTATCAGGATCTTCACCCTCCGGAAAGACCACTGCCTTGACATTCAGGCCTCCTTCCAATAATAGATCTATCCCTCTCAGGGAAGCTTTGATACCTGCCGCATCTCCATCGTAAAGAACTGTAACTTGATTGGTGAATCGCTTGATAAGTTTAATCTGCCCCTCAGTCAAGGAAGTCCCGGAGGAAGCCACCACATTCTCTATTCCAGAGAGATGCATGGAGATGACATCCGTATAGCCTTCCACCAAATAGCAATTGTCTTGGTCCCGAATTGCTTTCTTGGCCTGAAACATCCCATACAAGACATCACTTTTATGATAAACAGGGGTCTCTGGAGAATTAATATATTTGGGTTGATTTTTCTCTTTGGTCAGTATCCTCGCTCCAAATGCAATGGGTTTCCCGCTGATATTGTGTATCGTAAAAATAGCTCTATTGCGAAAGCGGTCATAAATCCTACTCGGATCTCCTTCCTTTTGCAATACCAACCCAGCTTTTAGCAAAACTTCCTCGCTGTAGCCGGATTTTTTAGCAGCTGTGAGTAAATGATCCCAACCATCCAAGGCAAAACCCAAATCAAACTTTTCGATAATCGAAGGCGAAAACCCTCTTTCTTTAAAATAGCTCAGACCGATGGACTTCCCCTCTGATGTACTTAGATTTTTTACAAAAAAATCTCTCGCAAAGCCCAAGGCAATCAATAAGCTTTCTCGCTCGCTTTGTGCTTGCTCTTGCTCAGGTGTACGCGTTTCGTCCTCTTCTACTTCTATTCCATACTTCCCCGCAAGGTGCCGAATAGCTTCCTGAAAACCGACTCCTTCGATATCCATGATAAATTGGATCGGATCTCCTGCCTTTCCACAGCCAAAACACTTGTATATTTGTTTAGCAGGAGAAATAGAAAAAGAGGGAGTCTTTTCACCATGAAAAGGACAGCAAGCCCAGAGGTTTTGACCTTTCTTTTTGAGAGGAAGATAGTCTCCTACGACCTCCTCTATATCCATACGCTCTTTTACCTTATCAGAGGTTGTTTTACTAATGCTCATCCTTGCTTGAATTAGGACAAAGTTAATGCAGCCTGCCAATTAGACTACCAAAATCAATAACTATTTGGGGCTTTGGTAAGTTAAAAAAGCAGCATCATTGTTAGTACTAAGTTTCACAAAGCAAAGTCTAAATCCTAACTTGCGAAAAATTTAGCCTTGAATCCATGCAAATCACCAAAGAAGCCATATTAAAATCCCTCTCCAAAGTAGACGATCCAGATCTGAAAAAGGACTTAGTCACTTTGGGAATGATCCAAGCGATAGAAATTACGGAGGGAAAAATAAGCTTTAATGTAGTCTTGACCACTCCAGCCTGTCCCTTAAAGGAAGTGATAAAGAATAATTGTTTGGAAGTTTTGGAGGATGATTTTGGAAAAGGAATTCAGTGGGAAATCAATATGACTTCTCAAGTCACTACCATCAGAGATGCGACTCCGATTTTGCCCCAGGTAAAAAATATCATCGCAATTGCCTCAGGTAAGGGCGGTGTAGGAAAATCTACCACAGCAGTAAACCTAGCTGTTTCTTTGGCAGAAACTGGAGCCAAAGTGGGTTTGATAGATGCGGATATCTCGGGGCCTTCGATTCCTACCATGTTTAATGTAGAAGGAGAGCAGCCCTCTGTCAAAAAAGTAGGTGATAAAAATATTATTATCCCAATCATGCAATATGGGGTGAAATTAATGTCTATTGGCTTTCTGACCCCAACTGATTCTGCTGTGGTTTGGAGAGGTCCAATGGCTAGTTCGGCTTTGAGACAATTTATATCCGATGTAGAGTGGGGAGAGTTAGATTATTTATTAATCGACTTGCCCCCAGGGACTTCAGACATCCACTTGACCATGGTGCAAACGGTTCCTGTGACTGGAGCAGTTATCGTGACCACTCCCCAAAAAGTCGCTTTAGCGGATGCGAGCAAAGGGCTATCGATGTTTAAACAGCCTCAAATTAATGTCCCCGTTTTAGGTGTTGTAGAAAATATGGCTTACTTTACACCTGAAGAACTTCCCGATAACAAGTATTACCTATTTGGAAAAGAAGGAGGAAGAAAGCTTGCTGAAAAGTATCAGGTGCCATTCTTGGGAGAAATCCCCATCGTTCAGAGTATAAGGGAGAGTGGTGATACAGGTTTTCCAGCCGTGCTGAAAAACGGAATCACCAAGAATGCGTATATGAATCTAGCCGAAGCTGTCGCAAGACAAATTGCTATTCGCAACGCCTCAGCAAAAAAGACAGAAATAGTAGAAATTAAAGCATAAATACAAAATGCAACAAGAATTAAAAGAACAGATTGAATTTGCCCTTGATACGATCAGACCTTATTTAGAGGCAGATGGAGGCAATGTGAGGATTGTAGAATTGACGGAGGATATGGTGCTCAAGATCGAAATGCTTGGTAATTGTGGATCTTGTCCTATGTCTTCCATGACATTGAAAGCTGGGGTGGAAGAGGCGATTAAAAGAGCTATTCCTGAAATCACTCGAGTAGAGGCTGTAAATTTAACTGTTGCTTAAGCCTTATTTGAATGAATATTGATTTCCGATTTTTTGCAAAAACTACTATGCTCCTCTTGGGAGCTTTTTTTGCTTCTACTCTTGGCTATGCTCAAACATTCGAATTAAAACCTTTTGATCAGTTTTCAGGAGTAGGCTCTAGGGATTCACATGAACATACCGAAAAGTGTGCTCATGGTGTCTTAGAGCAGTTGATCGAAAAAGAGATGGGCTATTTCGGGTCAAAAGAATTCCTGGAAAGCTGGATGCAAGGTGAGATTGAAAAAAAGAGATCCCAGCCTCAGCTTTTCAGTCGGACCCAAAACGAAGTACGTAAAATCCCCGTGGTCGTTCATGTCATCCATCGAGGTGAGGCAGTCGGCACAGGCACGAATATCCCCTTATCTCAAATTGAATCTCAAATCCGTATTCTAAACGAGGACTTCAGAAGGCAAAATCCCGATGCCAACAGAACTCCATTTGAATTTCAGGACGTCGCTGCCGACTCACAAATTGAGTTTGTATTAGCTACCCGTGATCCAAATGGAATTCCAACGGACGGAATCGTCAGAGTGGAAGGACCACAAAATACTTACAATCCGCAGGACGCCATTTTAATAGGGCAAACTTCCCAATGGAATCCTGAATTTTACATGAACCTGTGGGTGGTACCTCTGGAGCAGCCCTTTATTGGGTATGCCTCTTTTCCTATTTCAGATCTCCCTGGTTTAAACTTTTCACCGTCGACTTCAATTGCTGATGGAGTCACCGTGGATTATAGGTTTTTCGGTACGGGAGGCAGTGCAATTAGTGCTTCATTAGGAAGAACAGCCACCCATGAAGTAGGGCATTTTTTTGGTCTAAGACATATTTGGGGTGATGGTGGATGTGATGTTGATGATTTTGTGGAGGACACTCCCAGACAAGACAATTCAAATAATTCTTGTTCGGTTAATATTTCGAGGAATAGCTGTGGATCAAATGATATGATTCAAAACTTCATGGATTATACTCCGGATGCTTGCATGAATCTGTTTACCCTAGGACAAGTTGAGCGTTTTGATGTGGTTTTAGAGAATAGTCCGAGAAGGGTAAGTTTAGTGAATAATTTCGCAACTGAAGAGCCTGTTCTGGAAGACTTTGACCTCGCCATTACTCAATTAATCAGCCCAGGTGATTTCGCTTGCGATCCTTTTATAATTCCTTCTATTGAGGTTACCAACGCCGGAAGTAATACGCTGACATCCACGGTAGTTGAATTTAGAGTCAATAATGCGCTAGTCGAATCAAAGAACTTCTCTTTTGACCTAGAAACTGGAGAAAATCAAGTTTTAGAATTTAACGGATTTACGTTAGGCTCCAATAATGAAGTTGAATTCCAAATTGTTACCGTCAATAATCAGCCTGATGAAAATAGCGCTAATAACACGGTAAGTTCATCTCCAAGAATACAGCAGGAAATAGAATTACCTTTTGCCTTAAATTTACCTGTGCTTCCAGAAGGATGGACCAATCAGAATCCAGACGGTAGCTTTGGTTGGGAACCTATAACAAGGACTATTTCAGGCGAATCTCAAGAACTTATTTACATCAGACACTTCGAGTATGAGGCTCAGGGAGAGCAGGATCTATTAATCACCCCTGTCATCGATTTGGAAAAATACCCCGACGCTCAACTGGTTTTTGAAATGGCTCATTCCACCTATAATCAAGGCGGGTTTCAAGACTTTCTTTTTGTAGCCGTATCAGAAGATTGTGGAAATAATTTTGACATAGCCAACGCTACCTATCAAAAAGCAGGACAATCTTTAACGACGGTCCCTCCTTCTCTAGAAGAGTTTTTTCCTACTAATAATTCTCAATTTAGGACAGAAATAGTCAATCTAAAGGACTTTGCAGATCTAGGAAAAGTGAGAATAGGTTTGATTACGCAAAACGCTTATGGAAACAATATTTTCCTCAAAAATATCCGTATTCTTCCTTCAGAGGAATTCCGTTACGAATTAACTTTAAATGAATTGTTAGTACCCTCGCCTATTTCAGATGGTCGATATGAAAACGAATCCTTATCAGTCACAAATACAGGTAATCTACCAATATCTAGCCTAGTTTTATCTAAGCAAACAAATGGAGGAGATATAAGCAGCTTTTTAGCTACTGGTGGCTCAGTTTTACCAGGAGAAACTTTCATATTAAACGGGACAAACACCACTAGAACAGGTAAAAACAGGATAGACTATACTTTATTACTTCCAAATTTTGATCAAAATTCGGATACAGAAAGTAACCTGACTAGATACATTATTGAGAGTAGTGAAACAGTGACCATTCCTTGGAGACAAAATTTTAATTCTACACCAAGTCTAGGAGGTTGGGCAGTGCTAAATCCGGAATCAGATGATACCTCCTGGCAACCACTAGCCGTTGCTATTGGACCTACTTCTAGTAGAGCACTGGAGCTTCGGGAGCAAATAAGTGACAAATCTTATTGGTTAGGTTCTCCGATTTTTGATTTATCCAATGAAATCCAAGCTAGCTTATTCTTTGACTTAGCTGCTGGACAAGTTAGTCCTGATACCAAATTGAGTGTTTTGGTGAGTAGAGATGGAGGTGACAATTACGAAGATGTATTCGAATTAACAGGTAGTGATTTAACAACAGTAACAGGGGGGGAAGCAAATCCAAATAATAGAGAAGATTTTCGTAGGACCTATATCAATCTAACTGATTTTACTGGTGCCTCTGGCTCAGAAATCAGACTTGCTCTGGTAATCGATCAAGCCTCTGAAGGAAACAATAGCATCTACCTTGATAATATTGAGTTATTCCTCAGCGCCAATCCAGAACCAGTAATCCCAGGAGAAGGAAGTGCTGTAATCTATCCAAATCCAGCTACAGACTACTTCAACATTGCCTTTAATCTCCCAGTCTATGAGGAAGTCAACATTCAAATCATTTCAAGTACCGGTGCGGTAGTCCATGAAGTAAGTTACCCATCTACCCTAAATCAGACCTACACCTTTAGCAGAGATATTTTTAAACCGGGTCTTTACATTGTCAAAATTACCAGTAGATCTGTCAATGAAGTTAGAAGAATCATATTAAGATAAATTAAAATAAGCCGAAACGAACTCTTCGGCTTATTTTTTGTCACTAGAAATCTGTTCCAGCCTACGCTTGGGAGACTATTTAATTCCGATTATCTTTACTTATTGCACACTAAACAAATGAGCACCTTGGGTCACTCCTTGAAAAAAATCCTCATCAATCTTTCCCTCATTATTGCATTCTCTTTATTGCTGGGGTTCTTTCTTTTAAAGATTTATTTACCCATGTATACGCATCATGGAGAGACTGTCTCAGTTCCAGATCTCGAAGGGTATACATTTGAAGAAAGCGTTCAGATTTTAGAAGCCAGCGGGCTCAACTATGTGGTGACACCAGATTCCGCCTTTAGTACAGATGAAAAGCCTCTCGCTGTCTTAAAACAGCTTCCCCCTGCTGAGGAGCAGGTCAAAAAAGAAAGAAAAATTTATTTGACTCTAAATGCCAGAAATGCACCTTTAATTAAGATGCCTAATCTTGTCAATTTGCAGCTTAAAAATGTCCAGGAAATTTTAGCTAATAACGGTCTGGAGCGAGGAGAACTCATTTATGTGCCAGATATAGGGATCAATGTGGTCTTAGAACAAAAATACCGCGGCGTAAATGTTGAAGAAGGCTTTGAGGTTCCTAAAGGCGCTAAAATTGATTTGGTGGTGGGAGACGGAATTGGAAATCAAGTACTCAGCGTACCTAATTTTATTGGTTTAGATGAGGTGGACGCAGAATTTTTAATCTTGGGTTCTGGGCTAAGAATTGGAAACAAAAATTATCTCCAAAACGATACAATTCCCGTTGGCTTTGTTTTCCGACAAAGTCCCGAGCGAGACAGCCAAGTAAAAACAGGAGAAATCGTAGATTTATGGATATCAAAAGATCCTGATTGATACAACTTGAGAAAGACCCTTTACATACCTCTTTTATTTATTGGTCTCCTTTGTGGATCTGAGGTTGCTTTTGGCCAGTTTGTGGAGTTCAAGGCAATTCCTCAGCAGAAATTCAAAGCCGCTCTTGCAAATCAACACTCAAGAATTTCGAATACAGCTCTTATCCCATTTTGGGATGATTTTAGTCAAGGCCTAGACACCCTAGCTTGGGATTTCGATGGAGTGATTTATTCAGAAACCATTGGAAATAATTTACCCTCCTTCGGGGCTCTTGTTTTTGATGGTGTAGACGCATCAGGCAGACCCTACTCCAGAGAGGTCAGAGACCAGGGGTTTGCAGATCTTTTGACTTCACAGGAATTTGATTTGACACCATTGGATGTCAATACACTTACTTTGACGTTTTTCTGGCAAGCTGGAGGCAAAGCAGAATTACCCGATGAAAATGACCGGCTAGTGCTTCAATTTTTGGATGCTGATAGTCTTTGGACTACCGTCTGGTCAGTAAATGGAGGAATAGAAAGAGACTCAGAAAACTTTACTCGAGAGACAATTTCTGTAGAAGCTGAGTATTTTCACGAAAACTTTAAATTTCGCTTCTATAATGAAGCAAGGCTGTCCGGGCCATTTGATGCATGGATAGTAAATTATATCCTGCTTACCCCCACTCCTATAGGAGCGCCTCCTTCCATCTCTGACCGAGCCTTGACCCAGCCTAATCAGTTTCTAATTGGAAACTATGGGGCGATACCTTATTTCTTGTTAGATTCATTTTCCGCTGAAAATTTCAGCCCAATATCTAATGAGTTTTTCAACTTAGAGAACAGATTTCGGGCTATGGAATACTCGGTATTCGTGGGCGACGCCGAAAATACAATTCCCATCAACCAAAATACGCCATTTAACCCTGTGCCCAATGCTTCAGAAAGACGCGCTTTCATAAGCAACGATCTTTCTTCTTTTGAAAAGTTTGAATCTGAAACTGAACTGATATTAGAAACCTATCTTACCACAGGTGACCGGGAATTTTTTACCATACTAGAAAGAGATACTACTTTCTATTCCAATATTGATCTTAGAGCAAACGACACTGTCAGAAGCACATTTCCATTACGAGATTACTTGGCCTATGATACAGGAAACCCTGATTATGCAGCTGGAATCAATCAACGATCGGGAGAATTGGTAGTTAGATACGAAATACCACAATCCCTCTACATTCAGGGCATTTCCATAAATTTCACCGATCCCAGTCAGGCCGACCAACCTATTGATATTTTGATTTATCAGGATTTGGATGAGCCAGCGGTGTATCGCGAGGAAGTTTTGGTACCAAGATCTGAAAATGGAAGTTTGGCTTATTTCCCTATAGACACCACCATTCAAGTAACCGAGGAATTTTATATTGGATTTGCTCAGTTTACTAATGAATTTATCCACGTAGGATTAGATAAAAACAACGATCAAGGAGAGGAAATCTTCTACAATGTGCGTGGAGCATGGGCTCAAAATGAAGAGGTTAGAGGAGCTTTGATGATTCGACCACACCTTAGTTTAACCTCTCCATTTGGAGACGCTGAGTTGCCTGATAGCGAGTTGCGAATTTACCCTAACCCTGTGTCTACTATACTGACGGTAGAGGCTGACATTCTTTACAGCCAACTATTTGACTCCTTTGGAAGAGAAATTTTGCCTGCAAAAGAGGTGACTACCAAAGGAGAAATTATTAATTTTACTGGACAAAAATCTGGGGTGTACGTCTTACATGTGATGACACCCTCAGGCTTGAAAACAAAAAGAATACTAGTTAAATAATCATGGAAGATATTACTGTAAGTGAACTCAAAGAGAGACTGGACAAAAAAGATAAATTCGTATTTCTAGATGTGCGAGAAGAATGGGAATATGACGATGATAATCTCGGAGCAAAAAATATCCCCCTAGCCGATCTTCCCAGTCAACTAGACGAGTTAGAAAATCATAAGGAGGATGAAATCATCATTCACTGCCGAAGTGGTGCAAGAAGCGGAAACGCCAAGAAATTCTTAGAATCAAAGGGTTTTTCAAAAGTCAGAAATGTCTTGGGCGGAATTATCGCTTTTAGAGACCTTTAATAATAAACTAAAAGCTAAGCGGGTTGATGGCCCGCTTTTTTTGCTTCTACTCAAATATAAATGGCTGCGGGGAAAAGCACAAAATGAAAATCAACAAAGCCAGCCAGCCGATTATTTTTCTTTTTCTATCCAATGGTTTGAAGCCGCTAACCTCAGGATGCCTCACCCCCATCAATCTCCCCAACAGAAAGCCAAAAAACAACCATCCTTGATACCCTTCTAATTGAGGCTGAAAATAAGAAATGGCGTATTGTACTGCTGCTAAAGTGAAAATAATGGTTAATCGAGTTTGTAACTCAAGTCCTGTCCTTTGGAAACAGAAAAACAAAAATGCCAAGTAGAACGGGATCCAAAAAATCAAATCCTCAAAAGGCATGTAAGGACTAATCATACCCAGCCCTGCATAACCTATGAATAATGTGTAAGCTACCAAAGAAATATGGGCATGTCTTCTAGGAAAAAGACCAAAAATAACATGACCTCCATCGAGTTGACCAATGGGCAGAAGATTGAGAGCCGTGAAAAACAAAGCTAAATAACCTGCAAAGAGATAGGGATAATGAATGACCTCTGACATTTCAGGTAGTCTCTCAGGATCGGCAAGAAGGCTGCCCATTAGGCCAAATAATAAGTTATCACCAAGTCTGAAATCAAGAACCTCTTCATCGTAACCCTCAAAGTTAGGATCCGCGTACTCAGGATGAATTTCATAAATATATTCCGCAGGAGGCAAAGTCAAAAAACCATAGGATAAAACGAATATGGCTATCACAAAACCTGCTAAAGGTCCTGCTACACCAATATCAAAAAACTTTTTTCTTGAATTTATAAAGCCCTTCATTCGAATGATAGCGCCGAAAGTCCCAATTGAGGGGGCTCCTATAAAACCTAACCATGCAGGAATAAAGAAGGGAAGAGAGCATTTAACCTTATGATAAATAGATGTAAAAAAGTGCCCCAACTCATGAATCAACAAAATCCCGATAAAAGAAAAGGAAAACGCTGTGGATTTCATAAATATCTTCCATGAGAGAAAGTCTTCACCATCTGCTAGTACAGATTTCCCATACACCCACTCCCCACCAGCCAAAGTGGTGGTTACGAGCGTAAGAACAAACAGTAGACCGTGAATTAGATACTCTTTGGGTTTATACATCTCCAAAGAAATCAAAAATCACCTTCGGCCCCGTCACATGTACTGCTTGGATACCTAGTGCTTTGGCACCTTCTACATTGGCCGCTAAATCATCAAAGAAAACGACTCGCTCAGCTGAAGTGCCTAGATCAGTCAACATTTTTTCATAGATCTCCGGTTGAGGCTTGGCTAGCCCCATTTCATGACTGAAAAAAACCCAGTCGAAAACCGGGTCAAAGTTTTTCAGCCCGTGATCTCTTAACAATATTGAATTGACTTCATGAATATGAATCAAATTCGTGTTACTAAGGGCTCCAATTTGGTAATTACTTCTCAGTTTTTTAATCAACTCCAATCTTTCCGAAGGAATAGTACCGAGGAGATTGTTCCAAAGTGTATCTATTTTTTCATCTGACCAAGCCTGCTCGAAATAATCCCTTACTGCATCTCTAAAGGTCATTGAATCAATTAAACCTCTTTCATAATCATAATGAAAATTTGTCTTGTACAAATCATCTACCAGAGGATGGTATTTTTCTTCCAATTCATTCTTAATCAATTGAATGGACTTTTGATAGTCTATGTCGATGATGACATTTCCCAAATCAAAAATTAAAAAATCTGCATCAAGTGTTTTTTTCATTGAAAACTATGGTTGTGAATATCCCTTCAAATATGTAACATTGCAATCCCAAAACCAAGATTTGGGCAAAATAGCAAACGAAAAGAAATTTAAAATCACTCTTTTCAGCGGAAGAAAAGGCTTTCACTCCAACGGGAATGAAAGTTACCCATTAATGAAGTTAATGGGAATTCAAGACCAATTGAAATCAATAGACTTGGCATTCTGATCTTTTCAGTTCTTCGCGATTCAAGAACGCTGAAAATTGATAAGGTAATGGAATCCCGATACCGATCGGGACTAGTTGGTTTGCCCTTCTGACTCTCCCGATTCATCGGGACAGGAGGTCGCAGGTAATTTGATAGTATAATGGGCCTATAGCTCAGTTGGTTAGAGCTTCTGACTCATAATCAGGAGGTCGCTGGTTCGAGCCCAGCTGGGCCCACTAGAGGCTGGTTTTTAAGCCAGCCTCTTTTTTTTCTTCGCCTATGTGTTGTTATTGCTATATCCTTTTCAGTCCCTCATTGGGTAAATTTTACACTGGAATCACTCAAGAAAGTATCGATTCCAGAATCCAAAAACACAATCTCCAACAATACGGAAATCACCGATATACCGCCAAAGCTTCCGATTGGGAATTATTTCTCGCTATCGAAGCTGATGATTATGCACACGCTAGGAGAATGGAGCTCTACATCAAAAAAATGAAAAGTGCTGCCTATATCCGAAAATTAAAAGACAACCCTTTTGAGTTGAATGCTTTGGTGGCCAAAAAAAGTAGAGGCTTCTGACTCCCCCGACTCGTCGGGGCAGGAGGTCGCTGTTCCGATGAATCGGAAGTGCCCAGCTGGGCCCACTAGAGGCTGGTTTTTAAGCCAGCCTCTTTTTTTTCTTCGCCTATGTGTTGTTATTGCTATATCCTTTTCAGTCCCTCATTGGGTAAATTTTACACTGGAATCACTCAAGAAAGTATCGATTCCAGGATCCAAAAACACAATCTCCAACAATACGGAAATCACCGATATACCGCCAAAGCTTCCGATTGGGAATTATTTCTCGCTATCGAAGCTGATGATTATGCACACGCCAGGAGAATGGAGCTCTAAATCAAAAAAATGAAAAGTGCTGCCTATATCCGAAAACTAAAAGACAACCCTTTTGAGTTGAATGCTTTGGTGGCCAAAATTTCATCAAAACTTATTTTTTTGACTCATTCTAATTTTTAAGCACTTTTTTCTTTCTTTGCGATTTCAAAATACGATATGGAAAATTCTCCAAAAGCCGCTCAAAAAAAAGGTCTGATTCTGGCACTTTTTGCGGCTATTTTTTGGGGTGTGGCAGGCAATTGCGCTCAATTTCTATTCGAGAAAAAACAGTTAGAGCCCGCATGGTTAGTCACTTGGAGATTGCTTCTAGCTGGAGTTATTTTGCTCCTAGTTGATTTCAAAGGACATGGAGTAAAGGTTTTTGAAATTTGGAAGAATAAAAAAGATATAATATCCATCCTCATATTTGCTACAGTCGGGATGCTGGCAGTTCAGTTTACCTACTTTTATTCTATTCAGCTATCAAATGCAGCTACAGCTACAGTAATCCAATATTTGGGACCACTGTTTATCGTGGCGTATTTTGCCATTAAAAATAGAAAATGGCCAATCGCTATCGAGTTTTTATCCCTTGCCTTAGCTCTTAGCGGTACATTTTTATTGGTCACCCATGGTACCGTAGATTCCTTAGTGATTTCTCCTGAAGCATTGATTTGGGGTATTCTATCAGCGATAACATTTGCCTTTTACTCCATCTTTCCCGTAGACCTTTTGGTTCGTTTTAGTCCTATAAGAGTCACGGGTTGGGCCATGCTAATTGGAGGCATTTTCTTTTCCTTTTATGCTAAGCCTTGGGTTATTATGGGTATTTGGGACTTGGAATCCTTTGCAGCTTTCTTATTCATTGTCTTTTTTGGGAGTATTCTTTCATTTTTATTTTTCATGTCTTCTCTTCCTCTCATTGGTGCTCAGACAGCTTCGCTGATTTGTAGCGTTGAGCCGCTATCGGCAGCATTTATGGCCGTTATCTGGTTAGGTGTTAGCCTCACTTTTCTGGACTGGGTTAGTACTTTTATGATTTTAGGCACTGTTGCAATTTTAACACTGGCTACCAAAAGGAAAAAACTTTCCATTTAACAGAGTTTTCACTTCAAAAGCCCTTCTGATTTATTACCTTTCTATGCTTAGAATTTTCAGTGTTTGTGACTGTCAACTATCAAATAAATGTCAGGACATCATCATCATACAAGTGGAAACCTAAAGCTTGCCTTTTTTTTGAATTTAGGATTCACGATCGTGGAGTTTATCGGAGGTATCTGGGTCAACTCTGTGGCAATTTTATCAGATGCTGTCCATGATTTGGGAGATAGTGCCTCTTTAGGTTTAGCCTGGTATTTAGATCATAAAGCTCATCAAAAAGCTAATAGAATTTACACCTTCGGCTATGGCCGCTTTTCCCTCCTAGGCGCATTGATAAATGCCATCATATTAATCCTGGGATCCTTTTTTGTTCTTTCAGAAGCTTTTGAGCGACTTAAAAATCCGGAGCAAAGCGATGCAACAGGGATGATATTATTTGCCTTGCTCGGAGTAGTGGTCAATGGATTTGCGGCTTGGAAAGTAAGTCATGGCAAAAGCCAAAATGAAAAAGTGATTAGTTGGCACCTTTTGGAAGATGTATTTGGCTGGGTGGCTGTCTTGATCGGTGGAATAGTGCTTTACTTTTATGAAATCTTGTGGTTAGATCCCACACTTTCGATCCTGATCAGTTTATTTATATTGTGGAACGTATTCAGAAACTTGAAAGAGACTTCCTTGATTTTTCTTCAAGGGACTCCCTCGGGTATTTCGATTGATAAAATCGAAAAACAAATTCTAGAGCATCCAAAAGTAAAAACCATTCACCATCTTCATATTTGGTCTATGGATGGAGAAAAAAACGTTTTTACTGCACATATCTGTCTCAAGGACATTACTAATTTTCAGGACTTTATCCAAGCAAAAAAATCAATTCAAAAAGTACTCCCAACCCAGTCCTTTTACCACTTTACCATCGAATGGGAGCTTCCCGAGGACACTTGTAGCATGGATTTATTTACGGATTAACATTTTTATCCTGTCTCTAAGTGCTGGCAGTACAAGATCTTCAAACCATGGGTTTCTTTTCATCCAGATTCTATTTCTTGGTGATGGGTGAACCAATGGGAAAAAATCAGGTAAATATTGATCAAAGGACCTAACCGTTTCTGTCAAATTTTTCTTCTTCATTTTCCCCAAATAATACGACTGTGCATAAGCGCCTATAAGCAGAGTCAATTCCACTTTTGACATTATAGCCATCAATTTTGAATGCCAATGAACAGCACATTCAGGTCTAGGAGGCAAATCTCCACTCCCCCCTTTCCCCGGATAGCAAAATCCCATAGGCATTATTCCGAAAATAGAAGGATTATAAAATTGATCTCTATCCACTTGAAGCCATCGACGCAACTCATCTCCACTTGGGTCATTCCAAGGTATGCCAGTTTGATGTACGCGAGTTCCTGGTGCCTGCCCTATAATCAAAATTTTGCTTTCAGCCGCAACAGCTATTACTGGACGAGGTCCAAGTGGCAGATATGGTTCACAAATTCTACAATTTTTAACTGCTGAAATCAAGGATTGGTCTTCTTCCACAATAGGCAATTGATTTTGTTCTAATTTCTAAAGATTCAAGCTCAAAGCAAATTCCAGCCATTCCTAGAAGAATTAAAATCACCTGCTAGACTCGCTAGAAATAGAGATCGAGCAAAAGAATAATGATTTTATACATCCAAATTGAAAAGGTTCTTCGTATTTCTTTTTAAATTAAAGGAGAAAAACCTGTTAATCAACGCTTTGAAAAACAATATATACCTCTTCATGTTTAAATCAAGTGAGAATATCCATTTAACCACCTAAACCATCAACCTATGAAAAATTCCAAATTGACATTTTTCATATTTCTAATTGTAGCTACTTCTTGTTTCACGCAGAAAGACTACATCGCAGAATACGACTACAATTACCAAGGCTCCTTTAAGCGATACAAAACTTTTGCATTTGTAGAGTCTGCAGAAGAAGCTAATGCCGCACTAAGACCTGTACTCAATGCGACTATAGGTGCGAGACTCGGCTCTCAGGGATTTAGAGAGAAGACCGAAAAACCTGATATGCTGGTCAGTTATAAGATTTTTACCGACTCTATTCGATACAGAGGGTATGTTCAGCCAGAATTTGATTATTGGCTTAAGCGTAGAGGCGTAGAGGTCATTCAAGCCAATGAAGATGACAAAGAGCGAGAAAAAGATGAAACTTATAATCAGGTCAAATACAAGGAAAACAATGGGATGCTTGTGATTTATGTAATCGACTCCAAAAGAGGAAGTACAATTTGGCAAGGGTATACTGCTGCCAATTTCGATTTTGATTCTCCTAGTTTTCAATCCGAAATCACTAGAGCTGCCTATCGAGTTATGAATGAATTTAAAGTAGTCAATCGATTCATGGAGTAGTTTCCAATAAAAATTTAGTCCATAGACCAGCCCCGATTTGATTTCTTTTCCGATCGGGCTTTCTTTTCTTTCAGTCTTTTTTCTATAGCTGACTTACTAGGTTTGGTTGCCTTTCTCACTTTTTTTCTTCGAAAAGCACTTCGCATTAGGTCGTAAAATTTCTTCACAGCGATTTCCTTATTTTGATTTTGGGACCGCTTCTCTTGACTTTGAATGCTTAAGACTCCCTCTTGATCAATCCTATTTTGGAGCTTTTCCATGAGTCTTTGTTTTTCCAGATCATCCAATAACTGTGAGTTTGAAATGTCAAAAAACAGCTGAACCTTCGTCTCTACTTTATTGACATGCTGCCCCCCTGCTCCTCCACTACGAGCGGTTTGAAATTTAAGCTCTTTGTAAAATTCTCCGGATCGTATCTTATCCTCTAGTTTACTCATCATTTTAAACTTTGGTTCTATCGTACCTCATCCTACCTAACAACAGCAATTTTAGCCATTTTGATAAATTATTTAATATTCTTCCTAAGAATTGCCTATTTTGTTTTCTTGAAACAATAGACCTAAAACCTATTTTAGAATGAAAAACAGAAGAGAGTTTCTACTCAAATCCACTCTTGGTGCTGCAGGATTGGCACTCGCCCCTGCATGGCTACAAGGTGCTCCTAACCTGATCAAAAGCCTTAAAAAGCCCAACTCACTCATCAATGGTGTTCAAATTGGATGTATCACGTATTCCTTTAGAAGTCTCCCAGATCAAAGTGCGGAGGCTACCCTAAAGTACGTCAAAGAATGCGGAATATCCGCCATCGAGCTCATGGGAGATCCTGCAGAAAGCTTTGCAGGAATGCCCGCTTCCCCTATCAATCGAATGCGAATGTGGCAGCTAGGTGGCAAAGTCCGTAGAGGAGAATCCCTGAGTGAAGAAGATTCCAAAGAGTTGGCAGAACTTCAGAAAGAAGCTGATGCCTACTCCAAAATAGTAGCCGAATGGAGATCCAAGGCCAGCATGAAGCCCTTCGAAGAGCTTCGAAAAATGTACCAACAGGCAGGTGTGGAAATCTATGCGTTTAAGCCAGCTGCTTTTGGTCAAAACAATTCCGATGCAGAAATAAGCTATGGCATGAGAGCCGCAAAAGCCCTAGGAGCTTCTCATGTAACGCTAGAACATCCATCCGATGATGCCCATACCATGAGACTCGGACAGCTAGGTGAGAAAAATAAAATGAATGTAGCCTATCATGGGCATGAACAGCAAACCTTTGACTTTTGGGATACAGCACTGCTTCAAAGTAAAAGAAATACCTTGAATTTAGATATGGGGCATTATATTGCCGCTGGACATACTGATCTGATTGCTCTCATTGAAAAACAGCATGATCGGATCCTTAGTATGCACACTAAAGACCGCCAAACCCCTGCAAATGGTAAAGGAAATGTAGTCTGGGGTAGCGGAGACACTCCCATTGGAGAAGTACTCAAATTGATGCAAAAAAACAGGTATAAATTCCCAGCTACGATAGAACTGGAGTATGAAGTACCCGAAAATTCTAACCCTATTCAGGAAGTTCAAAAATGTCTGGAGTTTTGCCGAAAAAGTTTAGCCTAGACAGTATTAAACTCAACATATGAAAGCAGCGAGCTAGACTCTCTGCTTTTTTTTTATGCCTTCTTTACAAATTCAGACTTTAAACCCATCGAGCCAAATCCATCTATTTTACAGTCTATATTGTGGTCTCCATCTACAAGGCGTATATTTTTTACTTTCGTACCTGCCTTAATAGGTTTAGGGGCTCCTTTTACTGGAAGATCTTTGATAATTACCACCGAATCCCCATCATGTAGTAGATTACCATTTGCATCCTTGACTTCATTTGATTCCTCAACAGTATCCAAAGCATCGGTTGGATGCCATTCAAATGCGCATTCAGGACAGATAAATTTATCTCCTACTTCGTAGGCATAGGGAGATTGACATGAAGGGCAAAGGGGGGCTGTTTTCATTGGCTAAAGATCGTGATTTTACTTTAGAAAAGCCGCAAAAAGTCAATTCACTCTTAATGAGTCCTCATGTAGGAATGAACAATCGCCTCAGCAGCCGTTCTTCCCGAAGTCATTGCTGCATTAATGGAGCCATTGAGTAAATAATCTCCTGCCAAATAAACTTGATCTGTGATTTTACATTCTGTCAAAGGCATTGAATACCTAAGATCATCTAGATTAGGCAAGGCATAGTCAATCCAATACCCTTTCAAATACTTAAAATACTCGGCCTTTACTCCTGAAATTCCAGCCAACTCAAGCTGTACTTCTTTCACCAAATCCTTTTCTTCAAGATCAGACTCTAAAACTGTGACTGATAAAAGTGAGCGATCACCCTTGGAATAGGCCGGTGAGACATCATCCATAAAAACCAAGTTATTAACCAGATGGTCTCCTTTCACTAGCCCAATCATAGGCCTAGCCATGAAGGATTTTTGGAGCGTAAAATAAAGATTTATCACTTTTCTGGACGGTGCGAATTGTCCTTGCAACTGTTTCATAACCCGATCAGGTTGTACGGCAACGATGATTCTGTCAGCAATTATCACCTCTCCATTTTCTAGATGAATAGCGTTACCTTGAATTTCTTTTACTCGGGTTTCAAAATAGATTTGCGTGCTGCTAAGTTGCTTTCGTAGCATTTTAGGAATTTCACCCATTCCCTTCTCAGGCACTGCAGCATGGCCAAGTGCAAACATTTTAAACACAAACTCAAACATTCGACTACTTGTATTCAAATGTTTCTCAAGAAAAATCCCTCTGAAAAAGGGCTTGAAAAAATTTTCAATAATGGTTGGCGAAAAACCGTAGTCTTTTAAATATTGAAGTGTGGGGACAGCCGGCTTGCTGAAAATCTCTTCATTACTTTGTTTTTTTAGTTCCTGGGTTAAACTAAACATTTTCACCTTGTCTAAAAAATTTCCAACCTTGGAAAAAGCCATCCCAACTACCTTCAGTGGATTGCGCATGGGATCCGAAATCAAATAAGAATCCTTCTCATCAAAAATTACCGCTCCAGGATCAAAGGTTTTGAGTTTAAGCCCCTGAAAATCCAAGTATTTTTTAGCCTCAGGGTAAGCCGTATTGAGCACCTGAAAACCATGATCCAATAAAAATCCATCAACTTCATCTGTTTTCATTCGGCCCCCGATAGTATCGGAACCTTCAAGAATGATGGGAGAAAAACCAGCTTTTTCAAGCTCCAAGGCCGCTACCAAACCTGAGACTCCTGCACCTACAATGTAAACTTTTTCCTTTTCCATAATTATTTTACTGGGTTGTGTATCAAAAAAACATGTAATCAATTTGCGAATATTGATTGCCGTAGTCATCTTTTCAACTAGGTAAATTCAAAAGGGTTTTACCCAGAAAAAAAAGATACATTCCCCGACTATCAAAATCAAATCCGATTTCACTCCAAAAACAAAGATAAAATCTTTAAACTAGTGTCAAATTAGGTTTTTGAAATCAATCATATGATAAAGACAATAAGCACCCTCCTACTGTCCCTTCTTCTTGTAAGCGTTGGCAGATCTCAAAGCTACTTTCCTGATAAGGGAAATTGGGAAACAAAATCTCCGGAAGAATTAAGCTTAAATCCTGAAAAAATCAAAGAAGCTATTGAATTCGCTATAGCCAATGAAAGTAATCAAAACCCAAACTTAAAAATTGCACATTATGAGTCTGCGTTCGGCAGAGAGCCTTTTGGCTATCCTGTAGGACCTATGAAAACAAGAGGTCCTGCCACAGGTTTGATTATTTACAAAGGATACTTGGTAGGTCAATGGGGACAGCCGGATAGAGTAGATTTGACTTTCTCAGTAGCAAAAAGCTTCCTATCTACCACAGCAGGACTAGCGGTGGAAAAAGGCCTAATCCAATCTGAGAAGGATCTAGTATACCCCTACATGGCTCCTATTTACCCCTACGAGCCATATAAAACACTAATGAACAAATCGGATCATGTGATGGAAGATGATGTGTTTGAACTGTTTGATACAGATCATAATCGCAAAATCACATGGGATCATCTCCTTCGTCAAACATCAGACTGGGAAGGAACGCTGTGGGGCAAGCCCGACTGGGGTGATCGTCCTGCTGAAGGTGTTGCACAGAAAAGAGCCCGCCCACAAAATGAGCCTGGGTCAGTCTACGAATACAATGATACACGGGTAAATGTATTGGCACTGGCGCTATTAAATGTATGGAGAAAACCACTTCCTAAAGTACTCAAGGAGCACATAATGGATCCCATAGGCGCCTCTGACACTTGGAGATGGACAGGTTACGAAAATTCCTTCATCATCTTGGACGGAGAAATCGTACAGTCTGTCTCAGGAGGTTCTCACTGGGGTGGTGGTATGATGCTCTCCGCATGGGATCAGGCCAGATTTGGTTATTTGACACTGCGAGATGGTAATTGGAAAGGACAACAACTGATTTCTGAAGAATGGCTGCTCAAATCAAAAACCCCTACCCCTGCCAACCCTGGGTATGGATTTATGAATTATTTTCTCAATGAAGATCAAAAACAAGTTCCTAAAGGTCCTAAATCAGCTTTTCTTCATATAGGTGCAGGTACAAATATGATTTATGTAGATCAGAAAAATGATTTGGTCATCGTAGCACGATGGATTCCCAACAGCGAAAAAGCCAAACTCATAGAACTTATCTTAGAAAGCTTACCCAAATAACAAAACAGCATTATATAGCATGAAAAATCTTGGAATTTACCTTTTTGATCAAGTAGAGCCGCTCGACTTTGTTGGACCTTTTGAGGTATTTACAACTGCTTCAGACTTACTCAAGAGTGAAAAATTAAGGGTTTTTACTTTTTCCGAAAAAATATTACCAATTACCACGATTGGTAGAATGAAAGTGATTCCTTCTATGGCTTTTTCTGAATTGCCTCCTATAGATTACTTAGTCATCCCTGGAGGAGAGGGGAGTAAACTAGTCATAAAAAATCAAGCTTCCATGGAGGTCCTCCATCAACTTATTGAGCAGGCCAAATGGACGATGTCAGTTTGCTCAGGAGCAAGAATCCCCGCCAAATTGGGTCTATTAGATGGAAATCAATACTGCACCCATCGATCGGTCTATGCTGATCTGGAAAAATTGGTAAAAAATGGAAATCCTAAGCCTGACAGGAGATTTGTAGAGGCAAATTCAAAGCTATTTACAGCGGCGGGAGTATCGGCAGGTATTGATCTATCGCTAAATCTGGTTAGTAAAACGTGGGGTTATGATTTGGCGAAATCAGTCGCGGATTACATGGAGTATCCAATCTTTAATGACTAAAGAAATGATAGCTAATACGCCAAAACCTCCCTACTATGCTGTTATCTTCACTAATCTTCGCACCAGCATCGATGAGGGATACGAAGAGACTGCCGAGCTCATGGTAAAACTGGCCAAGACCCAAGAGGGTTATCTAGGCCATGAAAGCGCCCGAGAAGGGATGGGTATCACGGTTAGCTATTGGGAAAGCTTAGAAGCTATCCAAAAATGGAAAGTACAAACAGCACATCAGATTGCACAAGAAAGAGGAAAAAGCAAATGGTATCAGTCCTTCAAAACAAGAATTTGCTTAGTGGAAAAGGATTATGGTTTTGAAAAAATCTAAACTTAAAACGCATATCCAAAACTAACCCCTCCATAAAAAGGGTAAAATCCAAACCCTCCAAAAACAGGAGTTAAATTGGCGCGAAACAAAAAGCCTCCATCTGTAGGTTCACTTCTGTATCCAAAATTCATAGTTCCTACCAAATAAGTACTCAAAGCTTCTCCGTCACCAACAGCAAAATCGGTACTGGCACCTCCAAATAGAAAAGTGCTGCCTAATCCCATTTCAAAATATTGTCCGTTTTTGCCTAAAAGATAATTTAAACCAATCGGAACTGTTCCAACCGAAGACCCTCCGATAGATAAAAAAGAAGCCCCTGCACGAAAACCTAAACCATCTAGCCGTTTTTGGAATCGTTGATCATAATTCATAGAGTAGGAAATACCATTTCCCAATAACTCCACATAAAAAGCTTTGCCCTGCTCTCGATCTTGTTCTTGAGCTTTACTCTCGAGATTAAATATGAATAGAGATAGAATAAAACACAATAAAAGCTGTTTCATCAATTGAATTACTTTAGTTTAAAATGCATATCCAAATCCAACACCCGCGAATAAAGGCCAGAAACCATTATTATTGAAAATCGGATTTACATTGACTTTCCAAGTGAAGCCCCCATCCACAGGGATTTTTCTATAGCCAAAATTCAAAACACCCATCACGCTAGGAGAACCATCCACATCCAAGATAAAATTGAAATTATCTTGAGCATAGGAAGAGCAAATATATTGGCCCGAATTATTATCAAAATAACCAGATTCGCAGTAAGTGTAAGCATCTCTACTGAATGTGAAAAAAGTCATCCCCGCTCCAAACTCGAAGTAATGTGGCCCTTTTCCATAAAGCTTGTTTGCCATTATCGGTAAAGAGAAAAAAGAATCCCCTCCAGAAACCGTATAACCACCTGCACCAACTCTCATTCCCCATGAATTCATATTTGAGGGGTCAAAACGAAAATCGTAATTAAAACTATAAGGCAGGCCAGCACCTCCTACTTCGAGAAAAACAGATTGAGAGGGTAATTTTTCTTGGCCAAAAACTTGAAAACCAATAAATAAAAACAAAAACGGGAGTAAAGTCTTTTTCATTAAGGTAGCTATTTCAATACAATACGAAAGTAGGAAGCATTTTGATACTTCTGTTCATTCGCAAATGTTAAATTTCTCCGATCTAGGTTAAAATTTTATTAATCAATTCAGAGAATCCTTAATTTTATCAGAGTTGATATGGCAGGTATGGTTAAAAAAATTCAGTTCACGTTTTTTGTAATTGGTAGCTATCTACTATTGATGGTGACACTTGCTTGTGTACAAGAGCAACTCCCCGATCTTTACGCCCGCTGTCCTGATCCAGTCAATGCTAATCTCATTGATTTCGAGGTGTTTTACACTCCCTACCTCAATAATCAATATTCATCTTCTTCAGACACTGTTGACTTCGAAGAGTTCCAGGTAGTTTTGGAATTCACTCCAGAAAGATTGAGTAATCTTTACAGAAATAACTTCTCATTCCCTTGGGAGAGTATGGCTCTATCCTGCATTCCCCAATTAAACCTAAGAAATATTTCAAATATTTCGGTGGTCTTGACAGCGCCATTCGAGGGACTTCCTGCGGGCACAGATATTTCTTATTTACTAGAGACTACTTCTAAAGAAACTCTTGCAAAATTTCGTGATTTCAGTCAGATAGAACCTGTGATTGGATTGGATCTAAAACTAAGACCGACTAATTTTTCACAATTAAAAACCCGTACTTTCGTATTTCTAAAAGATGGAACTGCTTTGGTGAAAGAAACTCAAAGTCCCCTACTTCAAACCAGTTGAAAATATGCTTCGTAAACTCTTCCTTGGAATTTTTGCTCTTGCAATGGTTTTCGCCATTGTGTACGTTTTGGGACCAAAGGTCGAAAAACAAGAATTAAGTATAAATTTTCCAGAGATACCTACCCGTATCCAAGAATTGGAAAATTACATCCACAGCCGGGAAGATTCTGTAGTTGGTCTCAAGCCGGGTAACGAAGCCTATATCGTATGGGCAGACTCTTCCAATAAGCGAAAAACACCCTATTCCATTGTTTATATTCACGGCTTTGGAGCAAGTCCTATGGAGGGTGATCCGGTCCATCGATTTTTGGCCAATCATTTTGGTGCCAATTTATTCGTAACTCGACTTCCGGAGCATGGGATCAGAAGAGAAAATGGAATGGAATACCTATCTGCTCAAAAGCTAGCTGATGCTGCTGGAGAAGCTTTTCAAATCGGAAAAAGTCTCGGAGATGAAGTGATCGTTGTGGGTACTTCAATGGGTGGTGCGTTAACATTATTGCTAGCTAGCCAACAGCCCGAAATCAAAGCCATTGCGCTGTATTCACCTGCAATCCGAGAAAACGGAGAACGGCTCGGAGGCTTTTTCAAACCTTGGCAAAAGTTTTTGATGGAAGTCAGCGCTATGGAAAATAAGGTAATTCATCAGAATCGGGAAGGTGAAAAGGCTGCTTTTTGGTCTGAAGATTACCATATCAATGGATACGAAAGCTTGGCCGTTTTGCTATACAGCATGATGAATGAGGATACCTTCAAAAAGATCAATCAACCCCTATTTTTAGGGTATTATTATAAAAGTGCACAGGAGCAGGATTTTGTAGTATCCGTCCCCAGAATGCTTGAAATGTATCAGCAGGTAAATACGCCTGAGGCACTCAAGAGAGAGAAAGCATTTCCTAAATCCGGCGACCATGTGATTGCAAGTTCCATTACTTCAGACGATTGGGAGGGAGTCTTGTTTGAAACCATTGATTTCTTAGAAAATGTCGTCAAAATTCCTCCAAGGCCTGAGTTTGAAGATATGATCGAGGATATGATTAAAGCCAATGAGTTGACTAAATAAAATCTCTTATCAATTCACCTGATCTGAAACCTTAAAGGTACAGCGGGCAAGTTCTCGGAGTTATATAAATTAACCGCGGGATTATCAGCCCAAGCATAGCGAAGTTCGACCGGATCAAAACCCGATTCCATGGCTATTCTGATTTCATTTACTCCTGTAATTTTACCCGGAAAAGATTTCCAAGCACCATTTTGGTTTTGGAGCGCATAGCCCAAGACTTCATCTCCTGAGCTCAAGCTCAATCCCCCACCTACAGAAGTGTAAACCAATCGCAGCTCTGCACCTAATTTTTCTACAGACTCCAATAGGGGTCCCTGACTAATGACGCTATCTCCAAAGGATATTTTTTTTGCAATTCTCCACAATCTATCTGCTACATCTTGCTTATTGCGAGGATGAATATCTTCTGCTTCCCCAATATCTATGGCAACTGCCATACCGGTTTTAGGCAACACTAAAGCCTCTCTTTGTGCTTCTCTCAGTGCCGCCCAATCACTAGTTGGCTGAAGTTCTTGGCGCTCCATAAAATTTGCCAGTTGTACAAAAAGAAAAGGGAAATCTCCGAAACTCCAAGCTTGTCTCCAGCTTTGTATTAATGTCGTAAACAATCCTTTGTATTCCCCATGTCTTCCTGCATTACTTTCTCCCTGATACCAAATCACACCACGGATTCCAAAATGTGTAAGCGGATGAATCATTGCATTATACATCATACCGGGCTTCCAGTTCAAATTCTCCACCTTTGGAAGCTGAGGCTCTATCAAATCATTGGAATAGGACCAAGTCCCCTCAAGATTGATTTTATTGCCGTTTTGAGCAAGGTACATTTTACCCGCTGAGCCCAAAACTGGTTGATTATTCCAAGTCTTTACTAATCGAACTGTGAGTGTATTTTTGCCTTGAAACAATACTTCTTCAGGTATACTGAGTTCAGGCATACTCTGTCCCCAGTCTTTATGGTGAATTTGGACTCCATTGATATAGAAATAGGCCATATCATTTACATCAGGAAGAAAAAGAGACAATCCTGTTTTCTGATTAAGCGTAAAGTTTTTCCTTAGCCACGCGATATGTGCTAAAGGATTATTCTGAGGCAATTGGATTTTTCTCCATTGAGAATCATTGTAGCTCACCGAAGAAACCTCAGAAGCGGTGGCTGAATCGGGACGGTTGACCAGCAAATCCCGCATCTCACTTCGTTTTTTATTGGCGAGATTTTCTCTTTCCCATTTCTCAGGCTTCTCTATTATATCCTTTGCCTCCTCTGTAAAACTCATGTTTTCCATTCCAGCTAGTAGGGATGCAGGTGTCCAGCCTTCTGCAGGTGTACCACCCCAATTGGACTCTATGATGCCAATGGGGACATTTTTCTCCAGATGATTTTGTTTGGCAAAGTACCAAGCTATAGCCGAGAAACCCCCCAAATGAGTACTGTCAGCAAGCGTCCATTTACCGCCAGAAACATCTTGCTTTGGTAATACAGAATAACTCTTGTCAACTTTGAAAAAGCGTATTTGAGGAAAATCAGCACTATCTATCTCTACTTCCGCACCTAGTACTCCTGATTTCATGGGCCACTCCATATTGGACTGCCCGCCAGCTACCCATACATCTCCAAAATAGACATCTTTTACAGTCTCTTGGTTGACTGTAAGAAGAAACGGACCACCCGCAGGAGTAGCCGGAATGGTCACTTTCCAAGTGCTATCTGCATCAACCTGTGAACTAGCTACGGTACCAGCCACACCGACCCTCACGTTTTTACCTGGAACTCCCCTACCCCAAACCTTCACCGCCTGATCCCTTTGTAATACCACCCCATCGGAAAGCAATCTTGGCAATTCCACATCGGATTCAAATTTGTTAGATTGACAAGAAACAATTAAGGTCAAAATCAATAAAAAGAGGGCATTCTTCATGGTCTAAGACTAAGTGCGGGTGATTGGATTTTTTCAGAATTTAAGCTTTCTACAAGTTAAAATAATCCTTTGGCAATACTTACCTCAAGTCACTAATAAAATGCCAAAGCTTTGACTTCATGAAAAAAAATATCCGGTCCAAAACTGAACCGGATAGCTTACTTTCATTTCGAAAAGATTAAATAAATCGATTCAAAAGATTTTCGTAGTACTCTTGCTTACCACTGATTTGAAGAGGTTCTCCAACTTCCATGGCATGATTTCTAAGATCTTCCAAAGTCAGTTTACCTTCTTCAAAGGCCTTTCCATTGCCAGAATCGTAGCTTGAATAGCGTAGTTTTCTTCTCTCCAAGTAATCAGACTTGTCTAAAATATCTTGAGCAATCAACATACTTCTGGCAAAAGCATCCATACTGCCGATATGCGCCAAAAATAAGTCATCCATGTCGGTGGAGTTTCTACGGATTTTAGCATCAAAATTAACACCTCCACCTTGTAGTCCACCCGAAGTCAACATGACAAGCATAGATTCAGTCAATTCCTGTAAGTTCAGAGCGAATTGGTCTGTATCCCAACCATTCTGGTAATCTCCTCGGTTGGCGTCAATACTCCCAAGCATACCGGCATCTGCAGCGACCTGTAGCTCATGCTGAAAGGTATGACCAGCTAGGGTAGCGTGATTTACTTCGATATTTAATTTAAAATCCTGATCCAGTCCAAAATGTCTGAGGAAGCCAATCACAGTGGCCGAATCGTAATCGTACTGATGCTTGGTAGGCTCCATCGGTTTGGGTTCGATAAAGAAGGTGCCTTTGAATCCGTTCTTACGTGCATAATCTCTGGCCATTGTAAGGAAACGAGCGAGGTGCTCGGTTTCTCTTTTCATATCCGTATTGAGAAGAGACATGTACCCTTCTCTTCCTCCCCAGAATACGTAGTTCTCTCCACTCAATTTAATAGTAGCATCTATTGCGTTTTTCACTTGCGTGCCTGCAAAAGCCAACACATCAAAATTTGGATTGGTAGAGGCTCCATTCATGTAGCGTGGATTGCTGAAGACATTTGCAGTGCCCCACAGCAGTTTTACGCCTGTCTCTTTTTGCTTTTCTAAGGCATAGTCGGAGATGATTTCCATTCTTCTTTCATATTCCGAAAGGTTGGAGCCTTCATCCACTAAGTCTATGTCGTGGAAGCAATAGTAAGGTGCTCCGATTTTCGTAATGAATTCGAAAGCTGCATCCATTTTATCTTTTGCTCTTTGTACTGGATCAGGATTAGCATCCCATGGATGATTGATGGTGCCTGGACCAAAGGGATCTCCTCCCGTACCGCAGAACGAGTGCCAATAAGCGATAGCAAACTTAAAATGCTCTTTCATGGTTTTTCCTCCAATCACTCGATTTTCATCGTAGTATCGAAAGGCAAGTGGATTATCACTTTCTTTTCCCTCGAATGGAATCTTATCGATCCCTTTAAAATAAGTCTTCGACATATTAGGTTTATTTAGGTTTAAAAGGTTTAAGGATTAATTATAGCTTCATTTTCTGGATTTGCTCCAGATGATTTTTCCAGCGGAGGTAAACTTCTTCATATGGCTCAAAGAAATTTTCATTGGGCTCAAAAGTTTCCAATAGTTCAAGACCTTCAAAAGCCTCTGATTCATTAGTAAAGACTCCAGCTCCGATTCCAGCTCCTCTAGCGGCCCCCTGCGCTCCATCTGTATCGTAAAGCTCCAAGTTGACACGGTTCATGTGGATAAACGTCTTTCTAAAGATAGGACTCAAAAACATATTGGCTTTCCCGGCTTTCACTGTATTCAATGTCATACCCATATCCTGCATGATTCTGAAGCCAAAAGTTAAAGCCGACACAATACCTTCTTGAGCAGCTCTAATCATATGGTTTCTACTATGCTTTAACAAATCCAGTCCTAGAAGGTGAGCTCCCACAGGTTGATTTTGCATGATCCGCTCTGTTCCATTCCCAAAGGGGATAAATACCAAGCCTTCTGCACCGATTCCGGCAGGCGAAGCCAAGTTATTCATCTCATCATACGAGATATGACTCCCTCCCATCAGGCGCTTGATCCAACTGTTTAGAATACCCGTCCCATTTACACAGAGTAAAACTCCATAGGAAGGTTTTTCTTTGGTGTGATTGACATGGACAAATGTATTCACTCGAGATAATGGATCATAAAGAGGCGTGTCACAAACGCCATAAACCGTTCCGGAGGTACCCGCCGTAGTGGCTAATTCACCTGGTTTAAGCACCTGAAGTGAAAAGGCATTATTAGGCTGATCTCCTGCCCGGTAGGACACAGGGATTCCCTTTTCTATTCCTGTAAGTTTTGAAGCTGAAGCAATCACATTTCCCTGTAGAGAGTACGAGGGAACTACTTCAGGAATCCAGTCCGGATCAATTTGATAATGATCCAGTACCTTTTTGCTTAGGCCATTTTCTTTAAAATCCCAAAAAACCCCCTCAGAAAGTCCTGTTTCGGAGGTTTTGATCTCTCCTGTGAGTTTCATGGCAATAAAATCACCAGGAAGCATGATTTTATGGATTTTGGAAGCTACCTCCGGCTCATTTTCTAGCACCCAACGAAGTTTGGAAGCCGTAAAATTTCCGGGAGAGTTCAATAGATTATTTAGACAATAATCCTCCCCTAATTTCTTGAAAGCTTGATCTCCTATGCCTACTGCTCTACTATCACACCATATTATAGAGGAGCGTAAGACATTTTGATTTTTATCCACTACGACCAAGCCGTGCATTTGATAAGCGATTCCTATACCTTTCAATTCGCCTTTTTTGACTGAGGCTTGATCGAGTACGTATTGTGTGGATTGCTGCACATATTTCCACCACATTTCAGGATCCTGTTCTGCAAATCCATCAGAAGGAGCATCAATAGGCATTTCCTCAGAGGGAAAAGCTTTGGACACCAAAGCCTTCCCCGTATCTGCACTTAGTAGAGAAGCTTTGACACTTGAACTCCCAATATCTATTCCTAATAAAAGCTTTCTCATGATTACCAAAATACAATGTAAAGTGCTGCAATAATCCCCGATATGATAAATGCTCCGATTTTAAAGGCAGTACTAGTTTTAAACAACTCCTTGTCAATGGTAATGCTGTTGGGATGATCTTTTCCTTTACCCTCTATTAGAGAGATGATAATCATCAAGGTAGCCAAGACTAAGAAGACCACACCCATTCGGTCTATAAAAGGAAGTGCAGGAAAAACAACTTTCAATATAATAGAAAGCGGAATACTAAGTCCTGCTCCTACTAACGCGGCATTTGATGTGGTTTTCTTCCAGAATACACCAAAAAAGAAAATAGCAAAGACTCCGGGACTGATAAAGCCCGTATATTCTTGAATGAACTGAAATGCCTGATCCAACTGTCCCAAAGCAGGAGCTACTAGTGCTGCTATAATAAAAGATACCGCTGCTGTGATACGACCTACTTTTACCTGCTTACTTTCAGTTGCATTTTGACCAAAGTATTTCTTATAAATATCCATGGTGAAAATCGTAGAAGTACTATTAGCCATGGACGCGAGAGAGGATACAATCGCCGCAGTCAAGGCTGCAAAAGCTAAACCTTTAAGTCCTACAGGTAGCAATTGTAATAAGGTGGGATAAGCTCTATCCGACTTGGTCAAACCCGATATAGGATCCTTCATCGATTCGATAAAGTCAACATCGATCCCATTTTTTACAATCACCCAAGCTGCAATCCCTGGAATGACCACGATCAATGGCATCAATAGTTTCAAAAATCCGGCGAAAATCATCCCTTTTTGGGCTTCATCCAAACTTTTTGCCGCCAAGGCCCGCTGTGTAATATACTGATTGAAACCCCAATAACTCAGATTGGTAATCCACATTCCTCCAACTAGAACCGATATTCCAGGTAGATCTTGATAGGCATCGTAAGTACCACCCTTACCGTCAGGAATCATCATTTCACCTTTGGATAGGATCATAGAAAAATGTCCAGGCACCTCTCTTCTTAATAAGCCCAATCCTTCCCAGGCATCTCCTCCGCCTACCATCTGAAGCGCTATGTAAGTAGTAGCCAATCCACCAGCGATCAAAAAGACCACCTGCACTACATCAGTCCATGCTACTGCTTTGAGACCACCGTAAATCGAATAGATCATCGCAAAAAGGGCAAGACCTATGATTCCGTACACCATCGGCACATTTAAGATGGTATTTAAACTTAGTGCTCCAAGATAAAGTACTGAAGTCAAGTTGACAAAGACATAGAGCAGAAGCCAGAAAATCGCCATAGTTGTCCTCACTCGCGTATCATAGCGATCCAAGAGAAATCCTGGCATGGTATAAATACCCTTTTTAATATATATGGGCAGGAAGAATATAGCCACTACCAACAATGTAGCTGCTGCCATCCACTCGTAAGTAGAAATTGCCAAACCGAGTGCAAAACCTGATCCGGACATTCCAATAAATTGCTCTGCAGAGATATTAGAAGCAATCAATGACGCTCCTACTGCCCACCAAGGTAGTGCTTTGGAGGCGAGAAAATAATCGGAGGAATTTTTCACGTGACCTTTTTTCTCTCTAGAGACAAAAAGCCCCATTCCAATAATTAGCAAACAGTATCCTACAAATACTACTAAATCTAAGGGTTCTAAGAGCATATGGATTAATAGGTTAGTTTTTGGGCAAACGTTTTTGTTACAAGACTAATAGATAAAATATAAGGCAATAAATATAAGATTTTAGCAGGAACGAGCTATAACCTCTCAACATTTTTGCTGAAAAAATCAAAATAAGTTTTGGAGATTAGACATGGGCTCAGAATGAAAATCCTGTCCTTCAACAGATTGGATATACCTTATACCGGTGACATTAGATATCCATACTTGATCAGCTGTCAGCAGATCAGACTTTTTAAATAATCCCTCCGTCACTTCTACCCCTTGATCTACCAATTTTTGGATAATTACCTTTCGGCTGATTCCTGCTATACAGCCGGTTGCTAAAGAAGGTGTAAATACCTTTTCCCCCTTCCTCCAAAATATAGAGGAAGAACCACCTTCCGCAATATTGCCAAAAGAATCCAGCAAAATAATTTCATCTACTTGGCGCTCTATCCGCTCTTTTGCCGCAAGAATATAGGGAAGTGCATTTAAGGTTTTACAATGGGAAAACATCGTTTTTGTCAAAAACACCTTTTTGCTAAAAACTGCCTCACTCACAACTTTGCCACTCGCTTGAAATGCAGAGACTTCAATAAGCTGATTAATTCCTGAAGTTTCGGGCGAGTATTTACCTCCACCAGTCCGATATACGATCCACTTTATTCGTCTTGGCTTTTCACCTTTGACTAGTTCCAAGACTGAATTTGGATCAATTTGACTAATATCTAAACCCAACAGCTTCATTCCATTGACCAATCTTTCCACATGAAGGTCAAAGTATCGAATAGTCCCTTCTTCCCAGACCATAGTTTCGAATAGTCCATCTCCAAAACTCAAAGCTCTGTTAGGAAATCCTAGGCAGGGGTTCTGCTGCCAAAGACCCGAATTTCCTTCGGAATAAAATACTGTTTCAAATTCGTTCATAAATACGTTCGTATTCGTACAATATCGAATTATGTTTAGATACTAAACTGTTAAAATTTCTTGAAATAAATCAAAAAGAAGCTCAAATTGCGCATAATTCAACAAATTGACCAAAGAAATAAGAATAGACTTTACCTTAGCATTAAAATTGGGTTCAAAAGGCGATGGCTGGAAAAAGTAGTGTATTTGATATGATAGGTCCGGTGATGATAGGTCCCTCCTCTTCCCACACGGCAGGAGTAGTGAGAATTGCTAGGGCTGCTATTCGAGTCTTAGGAGGCACTCCTGATGAGGTGTCGATTTTGTTCTACAATTCCTTTGCAAGAACCTATGAAGGTCATGGAAGTGATCGAGCGATCATTGGGGGCCTGATGGATTTCAAGACTGACGACGAGCGGATAAGAGATGCCTTAGAAATTGCCAAAGAAAAAGGGCTTAAATATCACTTTAAGTCAATCGGAAATTCTTCTATTCATCACCCCAACACCATCAAATTGCTTTTGACAAAAAATGGCAAAAGCATTGAAGTCGTAGGAGAAAGTCTAGGTGGAGGATTGATCAATATTGCCGAGGTTGACGGATTTGTAGCCAACTTTTCTGCACAAGCCCACACACTAATTATCAAAGCAAAGGACGTATCCGGAGCTATTGCCTTTATTTCTTCTGTCATCGCTCAAGAAAAAACAAATATTGCGACCATGTCGGTCTCGAGAAAAGGAAAAAATGATCTTGCCTGCCATGTCATTGAAATGGACTCGGGAATCGCCCCCATTACTATTGAATATTTAAAATCTTTACCCTGGATAAACGAACTAATTTACATACCAGATATTGACCTATAACTAATTTATGAAAAAGCTTTTACTAGGCTTAGCTTTTAGCGTTAGTGGTTTTTTTAGTGCTCATTCCCAACAATTGACCGGCCCCATAGATCTTGAGTCAGCCGTGAAAATAGCACTTGAAAACAACTTGACACTGAAGCGAAGTGAACTAAACCAACTATCAAATGAAGCGACACTACTCCAATCTCAAGGAGCACGACTTCCGTCCCTTTCCTCCGGAGCAAGTACGGGATATCGCTGGGGTAGATCTATTAACCCCGTAACCAACCTCTTTGAAACGCAGCGTATAGGCAATATCAACGTGTCTGCCAATTCCAACGCTACGCTTTTCGCGGGTCAGCGCCTGACCAACTCCATCAATCAGGCAAAAATAGACCTAGAAGCAGGCACCTATAATATCGAGGCAACGAAGAATACGATCACACTTAATGTGATTAATCTTTACATCAACATTGTATTTAACAGAGAGCAGGCAAAAATCGCAGAACGGCAGCTCGCAACAACACGTGAGCAGCTTGACCGGACGACAAGATTGGTAGATGCAGGTTCGCTACCTTTAGCGGACCGACTAGATCTAGAGGCTCAAGTGGCTACTAATGAACTGGAGGTAATCAATGCCTATCAATCGCTTAATCTTTCCAAGCTTAATTTAGCTCAGGCCCTTCAGATCCCCTACACGGAAGATTTTGAAATCATAGAACCCAAACTGGAAATCAACGAAGGTCTCACACTCACAGAGGACGCTAGTTCTATATTTGCGGCTGCTGTGGACAATATGCCTGAAATAAAAGCGGCTGAAGCCTCTTTAGAGAGTGCTCGTCTAGGGGTAAAAATCGCAAAAGGTCAGTTTTACCCTACGCTAGGGGTAGGCGCCAATCTTTTCTCCAATTATGTAGATCGGGCAGCGCCGGGCAGGGAACCAGACCCATTAGGACAGCAAATACAAAATAACTTATCCCAATCGGTGAATCTGCAGCTTAATATTCCAATCTTTTCTCAATTCAATAATAAGGCTAATCTACAAAGAGCAAGAGTGCAAGAAAGACTTGCAGAAATCGCTCAGCAAGAGGCAGAAAACCAGCTGAGACAGGATATTGAAACAGCATACAACAATGCGCTCGCTGCAGAGCAGTCCTATCAGGCCTCACTCACAAGAGTAAAGAGTCTAGAGGAATCATTTCGTATTTCTCAACAGCGTTTTGACTTAGGCGCTATTAATTCAGTGGATTTTCAAGTTTCGCAAGCTAATTTCTTCAATGCACAAGCGGACTTAATCAATGCTAAATACACCTATATTTTCCGAGTAAAAGTTCTAGATTTCTATTTGGGCAATCCCATCAACCTCAACTAAACCATGGCATCAAAAAAATCAAATAAATTTATCTACTACCTACTGGGTATAGTCGGAATCCTGATCATTTTTGCTATCATCGCCAGATCAGCTGGCTGGATAGGTGGAGAAAGTGTGACTAAAGTAGAAACAGCCGAAGTCGGCAATAAATCAATCATTGAAAAAGTAAGTGCTTCTGGAGAAATCCAGCCGGAAATAGAAGTTAATCTAAGTCCAGATGTAGCAGGTGAGATTATTGAATTAAATATACAAGAAGGCGATTCAGTTTCAGAGGGTAAGTTATTGGTGAAAATCAGACCAGATAATTTCATCTCAGCCCTTGAGCGAAGCCGTGCCAATCTCAATCAGCAGCAAGCTAATCTAGCACAATCCAGAGCAAGTTTACAACGAGCTGAGGCCCAGTTTACACGAAGTGAACTTGAATACAAGCGACAGAAATCACTTTACGAGCAAAAGGCAATATCAGATGCGGATTTTGAGCAAGCGGAAGCCAATTACATTACTGCTCAGAAAGATCTCGAAGCCGCCAAGCAAAGTGTCAATGCAGCCGAATTTGTGGTAAAAAGCTCTCAAGCCACAGTCAATGAGGCAGCTGAAAACTTGAGACTTACCAGTGTCTATTCACCTGTGAGTGGAATAGTTTCCAATCTATTGGTAGAAAAAGGTGAACGTGTGGTGGGTACGCAACAGATGGCCGGTACAGAAATGCTCACGATAGCAGACCTGACAAAAATGGAGGTCCGAGTAGATGTCAATGAGAACGATATTGTAAGGCTTTCATTGGGAGATACTACTCTAATAGATGTTGACGCTTATTCCTCAGATGGCAAAAGATTTAAAGGAATAGTGACTAGTATTGCCAACACTGCCAATGCGAAAGCCTCTTCCGATGCCGTCACAGAATTCAAAGTAAAGATTAGAATTCTAAACAGCTCTTATCAGGACCTAGTCAATCAAGGCAATCGATATCCATTTCGTCCTGGAATGACAGCTTCTGTAGAAATCATCACCAATCAAAAGGACAATACCTTATCTGTCCCTCTAGCCGCAGTGACAACGAGAGAAGATAAACTAGACACTCTATCTGACGGTACCACCCGTCCACAAGAATTGGTTTTTTTAATAGAAGACGGTGTCGCTAAAATGACGAAAATCAAAACAGGAATATCTGATTTTCAAAATATTGAAGTAGTAGAAGGGCTTACCGCCGGACAGGAAGTGATTTCGGGACCTTATTTTACGGTGAGTAAGGAGCTAAAAGACGGGGACAAAATAGAAAAGTCAAATCGCCCCACAGAAAGCAAAAAATAAATCAATAGTACTTATATCGATCCTATAAAATCCTGACTTCGTTGAAGTCAGGATTTTTTTCTTCCTTCTTGTAGCATGTGAACTTTTTAAAATTCAGATACCTTTTTTAACCATGGAGAAACCAATACAAATCCGAGTCAAAAACATGGTCTGTCCGCGCTGTGTGCAAGCGATAAAACACATCTTAACAGATCTAGCGATTGACTTTCGATCTGTAGACTTGGGTGTAATAGACCTAGATCAACATCTCAATGAGAAGCAACACCAAGCACTTTCACAGCGTCTGAAAGAGCAGGGCTTTGAAATTTTAGAGTCAAAAAACGCTTCCTTGATTCAAATCATCAAAAACACTTTGATTCATCAAATCCATCATTCCGAAGAAATTTTATCCACTAATTACTCTGAATTTTTAGAACAAAAGTTAGATCAAGACTACGCTCAAATGAGTAGGCTTTTTTCTCAAGTGGAAGGATTGACTATCGAGAAGTATATTACGAGACTAAAGGTCGAAAAAGCCAAGGAATGGATCCTTTATGATGAAAAAGGAATGGCTGAAATAGCTTTTCTACTGGGCTATAGTTCTGCCGCTTACCTCTCATCTCTATTTAAAAAAGAGACAGGAATGACTCCTTCCCAATTCAAACAAAATTCCGGAAAGCGAAAAAACCTGGATGAGCTTTAAGCCATTTCAAACCCTCAAAATTTTATAAGTTTTTCTCAAAATTTCATAACAGACTAGAGTACGAAAGATCCGATCTTTGTACTATGCAAACCGTGGAAAATAATCTCCAAAAGAAAACCTTTCCAGTCACAGGGATGACCTGTGCAGCCTGCGCCTCAAGCGTGGAGACCATTTTGACTTATACCGAAGGAGTAAAGGCCGCTTCGGTAAATTTCGCCACCAACTCTGTTTGGGTAGAATTTGAAAACAGTCTCACAGCCGAAGATTTAGATAAGGCACTTCAAGATGTGGGCTATGGACTTATTTTAAGTAAAAACACCCAAGATGCACAGGAAACCTATCAGAAAGACCACTATAAAAAAGTTAAAAAACAATCGATAGGAGCTGCTATTTTGACGCTTCCCGTTTTTATCATTGGAATGTTTTTCATGGATTGGCAAGCAGGGAGATGGATTTCTCTCGTTTTATCCATTCCTATTTTGTTCTATTTTGGAGGCCATTTTTTTGTAAATGCATGGAAGCAAGCTCGTCACGGTAAAGCCAATATGGACACTTTGGTGGCACTGAGTACAGGAATTGCCTTCATATTTAGCGTCTTTAATACACTAAATCCGGAATTTTGGCTCCGCCAAGGACTTAGTCCTCATGTTTACTACGAGGCGGCTACGGTGATTATTACTTTTATCTCTTTTGGTAAATTACTCGAAGAGCGGGCCAAGACCGGAACAGGAGAAGCCATAAGAAAACTGATGGGACTACAGGCCAAAACCTTGACCATTTTAGAAGGTGAGTCGGAACGGACTATTCCCATCGAGGAGGTCAAAAAAGGCATGCATATCCTTGTCAAGCCGGGAGAAAAAATCCCTGTTGACGGAAAAGTACTATCAGGAATGTCCTTTGTGGATGAAAGCATGATATCGGGAGAGCCTCTCCCCTTAGAAAAGAAGAAAACGGACTCCGTCTTTGCAGGCACTTTAAATCAAAAGGGAAGTTTCCAATTTGAGGCTGAGAAAGTAGGCTCAGAGACTATGCTTGCACAGATTATCCAAAGTGTGCAAAAGGCCCAAGGAAGTAAAGCTCCTGTCCAAAAGTTAGTAGATAAAATAGCAGGCATTTTTGTTCCAACCGTCATCCTGATTTCAATAGTCACCTTCGTTACTTGGATGCTTATAGGCGGAGAAAATGCATTTACTCAGGCACTCCTAACCTCTATTTCTGTACTGGTAATTGCTTGCCCCTGTGCCCTTGGGCTCGCTACTCCTACTGCTATCATGGTGGGTATGGGTAAAGGTGCCGAACATCAAATCTTAATCAAAGATGCCGAGAGCCTAGAGTTAGCTCGCGAAATAGACACATTACTATTGGATAAGACAGGCACAATCACTTCTGGAAAGCCAACCGTCCAAGAAATTGCTTGGTTTATCGAAAAGGAAGACGAGGAGCAGCTTTCTTCTGTACTTTATGGATTAGAATCTGTCTCCGAACATCCCCTAGCGGAAGCCATTCAGCGATATTTTCAGGAGAAAAAAATCAAAAAAATTCCGCTATCACAATTTGAAAGTATTACCGGTAAAGGCGTAAAAGGCCAATTAAAGGAGACAACTTATTGGGCGGGAAATTACGCGCTCATCCAGGAAGTGGGAATTACTGTCCCCTCAGAGATTGCCACCAAAGCTGATGATTGGGCTAAAAATGCGCAAACAATCATCTATTTTGCCTCTGAAAATAAAGTAATTGCCATTCTTGGAATCCGTGATCAAGTGAAAGCAAGTTCTAAAAACGCCATTCAAAAGCTTAAAGACCAACATATTGATGTATGGATGCTTACAGGTGACAATTTAGAAACGGCAACAGCTATAGCTTCCGAGGTAGGAATCTCTCACATTAAGGCCAGTCTCTTACCACAGGACAAAGCACAGATTGTCCGAGAACTTCAGCAAAAAGGTAAAAAAGTAGCTATGGTTGGAGATGGGATCAACGATTCCGAAGCCTTAGCACAAGCCGATGTAAGTATAGCCATGGGGCACGGTTCGGATATCGCTATGGACGTAGCCAAGATTACTTTGATTACCTCTGATCTCCTGAAAATCCCACAGGCTTTCAAGCTTTCTCATCAGACTGTACGTGGGATACGTCAAAATCTTTTCTGGGCTTTTGTTTACAATGTGATCGGAATTCCGATAGCAGCAGGGATACTCTATCCGATCAATGGGTTTCTACTAGACCCTATGATTGCAGGTGCAGCGATGGCTTTCAGCTCGGTCTCTGTAGTCATGAATAGCCTGAGATTAAAGGCTAAAGCTCTTTAAAATCAATACAGTTAGCACCATTTATTCACCAAATAAAAATTATAGCATGAAAACCTTGAAATTTAAAACCAACATCCAGTGTACTAATTGCCTCTCAAAAGTAAGCCCAAAGCTCAACGAGCAAAGTGGAATCAATAATTGGGAAGTGAACCTTGAAGATCCACAGCGCACCCTCAGTGTTCAAACAGAAAGTCTTGAAGCCGCAGACATAAAAAAAGCGGTGTTAAGAGCTGGGTTTATAGCAGAGGAAATCTAAGTGCAAAGAAACTACTGAACCGACATAAGGCATAAGATCAAGGACTTAACTCATGCCTTATGTCAGAAGTAGTGAAGCTATTTTGAACAAATAAAATTAATTTCCGTACTTTTGAATCGATGAAACCTTTCATTTCCATATTCATGGCATTATTTGTATTCTTTTCCTCCGTTGGGATGGCAAAGACTACCCATTTTTGTATGGGTTATGCGATGAATTCTGAAATTGGTTTTGGTCAAAAGCACCTGGACTGTGGAATGGCAATGCCGATGGACCACAGCGAAAACAAGGAAGATAATAAGCAGGATGAAAACACCTGCTGCGAAAATATTACCGAGCATCTCCAAGTTGATGAAGAAACTCAGCTTAAAAAATTAACGATAGCGTTAGACCTAAATTTTGCTGTTGCACTTTTTCATATTATTACTTTTGGAAGTGATTTTTTCTTTCAAGCTAATGACGAAAAAGAATATTTTTCCTCCCCTCCTCTTCTACAGGAACTTCATATCCTGTATGAAACCTACCTGATCTAGACCTGAGGTTTGGCAGCTCTGCTGTCATAGGCAAGCCCTTCTACACAGAATGGGAAATTCTTAATGCTAAACCTCATGATATATGATAAACCGAATCGTCAAGTATTTTCTTGAAAATAAACTAGTCACGATTTTATTCCTCCTACTGATTATAGGCTGGGGTATTGTTACGGCACCTTTCAACTGGAATGTGGGGATACTTCCTCGAGATCCTGTTCCCGTAGATGCCATTCCTGATATTGGGGAAAACCAACAAATCGTATTTACTGAATGGATGGGTCGATCTCCTCAAGATGTAGAGGATCAAATCACCTACCCCTTGACTACTTCACTCTTGGGGCTCCCCGGCGTGAAAAGTGTCAGGTCAAGTTCGGCCTTTGGTTTTTCTAGCATCTATATCATTTTCGAGGACGATATAGAGTTTTATTGGAGCCGTTCTCGTGTTTTGGAAAAGCTCAATTCACTTCCTGTCGATTTATTGCCAGAAGACGTACAACCCAAACTAGGCCCTGATGCTACGGCTTTAGGTCAGGTTTTTTGGTATACACTCGAAGGGCGGGACGAAGAAGGAAATCCCACGGGAGGATGGGACCTTCATGAACTCAGAACTATCCAAGATTACTATGTCCGTTACTCTCTTACTGCGGTGGAAGGCGTCGCTGAGGTAGCTTCCGTAGGCGGCTACGTCAAAGAATACCAAGTCGATGTAGACCCTAGTGCATTGAAAGCTAACGATGTGAGTCTGATGGATGTAATGGAAGCTGTCCGCAAATCAAACCTTGACGTTTCTGCCAATACCATTGAGGTCAATCGGGTAGATTATTTCATCAGAGGATTGGGCTATGTGGAAGAGTTAGCCGACTTGGACAAGGCAGTAGTAAAAGTCACCAATAATATTCCCATCAGGATCCAGGATGTGGCAAGAGTAAATATTGGCCCACAGCCTAGAAACATGTCAGGTATCTTGGATAAAAGCGGTGCAGAAGCAGTGGGCGGAGTCGTCATTGCTAGGTATGGTGACAATCCTCTACAAGTGATAGAAGGAGTCAAAGCTGAGATAGAAAAGCTTTCCCAAGGCCTTCCTACCAAGACTTTGGCAGACGGTACTACCTCCAAGGTGACCCTAGTGCCATTTTATGATCGTACAGGTCTTATCTATGAGACATTAGGGACACTTTATGAAGCTATCAGCCTACAAATATTGATTACCATCCTCGTGATAATAGTGATGGTGTATAATCTGAGAGCATCACTTTTGATTTCGGCCCTACTACCCTTAGCAGTATTAATGTGCTTCATCTTTATGAAGTATACCGGGGTCGATGCCAATATCGTCGCCCTTTCAGGGATAGCCATTGCTATTGGGACCATGGTAGATTTAGGAATCATTCTCAATGAAAATGTCCTTCGACATCTAGAAATGGCCCCTAAAGGAGAGTCCAAACTCAAGACCGTTTACCTTGCCTCTGCAGAAGTTTCGGGTGCCATCCTAACCGCTGTCAGTACTACAATAATTAGCTTCTTGCCTGTCTTTACACTACAAGCAGCAGAGGGCAAGCTTTTCGGACCTTTGGCTTATACCAAAACTTTTGCTTTGATCTCAGCGGTGATCTTCACGCTGCTGATTATGCCGGCTTTTTCACATTGGATCTTCAGTTTGAAAAGTGCAAAAGGCAAAATTGGCCGTTATTTGAATTACGGATTACTAATCCTTGGCCCTTTGATCGCTTTCACTTTTTGGTCATGGGGAGGTTGGTTACTTTTCGGCTACGGGCTGGTACATAGCCTCTCTTTTCATTTTCCAGAAAGTATCGGAAAGAATAAAAACCTGCTCATCATTACAGTCACCCTAGTATTTGTTGCCTGGCTTTTGACACAGCAGTGGATGCCATTAGGTGTATCAGTGAGCACATTCACCAACTTTATATTTATTGCCCTTCTCTTAGGCTTGGTCTTGGGTAGTTTTGCAGGATTCATCCGAATTTACCCCCAAATCCTAAATTGGTGCCTGGCCAACAAAGGGACTTTCCTACTCTTCCCTTTATTAGTGATTCTTCTTGGTGTAAGTGTTTGGTTGGGGTTTGGGCGTGTATTTGGCATCGTACCCAAAGCCTTCGATAGCGTAGGAATCAACATCCGAACTACAGGGTTTTGGTCTGGATTGACACATACTTTCCCTGGATTGGGCAAGGAATTCATGCCTTCACTCAATGAAGGTTCCTTTCTATTAATGCCTACCACTATGCCTCACGCAGGTGTCGAGGAAAATAAAGAAGTTTTACAGCGACTTGATATGCTAGTCACTGCGATACCTGAAGTGGATATGGTAGTGGGCAAAGCAGGGCGAGCAGAAACCGCCATCGACCCTGCTCCGATGAATATGTTTGAAAATACCATCAATTATAAATCAGAATATGCCACGGACCTAAACGGTAATCGGCTAAGATTTAAAATAAAAGATGGAAAATATGAATTGAAAGATGGGTCACTGTATGATCGGGGCACCATGTCTCCCAATCAAATTCAAGTGGAGGATCTAATCCCTGATGAAAATGGAGAATATTTTCGCCAATGGAGAGATCATATTCAAACAGCAGATGACATCTGGGATGAAATCGTCAACGTAGTCAATCTACCGGGGGTCACCTCCTCTCCCAAGCTACAACCTATTGAAACTCGACTCGTCATGCTGCAAACAGGCATGAGAGCTCCTATGGGAATAAAAGTATATGGCCCAGATTTACAAACGATTGAATCCTTTGGTTTAGAGTTGGAAAAATACCTTAAAGAGGTCCCTTCTGTCAAAAAAGAAGCTGTTTTTGCAGATCGAATCGTAGGAAAGCCCTACTTAGAACTAGATATAGATAGAGATCAGATCTCCCGGTATGGAATGAATGTCGTCGATGTTCAAGATTTTATTGAGACGGCCATAGGAGGCATGAAACTCAGTACCACGGTAGAGGGAAGAGAGCGATTTCCAATTAGAGTTAGGTACGCTCGGGAGTTTAGAGACGACCCCTACGCGATTGAAAATCTACAAGTACCGACTCCTTTAGGAAGCTACATCCCTCTCGGGCAGTTGGCAAAAATTTCCTATCGCCCTGGGCCGGATATGATCCGTGGAGAAAACAGCTTCTTAGTAGGTTATGTATTGTTAGACAAGATGCCTGGATTCGCAGAGGTAACTGTGGTTGAAGATGCACAGCGCTACATTCAAGGAAAAATTGACTCTGGCGAGTTGGAAATTCCTAATGGAGTGCGCTTTCAGTTCTCTGGCTCTTATGAAAATCAGCTACGGGCTGAAAAGCGCCTTTCGGTTGTGGTTCCTCTTTCTTTGATCTTGATATTTCTGATCCTTTATTTTCAGTTTAGGGCTGTGTCTACCTCGCTATTTGTATTTGTAGGAATAGCAATGGCCTTTTCAGGAGGATTTTTAATGATTTGGTTCTATGGACAGGATTGGTTTATGAATTTCAGTCTTTTCGGAAATAATATGCGAGACCTTTTTCAAATGAAGGTCTACAATCTCAGCGTAGCCGTTTGGGTCGGTTTTATTGCATTGTTCGGTATAGCCACTGATGACGGTGTAGTAGTTGCCTCCTATTTGGATCAAAGCTTCAGGGAAAACGAACCTAAATCCATCAAAGAAATAAGAGAAGCTGTGCTTGAAGCAGGAAAAAGAAGAATTCTTCCCTGTATGATGACCACCGCTACCACATTTTTAGCTTTGCTACCAATTTTCACCTCCACTGGAAGAGGTTCAGATATTATGATTCCCATGGCTATTCCTGCTTTGGGCGGGATGATTCTGGAAGTCACCACAGTATTCATAGTCCCCACACTCTACTGCTGGTGGGCAGAGCGAAAATTTAAAAACAACTCCAAGGTTTTTACCGAGGAATTAAACGCCTAAAGTCATGACAAATAAGACTTTGAAATTGAAATATCAACCAAGAACGGAAAAGTGGAAATTATTATTTCCACAGGTCAATCCGCACTGTGGTATGCTACTTCTCTGGTTGCTCATACAAGGTTCCTTGTTCTTACCTGAACAGATCCAGGCGCAATCCTTAGATGATTATCTTCTCGAAGCAGCAGAAAATAATCCAGGTCTGAAGGCCTCCTACTTGCGATATGAAGCGGCACTTGAGCGAAGCCATCAACCCAGCTTACCGGATCCTGAATTGCAAGCGGGAGTGTTTTTACAGCCGATGGAAAGGTTTATGGGCAATCAATCGGCAGATTTCAGATTGATGCAGATGTTTCCTTGGTTTGGAATGATTAGCACCCAAAAAAAAGAAGCTAATCAAATGGCTCAGGCTCAGTACCAGCTTTTTTTGGAAGAGAAAAACCGGCTTTTCTTTCAAATCAAGCGGACTTGGTATGAAATGATTCGTTTACGTGAAGAAATTGAGATTTCTCAGGAAAATCTTGAATTCCTAAAAAAATACGAAGAATTGGCCTTGATGAGATTCAAATCCGGTACTTCGGGGAATACAATTAGCCCCTCCTCACCTACTCCCGCTGCCAGTTCTAATTCATCTTCCGCCTCATCGGGAATGTCAGCAATGGGAAACACATCTAACAACTCTTCGACTTCTTCAGCTGAAGGCATGGGTACCGCTGCCATGAGTAGCTCTGAAACAACCATAAATGCTGTACTTCAAATAAAGATTGAGATCAAAGAATTGGAGAATAGCATCGAGCAACTACATGCCGATGAAGAACCACTAAAAATAACATTCAATCAGCTACTCAATAGAGGGATAGATGCAAAAATCAATCTTCCATCACAGCTGGTTCAGCCTCAGCTTTCCTTACAAAAACAGGAAATCCTAGACAGCATCTGGCAAAATAACCCTATGCTGGAAATGTACGATGCGGAGATTGGAGCCTATCAACAGCAAGCCAAAATGGCAAATCTGGAAGGGAAACCCATGCTGGGTGCAGGTGTCAATTATATGACTTTTGCTCCAAGACCAGAAAACGGAATGTTTATGGGAGGTGAAAATATGATCATGCCCATGGTTAATATCACGCTTCCCATTTATCGGAAAAAAATCAAGTCCAAAATAAAAGAAGCGGAGCTATTACAGGAATCCAAAAGGCTGGAAAGAAATAAAACTGAAAACCTTCTTGCGATGGAGTGGGCTGAGGCCTTTCGAACTTGGGAAGAAAGCGAGCGTAATCTTTCTCTTTACGAAGCTCAGATAGAACTGGTCAACCAACAAATACAACTTTTGGAAACCGCCTATGCAAGTAATGCCACCACACTTGAAAATGTGCTTCAAGCACATCAGCAGCTACTTAATTACCAGCTCAAGCGCATCAATGCAATCAACAATCAATACCAAAGCCTAGCTTTACTCGAGGCTTTGGTTTCTTCTTCCCTGCTCACCTTTTGATTGAAACATCATGAAATATCCATGACGGGAGCGCGACACACAGGGGGATGATTATATCCC
>NZ_FNAC01000037.1 GCF_900101705.1 Algoriphagus faecimaris | reverse complement strand
TGGAGAACCATCAAGTACGAAAAGATTTATCTCAACCCACCACAGGACGGATTGGATCTCTATGCACAGCTGGCAGAATACATGGATTATTACAATCACCGTAGAAGGCACAGTAGTCTGGACAACAGAATTCCTGCAGAAGCATATTCCATGATTGAGCAGGTGGCGTGAAACGAGTTTACCACATTCCCACACTCTTCTGAAAATCTAAAAAGGGATTTTCAGGTGTGGAAATATGGAAAACTCAACCGGCCTCTGTATACTTGAAGTCAAATGAATTCTGTCCTAACAATTGGGGTATGCTCAGTTGGACGGCTTCACCGTCCAAAAATAGCTATATATCTTATCACCATTTATTCTAATTGCTGACCACGAAGTGGTCAAACCTTGAATACTTGTGCGCCGTGGCGTAGCCATGGGCCTGCCTTTGACGGCAGTCAGGTGAAACCTGTTGAAAACAATGACCCAAATCCCACCCACCACCGACTCCGAAGGGTGTCGAACATATTTCCCCTAATGTTCTCTTCTTAGTTTCAGGAGTCATAATAAAACAAAGCCCGAAACAGATATTTTGCTGCTTCGGGCTTTTTGGTCTTTTAGAAACTATGATGGAGACTAACTTGTGCCTGTGCTTTGCTGTAGCTATCGACGGTTTGATTCATCCAACCTACTTGCATTCGCAAGTTGTCCCGTAGGCCATATCCTAGTCCCAGATAGGTTCGGTTTCTATCAAAATACTCCACAGTCCTTCCATCACCAATGGATTTTTGACCATTGATAAAGAGCTCATTGTAGAGTGCAAGATAGACTGCCTTTTTCTCCAATTTGGTTCGGTTCAAAGGGATATTCATAAAGATATTGTAGCGATAGCGAGTTCGCATAGCCTGATTTTCTACCCATCGCTGCTCGTATCTGAAGCGATGCGTCAGGTAAATTCGCTCTCCGATTTTCTGAGGAAGCAATACTTCTTGGTAGATTCTGTGTTCGATTACATTTTCACGACTTTCCCCAAATTCCCCCGAGGAAATAAATCCATAGCCCGCGGTCAATAGAATATTGGTATTGATGGGGTTATAGGTGAGGCCTGTACGAAGCAGCAGCTGCTCCTTATCTGAACCGAAATTCCAATAGCGAAACTGATAATCACCTTGGATACCGAATCGGCTATTTTCGAAGGACTTGGTAAAGAAATACATGTACCAAGCGCCTAGTTGCTCATTGTCTACGTTTGATTGGGCTTGGCTTGAGTATACGGTAAAAACTGCAAAAGCCAACAATAAATATTTTCTCATCATGGAAAGGTAAATAAGGGGCTAGGCCTGACCTAGCCCTTTTATATTTTCGGTTTAGTTAGAGAATCTTGGCAGGCTGCTGATCGTCTCCTCTATAAAGTTGACGTAGCCGGATTTCAAATCGTAAACCGCACCCACGATGAGTACCTCTCCGCTAGCTGATTTTCTACTCAGGACCGGCTCCAAATTGCGTAGCATATTGACTTGCTCGATGACATTTTCTCTCACTGCATAATCTAGTGCATCCTCCGCAGAAAGATTGGCAGCCTTGGCCCTCAGCGAAGCTGGTTTGATGGCATTAATCAAGGTAACCACGTGTCCAGGAGGGTTTTCAGGGAGTTTCATGGCAGCGCCAACTGCACCGCAGGACTGATGACCCAATACTACGATTAACTTAGTCTCAAGGACCACAGTAGCGTATTCTATGGTGCCATAGGAAGCCTCAGCCATCACCTGACCGGCAGTACGAGTGATAAACAAATCACCTACTCCTTGGTCAAAGATGATCTCATTGGGTACCCGACTATCTGCACATCCAATAATGGTCGCAAAAGGCGCCTGACCCAATTCGTTACTCTTCAAGTCTGCATCAGTCTGTCTCGGTCGGATGCTTTTGTCGTCGGCAAATCTTCTATTGCCGTAGATCAATTTCTTCAACCCATAGTAGGGATCTAAATAGGCACTGTCCCGATCTGCAAAATATTGATTGTCTTCCAGTTCGAGAAGCGTTGCAATGGTACCTGTATTTTGTGCTTTAGCATTGGTCAAAATACCAAATAGTAGTAGAATGCTAGCGATTCCTAGCTTATAGTTAAGATTCATTTGTTAGTTTTTTAGAATGATTTGATACCTCATTTTTGAGGTAGTAGTGTTCTCCCCATCTAAGGAGGAGGGGGCCACCCTGATAATTTTGATTTAGAAAATATCCGCATCCCTTTTACCCAATCTTAATGTTTTTTTAGGGCAAAACTCCCAACTTTTTCTATGAGATTGGGCAGCCATTCAATTTTAAAATGGGAGTAGATAGATGGGTTCTTAACTTAAAAAAGGTTCGGGAGGCAAATCCACCGAGGGTAATTCCGATTGATACCCAAATAAAAGATAGGAGTGAGCATGATTCAGCTCAAACTCGTCAAAAAGGTGATGATAAGAATGGTTAGAGAAATAAAAGACCAAAGTTTTTACTTTTTCTTCCTTTTCCTCTTCGATTCCAGAGTCCAAGATTTCGTATAAGCCAATAAAAATGCCATTGGTAGACAAGTTGGAGGCATTTTGTCCTATGTAGACAAAGACCCCTACCGCCAAAAGAAATACCAATGATATCGATAAACGCATCTTTCTGAAATTTAGGATTACTAACTCCAAGGCATCAAATAGGTTTTGGAAAACAAGAAAAAACTGATGGTTATCCTTAGAAAAAGCTATGTTTTTTGGATCCAAAATTCTTGATGAACGGCAATGAACAGTATGGGATCATAAATAAAAGTGCCATTCTCATAAAAATCAGGAGCAATGTTTAAAATTTTAGAATTTTTTTTCTTTCTGATTAATTTTTCCGGATGGAGGTTAAAGATTGACTTTTACTATTTTAAACCTAAGCCTATTTAGAAAAACAGTCACTTCCCAAAGACCTCCCGGATTGCTTCCAAATAATCAAATCCATGTCCTTCAGTAGGCTCGATGTAGTTGCCCTCGAGGTATTCATTCCAGCAGCAAATCATGATGGTATTCCCGTTGGCATTGCGGTTCTTTTTGGAAAAGTCTTGAGCTTCTAGGAGCTTGGCCTTAAATGTAGCTTTTGTGCTATGCACCCGATCCTTGTAAGGCTCGGACGGAAAACCCGTTTGTTGGGGCCAAGTGCCTCCCGCCGGTCTCATATCCCAACCCATAGCTACAGGGATTTGGTACTCGAAATTAGCGTCTGATTTGAATTTTTCTCCCCATAACTTCCAATGACTACGATAAGTCTCCCGCATATCAGCATAGGAGCGATTGTCTTTCTCATAGAAATTATGATACACGTACCCTGTCATTCCTTCGAAGCCCATGGATTTCAAGCGAGGTACATATTCCTGTAGCAACAATTTATTTTGATATTGGCCGCCTTCCCAGGGCCGAGAGGGGTTCTTAGCTTTCCAGGAGGTGGGGAGACCATAAATCCGCTCTTGCTCCAGCATGGGACCTGCCGTCACCGCAATGAATTTTATGCCTTTCAAGCCTGCTTTTTTTGCGAGATTTTTTGAATAATCTAAGAGTTCCTTTAAGCTCAATCCATAGTAGGCGGCTCTTGATTCAGCATCCTGAGGAAAATAGAAATAGACGATGGGTCGTCCATCTGGGGCGCGGAGGTAGTCTTTCCTTTTGAAAAATTGATCAATCCAGAGTTGAGTGATTTTCTCATGCACTTGGAGATAAAGATTCCTGTCGGGCTTTTCGCCTGAATAATTTGCTTTGCGGGCTAGTTCTTCCGGTGAACCGATTTTCAACCAAAGCATCCAACGCTCATTGCTGTCATCACACCAGTTGATTGCCCATTTGAGTTGTTTCTCCTTGGGCAATTTGGTATTTTCTGCAAGTAGTACCTGTAATTGTTCATCCCATTCTGGCATACCGGGTACGCGCACTCGTCCATCTCGGTTTTGATCAGTTTTCCAGCCTTTGGGATAGTAGATTTTGGCCTGTGGGCCAAAGTTCAAATGATAGTAATAATGCCTACCGAAAAACCAGTTGTAGGCAAAAAAATCAATTCCATACTCCTTCATGTATTCCAGTTGCTTTCTCGCCACTTCAGGATCGGTTCTGTCGTAAAATCCCTTTAGTTCTTGGATAGGCTTTCGCTCTAGATAAGGTCCTTCATAGGGATATCGTCTGTTGTAAAGTCTCCCCCTTGCGCCCCAAATAGCTGGGTTTTGCAAACTGGAGCAGTTTTTTGGATCCTGAAGGCAAGACCAAAAGCTATCCCGGTCCACTTTTGGGTCAGGAGAGGTATTCCATGAAGGCATAAAATAGACGCCAACTTGTTCATCGGGTTGCTCAGGAGTATCCGAAATTAGTCTTGCTGCTGACAAGCTATTATCATGAGGTGGTGGAGGACTGCTGATTTGTTTTTCCTTACAACTCAAAAAAAGCACCAAAAAGGGTAGGTAAATATATGATTTAAAAAAGAGCATGATGGATTAGTTTATTCCCGCCAAATTAGATAATCCTTTCAAAAAATCCTCTTCCGCATAATCTCAATTTTGCGGTATTCGGGATAAAGCTTTTCAAAATCCAAAGAATAAGTCAATACCTGTTCAAAGCCATTTTTCTCATAAAAGCGCTTCGCTTGGGGTTTGCAGGACATGGCTTCTAGCCAGATAAAATCTAGGTTTTCCGCTTTGGTAACTTTTTCACAATGCTCCAGAAGCAATTTAGCGATGCCTTTTCCGTGAGTACTTGAATCGAGATAAAGTCGATGTAATTTCATGGCATTGGGGATTTCGATTTCTCGGGGTGAAAAAGGATAGTCGTATTTCAAAATCCCAACTTTTTCACCCATCCACTCCACAAAAAAATAATGGGTTCGGCTTCTTCTAATCTCCTTTCTCACATTCTCTTCATGATAAATCAAGTCTACATACCAATCGCCTCCATCTTCCCAAAATTCGGCATAAGCATCCTTGTAGATGCGACTCATAAGTCCAAATAAAATATCCGAATCGGAGTCCTGAATGGGAATCAATGTGACTGCTTTGCTGAGGCTGATCATCAGGTAAAAATGTAGAAAATGAAGGGATAAAAAAAGAATGGGGGAGGGGTTGATTTTTGACTTCAGCGATCGATAAATTAAAAATCAAATCGCAGCGCTGCTGCTCTAGATTATATCTATTTACAATTCTAAAATCAAAACGCGCCGCTGGCGCTTTACTTTCCAAGACATAGGCTTTTAAGCCTCACCGAGGCCTTTTGATTGTAGCATCAGATGAAGATAATAGGAAACAGCGCTTCGGAGAAGCGATTTGAATGGGCAAGATTTTAAAAAATAATTGGAATATTCCGCTTTGTGAGTGTAAAACCGGGACAAAGCAACAGTAAAAATTTTGGAGAAAGTAAGCCTCAGCGAGGCGTTTTGATTTTAGTCTCAGATGAATAGGCTCAGAGACAGAGCTTCGGAGAAGCGATTTGATTAGTTGTGTAATGTTCTTGTCGGATTCTCACCTTAGCCCATTATCTAAATATTCCTGTTTGTTGTGACCTAAACAGAGGATGGGGGAAAATTGATTTTATGTCCTTCACTATTCCTTCGTTTTCTTTCCCGATTCTAGGGACAGGGTGTGCTCTTTGTGATAATCACAAAAAAAAACCTCCGATTCCTAAAAATATTCAGGCCTCGGAGGTTAGTTAAAGAGAAAATCCTTTGAGAGGTTTTCCTGTTTTTTATTTTCTCGCTAAAGCTCTTTTGGCAGCTTTCACAATATTCTCAGCATTTAAGCCGTACTTTTCCAGTAGTTCGGTAGGTGTACCGGACTCCCCAAAGCTGTCATTGACCGCCACATATTCCAATGGAGCAGGATTATTTCTAGACAAGGTCTGGGCAATGCTGTCACCCAAACCACCATTGATTTGATGCTCTTCAGCAGAAACGGCACAACCCGTCTTTTTTACAGACTCAAGGATGGCTTCCTCATCCAAAGGCTTGATCGTGTGAATATTGATCACCTCTGCAGAGATTCCTTCCTCACGAAGCATGGCTTCAGCCACTACGGCTTCCCAAACCAAGTGTCCTGTAGCAAAGATGGTAACGTCTTTTCCATCGATCATTTTCCAAGCTTTTCCAATCTCAAATTTCTGATCAGCAGGAGTGAAGATCGGCCAACTCGGACGACCAAATCGCAAATAAACCGGGCCTTCGTACTCTGCAACAGCCAAGGTTGCAGCTTTGGTTTGGTTGTAGTCGCAAGGGTTGATGACAGTCATGTGTGGAAGCATTTTCATCATGCCCATGTCCTCCAGAATCTGATGGGTTGCCCCATCTTCACCTAGGGTCAAGCCCGCGTGAGAAGCGGCGATTTTGACGTTTTTATCAGAATAAGCCACTGACTGTCTGATTTGGTCATAGACTCTGCCGGTGGAAAAATTGGCAAAAGTACCTGTAAATGGTATTTTTCCCCACGTTGCCATACCCGCTGCTAAGCCAATCATATTGGCCTCGGCAATTCCAGTCTGGAAAAAGCGCTCAGGAAACTCTTTCTGAAAGGCTCCCATTTTCAGCGAACCAATCAAATCGGCGCAAAGTCCGACCACATTTGGGTTTCTACGTCCTGCTTCTAATAATCCGTCACCAAATCCGGAGCGGGTATCTTTCTTTTCTGTAAAGTTGAATTTTAAATCTAAGCTCATGATGTTCTGTTGGATTGGATTAATAGTCACCTAGGGTTTCTGGAAGTTGGCCTAATGCATTGGCTAATTGCTCATCGTTTGGAGCGACGCCATGCCATTTATGCGTACCGACCATAAAGTCCACGCCATAGCCCATTTCAGTGTATAGGAGATTGAGAACAGGCTTGCCTTTTCCTGCAAGGGTTTTGGCCTTTGCCAATCCTTTTGAGACAGCCTCCATATCATTCCCTTCTTTGATTTCATTGACTTCCCATCCAAAAGCTTCCCATTTGGCTTTTAGGTTTTTCAGGTCCATTACTTCTTTAGTAGGTCCATCGATCTGCTGACCGTTGTAATCAATCGTCGCAATCAAATTGTCCACTCCATAGTGAGCGGCATACATGGCTGCTTCCCAAACCTGTCCTTCCTGCTGCTCTCCATCACCCATTAGGCAGTAAACCATGCGGTCATCACCGTTGAGTTTTTTGATTTGAGCGGCTCCGATCGCTACAGAAAGTCCCTGACCCAGAGAACCCGAGGCAATTCGAATGCCTGGAAGTCCTTCTTCAGTAGCCGGGTGACCCTGAAGTCTGGAGTTGAGTTTTCGGAAGGTTTTCATTTCCTCAATCGGAAAATAGCCTGATCGGGAAAGTACCGAGTACCAAACCGGAGAAATGTGTCCATTGGATAGGAAAAAGAGGTCTTCGCCTTTTCCTTCCATGTTGAACGCGGCATTGTGATTCATTTGATCAAAATACAGGGCGACAAAAAACTCTGTGCAACCCAAGGAAGCCCCTGGGTGACCTGAATTGACTGCGTGAACCATCCGAAGGATGTCTCTGCGTACCTGTGAACAGATAGATTGGAGTTGTTCGATTGATTTTTTTTCCATTACGGAGGATTTATTTGAGAATTTGTGCTGTGTGATCTTTGGTTTTTACTTTTTCGATGATTTCCTCAATCTTCCCTTCTTCATCGATGACAAATGTGGTTCGGGCAGTCCCCATGTATTTACGGCCATACATGGATTTTTCTACCCAGGTGCCAAAGAGTTCGTGAACCCTTTTATCCTCATCTGCAATCAAGGAAAAGGGTAATTCCTGCTTATCAATGAATTTTTGATGGGATTTTTCGGAATCAGAACTGATCCCCAAGACGACATATCCGGCTTTTTGCAAGGCCTCATAATTGTCTCTAAGATTGCAGGCTTGCGCGGTACATCCAGGGGTATTGTCCTTGGGGTAAAAATAGAGAATTACTTTTTTTCCTTTGAAATCAGAGAGTTTGATACTTTCTCCTGTTTCAATCTTTGCTTCGAAATCTGGGGCCATTTGGCCAACTTCTACTGACATAAAATTTTATTTTTGGTGGAACAAATTAACCGATGGTCCCTTTCCATTCGGCAACATTACCGGCCTGATCGGTGACCTTAAGTATAACAGGTCCTTTGAAGGCTTGTTTATCCAATTTTTCGGACCAAATCAAGGCGCGCTTGTGTTCATAGCGCATCAAAACCCATTTGCCATCTACCCAGGCCTCAAATCCATGAATCCCCGAGAGATTATCCGAGATGGTGAAGCTAATCTCAGAGGAGTTGACCCTGACGGGCTTAATGGTAGGTTTGACCTGATCTTCAGCCAGCACAAAAGTACCAAAATTTCTGGTTTTGAAGCGGATATTTCCGTCTTCCCATGTACCACCCACAAATGAGCGCCGCTCTCGGTTACCGAGTTGATAGACATGGGTCTTTTCTCGGTTTCCAGTATAGCCGGATACATCCCATAGCACTTCCATAGCCGCAAAAAGGTGTTCATTGGGATCATTGATTACCAATCTGGGCTGAGTCATACTACCGCGATCTTCTACTCTCAAGTAAAGATCCTCGAGGAGCGTCTTTTCGTCAAAGTGTATTTGAACACCGCGCCTAGCAAAAAGCTTTTCTTGACCAACTGGTATTTGGGCTTGAATATTTGGTAGAACTACTTCCGAGCAAATATCTACTTCTTCGGGAATCCCAAATCGCATGTCCCAAATATAGGTGCGGCTTTGAGCATCCTGATAGGCAGGAAGCATTTCAAAGGAATGGGCTCCGACATAAAATTTTGCCAAGCCACCGTCCGCAGAAATGGGGGCCCTTATTTTCAATATATTCCCCAAATACTCCACTTGTGCCCTATTTGGCGATGGACCATCGGAAACATTCTGATCCAGATCTTTTCCTTTTAGCTTAAACTGAATTTCCCTCGTATTTTGATAAGCATCTTTTAGCAGGAGGCGATAGTTTTTCTCCTGATCGGGAGCCAGATTGAGATAGCCTGATCCGAGGGTATTGGGTCGAAGGTAGTCGTATTTGAGTTCGGGTTGATGATAGAGTTTTGTAAAGCGGTTCTGATGGGTATGCAGCAAAAACTGACGAGTGAAGTTAAAATCAACTCGATCCACGATCAGGTTTAATATACTGCTGTCTTCTTCTATCAATTCGAAATAGGGGAAGCCATTTCGATTAGGAGCACCGTCCAATTGGTCAAATCCGCGAAATTCTACCCCAACAGGTCCGGTGATTTCCAAGGTATTGGGAATGCGATAATTTTTTCCATCCAGTTGTGGCGTGAGTTCTAAGCGTTGAAATTTGCCATTGATCCTAGAGTCAATCTCCAAAGGCACAAAAGCAACAGCCTGTGGGGTGGGAGCCAAGTGGTCCAATACTTCAGGAAAACCAAAAAGTAAGGGATCCATTGCCCGGTCTAAACTGTCTCTGATTTCAAAATGCAGATGAGGGCCTCCCGAGCTTCCGGTATTCCCACCATCGGCTATTCGTTCTCCTTTTTTGATGGGCAGTTCGCCCGGTTCGGGAAACACTTCCAGTTCATTCACCTGCTGATTGTACATTTTTTCAATCATGTATTGTTGAAGAGCAGGATTGAAATTCCTCAAATGTCCATATAGCGTAATATGTCCCGTGGGATGCTTGAGGTAAATGACATTGCCGTAGCCGTAGGTAGAGATCTTGATTCTATGCACCCATCCATCTGCAGCAGCATAAATTGGTTCACCCTCGACACCGCCAAACTTGTAATCCAAACCTGTGTGGAAATGATTGGGGCGGAGCTCAGCAAAATTACCCGAGAGAAGATTCCTTCCACCTGGTTTTACGGGAGAGCGGAAATAATCTTTTATGATACCCTGGGATAAGAGATTCGAGCTGATAAAAAAGAAAAATAGTAAAAGCGAGAAGGCTTTATTTAACTTCAAAGTCCAGTAGTTTTTGTGTGCCGATAAATCCTTCCAAATGATCCCCAATCTGCACAGGTCCTACTCCGGCAGGAGTGCCTGTATAGATGAGGTCCCCTTTTTTTAAAGTGAAAAACTGAGATACATACTCGATAATAGTTGCAAAATCAAAGAGCATCATTTGGGTGTTTCCCTGCTGCTTGACAGAGCCATTGATATTCAGGTGAAAGTCGATGTTTTTTAAATCTTCAAAATCACCAACAGGCAAAAAGTCCCCGATAGGGGCGGAGCCGTTAAAAGCTTTGGCGATTTCCCAAGGAAGTCCTTTCGCTTTGCATTGATCCTGAAGATCTCGAGCAGTAAAATCTATCCCCAGTCCAATCTCTTCATAATAACGATGGGCAAATTCCTTTTGTATGTATTTTCCTTCTTTGCTGATTTTCAGAACCAACTCGGCTTCATGATGGATATTTTTAGAAAAATCCGGATAGTAAAATGCTGCTCCATTTTTTAGCAGGGCAGTATCTGGTTTGAGAAATACCACAGGATTTCCCGGAGTTTCATTTTTGAGTTCTTCGATATGTTCCGCATAATTACGGCCAATGCAGATTATTTTCATCTGTTTATAATTTGTTTTTTAGAGGTCAGATGGAATCTCGCACAATTTACAATCATCCCAGTGTGTGTTGCTTGCGTCATGCTCGATTTCATAGGATAGAATACTGGGATTGATCTATTTGCTGACGTAAAATTAAAATAATCCGCTGCCTAATGGAGCTAATTTTGAAATTTTATGAAGAGTGGCAGCATTCGGCTTGACAAAGCAAAAAATCTTCAGAGTATAAGAGGTGAAAAAGCTAATCCACTACTTGAAAAGCCATTAATTCCTGCTGCTTTTCGTCGAAGAAAAGTAGTTTCCCGTCTTTGACCTGATAGCTTTTCACTTGGATCAAGGCTTGGCTGATAGCCTGCTCTACTTCCATAGATGGGCAAGACATCATCGTAGTAGCCCCAGGTCCAAGTTTTAAGTTTTCACCATCATTTTCTAAGATTTCACCCCTCACGGTATTGCAAGAGAGGTCGCCAAAGTAACTTCTTTGACTTGCGTTAAATTCAAAGATCAAGGGTTCATTTTTCCCAAAATTTAAGGGCTCGGTGAGTTCACCTACTCGGATCACTTTCCAGATCGAGGTGATTTTGAGTGTGGGATCAGCTTCTTGAGATAGCACTTCCATCACTTTATAAGAAAAACTAGATGCATCTGCGGGAATTGGCTCAGTCTTGGGGTTGATCTGTACCTTGACTTGATAAATGAATCCAGGGGTATATTCAAATCCCTCAATAGGAGAATAAAAAAGCTCCCAAATGCTCTGATCTATTTTTTCGCCTTTTTGAATTTCAAAACAGCTCATAGTCCCCTCTCCGGTACAATCTACTTTTGCCGAGTTGATCCACCAAGTTTCTATTTCAGCTTCATCCATTGAAGTATTGCATGAAATCAATCCCAAAAAAAACAGAAGAAGCAAAAGCTGTCTATTCATTCAATTATAAATTTTAATGACCTCTTCGAAGAGCTTATCCGTCCATCTGGCATAAACCAATCCCGAAGGATGAAGCTTGTCTTCTACGACCATTTCGGGTTTGGCGCCAATTTCCCTGTAGTCTTCGGTAATTTCGATAAAGATGACACCATATTTTTTGCAAACTTCTTTTTTCACTTCATTATAGGCATCTATTTCAGTTTTGACTTTTGCCTTGTCGGCCTCTTTTTCACTTGCAAATGGGGTTACCCCCCAATCGGGAATAGATAGCACAAATACATGATTGGGACGGTTTCCGGCATATCCTATTCCTTTTAACAATAGTTGTTCAAATTCCCTTTTGAAATCTTCCACCGGTCTACCACGATATTGATTATTGACTCCTATTAGTATGGAGACGATATTGTATGGATCACCTTTTGGAGTAGCTTTTTTTATACCTTCTTCTAGTTCATCGACTGTCCAGCCAGTTTTTGCAATAATTTCCGGATTGGACCATGCGCGGTCGGTTTCACTGATTAGTCGCTTGACGAGCTGATTAGGGTATCGTTCCTCTTCAGATACACCTTCTCCTATGGTGTAGCTATCTCCTAATGCGAGATAGGTCAAAGGTCTTCTTTGAAATGACTGCTGATTGACAGCGGTATTGGACTGGGGAGAACCACAGGCGATTACCGCGGTAAAAAGCAATGGAAATAATATGTTTTCTAGGATCATTGGAAAAGATCTTGGGTGAGTTGAATAGTTCCTCGGTTTGCATCTAGCAGAACAGAAGAACCGTTGGGTATAATAAACTGTTTGGGAATGTGTCCAATCATAGCCCCCGAATAAGCAGGTATCTGTAGAGGAAGTACATAATCATCTAAAACTTGATCTACAGACAAGGATCCATATCCACCTCCGGGCTCGCAATCTGAGCATTGCCCAAATACGAAACCTGAGATCTTATCTAAGGTACCATTTAATTTTAAGGTACTCATCATTCGATCGATGCGGTAAGGATCTTCTCCTATGTCTTCGATGTAGAGAATGGCTTTTTCAAAATCAGGATAATAGGGGGTACCACTCAGTGCAGTCAATACGGTCAGATTTCCTCCAAGAATCTTTCCTGAAGCTTGACCCGGAGTCAATGTCTGAATTCGATTGGCTTTAATAACCAAATCGTCACTTTGATTTTGTTCATTTTGATAAAGGACTTGAGTTTTTTCGAAAAAGACCTGTTCAAACTGCTTGACATTAAAACTATTCCAGCTTCCTGTGCCATTGGGTCCATGAAAGGTAATCAATCCAGTCTGCGAATAAATCGCACAATGAAGAGCCGTGATGTCTGAATAGCCCATCAGAGGCTTGGGGTTTTTTCGAATCAGATCGTAATCAATACTCGGGAGAATTCGTGCAGCACCGGATCCTCCTCGGATGCAGATGATTGCTTTAATCTCAGGATCGGCAAACATCTCATTCAAATCGGAAGCCCGCTCTTCGTCGGTGCCAGCCAAATGTCCTCTTCTTTTTTTGAGGTTTTCTCCCAACTTCACCTGGAATCCAAGCCCTTCTAGAGCTTCTTTTGCAAAAGTGAACTGCATTCTGTCTGCTGTCGCAGCAGAAGGACTGATTAAACCCACCCAATCCCCCTTTTTAATAGCTTGGGGAAGAATGGGATTCTTGGAATTTGCTATTTCTTTGGAAACCAAGGCCAAAAAGGGAAGCGCGGCTCCAGCAAGTCCCAAACTTTTTAAAAACGCTCTTTTTTTCATTAGGTAAGATTAATGATAAACTGAAATTAAAACTTTTTGATCGCCCAAAAAACAACAATCTTACGAAATGCTCCATTATTTCGCTTCGGACAAGTATGGAGCCATTTTCACGCCCTGAATAGGTACTTTATCAAGTAATTTGATAAAAGGGTAGTGTCAAGAAATCAAAAAAAGGGCTCAATTGCTTGGCCCTTGGTTTTGAATCGAATAGCTCGATCAGGTAGAAAGAATCTTTGCTACTCTGAAATCATCCTCGTCTACTTCTTTATCATCTACAATCGCTCTTTTGATCGGGGTGTACACTACCTTATGATTGATCAAGCCTGCCATGACATCGTATTTGCCTTGGAGTAGTCCCTCCACTGCTGCTACACCGAGTTTTGAGGCCAAAAGCCGATCGTAGGAACTAGGAGCCCCTCCTCGCTGTAAGTGTCCCAAAATGGTGACTTTGATGTCGTAATAGGGTAGATGCTTCTTTACTTTTTCGGCGATTTCGGCGGCTCCACCACTTTTTCCGCCTTCGGCCACGATCACAATGTTGGAAGCTTTTTTCGCCTTGGTTCTCACTTTTAGCTTTTCTACGAGATTTTCCACGGCGATCTTTTTCTCAGGTATCAAAATGGCTGCGGCAGCCGAACCAATACCTGCGTTGATGGCGATGAAACCCGCATCTCTTCCCATTACTTCTACAAAGAACAGTCGGTCATGGGACGTAGCGGTATCGCGAATTTTGTCAATAGCTTCGATAGCGGTATTGCAGGCGGTATCAAAACCTATGGTAGAGTCAGTTCCTGAGAGATCATTGTCAATAGTACCGGGTAATCCCACAGCAGGAATGCCAAATTCCTTGTAAAAAAGATGAGCACCTGTCAGAGAGCCATCTCCACCGATCACAATCAAGGCATCAATACCATGTGATCGTAGGTTGTCATAGGCTTTTTTTCGTCCTTCGGGTGTGCGAAACTCTGCACTTCTTGCCGATTTGAGGAAAGTACCCCCACGCTCCAACACATGAGCGATATCTCCTGAGTGCAATTTTTTGATGTCATTTTGGATTAGTCCCTCGTATCCACGATAGACCCCGTACATTTCCAAATTGTAATAAAATCCTGCCCGAACAGCAGCACGAATAGCTGCATTCATTCCCGGAGAGTCTCCTCCGGAGGTCAGGACTCCGATTTTTTTGATGGTTTTAAGTTCCATTATTAGGTTTGAGTTAAGGCCTTGAACATTAATTCTGCCGAGGCGGGATTGGTCGCTAGCGGAATATTGTGGACATCACAAATCCTCATGAGCATTTGTACATCCGGCTCGTGGGGATGCTTATCGAGAGGATCTCTGAAAAACACCACCATCGCCAATTCCTTTTGAGCGGCCATGGCTGCAATTTGGGCATCACCTCCATAAGGTCCGGATAGTAGACGCTCCACCTCAAAACCAGCTTTTTGGATATGAGATCCCGTCGTACCTGTAGCCACGAGATCTACATCTGCCGCATGAAGGCGCTCCTTAAATCCACTTAAAAAATGCACCATGTCGGCTTTTTTTCCATCATGGGCGATCAGGGCAATTTTCATGAATAGTTTCTAATAGGTTGAGGTCAAAGTTAGGAAAAAATCCCTTTCCCAAAATTTATGTTCGAATAATAAAAAGAAGCATTCGGATCATTTGGGTAGGGATTGAATATGTAGAAAACTTCCTGCTATTTTAGGATGTTTTCCAATTTTAGTAGAAATGCGAATTCCATTGCCATTTCTCTCAGGGCTTGAAATCTACCCGAAGCCCCGCCGTGTCCGGCTTCCATATTGGTATAGAGGAGAAGAAGATTTTGGTCTTGTTTCAATTCCCTAAGTTTAGCCACCCATTTGGTGGGCTCCCAATATTGCACTTGAGAATCATGAAGTCCTGAAGTGACTAGGAGGTTTGGATAGCTTTTGGCTTCTATATTGTCATAGGGAGAATAGGAAAGCATGTATTCGTAATATTCCTGATTTTTTGGATTTCCCCATTCATTGAATTCCCCGGTAGTCAATGGAATACTTTCATCTAGCATAGTGGTCACTACATCCACAAAAGGAACAGCTGCCACCACGCCATGGAATAGATCCGGGCGCATGTTGATCACTGCTCCCATCAGCAGTCCTCCTGCACTTCCTCCCATAGCATATAAATGCTTGGATTGCGTGTACTTCTGCTCGATCAGATGATTAGCACAGGAAATATAATCGGTGAAGGTGTTTCTTTTCCTCAATAATTTACCTTCCTCATACCAATGCCTTCCCAAGTCTTCTCCACCTCGAATATGTGCGATGGCGTAGACAAACCCTCTATCCAAAAGACTCAATCTGCTGCTTGAAAAATAAGCATCCATACTAAATCCATAGGACCCATAGGCATAAAGGAGTAGAGGATTGCTCCCGTCTGCTTTAAAAAAATCCTTTTTATACACTAGGGAAATGGGGACCATCTTACCATCTTCAGCTGCTGCCCAAATCCTTGCAGATTCATAAGCTGATGCGTCATAGCCACCTACTACTTCTTGCTGCTTGAGGAGCTTTCGCTCTCGGGTGATCATATGGTAATCGTAAACTGAGGAAGGGCTGATCAGGGAATTGTAGCCAAATCGTAACCAAGAGGTATTGAATTCGGGATTGGAACTGATCCAGGTAGTGTAGGTTTCCTCCTCAAATTGGAGTTGATGACCCTCACTTCCGTCCCAAGGTTTAATTAATATATTGGTAAGCCCATTACTTCTCTCTTGGATGACAAAAAAGTCAGCGAAGAGTTCGAAGTTTTCGATCAAAACCTCCTCTCGGTGAGGAATAACGTCTTGCCAATTTTCGAGGCTGGGACTCTCTATGGGCGCTTTGACGATTTTGAAATTTTTTGCCTGATGGTTAGTCCTTATCCAAAAATGACCTTCAAAATGATCGGCGGCGTATTCCAAGTCAGGGATTCTGGTTTGAAGGACCTGAAATTCCTCATTCGTCTGTGAGGCACGGATAAATCTTATTTCTGAAGAAATAGTACTCTGGCTTTGGATCAGGATATATTCTTCGGATTTGGTTTTGTGCACATAGCAGGTAAATTCCTCATCCTTTTCTTCGAAAATCAAGGGGTCATTTTCCCAAGAATTGCCTAATTGATGGCGATAGACTTGATTGGCTCTGAGCGTATCGGGGTCTTGTTTGGAATAAAAAACCATTTGACTGTCTGCTGCCCAAACTAGGTTGCCAGTGACCTCAGGTATAGTTTCTTCTAAAATTTCACCTGTGATTATATTTTTGAAATGAATGGTATAAATTCTTCTCCCGACCTGATCCACCGGATAAGCGATCCAATTGAGATCAGGACTGGCAGCAATACCTCCTACTTGGAAGTACGTCTTTCCCTCAGCCAGTTCATTGACATTGAGTAAGATTTCCTCAGGATTTTCTAGGTGAGAACGTTTTCGGCAATAGATGGGATATTCTCCTCCTTTTTCGTAGCGAGTATACCAATAGTAACCGTATTTGGAATAAGGGACGCTTTGATCATCTTCTTTGATCCGCCCTTTCATTTCCTGAAATAATTTTTCCTGAAGCTCCTCGGTATCCTTCATTTGGAACTTCAGGTAGTCGTTTTCCTGATTGAGGTAATTGATGACTTCTGGGTTTTCCCGGTCTCTCATCCAATAATAGGGATCAAGACGCTGGTGACCATGGACTTCTAGTACTCTATCTATTTTTGGTGCTTTTGGAGTTTGCATCGATCTGTCAATTTTGCTGCAATGTTAATGAAATTGAGTCCTTGAGAGTTCGCTAAGACTGATTTTTAAGTAAAAAAAGGATGAATTCAATGTAAATGAGTATCAACTATTGCAATAGAAAAATTTTATTAAAATATTGATCCAATAATTTCACCATCAACCTTACTACTTATGGGAATGATAAAAGAGTTTAAAGAGTTTGCCGTCAAAGGCAACGTCATCGATTTAGCAGTCGGTGTGATCATCGGAGGGGCCTTTGGCAAGATCGTCTCTTCCTTGGTTAATGATGTCATCATGCCGCCTATAGGCTTGGCATTGGGAGGTATGGACTTCAAAAAGCTGGCAGTTGTGCTGAAGGAAGCAGAATTGGATGCAGCAGGGGAAGTAGCTACCGCTGCTGTTACACTCAACTACGGTATGTTTATTCAGAATGTGGTTGATTTTGTGATTGTGGCTTTTGTAATCTTCTTGGCTATTAAAGGAGTCAATAAGATGAATAGAAAAGAAGAGAAGAAAGAGGCTGCGGCTCCGCCACCACCGCCACCTAAATCAGAGGTATTGCTAGAGGAAATCAGAGATTTGCTTAAAAAACAGTAATTCCTAATCCATAAAAAAGAGGCTGTCTCATAAATAGCTTTAATGTCAGCCTGAGCGGAGTCGAAGGCCATTTCTACCGTTCTAGCCCACATTTCGACTTCGCTCAATGTGACAAACTTCTCTTTTGAGACAGCCTCTTTTTTGTTGTATTCATCTGATTATAATTTTTTTTGTGATCGGAATTTGTCCCGAGTATCATGATGGAACCCCTTCCTTGAGCAGGTAGGTCGCACATTTTCCCCGATACATCGGGGCATCCCATTCAGTGATGGAAACAGCATGCTCGATTGCATCAAGAATTTAATTGTTAGATGATCTTCTTTGCCGATTTTTTTGATAGATCATTCTTGTAAAATCTCGGGCTATCCCGTTAAGCTTAAGGATTTGATTGTAGGAGATTATTTTGGAAACCTGATTCACAAATAGCTGCTCATCTTCTATCATCTTTCGCTGTATATCAAATCGTTTTTCAATTGCCTTTTTTGCATCTGAGTCACTTAGTGCAGCTTGGCCCCGCCGGGGATAGAGACTTGCCATTTGTTTGAGATTGGCTTCTCTTTTTTCTGTGTACTCATTGTAAACGGGCCAAAATTTCTCCGCTTGTTCCGAATTTAACTCCAGCCGACTAGTAATGAAAGCAATTCTGGCAGCTTTCAACCGCTCTGGATCAAAATCTTGTTCGCTGTTTCGCTGAGCATAGCCAGAAAATCCCGCGAAGAGGAATATAATTAAGAATAAATGGATCTTTTTCATGATTCTAGGGTGATTTTAATTTTCGTCTTCCCATAGCAAATCCGCATAGGGCATCTCCTCGGCTAGGATTTCATCTAGGATAGCCTCAGGGTTTTCACTCATTCCGAGCAGGTCTTCTGCCGTCCAATAATTGGAATCGATGTATAAATTCACCTCTTCTTCCAGCGCCAAAAGGTTATTTTCGGAAGAAGAAGGATAGAATTGGTAGATTCCTACTGCGAGGAAAATTAGGATAGCTGCTGCCCATTTGACCCAAGTATAATCTGTCTTGGGCTCCAGTTTTTGGAAGATCTGATCCGGGAGGGATTCGAAATATCCTTCCGGTGCTTCAAAAGGCTTGAGTTTAGGTAGTTGCTTCATCATTGTTTTTTAGACTTCTATTATCGCCAAAGGTTTATTCTCTTTTTAGCGATTCTTCAATTTTTTTTACGGCATGGTGGTAACTGGCTTTAAGGGCTCCGACACTTGTTTGTGTGATGTCGGCCATTTGCTCGTAGGTTAGCTCCTCTTGATACTTAAGATGAAAAACCAAGCGCTGCTTTTCGGGAAGAGTCAATAATGCTTTTTCAAGTTTATGCTCAATTTCCTCACTTGTTGGCATACCGGGTTGATCGAGGTAGGACTCCAGTTTTTGCTGATGATCGTCGATGGAGAAGAAATAGCGTTTTTTCTTTTTTTCCAGAAAGGTTAAGGTTTCATTGGTGGCGATCCGGTACAGCCAGGTGAACAGCGTGGAGTTTTCCTGAAACTTATCGATATTTTTGAAAGCCTTCACAAAAGTGTTTTGTGTAAGGTCATCGGCATCCTCGTGAATGAGGACCATTCTTCTGATTACCTGATAGACGCGCTGCTGATAGCGCTGAAGTAGCTGTCGGTACCCCATGTCCCGAGTTTGTTCCTTTCGGATCAGTTGGAGTATGGTCTGGTCATCGGGCTGCTGCATGTGTGGTTTAGACCCCATTATTTGACGATGGTTTAGTTGGGATCAAAATTTTAGCTAGAAAATATCCAAATTCAAGACTGAGCTGATACTCTTCACACCCAGAATCAGCGTAATAGACCAGATGAGTATCGAAATAGCATTGATCCAAAATGGATTTTTGTGGGATTTCATCCAGACTTTTTGATTGGCTAGCCAAATAATCCAGCCTGAAATCAAGGGTAATAAAATTCCGTTTGCCAGCTGTGCCAATGAAATCAATTGGGCTGCCTTTATACCTAACGAGGCAAAAACCAAACCCAGACTGACGACTGTTCCTATAGAGAGCCGCATGGAAACGGAGCGGGTTTCTTGGCTCCAGCCCATAATCCCACAGATCACCAGTCCGGCAGCCAATGGCGCAGTAATGGAAGAGGTAAGCCCTGCTGCCAGTAGACCAAAGCCCATCAGGTATTTTCCAAATTCCCCAAAAACCTTTTCAAGTCCAATCGCTATATCCTGTGCAGTGTTGATTTCGGGGCTTTGATTGACAGAACCTACGATCAAGATAGCCATGGAGACCAATCCTCCCAAGATGACTGATAGCACTATGTCTCTTCTCATCCATGGGATGTGATGGGGACTTTTCCATTTGTTTTTGGCCAAAGAGGCATAGAGAAATAAATTATAAGGAACTACTGTAGTTCCTATCAAAGCAACCAAAGTGGTGATTTGAGAAGAATCTAGAGATGGCCTAAATCCTGATAGAACAGCTGACCAATCAGGTCGCACCCAGATAGCAGTCAGAATAAACGCGATGGACATGAGCAGTACTAAACTTACCAATAGCTTTTCTATCACTTGATGGTTGCCTAGAATAAGCAGCAAGAAGGCTGTCAGTCCGATCAAAAAATTTCCCGACTGAATAACCAAAGGACCAATTTCCAGGTTTGGACTTTGCCAAAAAACCTGTAACCCCAATTGTGCCCCGGTGATATTTCCCGATTCGTAAGCTGTGTTACCAAGTACAACAGCCACTAATACCAAGACCATTTGAAATATTTTCCAAATGGGAGTAGCGTGTTGTTCACGGATGAGTTGAGCTAAATCTTTCCCTGTGGCAAGTCCTATTCTACCGGCTGTTTCTTGTAGGATAACAGTGGCTATGACAGATAAAAGTAGTCCCCAAATGAGAGAATAGCCAAAATTGAAGCCCGCCAAAGTACAGACCATCACTGTGCCTGGACCGATGAAAGCCGCGGCAACAATGGGCCCGGGGCCGACGTTCTTAAGAAAATCAGAAATGCGCAAGATCTTGTTTTTTGCCAAAATAGCTTTTTGGGAAGAATTTTTGTTATTTCTGTAGTTATCCTTTTGAAATCAACGCTTTTTCTATGAACTGGCTCAAAAAATCTTTGAAAATTCTAGCTTTCCTGCTTTTGGCATTTGTGTTTTTCTTAGCCTTACTTTATCGAAGTGATATTCCTGAAGAAGAAATCAACGAAAAGTACAGCTACCCGGAATCTCACTTTGTGGAAATGGACGGAGTCAATCTACATGTTCGCTTTTTAGGAAAAGGAGTACCGGTTTTTTTGATTCATGGGAGCTTTTCATCTCTGCATACTTGGGACAAGTGGCAGCAAGAATTAAGTCCCTATTTCATGACTATATCAGTGGATTTGCCCGGGCATGGACTGACTGGACCTGACCCATTGAAGCGTTACTCGGTAGAGGAATATGCAGATTTAATTTTGAAGCTGGCTGAGAAATTGGATTTGCCTAGATTTCATATTGCCGGTAATTCTATGGGAGGTGCTGTAGCCCTACATGTCGCAAGCTCCAAACCTGAGCAAGTCCTTTCTTTGAATCTGATAGATTCTTCTGGAGCGCCAAGGCCTATCAGCCGGAGCTTGGACCCTACTGCTTCTCGAGGAGGAGGTCAGGCCTGGATTTTCCAATTGATGGAAAACCCCATCTTATCGAAGTTGCTGCTAAGATGTACTCCAAAATTTCTCTTCACCATGAATATGCGTGAGGTATATGGAGATACGGAGCGTATCGATTCGGGGACTGTGGATCGATACTTTGAATTGATGCTACGAAAGGGCAATCGACAGGCCACTCTGGATCGATTATCAGGTAGCAGGAGAAGTACGGTGGATTTCAAAAAGCTGACCATGCCTACACTCATCATGTGGGGAGATAAGGATCGCTGGATTCCTGTAAGTCAAGCTTTACTATTCGAAAAAGAAATCCCTGGTTCAAATCTGATCATCTTTGAGGGAGTAGGGCATGTACCAATGGAAGAGATCCCGACAGTCTCTGTCGCAGATTACCTTTCGTTTTTAGGTGTGGAAGTCAGGAAAAACTACCTTGACGTTCCCAAATATGTAAGCTATGTCGAATGATATTTTATTGATCCTGATTGCACTGCTTCAGGTAGGTTTATTGGTGGCTTTTTTTACGGTGAAAAGAAAAGACGCCGAAGTACAAACACTCTACCAGCAAGTGCAGGATTTGCGACAAGACCTAGACCGTTCACTTTCCTTGGCTCGCAAGGAGAATCAGGAAAATCTAGCTTCCCAATTTCAACTGGTTTTTCAGTCTCTTCGGAGTAATTCACAAGATCAGAAAGAGGCACTCAAAACCTTTGGAGAAGTATTTCGGCAAAACGTTCAGGATTTTAATTCACTGCAGCGGGAAAAACTTGGAGAGCTCAATAGAAGGCAAGAGGAGCTGATGAAATCAACAGAACTTCGTTTGGAGAAAATCCGAGAAACAGTGGATGAAAAGCTCCAAAAAACCTTGGAGGCGAGGTTGGGGCAATCTTTTGAGATGGTCAGTAATCAACTGCAGGCGGTACAAAAGGGATTGGGTGAAATGCAAAGTCTTGCCAATGGAGTAGGGGACCTAAAGCGGGTCCTGAGCAATGTCAAAAGTCGAGGGGTTTTGGGAGAATATCAACTTCAGGCTATTTTGGAAAATTTACTGACTGCGGATCAGTTCGAGGTCAATGCTTCGGTTGGAAAGGGAGGCCGAGAGCGGGTTGAATTTGCCGTCAAAATGCCTGGGCAGGATCAGTCGGTACTTTTGCCCATAGATTCTAAATTTCCTCAGGAATCTTACCTTCGCCTGGTCGATGCCTATGAACTCGCCTCCAAGGCCCAAATTAGTGCGCAGCGAGCGGAGCTATTCAAAGCTGTAAAAAAAGCAGCCCAAGACATTAGGGATAAGTATGTCAATCCTCCTCATACTACCGATTTTGCTATTCTTTTCCTTCCTATGGAGAGTCTCTATGCAGAGATACTGCGTGAACCTGGCTTGACACAGCAGATTCAGCAGGAATTCAAAGTTTTGGTCACGGGGCCCACGACGCTATCTGCCATATTGAATAGTCTGCAAATGGGATTCCGTACTTTGGCTATCCAAAAGCGGAGCTCGGAGGTTTGGCAGATATTGGGCGCCATCAAAACAGAATTTGGAAAGTTTGGGGAGCTTATAGAAAAGACTCAGCGAAAACTTACAGAGGCTAATTCGGAGTTGGATAAATTGGTAGGAGTAAGGACCAGGGCAATTCAGCGTAAACTGAAGGATGTGGAAGAAATGCCAGAATCCGAAAGCAATCGCTTGTTGGATGAGATTTGAAAAAGTTACTGAAAATTCATTTTTTCATCAGTGCTTTGTTACTTTAGCTTTAATAAGCCGAAAGATTATTGTTAAATCCTGATAACCAAAAGGAAAAGACATTACTTTTGCGCCTCAAATAAATAGAGAAAGGAATTTATGGCCATGCACATAGTAATTGCTGGGGCGGGGGATATGGGATATCACCTTGCAGAGCAATTAAGCTACGACAATAAGGACATCACACTCATTGATACAGAGCGCGAGGTTTTGGACTATGTCTCCTCCAAGCTTGATGTCTTGACAGTGATGGGTGACGCCACCTCTATCGAAGTCTTACAGCGAGCTAATGTAACCAATGCCAGTATGGTACTGGCGGTGACGACTTCTGAGAAAACCAATATCGTGGCAGCTTTACTTGCTAAGCAATTGGGCGCCAAGCGAGTCATGGCTAGGGTTAGAAATCACTCCTATTTGCAGCAAGAAAACATTCGCTATTTTGAAAATCTGGGAATTGATAACTTGATCTCTCCTACCATGCTGTGTAGCCGTGAGATTTTCAACCTGATTCAAAACTCTAGCTTTACGGAGGTATTTGATTTTGAAGGGGGTAAACTCAATATTGTAGGAGTGACCCTAGATCAGTCTAATCCTCTCGTGAATCAGCGAATTATGGATATGAGTGCAAACCCGATATTTGATGATATTCGGATTATCGCCATCCTGAGGGACCAAAAGACCATTATTCCGAGAGGCAGTACGATCATTCGAAATCACGATCATGTCTTTTTTATCTCTACCAAGCAGCACACGCAGAGCATCCTCCAATTGATCGGTCAGGAAAAACGAGATATCAAAAATGTAATGATTATCGGTGGGGATGACATGGCCTTGACCACCGCACTCAAACTGGAAAATCATTATCGGGTGACTTTGGTCAACAAGGATAAGGAACGATGCAAGTGGCTTGCCGAAAACCTACCCAATACGCTGGTAATTAATGGAGATTATAAAAATGTAGAATTGCTGGTAGAAGAAGGTCTGGAGCAAATGGATGCCTTTTTGGCCTTGACCGATTCATCAGAGACCAATATCATCACTAGCTTGACTGCCAAAAATCACGGGGTCTATAAGACTATTGCTCATGTGGACACCCGCGAATACATCCATATTTCTCACAGTATCGGGGTGGATTCCTTAATCAATAAAAAGCTGGTAGCGGCAAATGAAATCTCTCGCTACCTGAGAAAGGGTACAGTTGAGGCTGTTTCGGGGATTTATGGCGTAGATGCAGAGTTTGTGCAGTATTCTATTTCAAAAAATAACCGACTGACCAAGAACACTTTGAAGGATCTGCATTTTCCCGATTCTGCCATCGTAGCGGGCGTTATTCGTGGGGAAGAGGTGTTTATTCCTGACGGGGATTTTCAGCTTTCCGTAGGGGACAAAGCCATTGTGCTAGCCCTACCTCAAGCTAAATCCGCATTAGAAAAATTATTCCATTAAGTCCATGATTCATTACAAGGAAATTGCGAAAATCATGGGGGCTCTTTTGGGTCTGATTGCTGTTTTAATGATTCCCGCAGCTATTTTTTCGATTTATTATGGGGAGAATTCATGGCCTCTATGGAGCTCGATTTGTATTTCTTCAGTCATCGGGGGAATAGCGTATTTTTCCTTTTCTAAAGAAGATCAGAATATCCGAAAGCGAGAAGGATATCTGATCGTGGCTTTGAGTTGGGTTTTTATGACCCTTTTTGGGATGCTTCCTTATATTCTAAGCAAGGAGATTCTTTCTTTTGAAGACGCATTGTTTGAAACACTTTCGGGTCTGACGACTACTGGTGCAAGTATTTTGACGGACATCGAGGCCATGCCAAAAGGACTTTTATTTTGGCGGAGTATGACGCAGTGGATTGGTGGTTTGGGTATCATTGTCTTGACTGTGGCGATTTTTCCACTTTTGGGAATTGGAGGGATTGAGCTCTTTGTAGCTGAATCACCGGGGCCAACTTCGGATAAGGTTCACCCTAGAATTTCAGAAACAGCCAAAAGGCTTTGGTATGTTTACGTAGGACTGACGCTCTCAGCGACGGTGCTCTATTGGGTAGGAGGTATGACCTTTTATGATGCTATTAATCACGGACTGACCACTATGGCCACAGGAGGATTTTCTACAAAAAATGCCTCAATGGCTTTTTATGATTCTGCCTTTATCCAGTATATAGCCATTTTCTTTATGTTTTTGGCAGGGACCAACTTCACGATTATTTATTTCGGGCTGATGGGGAAATTTAGAAGGGTCTTGAAAAGTGATGAATTTAAGGTTTATGCTTTTGCAATCTTGGGATTGGCAGTGATTGTAGCATACCCGATTTTTGCCAAAGGAGGGATAGACTTTGAGTTTGCCTTTAGAAAAGCCCTTTTTCAGGTGGTATCAATCGTGACCACTACAGGATATGTGACCGATGATTATACCCAATACGGGGCTGGGCTGACCTTTTTATTCTTTATGATGTTGTTTTTGGGAGGTTCTGCAGGATCTACCGCCGGGGGAATCAAATTCGTTCGTCACCTCACTTTTATCAAAAATTCTTGGTTGGAATTTAAGCGGTTGGTTCACCCTAGAGCCATAGTTCCTTTGATGATTAATGGTGATCGAGTGACCGGTAGAATCATCACTCACATCATGAATTTCCTCTTGATCTACCTTTTGACCTTTGTGATGGGATCTTTGGTGATGTCCTTGCTTGGCTATGATTTGGCTACTTCCTTAGGAGCTGTGGCTACGAGTTTGGGTAATGTAGGACCTGCCATCGGGCAAGTGGGGCCTGTAGACAATTTTGCTTTCCTCTCGCCGGCAGCAAAAATCTTCCTTTCTTTCATTATGCTTTTGGGTAGACTCGAACTCTACACGATATTGATCTTGTTTACACCTTTCTTTTGGAGGGCTAACTAATCCACAATCGTAAATTGAGCCTGTATCTTGGCGATTCTGTCCTCGAGACTTTCTGAGGATAGAGTCGTTCGGCTCAGTCTGTCCACCATGATCGGAAATGAAAAAGGAGTGAATTGTACCGGGTGTTTGATGACGATCTGCAATTGGTTTACCTTTTTCATCGCCCGAATCAATTTATCCTGATCCATTTGCTGGTTCATGGCTTCTAATCTAGCCTGTTTCAATAGTAAATTATCAGGATCATACTGTTCGAAAACTTGAAAAAGCAGACTGGAATTGGCTTGAACGTGCTTGAATGTCATAGGTTTACCAGGGTATCCTTGAAATACCAAACCTGCGATACTTGCGATTTCCCGGAATTTTCTACGAGACATCTCACTCTCGTTGATGCAATGTAGAATGTCATCTTCGAGGTTTTTTAAGGTGAAAATATCCTCTTCCAAGATTTCTTCTATGCTAATTGGCTCATCCGAAAGTAGCTCAAAACCATAATCATTCATTGCCATATTGAAGGTCACAGGATAGCTGGTGGAAATTCTGTAGGCAATCAGCGCACTCATCAATTCGTGAATCATCCTTCCCTGAAAGGGATAAAAGAAGAGATGGTAGCCTTGCTTGCTATGATGCGACTCAATCAGAAAAGTCCTATCATCAGGGACGATGGATAGTTTGCTTTGCAAATCCAAAATAGGAAGCACTTGCTGTACCTCTTCCGAGCGATAGATGCCCTGATTGTAGGCATGGAGAATTTGGAGGATTTGATCCGATAGTTTGGAGGAAAGGGACATCCTAGCTCCCATCCAACTGACAACATTGGAGGTTTTCTTTTGAGATACCTGAACGATGGCATTAAGGTCTTTTACCTGAAGCAGTTCCAAACTTCTCCCTGCGAAGAAAAACCGATCTCCGATTTTCATTTTTGAAATAAAATACTCTTCCACACTTCCGAGGTAGGAGCCGTTTTTAAACTTCACTTTCATCATGGCCTCCGAGACGATCGTCCCCATAGAAAGTCTATGCTTCATCGCAATGCGTTTGTTTTTGACTCGGTATTTGTCATCATCATCGAGGCTGACTTTTAAAAAATCCTCATAACTGCCCAAGGAACTCCCTCCAACTGTGATGAAATCCATCATCCAGTCCATTTCTTCATGAGTGAGGGCCGCGAAAGAGAAAGTCTTTTTGGCTACTTCAAGAATTTTCATCGGCTCCAATCCTTCTCCTACAGCCAAGGTTACCAAAAACTGAATGAAGACATCGTAGGGTAGTAGGGGAGCAAATTGGGATTCCATTTCACCAGATTCTATGGCTTCACGAAGTGCGGCAGCCTCGATGAGTTCCAGTGAGTTGGTAGGGACAAAAAAGATCTCCGATGGAAGACCCGGCTGATGACCTGCCCTGCCAGCACGCTGAATAAAGCGGGAAACCCCCTTAGGACTTCCCACTTGAATCACTCGGTCCACTGGTCTGAAATCCACTCCAAGGTCAAGGCTTGAGGTACAGACAACAATCTTGAGTTTGGATTCGTGAAGTGCATCTTCCACCCAAGCCCTGACCTTCATGTCCAAAGAGCCGTGATGCATGGCAATTAAGCCAGCCCAATCTGGCCTGCTTTCTAGTAATTTTTGATACCAAATCTCCGTTTGAGAGCGGGTATTGGTGAAAAGTAGGACGGTTTTTCCAGCTTCGATGATTGGTATCACCTTGTCAAGTAAACGAATTCCAAGATGGCCGGACCAAGGATATTTTTCGATTTCATCCGGGAAAACTGAGCGGAGAATAATTTCTTTTTCTATAGCTGCACGCACGATGTGCGCGGGTAAGTTTTTTCCTAAAAGTACCTCTGCCGCCTGTTCCAGATTGCCGATAGTGGCAGACACTGCCCAGCGCTTAAATTGCCTTCCGCAGATAGATTGGAGGTATTCCAAAGCCAGTTGAACCTGTACGCCCCGTTTATTCCCTACCAATTCATGCCATTCATCGACTACCACCGTCTGTATGGTTTCAAAAAGCTTGGAATGGTCTTTTTGTGAAATCAACACATGAAGCGTCTCAGGGGTAGTAATGAGCACTTCGGGCGGACGCCTTTTCTGTGCTGCCCGAGTTTTGGCATCCGTATCTCCGTTTCTGACTGCTATTTGCCAAGGCAAGCCTATGCGATCACATACTTCCTGCATGGCTTTTTGAATATCCTGTGATAATGCTCGAAGTGGAGTCACCCAGATCAGACGAAGCCCAATGTTTTTGCGAGTTTTCCAGTCCTCAGGGTGATCTCGGATGTATTCCAAAATCACAGGAAACCAAAGTGCAAAAGTTTTCCCGGACCCCGTAGGAGCATTTAAAAGCCCGGATTTTCCCGCAAGGTAGTCCTTCCAGGTTTCCAGTTGAAAAGGAAAGACTTTCCAGTTTTTTGATTCAAAATAGGAAAGTCCAACTTGTAATTCCTTATCCTCCATATAGCTTGAGTAGGTCTTTGAGATCCTGAAGGGAATTGGCTTCTTCTTTGGATTTATCCCTTCGCCAGCGCAAAATACGGGGAAATCTCAGGGCTATCCCACTTTTGTGACGTGGACTGTCTTGAATTCCCTCAAAGGCAATTTCAAAAACCAATTCTGCTTTGACCGTACGCACGGGACCAAAACGTTCTTTAGTATTTTTTTTCACAAACTGATCCACCTCCCTCATTTCTGCATCAGTCAGTCCTGAGTAGGCCTTTGCAAAGGGGACCAATTGATCACCCTCCCAAACGGCAAAAGTGTAGTCACTGTAAAGATCCGCACGTCTTCCGTGACCTTTTTGAGCATAGATCATGACACCGTCAATGGTCAAAGGTTCGATCTTCCATTTCCACCAATTCCCACGCTTTCTACCCACTTCATAGGGTGAATCTTTTCTTTTTAGCATCAAGCCTTCGGCGAAAAATTGCCTCGATTTTTCTCTGATTGATCCCAAATCCTCCCAAGCATCGGCCTGCAAAGGCGCTGAAATTTCGAAATGTGGGTGAGGGTGATTTTTGTAGAGTGATTCTAAAAGGGATCTCCTCCGCTCCAGTGGTTGGCTACGTATATCTTGATTTTCAAATTCCAATATATCGTAAGCCAAAAAGCTCACAGGAGCTTGATTTAGGATTTTTTTGCTGACATTTTTTCTCCCGATACGGGTTTGGAGGAGATTGAAAGGAAGAGGTGATTCCCCGCTGAAGGCCAGGATTTCTCCATCGAGGACAGTGCCGTCGGATAGCACCTTACCTAGATCCATCAATTCTGGAAATTTATCATTCACCAGTTCCTCACCTCTGCTCCAGATAAACACTTCTCCCTCTCGCTTGATGAGTTGGCCTCGGATCCCGTCCCATTTCCACTCGGCCTGCCAATCACTCAAAGCGCCAAGAGCATCTGGTTTTTTTTCAAGTGGATGTGCCAAGAAAAAAGGGTAGGGCTTGGACCGGTCTTTTTCTTGTTCGGATTGGTCAAAAAGCTGGTCGAAACTTATCTTAGCCGGATCCCAATTTCCCATCAGAGCATAAGCAATATCAGCTTTGTCCCTATTTAAATGGGCTGCTAAGGCCTGCGAAATGAGATTCTGACTAACTCCTATTCTAAAGCCTCCCGTGATCAATTTATTGAAGACAAATCGCTCCTGTCTATCGAGTTGGGACCAAGCTACTGTAATAAATTGCTTCTTTTCTTCCTCCTCCTGATCCTTGAGGTTGATGAGACCCATTATCCATTCACTCAGGTTTTTTTCTTTTTGGCCTGTGCCATCAGGAAGTAGCAAAGCGATTGTTTCTGCCAAATCACCCACCGCATGATAGCATTCATCAAAAAGCCATTTTGGAATATCTGCCAACTCTAGCGACCAATCTCCTAACTGTCTTGTGCTAACCTGCCGCTTAGGACGGCGATGGGTAAAGAGTGCTATAGCCCAGACTTTATCCGAATCAGAAGCCTGCGCAAAAAATCTTGATAAAGCCTCCAGCTTATCTTTGGTTTTATTGGATTGATCAAGTTGGGTGATAAGGCTAGCAAAATGCTTCATAGATGAAAATTGTAGGCTTTGTGACCAAAGTCCCCTTAAAATTCCTTTTATTCAATAAATTTACTCCTAATCGAACAGGATATGAAATCCTTCCGTTTAATGAATTGAAAACTTGAAATCTATGAAAAAGTTAATCCTTGGACTCTTGGTGATCGGAGGGCTTTGGTCCTGTACAGACGGAGAGTCGGAAAAATATACGGGTAAAAGTGTTGAATATCAGCTGTATCAATCTTCTGATTTTGATTACGTAGGTTCTGCTCAGATTCAGGAATTGATTGGAGGCAATTTGGAAATTACCTTACAGCTCGAAGGAGCTCGGAGCAATTCTGACGTGACTTACACCTCCCACCTTCATTTTGGAAATTACACAGAGGCGGATGCGCCAATTGCATTTATGCTTAATCCAGTAAAGGCTTCTGATTTACGAAGTGTGACCATCTTGGAGCAATTGACCGATGGTACTAGATTAAATTTCGAAGAAATTAAAGGTTTTGATGGCCACATCAAAGTACATTTAGCTCCCGACGGACCGGATTACAATACGATTCTTGTAGCGGGTAATGTAGGTTTGAGTTCTAATTTGGAATTCAAAATTGAAGAAATGGCAGTTTGTGGTAAGGATTTTTAAAGTGAAGTAGATCTTCTTATCATGGAAATAAAAAAAGCGGCTACATCATGTAGCCGCTTTTATTTCTATTTTGAAATTAAATTAATTGATAATCAATGGGAAAGTTACATCCAGATCAGACTCTCCTCCTGCTTGGGTAAAGTTGGCGAAATTTGGTTCTGAAGCTCCAGGGAAGTTCTTGTCTAAGTCATGTCTTAGGACCAATCTGAAGTTGGCAGTATTGAAACCCGGGCTAGCAGAGACAGTGACGACACCTCTTACTCCGATCAACTCACCGCTTTCATCGTCGTACACATAGGTCAATGGAGCAGAAGTTCCTTCAAAAGCTGATCCTAGAAAGTAAAACTGATGTTCATCCGCTTCTTCTAGGATTTCCTCGGTAATATCCTCATTTTCTATACTATTGAATACCTCGATATCAAGCCTATACGTCGTTCCTCGGTCTAGTTCGATATCATCCGTAGTTAGTGCATTGCCCACTTCAATTCCTTCAGCATCGGAGGCATTGAAGACTAGAGGAGTCCCCACAGGATTCCCGGACTCATCCAATTCCGTAAAAGTCAGATTGACATCGGTGATCACTTCACCGTCGTTTTCAACTACAGGATCATCACTCTCACATGAAGCGAAAGCGAAAAGAGCTGCTGATAGTGCGTAAATAGGGAGTTTTCGATAAATTTTCATTGGTTTTTAATTAGAATTGATAATTGGTTTTATTTTAAAATTGATAATTAATTTTTAGTAGAATATTTCTTCCAATGTCATCGGTGAAGTAGCGAAAGCGATTCATGTACTCCTTGTAGGAAGTATTGAATAGGTTTTGTACCTGAAAACCGAGGTTGAGCTTGTTTTTACCTACTTCGAGCTGCTGTAGGTAGGCAAAATTGAACAGTGCATAGGCGGGTGGGGCAGGAGCAAGATCAAAATCAGGCTCACGCTTTTGTCTAGCTACTAATAGATTGCTTAGAGTAAACTTGTGGCTTTTTTCCTCTTCTCCGAATTCATAGGCTAATCCCCAATCCATTCTATCCGATGGGATAAATGGAAAAAAACTGTCTGTTTCTGTGTTTCTGGCTCGGATGATAGAACCTTTGAAATAGCCACTCAATTGCCGGGTAAACTCATGACTACCCGACAAATCCATTCCATAGAACAAGGCGTTGGCTTGCAGGTATTCATAGACGTTAAAGGTCCCCCTTAAGCTTACAAAAGTCTCGTTGGTTGGATTTAAGTAGATGTAATTCCCTATTGAATTCAAATACGCCGTAAACTCCACAAGAGACTTGTTGCTGCTATATTCTAAGGAGTTGACCCACTTCAATGATTTTTCGGATGCTAGATTTTGATCACCAATCTCCACCGCTGCAGCGCCATGGTGAAGTCCTTGAGAAAATAATTCATTGACATTGGGAGGTCTCCAAGCCGAACCCAAATTACTGGTGACCGTCAGGGAATTGGAAATCTGATAATATGCCCCAATAAAAGCAGTGAAATTTTGATAATCCAAGTCAGCACTTTCCAGTTCTCCTCCTATGAAACGAGCAGTTTGTACATTTCGAAAATCATAGCGGATTCCCCCTTCCACCTCAAGAGGCCCTTTGGAAAACTTCTCCATTCCGTAGATGCCTAGGTTAATCATGTCATAATTAGGAATCAGTGGAGTGACACCTGTACCAGGGATATTGGAGTTAGCCTGATGGATGACGTTCAATCCCCAAGTCCCGCTGAATGCATTGGGATGGGTATGGTCTACAAATAGATCGAGTGTATTAGTGAAAAGCTCTAGGTCTAAGCTTGGTCGAGTATTCAGCTCACCTCTTCTACGGTCAAATTCCTGTCGATTATTCAATTGAAATCCATATTGTAAGTTGGCTTTCCAGTTGGAATTGATGTGATAGTGTGATTTTAACTTGGCTAAATGGTGGGTGACTTTTTGTTTAGGATTGTTGATTTCATAAGTGAAATCAGTTTGGCTAAATGGTCTCCCATTTTCTATGATACTCTCCAAATCAGTTAGGTTTCCAGTATGCGCATCTCGAAGTATTCCCAATTCACTGTTGAAATAACTGTAATAGAGTTCGGTGCCCACTTTCTTATTCGAATAGCCCACAGTACCACTAAAATTGAGTTCACTCAGTCCTGTATTGGATTGGTAGTAGTCTGGACTTTTGATCGTCCCACCTCTTTTTGCGGAGCTTTGTATCCGATAGCCTAGGCCTTTTATTTTATCAGAGCCACCGGTATGTGTGATAGATACATTTCCCATTCGGCCGTTTGTTCCGCCTAAAAGGTAAAGGTCAGTTTTACTTTCTTTTTTGGTAGGCAGCTCACTGGGACTGACTAGAATCACTCCGCCCATAGCCTCAGGACCAAATCGTACGGTTTCTGCGCCTTTGATTACAGTAATTTCATCGGCTAGGAAAGGGTCGATCTCCGGGGCATGTTCGGCTCCCCATTGCTGTCCCTCTAGTCTGATTCCATTGTTTAAAATCATAATTCTATTGGAGTGCAGGCCATGAATTACCGGTTTCGAGATACTATTCCCTGTAGAAAAGGTGGTGACTCCCGCTACTCTTTTGAGGCTTTCGCCGAGACTTTCTCCCCTTGATTCTAGCAATTCTACACCATAGAGCGCTTGTACTGCGGTGGTAGTCTGTATGGCATCTTGATGTCCGTGGATTTCCACTCCTTCTAGATCCATCGATTCTTCTTCCAGTCGAAAAGTCTTACTAAATGAAGTATTCTCCAGAGTGATTTTTTCTAGGATTTCCTTGTGCCCCAAAAACTGAATTTTAAGCGTATAAGTACCCGGACAAAGGTCTTTGATGATGAAATTACCATTGTCGTCGGAAATGGCACCTGTTTTTACTTCTTCTACCCAAACATAGGCCCCAGGGATAGACTGATTATTTTCCAAGTGAATGACCTTTCCTCTAATGGATAAATTGCAGGCCTGGGCCAAAACTTTTTGTCTAGCCAAGCCACCACTTAGAGTAAGAAAAACAAGCAGGGTAATTAGTGTTTCTTTTTTCACGCCTCAAAAATAGAGTCCTTTTGAGCATTAAACCACAAAAAGTGAAACAAAGTTGCAAAAAGGGATGAATGGTTTTTAAAAAGGAGGGGCGCGTTCCTGGGATTTCAGCCTTTTTTCTTCAAAATATGATATTTCCACTTGGCCAAACGATAGCTAGGAATCACCCGCATGGACTGAATAATCACAAATACGGCTAGTAGAATACTGAAAATAAAGACCCCAACATAAGAAAGTCCCAAATCTAAAATCAATCCAAAAGCTGCTGGACCCGCTGCCGAACTCAATACCATCAAGGAAGTAAAAACGCTTCTTACCGCTCCGATTTGTTTCTGCCCAAAAAATTCAACTTGCAAGGCTGCTACTGTCGCACTTCCAAATCCCCCGCTTATGCCTAGCAGAATCATATAGGGGAATATCACCCAGCCTCTCGAGGAAAATAATATCAGGAGAAGCGCAAAGAGAAAGGGGTACAGGTAATAGGGAAAAAAGGTCTTGGCAGAGTGCTGATCGATGAGCGGACCAGCCAAAAGAATGCTACCTGAACTTGCCAAGGCATAGACAGTCAGACCTCCAGCTATCAATGCGGGGTCCCAGCCTTTAAACTCCACAATCGAAAACTGGAAAAAGAACAATCCGGTAATCGTGAAGGAAAGAAAAAACATATTAGGTGCCAAAATCCAAAAGGCTCTTGTCTTGAGGATGTCTCGCTGACGCAAGGTAACATTTGATGAAGGGGTCGTTGTTTCTTCCTTTTCGTTACTCTCCTCAGTGACTAGGTGTTTGTCCTTGAGGACAAAGGCCAAAAAACCAAAAATAATCACAGCAGTAATCCCGGCATTGACCCAAAGTGACTCCCTCCAACCGATCTGTGTAATTAGAATGAGTATCAGCGCTGGAAAAACCGCTTGACCAAGGGGATGACCGAGTGAAGCCAAACTGATGGCTTTTCCCCGATTAAGGGTGAAATACCTCGACATGCTAGTAATGGAAATATGGGTATAAAGACCCTGACCTGCTAGCCTAAGGCCAAAAAAAGCAATGGGTAAACCCCACCACACTGTATTGACGCTCATGTAAAAGAGGGAGCAAAGGAAGATAACAGTCGTGTACGCAGTGTACTTTTTCAATGGAATGACATCGATGTATTTTCCAAGCTTGGGAAGTATTGTAGCTGATACGATGGTGGCTATTCCGTAAAACGAACTGATCTCAGAATTGCTGATACTGAATTCATCCATCAAAAAAGGCACATAAAGCGACAGTAAAAAAGTCTGTCCAAAACTCGACAGCGTAGTCATCATCACCCCAAAGATGATGAGTTCCAAATGGGATTTGAAAAATGCTAAATAGCGCAAATTAATGGGTTTAGGTGAAGCAGAGACAAAGATAAAGATGTTCTGAGATTACCTCTTCTTCAATCCTATTTAGGTGGTTTAGTTGATTTTGGAAAGATCCTCTAGTTGGTAGCGTGGAGTTCCACCCTTTTGCGTCGCTACGAAGGCTCCTAGTTTACAGGAAAAATCAAGTACTTCGGCTATGCTTTGACCATCCAGGTAGGTTTTGACAAAGCCGCTCAAAAAAGCGTCCCCGGCGCCTATACTGTCTTCTACTTGGATTTTGTAGCCCGGATGATTGATGATTTTACCCTTTTGATAAATCATAGCACCCTTGGAACCTAAAGTGATGCAAATCAGGTCTACTGGAAAATGAGTATCCAAAAACTGACATAAACTCAAAGGATCCGCTTTGGTATTGAAGTAATCGCCAAAAGCCTCAAGTTCATCTTCATTGATCTTGAGCACATCGGTATAGGCCAAAAGGGTCTCTATCACCTCAAAATCATAAAAAGGAGGACGCAAATTAGCATCGAAAACCCGGAACTCGGCTTCATGCAGCAGTGCGAGTAGACTTTTTAAACTATGTGTATTTCTTACTGAAAGTGTCCCAAACACAAAAGCGTCAGAGGAGCGTACCGCTTCTTTGTTTTCCGGAGTCAGATCGATATAATCCCAAGCTACGGGCGAAAGTATGGTGTATTTAATATTTTCTGGGTCTGTCTTATCGACCAAAACTCGGGAGGTCTCCTGTTCTGATTTGAGCTGTATCAGGGCATCTGAAGCCCCGTACTGCTTGTAGAATTGAATTAGTTTTTCGCCGCGTTCATCGGTTCCCACGGCCGAGATCAATTGGGTGTTTTTACCTAATTGATGCAGGTGAAGGGCGACATTCATCGGCGCTCCTCCCGGTACATCTCCGCTTGGGAGACAGTCCCAGAGCATTTCTCCAAATACGATTACCTTATGCGACATAATTTTTGTGTAAGTCTTTTTGAATTTCTTCTAGGGAGCGACCTTTAGTTTCTGGCATTTTATATCGAACCCAGATCAATTGTCCCACCATCATCACAGCGAAGAAGCTGAAAATATATCCTGGACCAAATTGAGTGGCAAAGAAAGGGAAAACATTGGCAATCAGTGCTGCCATGATCCAGTGTGTAAAAGATCCCAAGGATTGTCCGTAAGCGCGAAGCTCATTGGGAAACATCTCCGAAATAAATACCCAAATGACTGAGCCTTGCCCCACGGCATGGGATACGATGAATCCAAATACAAAAATCGGCAACCAGAAAGATGGAATACCGGGCCCCAGAAAGTTAAAAGCCATCAGTGATAGGGAAATGATGTAGCCAAATGAGCCGATATACATCAATTTTTTTCTACCCAAGCGATCGATCAAATACAAACCCATAAAAGTCCCCAGAAGATTGACTATTCCGATTCCAATGGTGGATATCAATGCGTTTTCTGTGGAAATTCCCGCCATTTCAAATACTCTTGGGGCAAAGTAAATTATGGCATTAATTCCTGATACTTGATTGAAAAAGGCAATCATAATGGCTAAAAGGGTGCTAGAAGCATATTTGCTACTAAATAAAGCAGCAAAGCTTCCTTTTGCTTTTTGAAGTTTTTCTTCAGCTATGGCCAATCGAATTGATTCATCCACGCCCTCGGGATCGGTTCGGGTCAATATAGCCCGAGCTTTTACTTGATCATTAAATTTAGAAATTAGCCATCTTGGGCTTTCAGGAATTCTAAAAATCAAGGCACTGTAGATCAAGGCGGGGATACCCTCTACCGCCAGCATCCATCTCCAGTCCTCGGGCAATCCGGCTGTTCCGATAAGGTAATTGGAGATGTAAGCGATTACTATCCCGAAGACGATGTTAAATTGATAGAGCGCAACTAGCAAGCCACGGTTTTTGGCAGGAGCTATTTCTGAAATATACATAGGAGCCACCACCGATGAAGCGCCAACTCCTAGTCCACCAATAAATCGGAACAAGGTGAAGGAAGTTACGTCCCAAGCTGCTGCCGAACCTGTAGCAGAGATGAAATAGAGTAGTCCAATCCAAAGTAAACTTTGCTTTCGCCCAAATCGATCGGCGGGAATTCCACCGAAAAGTGCACCAATCACTGTACCATACAAGGCGGAGGCGATAGCCAATCCATGCATCCAGTCACTGAGTAGCCAAACCTCTTGAATAGCCCGCTCTGCTCCAGATATTACAGCTGTGTCAAAACCAAACAAAAAGCCACCAAGTGCAGCAGTGATGGAAATGAAAAAGACATATTTTTTTGAAGCCATGAGCAAATGAGGGTTGGAAGATTTTGCTAAACTAAGCAGAAGCCAATTATTTCAAAACTACTCCAGTAAAAAACCATTCTATCATCGGAAAGGGTACACAAAGCTTCCAAAGCGATCTATGATGGATTGTTCTAGCATTTCTTTATGATCAGGATGGGCTATTCTCATCAGTTCATAGGCTCTCTGACGCAGGTTTTTTCCATAAAGGTTAGCTATTCCATATTCAGTGACCACGTAGTGCACATGCGCTCGAGTGGTGACGACACCTGCACCTTCTTGGAGAAAAGGGACGATTTTAGACTTTCCTTTTTTGGTGCAGGCAGTTAAGGCCATGATAGGTTTTCCGCCCACAGATAGAGAAGCTCCTCTCATAAAGTCCATTTGCCCACCTACTCCGGAATAGTGATAACTTCCTATAGAATCCGCGCACACTTGACCTGTAAGATCGAGCTCCACGCAGGAATTGATAGAGACTACTTTGGGATTTTTCCGAATGACAGCAGTGTCATTAACATAGGCAGCCTCATGAAAGGAAAACTCGGGATTGTCGTGGATCTCTCGATAGAGTTCGGCAGATCCAGTGGTAAAAGCAGAGACCACTTTACCGGGATGTTTTTTCTTAAATGCATTAGTAACCGCGCCCGATTTCATCAGGTCCAATATACCATTGGAAAACATCTCGGTATGAATGCCCAAATCCTTGTGATGGTGTAGGGAATTGAGTACCGCATCAGGTATAGCCCCAATTCCCATTTGCAAGGTAGATCGGTCCTCTATCAAGGAAGCGATGTGCTGACCGATTTGCTTTTCTTTTTCAGTGATTTTTTTACTGTAATCAACTTCTGGCAGAGGCTCATCTACATATATCGCGGCAGAAAATTTTGAAATATGAATATGCCCATCTCCATGCGTTCTAGGCATCTGTTTATTCACCTGTGCCACAATAAATCGGGCCGTTTCCACTGCAGGTTTGGCAATATCCACGGAAGTGCCTAAAGAGCAGAATCCATGAGCGTCAGGTTCGGATACATGAATAAATGCCACGTCGATCCCCAAAATTCTATTTCTAAAGAGGTGTCCAATTTCACTTAAGAAAATGGGAACATATCCTCCTTGGTCTGTATTGACTGCTTTTCTGATATTCTCGGAGACAAAAAGAGAGTTCATAAAAAAACTGTCTCTGCACTCAGGCTCCACTAAAGGCATGGGGCCTAAGGTGCTGATGGCTACCAATTCTACATTTTTCAATTCGTTTTTCCTTTTGGCCAAAGCCTGAATCAATGTAGTGGGGGTGGCTGCACTGCCATGAATAAAAACACGCTGATGGCTTTGAACAATTTTAACGGCCTCGTCGGCATGGGTATAGGCTAACATCTTGCTTGGGTTTATCTATGAAAAGGAATAAAGTTCAATATCTTAATTTTTTGGGATGATTATCTCCTCTGTTGCATCTGTTCTTTTAAAATAGGGGTTAGATGATAAGTCTGAGTTCTTATCACTCATAAATGATTGATCCAATATTACTTTTAATAATTAGTCAAAAGTCAATCTGGTATACTTGATCCGCAGGATTTGACCGCTTTCACGGAAGTGTAATTTTTTATCAATGTGAGTGGAGAGCCATGGATTAGAATCAAAACACCAATATTCGGGCATTAATCAATTTGCCTTTGATTCTTTAGCTTACAATCAATATTTCGATTAATCCTAATTTTTGCTAGGTGGAAGATTTTACTTTCGGTTTTGTAAACAATACCAGCCAAATATTATTTTGTTTTTGCAAGGAATTTGAAGCTTCGCCTTTCTAATATTTCTTATATTCGCAGGCTGATGAGGGCGATTTTGGCTATAATTTCCTGCCCTCTATTGATTAATAAAGATATAAACCCAACCATATGACTACCCAAGTCGAAATTTACAAACCCAAAAATCACATTCGTATCGTCACAGCGGCCTCGCTCTTTGATGGGCATGATGCGGCGATCAACATCATGCGCCGTATCATCCAATCTACTGGTTGTGAGGTGATTCATTTAGGACACAATCGCTCCGTGCAGGAGATTGTGGATTGTGCGATTCAAGAAGACGTGCAGGCAATAGCCATTACTTCCTATCAAGGAGGGCATGTCGAGTTTTTCAAATACATGTTTGACCTACTTCAGGAAAAAGGAGCAGGTCATATCAAGATTTTTGGAGGAGGAGGAGGAACTATCCTTCCGGAAGAAATCAAGGAACTGCATGCCTATGGAATTACTAGAATCTACGCTCCGGATGATGGGCGCTCGATGGGACTGCAGGGAATGATCAATGACCTGGTCTCAAGCTGTGATTTTCCTATTGGAGACCAACTTAGCGAAGTAGAAGATTTTTCAAAGGATCAAATTCCTCAAGTGGCGAGAATGATTTCTGCTTTTGAGAACTTCCCGGAAAATGCTAAAAACGTATTGGAAAGCGTTAGGGAGAAAAGTAAAAACGCTAAGATCCCTGTGTTGGGGATTACGGGAACAGGAGGAGCGGGGAAGTCCTCCTTGGTAGACGAATTGGTGAGGAGATTTGTGATGGATTTTGAGGACAAGAGTCTGGCTATCATCTCTGTGGATCCATCCAAGAGGAAGACTGGAGGAGCACTTTTAGGAGATAGAATCCGGATGAACTCCATTCATCACCCCCGCGTATTTATGCGTTCGCTTGCGACAAGACAGTCTAACTTGGCCCTTTCCCGCTATGTACAAGATGCTGTGGATACGGTCAAAGCAGCTGGATTTGATATGGTAATCTTGGAAACCTCGGGAATCGGGCAATCCGACACTGAAATCATTGAGCATTCTGACCTTTCGCTCTATGTGATGACACCGGAATACGGAGCAGCTTCTCAATTGGAGAAAATCGATATGCTTGATTTTGCGGATGTAATCGCCCTGAATAAATTTGATAAACGAGGGGCTTTGGATGCTATCCGGGACGTCAAAAAGCAATACAAGCGAAATCATAACTTATGGGAGACCAAGGATGAGGATATTCCCGTTTTTGGCACTATCGCTTCCCAGTTTAATGATCCCGGTATGAATGAGCTTTACCGAGCGATCATCGGTAAGGTAAATGAGAAATTTGGAGACTGGGAAAGCACCTCTGAGCTCACGGCAGGTAATTCAGAAAAGATTTACATCATTCCTCCTGCCCGAACCCGCTACCTGAGTGAGATTTCGGAAAATAACAGAAACTATGATCAATGGGTGGAGGATCAGAAAGAAATTGCGCAGCAACTCTACAGCATCCAAAAATCCATCGAAACCATCAAGTCTACCTCTATCGAGGACAAGGATAGACTGGTAAAGGAACTCGAGGAAGTCTACGCTCAAGTAGAGCTCAATCTGGATCCTAAAAACAAAAAGTGGCTGGAAGACTGGCCTGAAGAAGCCGCTAGATACAGGGAGGAATATTACATTTTTAAAGTCCGAGATAAAGAAATCAAGGTAAAAACTCATCACCGATCCTTGTCAGATTCCAAGATTCCGAAAGTGGCACTTCCCAAATATGAAGCTTGGGGTGAACTGTTGAAATGGGGACTGAGAGAAAATGTACCGGGTAAATTCCCCTATACGGCAGGGGTTTTTCCTTTCAAACGAGAAGGAGAGGATCCTACGCGGATGTTTGCCGGAGAAGGTGGTCCCGAGCGAACGAACAAGCGTTTTCATTACGTCTCCCGCGACATGCCTGCCAAGCGTCTATCCACTGCTTTTGACTCGGTGACTCTTTATGGTGAGGATCCGGATTACCGTCCTGATATCTATGGCAAAATCGGAAACTCAGGTGTGAATGTTTGCTGCTTGGATGATGCCAAAAAACTCTATTCGGGTTTCAATCTTGTCAATCCAATGACCTCAGTCTCCATGACCATCAATGGCCCTGCGGCTACGATGACTGCCTTTTTTATGAATGCGGCGATTGATCAGCAGTGTGAGGTGTATATTAAGGAAAACGGGTTGGAAGAAGAAGTCAATCAAAAAATTGAAGCGATCTATCAGCAGAAGGGAATGGAGCGGCCTCGCTACAATGCCGAAATCCCCGAGGGACATGATGGTTTGGGATTGATGCTCTTGGGAGTGTCGGGAGATCAGGTTTTGCCGAAGGATATCTATGAAAAGATCAAGGCGGATACCATCTCCAAAGTAAGAGGAACCGTACAGGCAGATATTTTGAAGGAAGATCAGGCACAAAATACTTGTATTTTTTCCACGGAATTTTCACTTCGCTTGATGGGGGATGTGCAGCAGTATTTTATTGATCAAAAGGTCAGAAACTTCTATTCCGTATCCATTTCAGGCTACCATATCGCTGAGGCGGGTGCCAACCCGATTACTCAGTTGGCTCTGACCCTTTCCAATGGATTCACCTATGTGGAATACTACGTGTCGCGTGGAATGAATGTCAACGATTTTGCACCCAATTTATCCTTCTTTTTCTCCAATGGAATCGATCCTGAATATGCCGTCATCGGTAGGGTAGCACGTAGAATTTGGGCCAAAGCGATGAAGCTTAAATACGGCGCCAATGAGCGTTCTCAGATGCTCAAATACCATATTCAGACATCGGGAAGATCCTTGCATGCTCAGGAAATCGATTTTAATGATATCAGGACAACCCTTCAGGCACTTTATGCGATTTATGACAATTGCAATTCCCTGCATACCAATGCCTACGATGAAGCAATCACTACGCCTACTGAGGCATCAGTTCGGAGGGCAATGGCGATTCAGTTAATTATCAATAAGGAGTTAGGCTTGGCTAAGAATGAAAACCCGCTGCAGGGAGCATTTATTATCGAGGAGTTGACCGACTTGGTAGAAGAAGCCGTGTATTTAGAGTTTGACCGAATCACAGAACGTGGAGGCGTCCTAGGTGCTATGGAGACTATGTATCAGCGTGGAAAGATTCAGGAGGAAAGCATGCATTACGAAATGCTCAAGCATACCGGTGAATATCCGATCATAGGGGTGAACACCTTCCTCTCGAGTGAAGGCTCACCGACAGTGACTCCGGGTGAGGTGATTCGTGCTACTCAAGAAGAAAAAGAAGCGCAAATCGAAACCCTCAAAAAGCTTCGTGAAGCTTATGCAGGAAAAGAAGAGGAACAATTATTGGCTTTGAAAAAAGCGGCGGTTGCCAATGAAAATGTCTTTGAGCGGCTGATGGAAGCAGCAAAATATTGCTCATTGGGTCAGATCACCCGCTCCTTGTATGAGGTGGGGGGACAATACAGAAGAAATATGTAAATAAAATTTTAAACAGCTGATTGTTAATTGGTAATATGACGCTGTCTAAAGTATAAAATAGCTAAACATGTCAAAGAGAAATGTAAGAGTCCAAATGAAAGCGGACTATGAATACGAAGCAGTCAATCAGCAGGGAAATGTCGTGCAACTGGATATGTATGACGCTCCGGCAAAGCGTGCCCAATCTCCTATGGATTTACTCTTGTCCGCTTTGGGGGGCTGTGCCTCTGTGGATGCGGTATTGATGATGAAGAAAAAGCGCAAGGAAGTGCTGGATTTCTATGTAGAAGTAGAGGGCGATAGAAATGAGGGAGTGCCGGCCTTTTATACGGATATTCACCTCAACTTCGTGTTGGTTTCGCCAAATGCTACTGAGGAAGAATTTTCAAAAGTAGTGGCCCTCTCTGTGGACAAATACTGCTCGGTAGCATCTTCTTTGAAGTCCAGAATTACTTATTCCTCAGAGGTTAAAAAATCGCTATGAGAGTAGTCAAAGAATTGGTTCAGGAGGATGTACGCGTAAGTATATTCTCCTGGAACAATAAATATATCCTCAAATTTGAGTTGGGTCCGATGGAGCAAACTTTCAAGCTCAGCGAAATGGATGTCTTGGAGGAGTCAGAGTTGGATGAATTCCTCCAAGGAGATTTTTTTGAAAAGGTTTGCCTGAGATTTGAAGAAATGGGCAAATCATTTCGTGAGCAATTGGAAAATTTATAATTTCAGAAAATCTCTGATTCCATGCGACTTCGATTTTCTATCTTTTTACTACCTATTTTTCTACTGACTGCTTGTGAGCAATCCAAGACTTATAAAATACGGGAGCAGCAGATTACCATGGAAGGTGTAGTCTATAAGATAGAAGACGAGCTCAAGCTCCTCGCAGATGAAATAAGAGAGCTTGCCAAATTCAATGAATTTTTGCTGGAAAAGCAAGATAGCTTGAAGCCCTATCAGGATCCTGATCGCTATCAGATTACTGGTTTTTTTGCTTCGGAGCCCCTAGATTCAGCTTCCGATAAGAGTTCTGTTATCTTATTGAATACCAGTGATAATAGAGCAGCAGCACTCAATGAAATTCTAGTCACCAATGGTTTGGATTCTGCTTTTACGAAGCTTTATGAAAAATACGATTTAATCGAACAGATTTACAGTAACTCCAAACATCAGCTTTCTCGTGTTTATCCGGCCTACGATGTGATGAATATCGTAGATCCAAACCTAGATGTCACCCAATTCAATTTTTATTATCAAGCGGATGAAATTAATAACCCAAGCAAGGGGCCGGTTTGGATACCTGACCCTTATGTAGACCCGGCAGGTAGGGGATGGATTTTGTCTTTGGTTCATCCCGTTTATCACGAAGGAGAGCTTTATTCTGTATTGGGTATTGATCTGACAGTTAATAATATTATTCAGGGATTTTTGGATCAAGAAAAGGGAGATTACATCATTGTCAATAAGCAGGGAGATATTGTAGCGGGTAAAGCTGCTGCCATCGAGGCACTGAGTATGCCTCCCTTACGAAATCATGTGTACTTGGAAACCATAAACTCGGATAATTTTCGGATTTCTGATTACAATCTCTACAATAGCAAAAGTCGGGAAGTCCGAAAGATGGGACAGACGCTATTGATGGCCCAAGAGGGACACTTTCTTTTTAAGGAAGAGTCCTATCTCAAAGACGCGGTCTGTTGGCCATTTTTATCCATAGAATGGTTCCTTATTCGGATCAATGACAATAATCAATGAGTAAAAAGGGCAAATGGCACTCTAATTTTTGGTTTACGCTGACGGCGGGAACACTGCTTGTGGTATTGGTAGTCGTGTTGGGGCTCAGCTTTTTTGATGCGATTTTTGAAGCACAAATTAATTCTAGAAAGGAGTTTCTTTACAAGCAGACCGAGTTGGCCGCTCAAAGCTTGGAGATTGATATCCGGCGTTTTGAGGATGAGGCCAAGGGGCTGATCAGCTATTTGGAGGACCCTTTTCACGAATTGGATGATTACGATGAAGAGCTCACCTCAGCAGCCCGTCGTTTTTTTAACGCTTATCCCGGTTTGATTGATACCGCTTGGGTAGATATGCAGGATTCGGTTTTGATATTTACCTTGACCGATAGAAATAATTTTATCCGAAGCCGCTCAAAGGAAAAGTTCCCTAGCACTAATCCCAGACCCTATACCTACAATGTGATCGGTAAAAAAGGCTTTAGGATAAGCTATTCACTTGATTTGATAGCATTCTCTAAGGAAAAAGTAACCAACTATTACCTCAACCCGGGCGGGGCCAAGTACATGTTTCTCAATGATGACTTGGTAGACCTCAGTCCGAATGGTACCTCTAATCTGACCCTAAGCTCACAAAACCTAGCTCCTGTGCTCAATGATGTTTCGATGGGCTTGAAAGGGTTGTATGAGATGAATTGGGAAAAAGACAGAGAGCTAGTATCGGGGATTTTGGCCCAATACCCTTTCAGCTTTGGATTGACATCCAAAAATGGATCCCTAGTTTTTCTGGTACCTGTGGAGGGTCTTCGCTCAGGGATTTATGGTACCTATCTGTTGTTGTTTTTGGGTTTTGTAATTCTACTCATGTTCACCATTGGATTTTTCATTGTTTCTATCAAAAACAACCTGGAAGCCGATCGGATCAAAGAAGAAAATATCAGGGAGATTTCAACACTTTTTGAGCAGCAAAATCTCTTGCTTCAGGAGCTTCGCGGCTTTGTGTTTTTCCATGATGCCAAAGGGGAAATCACCAGAGTCAGTGATGAGGTGGAAGAAATATTAGGCTATCCAAAATCCTATTTCATCCAAGCTTTCAGCAGAGAGTTGGAGCATGAGGATGTAGATTTGGTGCAGGCAAATGTCAAAAAAGCAGTCACAGAAGGTAAGGAGGTGATTGATTTGGAGTACGATTATACTCATCCCAACGGCAGGGAGGCTAGGTTGCGAGTTTTTGAAAAGTTGATCTACAGTGAATCTGGAGAATTTGTAGGTGGGATGGGGATTTGTACCGACATCACTTCTCGGTATCAGGCCAACCTGAAAGTAATAGAGAGTGAAAATAGACTCAGAACCCTGATTGATAATATTCCTGATATCATCTTCATTTATAACAATGAGGGCTTGGTGGAGGATTTTCATATGCAAGAGAAGGGAAATGTATATGAGGCTTCTCAGTATACCTTGGGCAAAAAACTGGAAGAATTTGTTCCTCATGGCCAAGTGGATAAAGTAAAGCAGGCATTTGTTGAGGCGAGGAAATCCGGTCAAATGCAATCCATCGATGTGAAATGGGAATCTGATCAAGGAGAGCGCCATTTTGAGATGCGTTTCTTTGCCTTGGATACAAAGCGAATGATGTCCATATCCAAGGACATCACCGGTCAGAAAATATGGGAAAGAGGACTGGTAGATGCGATGAAGGCTGCCGACCAAGCCAGTCGGGCCAAATCGGAATTTTTAGCCAATATGAGCCATGAGATCCGTACTCCGATGAATGGACTATTGGGTATTATTGATCTACTGGAGCATACAGAATTGAATAAAATTCAAAAACAGTATGTAGATATTGTTAAAAATTCAGGAAACACCCTCTTAGCCATCATTAAGGATATCTTGGATTATTCGAAAATAGAGGCGGGTAAGGTTGAAATTCAAACTGAAAATTTTGATCCTATTGATGAATTAGAAAAGCAGGCCCAATTACTCTCTGGACTGGCCAAAAAGAAAAAAATACATTTTTCTCTTGAAAAACAAGCTCATGAACCGCTCATTTTGTCAGCGGATAAGGTAAAGCTGAATCAAATTTTCCTCAATCTCTTGGGTAATGCCATTAAATTCACGCCTGAGGGTGGACGGGTTGCAGTGACTTTGGGGCTCGAGCCTATCAGTGATAAGCTCTATTATTTGAAATGTAAAGTGAGCGATTCGGGTATAGGGATTTCCAAGGAGCACTTGGAGCATCTTACCGATCCCTTTTATCAGATTGATAGCTCCAGTACGCGAACCTATCAGGGAACAGGTCTGGGCTTGGCCATTGCCAAGAAGCTGATCGAACTGATGGGCGGGGAGCTGCATGTAGAGAGCGAAATAGGGAAGGGCTCCCAGTTTGAATTTGAGATCATCGTCAAAAAAGTATCTGAAGAGGAACAAGAAACAGAATTAAAAGGCCCTGTAAGTTGGCGAGAGGTTCGGGAAAAAGGGATAGATATTCCTTTTAAGATTTTGGTTACGGAGGACAATGACCTCAATCTGCAACTGCTGGAATTGATGCTAGAGCAATTGGGATTTGAGTATAAAATCGCTAAAAATGGCTTGGAGGCGATTGAAAAAGTGAAAGAGGAGCATTTTGACCTGGTGCTGATGGATGTGCAGATGCCACTGATGAACGGACTGGAGGCTAGTCGGGAAATCCGACTGCTTCCCGGAATGGAGCAGCTGATTATCATCGGACTATCCGCCAATGTCTTTGATGACGATAAGATTTTGGCGATCGAAGCCGGCATGAATGACTATTTGACCAAACCCATCCGCTTGGCCGTATTGGCAGAAAAGCTGGATTATTACCTGCAGAAGGCAATCGAGAAAAATCGTTAAGAGTGGGTTTTACTTGCCTTTTAGCGATAAAAAGAAAAGCTTTCTTCGAACAGGGTCAAAGAAAGCCTAACTATTTTAGTATCACAAAATTTGCTCTTATTGGTTGAGCAGCATGGATTTTTCTCTTTGATAATCTAGCTCAATTTGATGAATTTGAAATTCATAACTCTTTTCTAAGGCAGAGATTTTGTTTTCTAGTGATTGGGTTAGTGAATTGATTTTTTGATCGTATTCAGCTTCTACTTGTGAGGTTAGATATTCATACTTCGTTTCGAGGTCTTCCATCTTTTTCTCAAAGTGCTTTTGTCTCAAATACATGTTAATTGGATTGCTTTGGGCTGTTGCTTTGAGTTCATAATACTCTTTTTCACCTTCTAATTTAAGGGTATTAATTTTCTCTTTTCCCTCATTAATTAACTGGTTCAAAGCGTCCTGGCTTTGAGCTTTGGCAGTAGAAAGCTCATGTGTGGCTTTTAGCTTCACTGACTCTATTTCGTATTGTGTTTCTATTTTTAGTTTTTCTATTTTCCTTTCTAATTCAATAGAATTGCTTTTTTGTGCAAAAAGCGTCAAGGAGGACCCCAAAATAAAGACAATTGTAAAGAGGGTAATTTTCATAATAGATTTCGTTTCCATTTTCATAAAATATTATTTTTTAAACTGTTTTATAATCAATGAACAAAGCTTCTTCATTGCCCTTCATATTTTCTGACTTTCCTTTTGGTGAGATTGTGTCTAGGCCGTGTTCCTATACTATTCAAACATACCTTCAAGTATAGTTTTTTTTTGCATTTGTCAAAGAAAGAATAGGTTTTTCATTATTATTTCTACCTAGCTCGAGCTAGTTCCCTTTAGTCTTATCTCCGCTAGCATTCGCTCTTATTTGCTCTTGATCCATTCCGTTGATTCTCCTTGCGTTAATTTGCATTTGGTGACTTTTCCCGCATCATCGACTAGGAACTCAATACTTGCTTTTGGTTTTACTACATCGACGATAAAAGTAGAATTGCTAAGAGCTGTTAATTTAGAACTCCATTTACCTTTTTCTGATAGGTAGAGCTCACCCTTTTTTAAACTCACTTTGACTTCTCTTTTAGCTAAAGAATAGGTACCCGTAAATTGATTTAAGTCTTCTTTATTGATCGCTAGGTCAGGAGAGGTGACCGTCTTTTCAAATCCCTCCCAATTATAGACCAACGCGACACTTCTTATGATTTCCTCAATGATTTCTGTATTTGGGCCATTAACCATAATGACTACCCCATTTCCATTTTCTGCACTGAAGAAAAGCTTTCCTCTAAACCCTTTATTGGAGCCTGAATGCTGTAAATACAATACGCCATTCACTTCTTCTGTAAATATCCCCAGCGCAGCGTTGCTATTTTCTAGTGTGGGAGTAATTAGCTTTTCGCTAGACTGTTGGGAAAGAATCTTGCCAGGCTTGTCATTTAAGCTCGCCTGAATAGCCAGTATAAGTTTTGCCAAATCTGTGGGAGTAGTCCATAAACCGGCTGCAGCTGACTCAGGATAGCTGTTATAATCATTTTTGAGCCTTTTTCCATTTGACGAATGTCCAAATGCTAAATCCACGGGGTACTTATCTAGCTCTATTGAGTAAAAAGAATTAGTCATACTCAAGAAAGAGAGAATCGTGGAAGTCAAAAAATCCTCGTAGGATGAATTTGTGATATCCATGAGAATTAGCTGCGAAAGGGTAGTCCCTCCACCTGAATACCTAAATTCTTTATTTGGATGCTGAATTGGAACTACCTTTTCGGAGTTAGCAGGGCTTGATCCTTCTAAAATTTGTATAAGGCTAGGAAGATTATCTGAATCTTTATATCCCCCAAATCCATGAGTTGATAGCCCTGCAGTATGACTTAGTAGTTGGTTAATGGTGATTGCTTTGGCTTCACCATTTTTTGGGTGGGGTAAACTCCAAGAGGTTAAGTACTGCTCGATGCTTTCATCCAAATTTATTTTTTCTAATTCCTTTAATTTCATCCATGCCACTGCATTGACAAACTTGCTCATGGAAGCGGCTTGAAAAGCAGTCTGCTCACTTACTCTTTGGGACTCTTTGTTGCCAGTATTGCCGTATCCTTTTGCCCAATCAATTTTATAATTATGGATTACGGCAATGCTAAGACCGGGAATTGTATACTTATCCATCTGTTTTTCAAGATTCCACAGGGGATCTCCTGCATTGAGAACCAATGGACTCAGACTGTTCTCAACGCTTATGATTCTTTGCTGTAGCGCATCAGCTGAAGGTCTGTCTGTAGATTGCGAAAAGCAAATAAAACCGAACTGGCTAATGAAAAATAGGGATAGAAGTAATTTTTTTAAATTCATGGAAAAAAGGTTACTCTCTTTACGCAATTTGAGCAGAACTCGTTATGAGAAATTTTCTGGACTATTCAGGAATTGCCAAATAGTAAGGCTTTCAGAAAATTAGGCTAGGAGTTAATGGTAAAATTCCAGCTTTGATGACGGGGATTAGTCGATCAAAGCTGGCTTTTTTCTTTCAGTATTTTTACAATTCGGTTGTACATTATTTCTGACATAGTCCAATTATAGCCATCAAAGTCTACCGTGTTGGTAAATTGGATCACGACAACATCTATGTCCTTGTGATATTTGGCAATGGTTTGGTATCCAGGTATCAAGCCCGTGTGCTCATACTTGTAAATAGAGGAATAGATTTCCTGCTCTTTTTTGTCTTTGAATACAGTGCCATCATTTAGAGCCCGAATAAATTTACCCAAATCTTCCGCCGTGGCTAAAATGGAATCATTATTATCCGTTTTTAAATCCGTATCATAGCCCACATAATATCCGCTCATCACATCATCGATGTTCACATCTTGAATAGAACCAAAAGTGTTACTTAGATTCAATGGGCTTAATATTTCCTCTTGGATGTATTGAAATTCACTATATCCAAGCACCCGGTTCATGATCTTTCCAAGCAATAGGTAATTGGTGTTGGAATACTCGTAATCCTCGCCGGGTTTAAAGTTTGCAGGCTGATCTAAAACCAAAGCCAATTGTTCGTCCACATTATCTTTGGGAGCAAGCCAATACATGTAGGTATCGGTGAAGTTTGGAATACCACTTCTATGTGTAACCAACATTTGCAAAGTGATTTGATCGGCATATTCTATGCTTCCATTCAATTCGGGTAAATAGTCTGAAAGTTTTTTATCCAAGGATAATTTACCGTCCCGCAGCAATTTTGCAATTGCTACCGCCTGATACAACTTGCCTACGCTGGCTATTTTGAATAATGCATTGGGGTCAGCCGGAGTTTTGTTTGCTCTGTTTTTGTAGCCTGAAGAATAAAACTCGGACTTATTTCCTGATCTATTTACACCTACAACAATTCCATCAAAGCCATAATCTTCCGCTTTATTCACTTGATCCTGAACGCTACTTGGAACTGCTTTTATCCAAGCATTTACAATAGGCCAAGGAACAAAATATAAGGAGATCAATGTCCCCAAGAGCAAAAAAACTCTAATTGTTCGCTTTGATTTAATTTTAGTCATTCTATTTTTTCCCTCAGGCAGATTTCAATTTAGGAAAAATAATTTGTGTAAATGGCTTGAAACGATCTTCGAACCGAAATACTTCCTTCCGAAAGTAATCATCATTTGCTTTCAGGATTCAGGTTTTTGCAGCAAGCTATCTTGGCGGTTGGATAGCTTACTTACTCGATTTATATCAAGGTGCTATTTTATATTCCCTATTTCCTTTGTCCGAATCAAGAATAACATAGCAAATCCAAAAATCAAGGGTAATATTCCATAACTCTCCGCGTGCTCAGTACGAATGACTTTCCTTAGGGATACTGCCAAGTGGCCTGCTAATCCAATTCCTAGCAGTCCTAAAAATGTCATTATAAAGATTTTTAGCGTGTTGTAGGTCTTTGCCAGTATTTTCAGCCCATAGGTGAGTAGATAAACTGCAGACAAAGCACCTAAAAGAAATAGGAAAAGGTGAAAATGATCTATGAGATAATAGGTGTCGTACATTTGGATGTCAAGGCTTCTATCCCCTGCAAAACGAGTTAGCAAGCCAAAGGAAATTATGAGTATTGCCAAAAGAAAAATTAACCATCTTATTTCAATCTGCTTTTCTGTCATTTAATTGGATTTAACGTTTTGCAGATTTGCGATGGGCGGGTGTTTTACCACAAATGTTCATTCGGAGAACTGAACTTTCGGCTACCACAAAACTGTCTGCGGAGAACGAAACCCTGCCTATTGCAAATGTGCTGTGTGTGCCCAGCATGGGCATCTGGTATCGAAGATATCAAATTATTCCAGAGGGTGAAAGTCCCTTATGTGCGGGGGTAACGCCTCGAAGCATTAGCAAGTCGCAAGGTGGTTTGTCGTGAGACATGCACTGAAGGAAGCGAGACTGCAAACCTTGGTTCCAACGAACAGGAACTGGATACGGAGGCTATTTAAGACGGATAAGGTAGCACATCATACTGACGTCCAAAGGTTGGTTAACCAACAAGTGCTTGGATAGTAGATCCAGTGGATATTGAGGGAAGGAATATGCTCTTACCTGGGGAGAT
>NZ_FNAC01000066.1 GCF_900101705.1 Algoriphagus faecimaris | reverse complement strand
AGCGAATGGACTTTGGACACCACCCCATAGAGCATAAACACCAGCTGCTTCCAGGTATCCATGGTCTTATAATACCGATCTGACTGAAAAGTGTTCGTTGCTTGGTCAACGATCTCCCGGGGAATAAAAGAAAGTAACTGACTGATGATCGGATGACCTGATAGTTTTGTATGTTGCACTGGGTTGGTTGTAGTGTGGTAACCGCAACATCCCATTTAAAGCGGAATTAACCTAATCGGTGGTTCCGCTTTTTCAGTTTTGTACTATTCCAAGAAAGCTAACTTACATTGGTAATTTTACTCGGATGACAGTAAATTTCAATTAACAAAAAAATATGATAATTATTTTAAACTAAAAACTTCATTTAAAGCGAAATTAATAATGAAAAAATTGTGCATTTTTCAATTTTAATGTTTTTACTCTTTAGTTCCTGTGTTCAAGAGAAAGAAGATTTAAATTTAAATCTGGAATCAGATTTTTTTAGGAAAGTTAACCGAATTATAGATGACCCCTCAATATATGCTTTATTAACTCCTAAAAGTATCAATCCATTTAACTTTGATCTAAAGGTTCCTGAATTAAATAAGGAAGAGGCTAAAATTCAAGATTTAAGTATTGAAGCAAAAGTAATCCCTGATGAACTTGCTTTGGCAAATTCTGACTATCAAAAAACAGTTAGGATACTAATTAAAAAGAGGAGTGAATTATCATTTGAGGACTTTAATAAATTAGCCTATTCAATAGAACAAGAAGTGATTAATTCTCCATTATCTAATATTAAAAAAGATTTTCTTTTTACCGAGTTGGCAACCTTGAAAGCGCTAAATGCCTTCAAAAATTTATATTCTCTCAATAATCGAATCTTGTGTGATTCTCAATGGGAATGTGATATTTTGGGTTGTATGGCAGAAAAGATGGAAGAGCAATTTGGACCAGATGTTAATTGGATTGATTTAATTCATTATACATATTCTCTTCCACTTTCTTTCCCTGTAGCTTGGTTATCTTGTACATATGATGCAACATTTGATGATGAATAATTTTCAAAAAGCTACTGACATGAGAATCAATAATCTAAAAACAATCGGTATAACTTATACAGTTTTTGCGACTGTTTCAGTATTTTTATTTCTTATTGACAAAATCTCCACTTTTCAAATCATTACGGGTATTATGTTTTTTATCCTTTATTTTGTTGGACAGGCATTTTTGAAATTATTTAAAAAGGAAACAAGTTGGTTAGATTTTTGTATACTTTGGGCTATTGCGATCATATTTTCATTTCAAATAGTTTTCTTAATTAACGATTCTCTAAAATTCCAATCTCTAATTATTACGTCAATTTTTTCTCTTGTATTATTACTTTATTCTTTACGCTCAAAAGCATTAAGGGAACTTACGGTCTTTATTGCCCTTTTGATTATGACAACGGGGTTGTATAGCTCTTATTTCTAGAGCTTTTTACTTGAATTAAAAGCCTCAAGGTAGAATTTATCAAAATTTTCTTTTGGTTTATTGAGTGAAAACTAAAAGTCCTTCCTCAGTGAGTTGGGTTTGAAAAACTTTCAAGTCTCCACAAAAACCCATTTTCAATTGTCCTGTTTTCAGGTCAAATCGATATTGATGAAGTGGGCAGATGATTTCGCCTTGGCCATTGATATGAGCTTGAATGAGCGAGGCTCCTCGATGTGGACAGCTGCTTTGGAAGGCAAAAAAAGTATTCCCTATTCTCAAAACTCCAATTTCCTCCTCATCCAGCAGCAGGCGTTTGATGACACGGTCGGGGAATAAATCATTTACGGAATCTGGTGAATTTCCAAATAAGAATTGCTTCATCGTGCAGAGGGGTTAAATCTGATCAAAACTTGACCATTCGAAAGAAAAGACTGGCAAAGCCAAAATTGTTTTGGTAATTTTCTGCAAACAGCAACTAATCCTATGAAAAAATATCTCTTTCTCCCCTTACTTTTCCTTGCAAGCCTGCTCCACGCACAATCGCTAGAAGGAGCTTGGAAAATGACCCATCAAAATGGCAAAGAAATGACTGATGCCGAGTACATCAAAATCTATCAGGATGATTACTTTGCCTTTGGAGCCAAACAAGTCTCCGATAATCACTTTCTGGGTGCAGGAGGCGGTCCTTTTCGCTACGAAGGAGGCAATTACTCGGAAACGCTTGACTTCTACACCATGAAACCTGAATGGGTGGGAAACACTTCTGAATTCAAATTGGACTGGGTCTCGGAGGATAAAATCGTCATTTCCACAGAAGCTAATGGCAGTTCCATGATTGAAATCTGGGAGCGCATTTCTTCGGATACGGATGACCTTACCCGCAACTGGGTCATCACCGGAAGAAAAAGAGGAGAGGAAATTTCCAGAAGCACACCCGGTGCGCGAAGGACAATCAAAATTTTATCCGGAGGTCGATTCCAATGGGTGGCCTTTAACTCGGAAACGGCAGAATTCTCCGGAACAGGTGGAGGGACTTATACCGCCAAAGACGGCAAATATGTCGAAAACATCACCTTTTTCTCCCGGGATGATTCCCGAGTCGGGGCAAGTTTAAGCTTCGATTATGAGGTGATTGATGGAGAATGGCATCACAGCGGCCTGAGCTCTACGGGCAATCCGATTTACGAGATTTGGACACCGTATTCTATCGGATATCCCGGAGCTAAAAAGTAACCGAGCTGACATTCAATAAAAAAGAGCGAATTATTAGCTCTTTTTTATTGGTTAACGTATTATTGTAACAGATATTACAGTAATATTTATTACAATAATAGAAATGGAGTTTTATAACCGAGAAAGGGAATTAGACTTTCTAAAAGAAATCCGAGACACGAGTCTGAAAATTGCACAAATGACCGTGGTGATTGGGCGAAGGAGAATCGGAAAGACTCTTCTTCTTAGAAAAAGCACAAAGGATCAAAAAGCGGCCTATTTATTTGTTGCAAAAAAATCAGAATCGCTCCTAGTTGATGAGTTCTTGCGAACGGTCAAGGAGAATTTTAAAATTCCGATTTATGGCGAAATCAAATCCTTTTCGGCGCTTTTTAGCATGCTTATGGATTGGTCTACCCAGGAACCATTTACTTTGATTTTGGATGAGTTTCAAGAGTTTTACACTGTAAATCCATCGCTATACAGCGAAATGCAGCGGATTTGGGATGAAAAAAAGGCAGAATCCAAGATAAATTTGATTCTCTGCGGATCGATTTATTCATTGATGAATAAAATTTTTGAAAGTCAAAAAGAACCCCTATTCGGAAGGGCTACAGCTCGATTACACGTAAAACCATTCGAAATAAATGTCCTCAAAAAGATCTTATCCGATTTTCGCCCAAGTTATGAAAAGGTAGATTTACTGAGTTTTTATGCTTTCACAGGTGGTGTTGCTAAATATGTGGAGCAATTTGTAGACGCTGAAACCTTGGATCAAAAGGGAATGATTTCTTTAATGTTGCGCGAAAACTCCCTTTTTATTTCTGAAGGGAAAAACGTCTTAATTGAAGAGTTCGGACGAGATTATTCGACTTATTTTTCCATTTTAAGCTTGATCGCCAGCTCAAAAACTTCCCGACCAGAAATTGAATCCATTTTGGAAATGAGCGTAGGTGGCTTTTTGGATAAACTTGAAAATCAATTTGGAATCATCAAAAAAATCAGACCGCTATTCTCAAAACCCGGTAGTAGAAAATTCAAGTATCGAATCGAAGATAATTTTCTCAACTTTTGGTTTCGATTTATTTATAAAAATCAAAGTGCAATAGAAATTGAGAATTTTGACTATGTCAAAAAAATAGTAGAGCGTGACTTGAATAGCTATTTAGGGCCTGTTTTGGAAAAATATTTTCTTCAGAAAATCAAAGAGTCAAAGGCCTATTCCACAATTGGAACCTATTGGGACGGCAAAAATGAAAACGAAATAAATATTATCGCAATCAACGACTTGGAGCAAACCCTATTCATAGCCGAAGTCAAATTAAATCCTGAAAAATACTCAGAAGAGCTCCTACAAAAGAAAGCAAAAAATATCCTTCTGAAATTTAAAGGATATCGAGTGGAGTTTGCCTGCCTGAGCTTAAATGATATGTAGAAAAAAAGGCTCTTTAAAACCTTTGAAATCAAACCTCCACCGCATACAGCTCCTTCAGCTTTCCGACTGTGTAATCAACCTCTTCAATTGTATTGAATCGGCTAAAAGAGAACCGCACAGAATCTCGCTCAGGGTTGTGATTCAATGCCCGAAGTACATGCGAACCTACGGTCGCACCAGAACTGCAAGCCGAACCCCCAGATGCGGAAATTCCTGCTAAGTCTAAATTAAACAATAACATCCCCGCGTTTGCCTCAGAAGGTGGAAGACTTACATTCAAAACGGTGTAAAGCGATCTATCTAACTCTTCAGAAAGTCCATTAAATTCCACGCCGGGAATATCAGCTTTAAGTTTTTCGATGAAATGCTTTTTCAAGGCTTTCACATGGACTTCATGGGAACTCATGTACTCATAGGCGATTTCGAGTGCCTTCGCAATTCCGATGATGCCGATGACATTTTCGGTTCCACCACGCATATTTCGCTCCTGCGCTCCTCCGTGAATGAAGGGATGGATTTTTTTGTCTTTTCGTACATATAGAAATCCTGAGCCTTTGGGACCGTGAAATTTATGCCCCCCAGCTACGATGGCGTCCACGGGCAAGTTTTTTAAGTCATGCACATAATGTCCCATGGTCTGAACCGTGTCCGAATGGAAAAAAGCGCCATATTCTCTAGCCAAAGTACCAATTCGATTCAGGTCATTCAGGTTTCCGATTTCATTATTGGCATGCATTAAAGAGATCAGACTATTGGGATTAGCTTTTAACAGTGTTTCCAGCTGATTCAGGTCAAGCTCTCCTTTGTCATTGACATCGAGCATGCTGAGTTGGATATGACCCTTTTGCTCACAAACCTCCAAGGTATGCAATACCGCATGATGCTCAATCGGGGAACTGATGGCATGCTTGATCCCATGGGTTTCGATCCCGCAGACCAAAGCGGTATTGTCCGCTTCTGTGCCTCCGGAGGTAAAGAAAATCTCTGATGGAGTCGTATTGAGCAATTCAGCCACTTTTTTTCGGGACTTTTCAATGGCGGAGCGCACCTCACGTCCATGGCTGTGCACGGAGGAGGGGTTTCCATAATGATTCCTCATAAAAGGCAGCATGGCTTCGATCACTCGATCGTCCATGGCAGTCGTGGCGGCATTGTCAAAATAAACTTTCATCTTTTCTTCAGGCTTGGGTTTTTATCAGATCAGCGAGGCGCTCACTACCTCTTTGATGTCTTGCATGATTTTTTTGGCCAAATGCTCCGCAGTGGCTTCTGATTCGGACTCCGAGTAGATTCGGATAATAGGCTCAGTGTTTGATTTTCGCAAGTGAACCCATTCCTTTTCAAACTCGATTTTCACTCCATCAATCGTATTAATAGGATGTTTTTTATATTTCTCTTGGATCGCGTCGAGAATCTTATCCACATTGATTTCCGGCGTCAGTTCGATTTTATTCTTGGAAATATAATAATTTGGATAGGAAGCTCTCAATCTGGAAATGGTCTTTCCGAAATTTGCCAAGTGGGTCAAAAACAAACCAATACCCACCAAAGCATCACGACCATAGTGAGAAGTAGGGTAAATAATTCCCCCATTTCCCTCCCCGCCAATCACCGCCTCGACGGCTTTCATCTGATTGACTACATTGACTTCTCCTACCGCAGCAGCGGTGTAGGTTCCACCTCTTTTTTCGGTCACGTCCCGAAGTGCCCGTGTTGAGGAAAGATTTGAGACGGTATTGCCCGGTGTTTTTGACAGCACATAATCTGCCACCGCCACCAAGGTATATTCCTCTCCGAATGCAGAACCATCCTCATTTATAAAAGCCAGACGATCCACATCCGGATCGATGACGATTCCCAAGTCAAAATTACCCTTTTCCAACTTTTGCGAGATGTCCCGCAGATTTTCCGGAAGCGGTTCAGGATTGTGTGGGAAATGCCCATCTGGGGTGCAATACATCTCTTCGATGACCTCTACGCCAAGTGCTCTGAGTAGTTTGGGCACTACGATTCCACCGGTGGAATTAACTGCATCCACGACGATTTTGAAATTTCTGGCTTTAATCGCCTCCACATCCACCAGCTCCAAATCCAGCACATGCTGAATATGCCGATCCATGTAATCGTCTATAGCGGTATAAGCGCCCAGTTTTTTGACCTCTGCAAAAGTGAAATCTTCCTGTTCAGCTTTGTCGAGAATGTCTTTTCCCTCGGCATCGGAAATAAATTCTCCTTTGCTATTGAGTAATTTCAGGGCATTCCACTGAATGGGATTATGGCTGGCGGTAAGGATGATTCCCCCGCCGGCTTTTTCTAATGGCACCGCAAACTCGACTGTGGGCGTAGTGCTGAGCCCTAGGTCAATGACATGAATACCCAAGCCCTGCAAGGTGGCAGAAACCAATCTGGAAACCATATCCCCCGACAATCGAGCATCTCGGCCGATGACTACCTTGGCATTGCCGGTTTTCTCCAGTACCCAAGCGCCATAAGCAGCGGTAAATTTAACAACATCAATTGGAGTGAGACCCTCTCCAGCTTTCCCTCCAATAGTTCCCCGGATCCCGGAAATTGATTTGATTAGTGACACGTACAGATAGTATTTAGGTGAAAAACTGCAAAAAATCCCGCCTCTCGGCAGGATTAAAATTATTTGAATTTAGCGAGAACTTTATCGACTTCATTGTCAGGATTGCCGCAGCTGCTATTGGCATCCACGGTTTTGCCGCAGTAGCCGCAGGTTCCTCCATCTTTATTTAAATATGGATTTTGGGAGGCACAGGTGCCTTTGAATTCCCCGTTTTTCAAGAATAAAAGCCTTACAGACATCAAAACGAAGAATAATGCCACGAAGCCTACTGTAATTAATATTGTTGCCATAACGGATAAATTTGCGCAAATTTAAAGCTTTACTTCGAAACGACCACAATTCAAACTTAGTTTCCCAAAACATGTCTAATTTGAGTAACCGGGCGGATCAATTGGCTGCTTTTGATCGGCTATTGACCATCATGGATGAATTACGCGCCCAGTGTCCTTGGGACAAAAAGCAAACGACCGAAAGCCTACGACACCTGACCATCGAAGAGACTTTCGAACTCTCAGATGCTATCCTGGAGGGAAATCCCGAGGAAATCAAAAAGGAACTGGGAGACCTGCTGCTTCATATCGTCTTTTATGCCAAAATCGGATCCGAAGAAGGTAATTTTGATGTCGCCTCACTCACGCATTCCCTCTGTGAAAAGCTGATCCGGCGTCATCCTCATATCTATGGCAATACCCAAGCCAATGATGCCGAAACGGTCAGCCAAAACTGGGAAAAAATCAAACTCAAGGAAAAAGGTAATCAATCTGTACTCGGGGGAGTTCCCAAATCCCTGCCTGCCCTCATCAAGGCCATGAGGATTCAGGAAAAAGCCCGAGGAGTAGGTTTTGACTGGGAAGAAAAGCAGCAAGTTTGGGAAAAAGTGGAAGAGGAAATGCAGGAATTCAAAAATGAATTCAATGCGGCAGAAGAAACTCAAATTGACAAGGAAAAAGCCACTGCCGAATTTGGGGATGTGCTATTTTCCCTGATAAATTATGCGCGATTTATAGATATCAATCCCGAAGAGGCACTGGAGCGAACCAACCTGAAATTTATCAAGCGGTTTCAATACCTCGAAAATGCAGCCAAAGCAGCCGGCAAAAATCTCAGCGAGATGACTTTGGCGGAAATGGATGTCTTTTGGAACGAAGCAAAGAGGAAATAAAAACAGGAGAAAGTGTAAGGAGGCGGTTTGTAAATGGTTAAAAAATGATTGCGTTTGAATTCAAAAAACCTTTTACTTCGCAAAAATCTGAATTTGCAAATTCCTCCCTCTGATCCATTACCTTTGCATCTCTAAAAATTATCAAATAAATGGCTAATTCTATAATTTTCACTACGGAAGCTCCCGCTCCGATTGGGCCCTATTCCCAAGCCGTTTTGGCAGGAAATACCCTTTATGTTTCTGGACAGATTCCTCTGGATCCTGATACAGGCGAACTCATCAATGAAAACATCACTGAGGAAACCCATGCTGTGATGAAAAACCTCGAGGCCGTATTAAGAAAAGCTGGTTTTGCGTTTTCAGATGTGGTCAAATGCACCATTTTCATCAAATCCATGGATCAGTTTAGCACTATTAACGAAGCCTATGGACAGTATTTTAAAAGTAATCCCCCAGCTCGAGAGACCGTTGAGGTCAGCCGATTACCCAAAGATGTCAATGTGGAAATCTCCTGCATTGCCGTAAAATAATGCTTACCGGCCTGCTCATTTGACTTGGGTTATGCTTTGGCCCAAATGCCAAAAAATCAAGCGATGAGCAGGCTGCACAGCGTACCAATAGACTTTTCCCCAGATTCCGGCCGGATAAAATCGAATGGTCTGAATCATACAACTCTCCTCCACTTTCCACTCCAAAAAGACTTTTCCGGGCAGCTTCATTTCAGCTTCAAGCGCACAAGAAAAAGGATGAGCTAGTTTTCGCTTCACCCTCCAAAAATCTAAGGCTTCTCCCTCCTCCAGTTCGCCAAGGGTTTTTTCTCCTTTTCGATAGCCAATTCCACCCAATAGCCGGTCCAACATCCCTCGGGTTTTCCAAAGCCAAGTAGTCCCATACCATCCATTTCTCCCACCGATTTCCATCAGTCGATTTTGAATATGGGAGACGTCCTTCACAGGAAATCTCATTTCTTCTATGATCGGCTTAGTATTCAAGGGAAAAGGAGTTAATTTCGTTACCCTATCTAAACAGACCTTGACCACTAATAGTTAGTAAACTGTGAATCTTCTGCCCTTCCATAGCGAAACGCTTGTCAGCGCACTCTCCAAAACAGAGGTCCTCGAGCAGTTGTCCAGAAAAACGCGGGAGGTGAATTTTTTGGATAAGAGAAGCTATCAGGAGCAAGGACTTGAGTTTAACGGCTATATCGGAAAAAGTAGCTTTCGGATTTCTAAGGTCATTCAAAAAAGCGATACCTTTTTGCCTTTGATTTTGGGAAATGTAGAAGATACCGCAAGAGGATCGATCTTGTTTTTGACTTATCGCCTTTTTCCCGGCGCTTTGTTTTTCATCCTCTTTTGGTCCATCATTCTGGTGGGTTTTTCACTATTTTATTTTTTGTTGGTCAAAAACCCTATCAACGGGGGACTGTGTCTCGGTCTAGCAGTGATCAATTATTTGTTCGCACTTTTCTTTTTCCACCGCCAAGTCAAATCTTCACGTGCAAAATTTCATGAACTTATCAATCTTAAAGTGAAGGATTAAATGTGGGCTTTTTAGGGAAAAAGGCCTTTTGAGATTAATTTAGCAACCCAAAATCAAATACTAACTCCTATACCATGAGCATTCGAATAGAAAAAGACACCATGGGACCTGTAGAGGTACCTGCTGACAAATACTGGGGCGCGCAGACACAGCGATCCATCAACAATTTCAAAATCGGTGGCGAAAAAAACCGTATGCCTATCGAGATTATCCGGGCTTTTGCTATTCTCAAAAAAGCAGCTGCTCAGACCAATGCCGAGCTCGGAGTGCTTTCTCAGGAAAAAGCCGACATCATATCTACCGTCTGCGATGAAATCTTGGAAGGAAAACACGATGATCAATTTCCATTGGTGGTCTGGCAGACCGGCTCTGGAACCCAGTCCAATATGAATTCTAACGAGGTCATCGCTTATCGTGCACACGTGTTGATGGGAGGGACTTTGGAGGATGAAAAGAAAAAAATCCACCCCAACGACGACGTCAATAAATCCCAATCCTCAAACGATACCTATCCCACAGCCATGCATGTTGCGGCTTACAAAATGGTGGTGGAGACGACTATTCCGGGGATCCAAAAACTACGGGACACACTGGATGCCAAGGCAAAATCCTTCAAAGATGTGGTCAAAATCGGCAGAACGCACTTTATGGATGCGACACCTCTTACCTTGGGACAGGAGTTTAGCGGCTACGTGGCCCAACTCGACCATGGCTTGAGAGCGATCAAAAATACGCTATCTCACCTTTCTGAACTTGCGCTCGGCGGGACAGCAGTAGGGACAGGATTGAATACGCCAAAAGGCTATTCTGAATTAGTCGCCAAAAAAATAGCTGAATTCTCCGGACAGCCCTTTGTGACTGCACCCAATAAATTTGAAGCTTTGGCAGCACATGACGGCATGGTCGAGGCACATGGTGCACTGAAGCAAGTAGCGGTATCCCTGATGAAAATCGCCAATGACATTCGCATGCTCTCTTCCGGTCCGCGATCTGGAATTGGAGAAATTTTGATTCCCGAAAATGAGCCCGGTTCCTCCATCATGCCTGGCAAAGTCAATCCTACCCAAGTGGAAGCCATCACCATGGTTGCTGCTCAAGTAATGGGAAATGACGTCGCCATCTCCATCGGGGGATCCAATGGACACTTTGAGCTGAATGTCTTCAAGCCATTGATTGCGGCCAACTTCCTGCAGTCTGCCCGACTGATCGGTGATGCCTGTGTCTCCTTCAATGATAACTGTGCGATCGGCATCGAACCCAATACGCCGATGATACAGCGTCACTTGGAAAATTCCCTGATGCTCGTGACGGCATTGAATACCCATATCGGTTATGAAAATGCGGCAGCCATCGCCAAAAAAGCGCACAAAGAGGGTACAAGCCTTCGGGAAGCGGCAATTGGGTTGGGTCTGTTGACCTCTGAGCAGTTTGACGAGTGGGTCAAGCCTGAGGATATGATTGGGAGCTTGAAGTAAAAAAGCATACGTATTTAATGATTTTTCCCCGAGACTTCGACGACTCGAGTTCGGGGACGAACCTGAAAAGCCTTTCCAGCAATGGGAGGGCTTTTTTTGTCCAAGGAAAGGAGGAACAAATTAGATTGAAAACCAGACAGCAAATATCCTATACCTCTAACCTATCAGGAAACAGGCCATGAGCGTGGTCCTAGCCGAAAATGTAAAAAACTAACAAACAGAAGCAATAGTCTGAAAAACAGGAGATTTTCCATTTGGTTTATAGTTTTTTAGTTTGAAATGCTTTAATTGAATATCAAATAGGGCAGAATAAGAAATTCCTATGAGAGGAAGGAGATTTCTCTCGATTGGAGAAAATCAATAAAAAGTAAGAAAGGTGCGTTTATCCCCCGTATTTGGTGGGTTGAATGGATAAAAGGTACGTTAAAAAGTAAGTTGGCTGCAAGCGAAAAAAGACATTGAGACAATTGAATAAGATACTGACCCTTTTGACTGCTGTGACTCTATTAACAAGTTGCGGAACGGACAATAAAACAAAAATGACTGATCAAGAAACACAAGAAAACTTTGACAGACAATATGCGAAATCCATGAAAGATCCGCTGTTTGCCCTCAACTTAGATTCTGTAAAATCAAGTCATGGCGATAGATTCTCAGAACTTAGGACAATTATAAATCGACATGACCCAATTGGACTACTTGACATAGGAGCGCCAGAAAACGAATATGAACCAGAAGTAAAAACAATTATTGTTCAATTAGACCATGACATGACTGAAGAACAAGTACACGACTTGATTTATCAGGAGTTTTTAAGGTGGTTTGAAGACGAGTCAACAGCGGGTCCAAAAGAAGCATATAAGGAGCTTGCAACTGACATTCATGAATGGATGAAAAAATAAAAAAGCACGACACGCCAATCGTGTATACGGCCCCGCCAGATTCCTCTGACGGGGAGCGCCTCACACTATTTATCCCGAGAATCGGGACCACCGTATCCCGAATCTCGGGACAGGCAGTACGGGTCTCCCCGAATCAAGTTCGGGGCAGGCTGTATACGGCGGTTCACTGGATTGTAGGTTGCGTTTTGAGGTAATAGGAAAGCATCGATTCATACCCTTTTCTTCTTAGGCGGGACAGAGTAATAGTAGTGATGAGAATCGGGCTCTGAGCTACCGCCCATCCTCCTTTCCTACCTCCCCTACATGCCGGCTCCTCGCTAAAAATATCCACCGGATATTTTCTTTACGCTCAGCCCTTCCATGCAAAGGCATGATCA
>NZ_FNAC01000008.1:22500-145175 GCF_900101705.1 Algoriphagus faecimaris | reverse complement strand
GGGCCTTGCCCAGGGGACTTTTACAGTTTCGGTCTTGCCATCAGCTGTTTGTACTCTGGGAACCCGTGCATGAAGGAAACATTTATGTTGGAAAAAATTGAGATGCTGCCAGGTCCTTTCGACCGTATCATGGGTCTTCCCGTTCGGGAATTTAAAACCCTTCTCGAAGTCAAGATATATATCGATCTGGCCGTGGTGCCCAGCCTCAGGCTTTGTCATTATTATCTCCTTTACATGCCATGGCTTCTCTAGACCTAGGGCCATCTCAAAAATCTGATTGCTGTTCATGAAACTAAAATAGATACTTTCCCTAAATCAGTTTCCAGTTACCCACTATAAATCATCTAGAGCCAAGCAATTGAATAAACTAAATATTTTTTCATTAAAGTAAATAATTAAAATATGGAAGAAAATAAAGTCAAAACTAGAACTTCAAGTGTTGTAAGTCAAGATAGTTAGTTGACTTTTCCAGACTTGGATTCTAAACTGTTAAAGATCAGTATTTTTGATTTTCTCCTTTTTTAGTTCGGAGAAAAAAATTCATGTAATCAAGTCAAATTTCAAAATCTCTTGCATGAGTTTGAAATGCTTGTCATGGCTGAAAAGGACTAGTTTTTCTTCAATTACTTGATTGATGATAATTAGATCAGGAATTCCCACTTTATTGATTCCATTTTTCAAATTTAACTGCTGGATTTGACGAATAATCTCCCAATCAATACTTAAAGGGATTGATTCTAGTGCATTTAGACTTTCAATGGCTGCCCATTTTTTATCCTGGTGAAGCCATGGGATCAATTCTGTAAGAATCAGTTCATTAGTGAAAACAATATCTTCTTCAAGATAAATGCTAAGTGGGCTCGACTTGGTTGATTTGAAAAAATCGATCCAAACTGAAGAATCTACCAAAATCTTTGGACCAGTCATTATTTCCGGTCTCTCAAAGTATCCAAATCAATATCCAGGTCAATAGTTCCTTTCATGGAGATCAGTCTTTTACGCTTTATCTGAGCGATTTTTTCCTCTAAAATCTGCTTCACAGCTTGGCTTTTAGTAGCTGCTCCCGTTATTTTCATTATTTCTTTTAATAAATCCTCAGGGATATCAAGGGTAGTTCTCATCTTAAATTGTGCAAGAGTGCATCGTTTATTATGCAATATAAGCAAATCTGATTTTATTTGGTTCAAGTGTGCTTTTCAAATACCTGATTTTTGTCAGAGATCCTCCATTTTCCCTTCCACTCTTCCCAAATCGAATGGAATTTAATTTTTGAATGAGTTAATTTACAATTCCCAAAAGCTCAATTAATCGATGAACCAAAATCAGGAAGTCCGAAGTTTTCTGCTCCAATCCTTAGAAAGAGATACTGAAGAAAAGTCTATACAATGGCTCAAGCAAAAGGCACAAAAAATTCAGGAATCCACTTCTCCAACCTCTTTTTTTCTGGCGTTCAGCCAAGCTTCCCGTTTTTTCTCAAAGGATTTACTGTCTCTCAGTGATCAAGAAAAGAATCAGTCAAGCCAAATAGTCTCAGGTTTTGAGCTAGCACATTGGAATAGACTTCAAGCGGCAAGATCATTTCTTTTATTGTACTTGCCTCAGGAAAAGAAGACTTGGTTTTCGGCGATAAATCAGCTTTTCGAAACGGGCGATATGCATGAGCAGCAGGCGCTTTTCGCAGCACTTCCCATTCTGCCCTTTCAGGAGGATTTGCTTACGCGGGCGATCGACGGGTGCCGGACAAATATGACCTTGATCTTCGATGCCATTTCACTAAACAATCCATTTCCTGCTGCTTTTTTTCCCGAGGCCAACTGGAATCAGCTCGTGCTAAAGGCGGTTTTTATGCAGCGTCCCCTTTACCGCATTCAGGGACTGGAGAAGCGAAGAAACTCAGCTTTGGCTGAGATAGCCTCGGATTTTGCGCATGAGCGATGGGCTGCTGGTAGAAATGTCATGCCTGAGCTTTGGCGATTAGTTGTGCCTTTTATGAATGATCAATACCTTGCCGATCTCAAAAAGGTCATGAATTCCACCGATGAGCTCGAGCACAGTGCAGGTGCCTTGACTTTGTACCAAAGTGATTTCGCTCCCGCAAAAGCCTTGTTGGCAGATTATCCCAAACTCCTGTCTCTCGTAGAATCCGGTGGTATCACTTGGGAAAAAATCGGGAAAGAATACCAGGATTCCCGCATTTAATTTAAAACTTAACAGGACAAAAAATCAGAAATTATGGCTAGATATATAGATCCACACATTCACTTGGTATCCCGAACTACGGATGATTACGAGGCTATGCAAAAAGCCGGTATTGTAGCGACCATCGAACCCGCCTTTTGGCTGGGGCAACCTCGGACAGAAGTGGGAAGTTTCAAAGATTATTTCAGTACACTCGTGGGTTGGGAACGTTTTCGGGCAAGTCAGTTTGGGATCGTCCACTATTGTACCATGGGTTTGAATTCCAAGGAAGCCAATAATATTCCATTGGCGGAGCAGGTGATGGAGTTGCTTCCACTTTATGTGGGAAAAGAAGGTGTGGTAGCAATAGGTGAGATCGGCTACGACGATCAGACCGAGGCAGAGGATCGCTTTTATCGAGAGCAGCTGGAGCTGGCCAAAGAAGTGGATTTGCCTGTGCTGATCCATACGCCGCATCGCGACAAGAAAAAAGGAACCTATCGCTCCATGGATGTAGCCGAAGAGCATGGGATGGACCCGGGCTGGGTGATTGTCGATCACAATAATGAGGAGACGGTCAAGGAAGTCCTGGATCGAGGGTATTGGGCTGGATTTACCATCTATCCCCATACCAAAATGGGCTCTGAGCGTATGGTTGAGATCGTAAAGCAATACGGACCTGAGCGAATCATTGTCAATTCAGCGGCGGATTGGGGAATTTCGGATCCTTTGGCTGTGCCAAAAACTGCAGACTTAATGCGAAAAATGGGTATACCTGAGGAGCATGTGGAACTCGTGACTTACCGAAATGCACTCACGGCCTTCTCCCTATCCGGGCAGATGGATGAAAATGACTGGCTAAAAGCTCCCCCAATCGATCAGACCAAAAAGCTAGGAGGAAATTCAGTCCTTCGTGGTGGGCAAGTACCCCGAGTGGAAGGACCTTCTGATCGGGTAGAAAACTAAGATGAAGCGAGGAGCACTTTTCGCTTATTTACAGCTTACCCGCCCAGCAAATGTGATCACCGCGATCGCAGATATTTGGGCGGGTTTTGCTATTGCCGGAGGCTGGGCCTATATGATTTCTGATTGGAATTTGGGAGCGGGGGATTTCTGGCAAAATCTACTTTGGCTCTCCCTCAGTACGGTAGGTTTGTATGCAGGAGGGGTAGCTTTCAATGATATTGCCGATGCAGAATTGGATGCTGTAGAGCGACCGGAGCGTCCGATTCCCAGTGGGAGGGCTTCCAAAAGCGGCGCGATTTTTATGGCGTTCTTACTCTTGCTTTTTGGGGTTTTAGCTGCTTTTCAAGTCAATTATTCGGCTGGGAGTTTGGCCATTGTAGTAGCCGCTTGTGCATTGGTTTATGATTACTGGGGAAAGCATCAGCGTATCTTTGGACCAATCAATATGGGCCTTTGCCGGACAGGAAATCTCTTACTCGGAATAGCTGTAGCACCGGAGGTTCTCGGGAAAGTATGGCCACTAGGGTTCCTTCCCCTGATTTATGTGGCGGCGATCACCCTAGTCAGCCGGGGGGAAGTGCATGGAAAAAACAAACGCTCCTTATTTGCAGGATTTTTCATGTATTTGGTCATCTTGATTTCTATCTTGGTTTTGGCCAAAATCCAAACCCCCGACTATTGGCAGGTGATTCCATTTTTGGGTTTGGTTGCTTACATGATTTTTCCACCGCTTATCCGCGCGATTCGGACCCAAAGTCCTCAATTGATCGGAAAATCCGTAAAGGCTGCCGTAATTTCCTTGATCATCGTCAATGCCTCGCTGACAGCGGCCTTCCAAGGCTGGGAGTTTGGTGTCATCGTTTTACTGCTTCTGCCCTTATCTTTGTGGCTAGCCAAAGTATTTGCGGTAACCTAAGGGAAAGTCCTCCTTTTGGAAACTTTCCTCTCAATAGACCTATTAACCTTGTATGAATACCATCCTTCAGCAATCGTTTGCAGTATCGTTTCAGTATCCGGTCTGCTTTACAGAAGATCTGTTTGAACCCTCCAATTCACTATTCGTGGATGTTTTGGAAAAAGAAAAAAAGAATAAAACCTATTTTGTAATTGATGAAGGCGTGGCAAAAGCTTTTCCTGCACTTATCGATCAGATACAAGCCTATCAAAAAGCACACGATGAGCACTTTTTCCTCTGTGCAGTGCCGAGGGTAGTACCGGGTGGTGAAGCCTGCAAAAATGATCCGGAAGTCTATCAGCAAATTGTCAAAGCTACGAATGAGTTTGGGATAGATCGGCATTCCTACATCGTAGCAATAGGGGGAGGAGCAGTTCTGGACATGGTAGGATTTGCGTCGGCGATTTCTCATCGGGGTATTCGGCTGATTCGAATTCCGACTACCGTGCTTTCCCAAAATGACTCTGGAGTAGGAGTGAAAAACAGCATAAATTCCTTTGGAAAGAAAAACTACCTCGGGACTTTCACTACACCTGTTGCGGTTTTGAATGATTTTAATTTTCTCAAAACACTGGAGGATAGAGATTGGAGATCGGGAATTTCTGAGGCATTAAAAGTAGCTTTAATCAAAGATCTCGAATTTTTTGAGTGGCTGGAGCAAAATCAGAGAGCCATGGCATCTCGGGATATGGAGGCGATGAAGACCCAAATCATCCGCTGTGCAAAAATGCACATGAACCATATCGCGGGAAAAGATCCTTTTGAACTCGGTTCTTCGCGACCCTTGGATTTTGGACATTGGGCAGCACATAAGTTGGAGCATTTGAGTCAGTATCGCATTCGTCATGGGGAAGCTGTGGCGATAGGAATCGCTTTGGACTCGACGTATTCTCATCTTTTGGGCTGGATTTCGGAAGAGGATCTGCTGCGGATCTTAGGGCTGATTCAGGGTTTGGGATTTTCACTATATGAGCCCGAGCTATCCGCAGAAAATCTCCTTCAGGGCCTTCGGGAATTTCAGGAGCACCTAGGAGGGCAATTGACCATCATGTTGCTTGAGCGATTAGGAAAAGGGGTGGAAGTCCACCAAATGGACCCCGAATTGATTCAAAAATCCGTGACTCTTCTTCAGGAGAAGTCTAGCAAATTAAGTCTGAGCTGAGATGCAGATCGAGACCTTTCATTTAAGCTATTGTAGCAATATTCATCCTGGAGAAAGCTGGAAAGCGACCTTTGAAAATCTCCGCATGTATATCCCTCAAATTCGGAAAAACCTAGAATTCGAAGGGCCTTTTGGCATCGGTTTGCGACTCTCCCATGAGGCAAGCTTGGAACTGGAGAAGGAGGATCAGCTTTCGGAATTCAAAGCCTGGCTGAATTTGGCCAATGCCTACGTCTTCACCTTAAATGGTTTTCCTTATGCGGATTTTCATCGTACCGTAGTCAAAGATCAGGTGCATGCTCCGGATTGGAGTATGGCAGAGCGTCGGGAATATACGATTCGATCTTTTCGGATTTTAACCCAATTGCTCCCTGAGGGAGTGGATGGAGGGATTTCTACTTCACCGATTTCGTATCGGCACTGGCAAAAGAATGAAGCTGATCGCCAACAAGTCCTGCAAGCTGCTACTGAAAACCTGATGGAGGTTGTAGCTGATTTGGCTCAAATCGAATCAGATAGCGGTAAATTTTTGCACTTGGATATTGAACCCGAGCCGGATGGGATATTGGAAAATTCCGATGAAATGATCTGGCTTTTTCAGGAATGGCTGATTCCCATAGGAGTGAAAATACTTTCAGCTAAAATGAAAATTTCTGATTCTCAGGCCGAGAAACTGATCTACAGACACGTTCAGGTTTGCTATGATGTGTGTCATTTTGCGATAGTCTATGAGAAGCCTTCGGAGACCTTTGCCAAGTTTAAGAAAGCTGGGATTCGAGTTGGCAAAATCCAGCTTTCGGCTGCACTCAAGGTGAATTTGAATCAGGATAGAGGATTGTTAAGGTCGAAACTTTTGGCTTTTGCAGAGTCCACCTACCTACATCAGGTAGTCGGAAGAAAGTCAGACGGAGAAATTGCCTCCTATGCTGATCTTCCTAATGCTTTGGATTATCTACAATCGGCACATGAAGAGGAATGGCGAATTCATTTTCATGTTCCCGTTTACAATAGTAAATACGAGGATTTCGAATCCACTAACGCAGTTATTTCGGAGGTTTTGGAATTTCTGAAAAATCATCCCGAGACCTGCAACCATCTCGAGGTGGAAACCTATACTTGGGAAGTTTTGCCGCCATCGGAACGATTGCCTTTGGCTGAAACCATCAGCCGAGAGCTGGCTTGGGTGATTCCTCAATTGAAAAGGCTTTAGGTATTTGGTTATTAGGGGTTCGCCTGAATTTTATATCCGAAAGAAGAAAATCAACTAATAGTTGAAAACCTGGACTTAAGTTGTTAACTTCTACTACTTTAAAACTTTATTGATTTATGGAAAAGGATTACAGCATTCTTCTTTCACTTTTTAAAGAACAAATTAAGGTAGCTCAAATCAGGACTGTAACAGCAGCCAATAAGGAAATGCTGTTACTTTATTGGAAGCTGGGTCAGTTGATTATATATCATCAGTCAACTAAAGGCTGGGGTGCAAAGGTAATTGAACGGCTGAGTGTGGACTTGAAGAAAGAGTTTCCAAAACAGAAAGGGTTTTCACCACGAAATTTAAATTACATCCGAAAATTCGCATTAGAATATTCCATACCTATTCTTTTGAAACTGAATGAGGCATCTTCAAAAATGAGTTTAACAAACCCTTCACAGTTGAGCATACAATCTATTGTTTTGGATTTTGTGCAACAGGCTGTTGCGAAAATTGAAGAGACTGATAATCAAATGTATAAAATAATGCAACAAGATGTTGCAGAATTAGATGAGAGACCTTTTTATGATTCAATTCTTTCGAAAATATCGTGGTCACATCACGTGATCCTAATGGATAAAGAGCCACATTTGGGTAAAAGACTATGGTATATGCACCATGCTTTAGAGGAAGGATTTAGCAGAAATATTTTGGCAATGCAAATTGAAAGTGGCTTGTTTGAACGTCAGATATCGTCAAAAAAGATCAATAATTTTAAAAGGACCTTGCCTCCCGTGAATTCGGATTATGTCAATTATTTTTTGAAGGATCCGTACATTTTTGATTTTGTCCAAGCCAATGAGAAAGCTGATGAACGCAATGTAGAAGAGCAACTGGCGACTCATGTGACCAAATTTTTACTAGAATTGGGAAAAGGTTTTGCATTTGTGGGTAAGCAAGTACATTTTGAAGTGGGTGGAGATGATTTTTATGCAGATTTAGTATTTTATCATACAAGATTAAAGTGCTATATCATTGTGGAATTAAAAGCTAGGGAATTTAGACCAGGGGATGCTAGTCAGCTTAACTTTTATGTGAACGTGGCCAATGATTTTCTAAAAACTGATGATGATAATGAGACGATTGGTTTATTATTGTGCAAAGGGAAGAACAATGTAGTAGCTGAGTATAGTCTCAAAGGACTATCCAATGCCTTAGGTGTGTCGAATTACCAAACTTCAAAAATTATTCCTGATGAATTAAAATCTGATCTTCCACAATTGGAGATCATTGAAAGGGAGTTTAAAGAATAAATGAAAAAAACTGTAGTCATAGATATTGTAGCGCTTTCCTCCCGGGTCATTGGGGAGCAAACGCCTTTTTTGAAGTCTTGGATCGAGAAAAAGAAGCAGGCCGTCATCGAACCTGTACTTCCCGCCGTGACCTGCTCGGCACAATCAGTTTATCTGACGGGAAAAATGCCCAATGAAAATGGAATCGTCGGAAACGGTTGGTATTTTCAGGATGAGTGTGAAATCAAGTTTTGGAGACAGTCCAATCGGTTGGTGCAGTCTGAAAAAATCTGGGATAAGCTGAAGGCAGAAAATCCCGACTTTACCTGTGCCAACCTATTTTGGTGGTACAATATGTACTCCACAGTGGATTATGCGGTGACGCCAAGACCTCTGTATCCTGCAGATGGCCGTAAGTTACCCGATTGCCACAGCCAACCCATGGACCTACGGGATCGACTGCAAAAAGAGCTCGGTCAGTTTCCTCTCTTCTCCTTTTGGGGACCCAATGCCAATATCAGTTCTACCCAATGGATCGCTGATGCCGCCAAAAAGGTAGACGAATGGTACAACCCAACCTTAAATTTGATATATCTCCCACACTTGGATTACGCCCTTCAGAAATACGGGATAGATTTTGATAAAATCGGCAAAAGCTTACGAGAGATCGATACAGTGGCGGCGGATTTGATTACCTATTTTGAAAGTCAAGGCACTCAAGTCATCTTGCTTTCTGAGTATGGAATCACCTCGGTGGATACTCCGATTCATATCAATCGCATTTTGCGTTCTGCGGGTTGGATTCAGGTGAAAAATGAATTGGGTTTGGAAACTTTAGATGCGGGTACCTCGCAGGCTTTTGCGGTAGCAGATCATCAGGTAGCCCATGTGCACATTCAGGATGAGAAGGTGTACGAGCAAGTCAAAAGCCTATTAGAAAATACTCCTGGGATTGAAAAAGTGCTGGATAAAAAAGCACAGAAGGCCTACGGTTTAGATCATGAGCGATCCGGGGATTTGGTCGTGGTAGCGGATGAGAACTCTTGGTTTACGTATTATTTCTGGCTGGATGATGAAAAAGCCCCGGATTATGCCCGCTGTGTGGATATTCACAGGAAACCGGGATACGACCCAGTAGAGTTGGTTTTAGATCCTAAAATCAGAGTTCCCCTGCTCAAAGTGGGCTCAAAAGTGTTAAAGAAAAAGCTAGGTTTTCGGTATTTGATGGATGTGATCCCACTTGATGCTAGCTTGGTGAAAGGGGCGCATGGGAGGATTCCTGAATCTGATTTAGACAAGCCAGTTTTCATAGCTGATAGGGCTATCAATACTCAGGAAAAACTCAAATCGACGCAGGTTTTTGAATTGATTTATCAATCAGTTAGGAGTTGACCATTCCTAGTTTAGTTTTGACTGAAAGTAGGTTTTCTTGTTTAGTAGGTTCTCGATATTTTTTGCAAAAGTCCGTGTGATACTGATGCTTTTCTAGAAAAGAAAGCTGGAGTTCGTTCCATTGAGTTTCGCTTAGTTCGGGATTGAAGTGTTTCAACTCCTCATATAAGGCATTTCCTTGTATTTCGAATTGATCGGTGCCGAGGTATTCCAGGTCGGCATCAGCGATGATTTTTTCAAGTTCGTTTCTAGGGGATTGGGGTATTTTGGTGGCCATTATCATTCCAAAGATTTTATTCAGGTCTGATTCGGAAACAGCGTCTTTAAGGTACTCTTGGGCTATTCTACAGCCGATTTCTTCGTGATTTTTGGGGTTTTCGATGAAGCCGGTATCGTGAAACAATGCGGCGATTTTAAGTAATTGAAGTTCTTCTTCACTCACTTTGGCAATACGCGCCAGGAATTCTGACTTTTCCATGACATATTCGGTGTGGGTCAGATTATGGTAGGTGAGATAAGAAGGGAGCCGCTTCAGTATATCTCTGAAAACTTTGTGTTTTAATTCTTCAAAATCCATTAGTCATGTTTTTTGCCTACTTTTTTGATTATTCCTCCTTTTACTTCTTTTATAGTCTGGACGTAAAAAAAGGCTTTAGGATCTATCTTTTGAATGGCGAGTTTGATGCGGTGTACTTCGAGTCGCGTCACTACCGTCATGATAATATCGCAGGGATGCTTGATATGAAAGGTTTCAGGAAGATACCCTCTTTCTCCTTTATATACAGAGATGGCTTTGTTAAACTCCTTGACGATCAGTTCTTTCACCTTTTCATGCTCTTTGGAAATAATGGTGAGTGCCGTATACTCTTCAAAACCCTCAACGACATAGTCTGTGGTTTTGATAGCGGTAAAATAGGTAAGTATAGAATACATAGCAGGCTCTATGCCAAAAACGAATGCAGCAGAAAGCATGATAAGAGAATTGAGGAATATGGTGATTTCACTGGCAGAAAGGGGGGAGTTTTTCTGCACGTATTCTGTAATGACTTCAAAACCGTCTATCAGTCCACCACCCCGGATGATCAAGCCAATGCCCGTTCCCATCAAAAATCCACCAAAAAGAGCGATCAAAACCTTGTCTTCTGTCACTGTGGGTACTTCCATGTAGTGAAGAACGAGGACCAAAAGGAAAATCGAAAAGCCTGATTGGATGGCAAAGGTTTTTCCGATCTTTCTCCACGCCATGATCAGAAAAGGTAAATTAATTAGAATCAAGAGCAAATTCAGATTTATCCCAAAGCCGAGATTGACCAAGATGGCAATACCAGTGACTCCTCCATCCAAAAATTTGTTGGGTAGCATGAATGCCTCCAATGCGATAGCGGCAAAGGCAACTCCTACCATGGTATAAATGAGAGATGAAGGAGAAAAAATCGATTTCCAGTCGACTTGTTTTAGGCTTTTTAGCATAAGTTTTTTGAAATGGCTTCAGAGCTTGACTTGACCTCGCTACTTTGACTGATTTGGTCTAACTTGAAGGTAATAAAATAAAATTGTAGGTCTCCGCCAAAAAAGCGAAGGATATTATTTGATTCTTCTTATAAATAAAAAAACTGCCGACTATTTTGTCGGCAGTTTTCAGGGATTAATGCTTCAGTTTAGTAGTGACCTTTGGTGCTGCCTTGGTCCATGGACTCACATCCATTTTCTTCGGATCAGGAAGGATTTCATCCAAGGTCTCCCCGTCATAAACTCTGCCATCTTTTACCACATGAGTAATGGTATTGGTATGGCGGATATTATCAAGAGGATTCTGATCCATGATGACCAAATCAGCTAATTTACCCGGTTCAATACTTCCTAGATCTTGGTCTAGGCCCAGCGCTTCGGCACCTAAAATAGTAGCTGTCCGGAGGGCGTCTAGGGTGCTCATTCCACCGCTAGCCACAGACCAAAGCTCCCAATGATAGCCTAAGCCCTGAAGCTGACCATGTGATCCTACGCCAGCCAAACCACCTTGCTTGACGATGTCATTTACACCACGGGCATGATCTTCAAAAACATGATCTTCAGGTGCAAACCACCCTCCCAAAGAGCCCACTCTTCGTCGAGCTTTGGAGTTCATTTCATTGTAAGGGGTAAACCGATTCAACTTGGGATCGTGAAGTGGACTTTCGGTTGTGTAGAAATAATTTTCTGCCCACGGTCCGCCATAGGATACCAAAAGGGTTGGAGTTACTGCCATTTTGCTCTCTGCGATGGTCTTGGTCACGTCGGAGTAAAGAGGGTAAATAGGAATAGAATGCTCATGTCCGGGATAGCCATCAAAGAGTTGCGTCATATTCAATTTATAATCCAAGCCACCTTCTGTAGTTGGCATCAGTTCCTGCTCTTTGGAGGCCATGATGACCCACTGTCGGTGCTGTCTATTCCCTACCAGATACATTTTGATATACTGGGTGTTGTAGTATTTGGAATATTGCTTTAGGACATTTTTGGTTTGTTCCAGAGACTTGAGATTGTACATCCAATAACCCACTCCAGGGCCAGTAGAATAGACTCTAGGTCCAGGCACCATGCCGGCCTCTACCATGTCTGCATAAGTCAAGACATCAGTGGTGGCCGTTTGTGGGTCCCGTGTTGTGGTGACTCCATAGGCAAGATTGGCTGCGTAGATCCAAACGCTGTTTTTGTGGAGGTTCCACGTCGGCCACATGTGGGCGTGGGTATCGATAAATCCCGGGGTTATCGTTTTGCCAGTAGCGTCGATAACTTTTGCATTTCCAGCATCCAATGTGCCCGTTTTTCCCACTGCTTTAATTCGATTATTTTCGATCAAAACATCCCCATTTTCGATGACCTCGCTTTCTTTCATGGTAATGATTCGGGCATTCTTTAGGAGAATCGAGCCTTTCGGGGTGGCTTTGGCGAAGTATACTTTCACCTGCTTTTCTTCAGGCTGATACGTTTCTTTTTCTTTTTGCTCCGCTTTGTGAGTGCTGTCGGCTTTTGCTAGGGTTTTATCTGCCTTAAATAAAGAATCTACTCTCTTTTTCTCCGCCTTTGCTAGGGAATCAGCCAGCTTTACTACTTCTTCTCCTTTGGCCTTTAAGGCTGAAATACTATCCGCAGCGGCTAGCATTTTTTCTTTTTTTGCCGCTTTGACGGAGTCTTCGATAAATTCAGCCCGCTCTATATCGTATACCCAATGTCCATTCCCCAAAGACCAGTGTACTTTCTTGGCATTCGCCTCCCAAGCCGGCCATTCGCCTCCGATTTCGGTAAGTTGGCGAGAGGGGAAGTTACTGGATTTAGGATCGCCGACATTGATAGTCGGAGTTTTTCCTACCTGCGGTATGGTGACGATGTATACATTATTGTTGACTTGAGCCAAGGCTTTATTTCCTTCTGGAGCCATCAGGATGGTACTGGCACTCGCAGGTCTCATTTGGGGTTCCTGTGCTGAAACTCCCTCAGGCAGCATGCAATAATTGAGCACTGCTGCAGTAGAAAGTGGTTTGCCAAAAACATATCGGAAGTCTTCTAATTCTGCACTGTGGTCGTGTCCTGCATGCGGGTCAGCGACCGAACCGAATGGAGTGATCCCGGTAATTTTCACATGTTCTTTTTTATCATGTCCCTCCCAGTTGATGGAGAGTAGCGTACCACCTGGTCCGTTTAAATAGATTCTATCCGGATCCGTGGTAAAATGTGCATTTCCATAATTCCCTGCATCCATGATTTTGGTGAAATTACCTCCTGCAGCAGGCATCCATACCAATTCGGCTTCCGAGCCATTTACTCCCGGGCCTTCAGCTTCGAATTGTACTCGATTGGGGCCTTTGAACACTACAATTCGATTATTCGGACTCCACACAGGACCCATGTAGAGGGCACTTTCTGAAGTCAACTTGCTGACATTGGCATTTCCGTTTACATTGGCTTTGTATAGATTTCCTCCTGTTTTTTCATCCCAGGTGGTAAAGACCAATTGGGAACCATCTGGACTCCAACTCGGCATAGCTTCTGTGAAATTGTGAGTAGTAATTCGCTTAGGAGATCCATCTGGATAATCCATAACATAGAGCCTGTTCAAAACTGTGAAGGCTAACTTTTTCCCATCTGGAGAGGGAACCGCATCCCTAATTTGAGTGGCAAGCTTGGCTGTGCTGTCTTTAATCGCATAGTTGTAATAGAGTCTTGGCCCCATAGCCAATTTGACCTCTGCTTCGAAGGGGATTTCACTTGCTTGAGATCCATCGATAGGCATTTTCCAGATTTTTCCTCCGTAAGAGGCAATGACATACTTGCTGTCAGGTGTGAAGGACATGGCTGGCAATACTCCCTGAGGAGCGATGGACTCTTGTTCGTCGCGCTGTACGGGATAGGCGAGCCATCTTTCATCTCCGGTTTCCATATCCCGAATGATCAGACCTGTCTTATCATCCCAGCGTGACCCATAGACCATCCACTTGCCATCTTTCGACAGGGTAGGCGTAAAAGCCGATCCGTAGCGAGAGGAGATGGAGGTGATTTTGCCTTCTTCGAGATCGTAGGTTCCGATCTGATATTGGGGCAAAAGGGCATTGTAGTTCCATGCTCCGGTGCGATGAGAAAAATAGACTTTTTTGCCATCAGGGCTTACAAAGGGATCGATGGTTTTCATATTGGATGGATCGGCGTTGAGTTGGGCTCCTCCGCCTCCGTCCTTATGATACATCCAGAGTTTGGTGATGCGGCGGCCTTTGGCAACTACGATGTAGTTTCCGTCAGGAGACCAGGCAGCGCCCGGGACATCGCCATTTTTGTCTTTGGTGACTTGGACGGTATCTTTTTTAACTATATCGATGTACCAGAGATTGTCACTTCCGGCACGGTCGGAGGTAAAGAGGATTTTTTCCCCATCAGGAGAAAATCTCGGATGGGTTTCATAGGCCATTCCCGAAGTGATAGGAGTGGCTTTTCCGCCTTCGACAGGAATGGTATAAATATCTCCCATCAAATCGAAGGCGATGGTTTTGCCGTCCGGGCTCACATCAACACTCATCCAAGTCCCCTCGGTGGTGGTGAATTTTACCTCCCTTTCCGGCTTTAGCGGAAGCTCTTTGAACTTGGGATAGTCTAAAGAGTCTCTTTTGGTGCTGTCATTTTGGAGCAGGAGATTGTTCGGAAAGAATTCATCAGCCCATGTGAACTGAGAATTTAGCGCAGTCATGCTAATTAGGGTAATAGCAAGTGCGAGTCTGTGGGGTATAATTTTTCTCATATTTGATCGAATAATCGGACATTAATCTACTGCTTATCTTCCATTTTGCCCAATTATTTTAAACCCATCCAAAAATTAGGTCTTATTCGATCAAAAGCAGGCTTAAGCCAGATTAAAAATCCAGTACCTTACTCTGGAAGAAAATAGAATCTTCTACTCCATCTTCGAGGTTGAATTTCTGAAGGTCCTTTTCCCAAAAAAATCTATTTCCATCAAAGAAATAATAATTAAGGCCAGAACTGAAAAATTCAAAAGTGCCCATTTGTTTAAAATTCTTGTCTAATACGATGAATTCTCTTTTGCTAGTAAACTTCCGATCAATAAATTCCTTTTCTGATATTCCTTTTCGTACCTCACGGAGATATACATCATTTTGAGGGTCATAAATCAAATTCTCATAGGCATCATTGTGCCAGTAATAGAAACTCTGGATGCTTGAAGGGTCTATGGATTCGTTTTTAGGGTCTATTGGAATACTTTCAGATATCAAATCACTTGGAGTTGGGTGTCGATCTACTTTAGATTTAAAATCAGTGATATACAACTCTTCCTCTAAGGGATAACTAATGATGAATTTGTCTATTTTTTCATTATAGACTAAACGAATCATTTTTAATTGCTGAGGGACTTTTTTGTCCGAATAAACGGCAGGATAATTAATTTCAAATTCTTCAACAGAGCCATCGGAAAGGTTTATTTTTGCGATTTTATTGTATTTCGGGTTAAAATCTTTTGGAAGAAACTCTGGGTACCTTGGAAGCTGCTGCATGTAAATACTTCCTTTTCGATAGGCTATTGAAGTCTTGAGATCAATAGATCCAAAACCATAAGGGTAATCTTTTAAATTTACATGTTTGTATATTTCACCTGAGGCCTTCATTAGAGAAAATCTGTTCAACCGACCCTTAAAAACAATTACTGTATCTTCATTAATGTATTTGATTCCCGAATTCATCCCAATTCCCGGAAGTGCATTCGGGCCATTTTGCTCTAAGATAACTTTCCTTTCCAAGGTCTGAGTCCTGACATCAAAATAATCGATGGAGTACCGGGTGGGGTTAAACCAAAGTAATTTTGGTTTGCTTTTCAGTATTATAGGTTGGCTAAAATAATTCCAAAGTGGAGTTTCAGCATCTAAGGGTAAAGAATATTCTTCATTAATTTCGGATGTGTTATTTGTTCTATCTTTTAAATCTAGACTTTTATTTGCTTTCCCATTAGTACATGAAAACATAAAAACTAAGGAAATTCCAAATAGAAATATTGATGAATAATATAAAGTTTTCATATAAATGGTGTTTAAGGTAAAAAAATTGAAGGCGATGAGTTTCATCGCCTTCAATTATCAAACTTTAATTAATTACCGCCTTCTGGAAGCTCCTCTTCTTTTGGTTCGGTGAAATAGCATATAGGGCCATCGTTAAGCTCATTACAGGCGGCAACATCACCACCGGGACCACTCATAGTGAAGCATCTACCCACTGTTTGTCCGACATCCGGAGTTGTGTCACATGCTGTTTGTGCATTAAGCTGAAAACTCATTGCAACGAGAAAAGCTGCCATCGACAAAATAATCTTAAAATTTTTTATATTAATTTGTTTTAGTTTTCCTAAAGAAAATAAAAGAAAATAAAAGAAAATAAAAGAAAATAAAAGAAAATAAAAGAAAATAAAAGAAAATAAAAGAAAATAAAAGAACAAAATACTAGAGGAAGTTTTTAACCAATTTTGTTTGACTAATTCATTCTTTTAAGTAATAGATATGAATTTTTCAACTCTAATTTTATTCAATAGATTTAAATTTTATCCTTTCCCAACGCCAGCTATTACTTCCACCACCTCTACAGGCAGTGCCTTATTTTTCATGGTAATTTCGCCAATGGATTTAAATTCAAAGCGATCCTGAAGAGCTGATGAGTTCTTTTCCAGGATTAAGACCTGTCCGGGGATCGCCGCTGACTGTAGCCTCGCGGCCACATTGACTACGTCTCCGATGACAGTATAGTCTAGCCTTTTGAGTGATCGCGAACCGATATTTCCAGAGACCATTTCTCCATAATTAATACCTACTGAGACCTGCGGCCGGAAATGGGTAGTGCTGGAAAATTCAGGAAGCGCATTCATCTTGTCCCGGATGGCAATACTGGCTCGAATGGCCCGCTCGAAGTGGTTTTCCCCAAAGAACACCGCCATGATCGCATCTCCAATAAATTTGTCGATACTTCCTTTTTCTTCGATGATTTCCTTGACCATCAAGTCAAAATATTCATTGAGTAGGCCGACGACCACATTGGCCTCTTCATGCTCGGAGATTTTAGTAAAGGAGCAAAGATCCACAAATGCTACGGTGGCCTGCACGGTTTCATTTTCCATCAAACCGGTATCAATCTCCCGGTTTCCCATAAAGTTGAGCACCGTTTCGTCCACATACATTTTCAGGATGTTATTTTCCTTGAGGGCGCGGAGATTGGATTTGATTTGCTCGATGTGGGCAATGGTTTTTTCCAAGGTAATTTCGAGATCTCTGAAATCTACCGGCTTGGTGATGAAGTCGAATGCTCCCAAATTCATCGCTGTACGGATATTTTCCATATCTCCATAGGCGGAAATTATGACAGTTTTCAGCAGGGAGTTTTTCTCTTTCACCTTAGAAAGCAGCGTAAGTCCGTCCATTTCGGGCATATTGATATCGCTGAGGATAATGTCGATATCGGGATGAGCCTCAAGAACCTCTAGTGCTTGCCTACCATTGAGTGCAAAATGAAAATGAAAGATTTCATTTCGTACCTGTTTTCTGAATTTCTGTTTGATTAGAATCTCCAGATCTGCCTCATCATCTACTACTAGAATCTTGACCATTGATTTTAATTTTTGTGTTGATCGATTAGTTTCCCGATTTCTTTCTTTAATGAATTGAAATCGATGGGTTTAGTAAAGAACTCTTTAGCGCCGGATTCCATGGCTTTCTGAAAGTTTTCCTGATCTCCATAGGCGGAAATCATACTTACTTGTATGGATGGGAAGCGCTTTTTGACTTTTTCTAAAAGTTCCAGTCCAGTCATGCCGGGCATATTTATATCAGAAAAGACATACATTACCTTTGGCGGATTTTCTGCGCTTAGGATTTCTAAGGCTTCATCTCCTGAGAAAGCAAAAGCGAGCTCGAGTTCTCCACTTCGTACTTCTTTTCTGAATTTCTGTCGAAAAAGATCTTCGACATCCCGCTCATCGTCTACTATTAATATTTTCATTTCTTAAGATTGGGTATGGTGATAATAAATTTGGTGAATAGGCCCGGCTTGCTGCTTACGCTGAGTTTTCCTCCGTGACCTTTGGTGATGATTTCATAGCTCATGGAGAGGCCCAGTCCAGTGCCTTTGCCAGTGGGCTTGGTGGTGAAAAAGGGCTGGAAAATTTTAGATTGTATTTCTACAGGGATTCCAGGCCCATTATCTTCTATGGATATTTCTACGCCATTTTTCAAGGCTTTTGTCTCTACCGTTACTTTCGGAATAAATGATTCGGCATTGGGATCTTTATCTTCTTTGAGCTTATTTTTCTTCTCGGCAGCGGCGTAAAAACCATTGTTGATCAAGTTAAGCATCACTCTTCCTAAATCCTGAGGAATTACAGGGATTTTAGGAAGATTGGTATCCTCGTTTATCTTAAAATCCGCGGTGAAACTTTTGTCCTTTGCTCGAAGACCGTGATAGGACAGTCTTAGGTATTCATCTGCCAGTTGGTTGAGATCGGTTTCTACTTTCTCGCCAGTATTGTTACGGCTGTGCTGTAGCATTCCTTTGACGATGGACTCGGCCCGCTTGCCATGATGGCTGATTTTTTCAAGATTATTAAAGACATCCTCGGCAAGCTCCAAAGCTTCTGTAGTGTTACCTTTTTGGAGCTCTTCTTTCAATTCAGTAAGCAGTTCATTGCTGACTTCTGAGAAGTTGTTGACAAAATTGAGGGGGTTTTGAATTTCATGGGCAATTCCTGCTGTCAACTCCCCAAGGGAGGCCATTTTCTCAGCATGTACCAATTGATCTTGGGTAGCTTTCAGGTCATGCAGGGCTTTTTCCAAGTTGTTTTTTTGTGTGGTGAGTTCGGCTGTACGTTCGGCCACTTGCTTTTCAAGTTGATTTTTGAGGGCTTCAGTGATTTTATAGTCCCGCTCTCTAGCTAGTGATTTCAGTTTTTCGGCCTCTAAGGCTTTGCGTTGTTTGGAGTTATTGATCCACATTCCTATTGCCCAGATAAAAGCAAAGATTTTTGCACTTCTTGTATAGATGTCTATGCTGTTTAGAAGATTTTCGCTGATCAATTCTGTCAGTTCCTCGATGACGATCAGCGCCATCAAAGGAAGCCAAGCGTAGATCATTCCTTTTCGATGATGTAGCTCCTCGTTTTTGAGGGTCAGATAAACAATCAGGGCTGCCAGTACCACAGAAAGTAGCAAGGCAATGGGACTGACTACAGGGACCCAAATAGATACGAGGATCAGGAGAATGCCTGCGATGAGCATTCCGCTGTTGAAAAGTCGCTTCCACTCTGGAGAAACTGTGATCAGTCCCATGGGACGTTTCAGGTAATAGAGCAGAATTAAAGATATGATATTTAATTCCATAGGTGCTGTGGGTTATGTCGCTGGTTTATTGCTCAATAGGTCAAGGTTGGCTTGGTAAATATATAGTAAAAGAAGTCCCCGCGGGTTCGTCCGTATTACTTTTGACCCTGAGGTCACCTCCGTAAGACTTCACAATGTCATAGCTTAGTGACAGGCCAAGTCCGGTGCCTTGGCCCGTAGGTTTTGTGGTAAAGAATGGCTGAAATATTTTACCCACGATTTCACTGGGTATCCCCGTGCCATTGTCTTCGATAGTAATCTCGATACCTCCCAGCGTATTTTTTGTCCTCAGTAAAACGAGAGGTTTGAACTCTCCACCAGGATTTTTGTGGGATTTTTCATTTACAGCATAGAAAGCGTTATTAAGCATATTTAGCAAAATCCTACCAATTTCCTGTGGTATTACAGTTAGCTTTGGAATATTGGGGTCAAACTCCGTTTTAAAATCTGAATTGAAGTCCTTCTCCTTGGCCCTTATGCCATGGAAACTAAGGTGGAGGCATTCATCGGCAAGAGCATTGATGTCGGTAGGTTCCTTTTCCCCGGCACTAGTTCGGCTATGCTGAAGCATGGCTTTGACAATCGAGTCTGCGCGAAGACTATGCTGTGAAATTCGGTCCAGGTTTTCTTTAATATCTTTTGCAATATAATTCACCTCCTCTAAATCTCCTTTTTTAAGCTCATCCTCCATTTCTTCCATCAATTCCTTGCTGACTTCGGAGAAGTTTTTGACAAAATTGAGTGGATTTTGGATCTCATGGGCTATTCCTGCAGTCAGCTCCCCGAGTGAGGCCATTTTTTCTGCCTGAATCAATTGGGACTGAGTTGCTTTTAGGTTTTCATGTGTGGATGCAAGTTCTTCGTATGCTTTTTCGATCTCTTTGGCATGCTGTAGCTCCCGTTCTTTGGCTTTTTCCCGCTCAGCTTTGATTACTCGGTTTCTCAGGTAAATATTGATCGGATAGATCAGAGAAAGCGCCAAGAGTCCGTAGATCACATAGGCCCACCAACTGCGATACCAGGGGGGAAGGACCGCAAACGAAAAACTGATCGGTTCGGACCATTCTCCGGCAGAGAGGTCAGAGGTACCCGCATAGCGAGCTTTAACTTTAAAGGTGTATGTTCCTTCTTGGATATTTCCAAAAGTAGCACTTGTCCGCTGGAGGATTGGGCTCCATTCCTGATCGTAGCCCTCTAGAATGTATTGGTACTCGACCAGAAAAGGCCTTGCCATCTCATTGGATCCGTATTCAATATTCAGGTGGTTGTGCCGATAGGGTAGAGTGAGTTTTTCGGGTATAGGATAAAAGCCTCTTACTGATTCAAATTTAATCCCTTTGAATCGTTCACGTAGTCGTTGTCTTTCTTCAGAACTTAGCCTTCTGCCCAAAGTGATCAACTCATCACTGGTTTGTGTAAAAAGATCAGCAACTGCCCTGCCACTATCACTGATGCTGTCCTCGCTAGCCAGTGTATGCCAAGGAATCACCTCCTCATTGATCCGGACTTGCTTGATCAAGAGGCTTTGTTGAGGTTGAATCTGCTCGTAATTGGGATAATCAAATCGGACTAGACCCGTGCGGGCACTTCCGGTACCTGCCCAGAGATTACCTTCTGAGTCCAAAAACATCCCGTTTTGTCCATCAGTCAGGTCCTTGACCGGAAATCCATTATCGGAGTTGAAATTTTCCATCTCCTCCATTTTGATCTCTGTTTCATTTTGGGAAACTGGCCGAAAGGTGCTAATCCCCAAATTTGTACCGATAGCAATTTTACCATCGGGGAGAGGATTGATTTGTTGGATCAGATTATTGGGAAGCCCTTCGTCGGTGGTGAAATTTTGAAAGTGTAGCACTTGATCAGCTTGGATGGCTAGATCTTCGACTTGTGACTGGGAGAGATAGCTCAAGCCATGGCTTGTACCTATCCAGAGATTTCCGGCTTCATCGCCGGATACTCGTATGACGTCATTGTCCACTAGGCCTTGAGATGTGGTAAATCTCAGAAATTTTTCTCCATCAAAGCGAGTTAATCCTCCATCCACCGAACCGATCCACATCGCCCCGGTTTGATCTTCGAATAAACTTAAAATGACATCTCCCGCAAGTCCATTTTCGGTATTGAAGTAATGATTTTGCCCTTCGAAAATATAATTGATCCCATAGTCTGTACCTATCCAAAGTCCCCCTTTCCGATCTTGATGTAGAGCATAGATTTCATTGGAGGCTAGGCCGTCAGAACTATCCCATTGGATGAATTGCTTCCCGTCAAAAATACTGATACCATTCCCTCCGGTACCAAACCAAATCCGGTTTTGCTCATCCTGCATCATGCAAAAAACAATATCGCCCGCCAAGCCTTGGTTGGTACTGATCGTGGTAAAGGACTCCCCGTCAAATTTGCTCACTCCAAAACCATTGGTCCCAAACCAGAGATTTCCCTCTTGGTCCTCTTCTATACTCAAAATGATATTTCCGGCCAGTCCTTCACTCGTCGTAAAATTGGTGAAAGCTTCTCCGTCTAAGCGGCTCACTCCACCACCATCGGTCAAAAACCACAGGTTGCTACCCCCGTCGAGTACCATTCCCATCACATTGTTTCCTGCCAGCCCATGGGCTGTCGTATAGCTTACAAAGCTTTCTCCATTGTATTTGCTGACACCACGTTCTGTGGCAAACCATAAGTTTCCATTTCGGTCTTCTTGGGCTGCTCGAACTACTAGTCCAGCAAGACCATCCTCTAAGCCGAATGAGGTAAATTCTCCATTTTCTAAAAGACTTACACCGCCCCCGATTGTAGAGATCCAGATTCTCTCTTGACTGTCTTGGTAGATCCCTCGCACACGATCAGAACTCAGTCCATCGGCCGTGGTGTAGGTGGTAAACTTGGAGTTGGAAAGCTTGCTGAGTCCTCCTCCATAAGTGCCAAACCATAGGTTGCCGCTACTATCAGAAAGGATGCTGACGACAAGATCTTCTCCCATGCCTTCAGCTTTCCCAAAGGCTTCAAAGCGATTGCCATCGTACTTTACAGCACCCACGGAACTGGTTCCAAACCACATGTTCCCTTCCTGATCTTGCCCTATGGCGTAAATGACCCCATCACCGATTTGCTCAGCTGAATAATTGGTGAAGACTTTTCCGTCATATTTACTGACTCCCCCTATAGTTCCAAACCAGATATTGCCCTCAGTATCTTCATAGAGGCTGCGAACACTATTTTCTACCAAGCCCTGTGCGTCTGAAAAAGTCGTAAACGCTTCTCCGTCAAAGCGACTGGCACCTCCTCCGTTTGTTCCAAACCAAATATGTCCTCTAACATCCACTATGGCACAGTTGATCGCGTCCAAAGCCAAGCCCTCTTCGGAGGTGTATTTTTTGAATGGTGAAACTCCGCCCTGACCTAAGATGAAAGGGTTTCCATTTTGGTCGCTGACTAGCTGACCCTGATCATCCAGCAGGCGGGGTAAGGGAGTTTTTTGAGGAGCATTTGGTCCTGAAGTTTGAATGATAGCCTTTGGGTTGGTACTGGGTTCGAAGGGGGTACTACTCAGTTTTCCTTCCTCTTTTAACTCACTCAGAAGGGAAACCTCGGGGGGAACAGCCACCAGCGTGGGGATGGTCTGTTCCGGTCTTTGATCCGAACTGCAGGCAGCAAAGAAAAGTAAAAAAAGCGGTATGGATAAAAGTCTATTCATTTAAGCTTAGAGGTAATTCTATTGTAAAAATTGTTCCGCGGCCGGGTAGGCTCGAGATTTGGAGATTTCCCCCATGAGACTTGATGATATCATGGGAAATTGAAAGCCCCAGTCCAGTACCTTCTGTTCCTTTTTTAGTGGTGAAAAAGGGCTGAAGAATTTTGTCCTGCATTTCCTTAGGAATACCGGGTCCATTGTCTTCGACCATGAATTTAAGTTTATTTCCAAAACGAATGGTCTTAATCTTCAAATTTGCTTGAAAATCAGGCTCATTCTGCTTTATTTTTTCTCTCAGCGCATCAAATGAATTATTGCAAAGGTTTAAAATCACCCGGGAGAAGTCTTCTCCATTCATCATGACTTCTTTGATTCCGGGGTCCAGGTCTTGTTCTATACTGACATTGATGGGGTCTTTTCCAGCGCGCATTCCGTGAAAGGATAGGTTGACATATTCTTTGACCAATTCATTAAAATCTGCAGGCTCCTTTTTTCCAGAACTTTCCCTGCTATGCTTAAGCATAGATTTGACGATGGTATCTGCGCGCGCACCATGATCATGGATTTTTTTCAAGTTGAACTGAATATCTCTCAGTAATTCTAAATTGTCAGCAGAACTTCCTTTCTCCAAGTTTTCTTTGAGCTCGTCTACCAGTTCCTGATTGACATCGGCAAAGTTTAATATGAAATTGAGTGGATTTTTGATTTCATGGGCTATACCGGCAGTCAGTTGACCAAGTGAGGCAAGTTTTTCCTGCTGAATCAGCTGCTCTTGGGTATTGATGAGCGCTTCATTCTTTTCCTGAATGTTTTGGAAAGCTCGAGATTTGCCCAATTCATAGACTAATAAGATGATGAAAATGGTGATGTTGGTGCCCAAAATGGAGGAGAAGTAAAAAAGTTCTTTTTTGTCCAAATTATACTGGGGTACAGGAGCCCCTTCCATAGTCTCCAAAAGAAAAAGTCCCAAACTCAACAAAGCGGAAACCACCATCCAGAATAGGGCTGCCCGCTTTCCCAAAATAAGCATCGCTATTGCTGGTAAGAGAAAGAATGCCGCAGCTGCCGGTGAGACTAGCCCTCCTTGCAGCCAAGCTTGAATGGGGAAGCTGATCGCAAACTGTGTCAAAAAGAGCAAAGCTGCGACTTTTTTAGCCAGGCCAAATCGATAGGCAATAAGTATCAGGAAATTAATCACGCCATTGACTAGCAGTAAGTAGCCATTCAGTGTGGCATTGATCTCTACAGCTAGATTGATGCCTATAAAATTAGAAATCGCTGAAATCAAAAGTACAGCCACGAAAATCCTTTCTGACCTTAGCTCATCACCTGCTGCCAACTTCGCGGGAGGAATAAAGTACTCTGTTATTTTTCTAAACATAATTAGGCTTTACTTAGGACTCCAAAGAGGGTTCCGTGTCTTTTCCACAATACATAAATGAAGGTGCTGTCGAGAAGAAAGCAGGAAACTCCCAAGAACTGTACAAAGTGATTTTCGGGGTAAAAGAAAAACATAGACACCGTTATCAATCCAGTTCCAAGTGTCCTCGCCCAGGCCAAAACCATGGAAAACTGACTGGTATCCTTGGTTTGCATCAGTAGAAATACACATTGCAGAGACAGGATGACATTGATGATGTAGCCGGAATTAGCTCCGATCAAGGTGTCATAGCCCTCATTTCTATAGAAATAGCTGAAGAATATCCAAAAGATAAAATTGATGATACAGAAGAGCGCAAAGTGTTTTTTAGTCTCGGCATTCATGGGCTGCTTGGTACCATACCGAAGGACTGAGTAAAAGATGAAGCAATCCAATAAAAAGGCCGCTTGATAGCTCAAGGCAAAAAGTAAACCCGTATTGGGATGATAAATCCAACTCCAGACAAACTCCCAGCCTATATTTGCTCCAGCCACGTAGGCGGGCATTTCGACAAATTTCTTTTTACGAATTTCCAAAACCAAAATCACATAGGCTACCACCCAAAACAGGCAGCCCACTCCATTGAATACCAATCCCGGAAGTGAATAGTCTTCAAAATTGATCAAAGGCTGGTTCATGAGCGTGTTTTTTTAGCTCCCCAGTCCTGAGTCAGGGATCGGGGTAGATAGAAATTGATCACGTTTTCATTGGTCATTTTACTGATCATCCACTGGGATAGAAATCGAGTAAAGAATTGGAGGACCATGGCAAAGACTAAACTTTTGTCTAGGAATTCACCGATTTTGGCGATTCGTTTGATCCGCTTTTCGATTTTAAGCTGATGCAAAGGATCTGATTCCGGTACTGCCAAAAGGTCCGAGATTTCCGTTCCCATCATCAATCGCATGATAGCAACATTGGTTTTTGGTTTGAAAAAAGGATGTGATTTCAAATTGATCCATTCAACCAAAGCATTGGTCAGGGCTTTTCCAGAGTCACTTTCGGCGATTTGCTGATCCAGAATACTGTGCCCGAGTTTCAGGGCATCCTTGGCATTGGCCGGGATCATATCATCATCAAGCCCGACGATATGACCGATTACTCTCCAGCAATGCATGTAAGCTTCTAGTTCGACAGGTTCCAGTACAATGCCTAGTTGATCCATCCCCTCCAATATCAAGGCTGAAAAGGACATCAAGGTCCCTGCCATGTCTTCCTGATTGATGGGTTCTCCGTATTTTTCGGCATCCCATCCTTTGCTCTTGATGTAGTGTCGGATGACAGCGTGAATCAAGCGAACTTTCTGGGTAGCCACCATGCCACGGCCCTTTTTTGAAAGTCCTCCCGGGAGCATGGCAAAAATTACAAATTGGGCAGTTTCGGCGATTCTTCGGCTAAAAGTATCCATGGACCCATGCTGCTCGTTGAGTCGGGCCGTCTTATGAAGCACCTCTGCTCCATGGGCGCAGGCATAGCATTCAGGGAGGGACTTATAGGAGAGTAAGAGCGAAACCCAAAAGCCATGACGGAGGTAAATCTGCTGTCCCAAGGCCATCAAATCTTCATCAGCCCATTCGGGAAGTTTACTGCTTTGCTCGAAATAGACCTTGAGCTCGTCGGGAGCATTGCTGTCCAGTCGGTCCCTATCCCGGGTGATGTGTTCGAAAAGATGGTTGATCTCCCCCTCCTCTTTTTTTTGCATGATCATTTTGACCGTTTGATCAGCAAGTGGGTCGGTATGCTTTCGCTTTTCTAGCAAGAATGAATCTGACCACTCATGGGTAAATTCAGTATCAATAGATTTTAATTTTTGGTCTGCTATTTTTCTCAACCGCCAATTTTTTAAAACAAAAATCGAGGAAGCAATCAGAAAAAAGATCAACAGTCCCCATAAAATCCAGGCGATTGGAGTCATAGTAAATGGTTTAAAAATTCTTGGTTTTCACTCATTTTAGATTTGATAGAAGGGGGGCTGAAGTTCTATGTCTAAGGGAAAAAACCTTGCAGTCTAGGTGAAATTTTTGAATAGATAATCGGTCCTTCACTTTCTTGACAAAATTCAATTCTAATCATTTGAAAATTACAAAACTATCTGTAAAAAGAAGCAGGAAATGATTTATTTATGAGGCAATTAGAAAAAAAACATCAAAATCACAGTATCAAATTCGGGTTTGATAGGGTTTGTGAGTCACTTTTGAGAATATCCCAAAAAAATACAATAGATTAAGGCTGGTTTTTATTCTGACTAAAACACCAATGATTATGAAAAACGTATACACTAATTTTCTTCTTTCCCTACTGTTTGTGTCGGTGGGTATCTCCGCTTCTATAGCCCAATCCAGTCCGGGATATTTTATGCATCCGGATGTCCATGAGAATACCGTGGTGTTTGTGGCAGAGGGAGACATTTGGATGGCATCTACCGAAGGTGGAATGGCCACTCGACTCACGACTCATCCTGGAGACGAGTCCAACCCCAAAATCTCTCCCGATGGAAAATGGGTGGCCTATGCTGCCAGCTACGAAGGCCCTACCGAGGTCTATGTGATGCCCATTTCGGGTGGGCTTCCCCGCAGACTGACCTTTGAGCCGATGGCTTCTATTCCCACAGCTTGGCGTTCTGAAAGTGAAGTGGCCTATGTAACCAATCAATATTCCACTTTACCCCGTTTGCGAACCGTCATTTTTGACATTAATTCGGGTCAAAAATCATTTATTCCGCTGGAAATGGCGGCAGAGGGTAGCTTCGATGATGCGGGAGAGACTTACTTTTTTGTTCGGCCAACCTTTCATGGCAATGTGACCAAGCGCTATCAAGGCGGTACCGCCCGGCAACTCTGGAAATATACCGATGGTACTGAGGAAGCCGTAAAATTGACTCAAAACTACTATGGTGAAGATCATCATCCCGTCTTCCATGATGGTCGGGTCTATTTTATTTCCTCCCGGGATGGTATCCAAAATGTTTGGTCGATGAGTCCAGATGGATCAGATATTCAGCAGCACACTCAAGAAGAATCTTACGATGTAAGAGAGTACTCCCTATCGGGAAATACGCTGGTTTATCGATCCGGCGCAGACTTGTATCGCATAGATTTGGGCGAGGGGCAAAAGGAGAAAATTGCCATCAATTTGGTTTCGGATTTTGATCAGCTGCGCGAAAACTGGGTGGATAATCCTGCCTCTTACATCACCAATATTTCGGTAGCCAATGACGGAGAGAAAGTCGCTTTGACTGCTCGGGGTCGGGTGTTTGTTTTTCCTGCCAAGGATGGAAGAATGGTTCGGCTAAGTCGCAAAGACGGCGTTCGTTATCGGGATGCGGTTTTTTCTACCGACTCGAAGGATATTTTGACCTTTTCGGATGAGAGCGGGGAATTTGAGATTCATCAGTATTCCGGTTTGGGCTTGGACCAAGGAAAGCAATTGACGGAAGATGGGGAAACGCTCCGATTCAATTTGACCCCTTCCCCTGACGGAAAATGGCTGGCTTGGTACGATCTGAACAATGACCTTTGGATTAGAAATATGGAATCGGGTAAAACAGTCAAAGCCAATCTGACAGACGAAGATCTTCACGGAAGTATGGCTTGGTCTCCCGACAGTCAATGGTTGGCCTATGGACAGGCCGCTTCGAATACCTTTACTCAGCTCTTTGTATTTAATCCATCCACCGAAAAGCGCATCACGCTTACTTCTGATCGCACCAATAGTCTCAGCCCACAGTGGAGTGCGGATGGAAAGTGGATTTATATCCTTTCCGACCGGAATTTCGAGACCAAAGTCGGTAGCCCTTGGGGACAGCGTCAGCCGGAGCCTTTTTGGGAAAAGCAGATGAAAATCTATCACATCCCCTTACAGAAAGGCCTGATCTCTCCTTTCACTCCAAAAAATGAATTGAAAGCAGAGGAGAAAAAATCAGAAGGTCCGGTGACAGTGATGATAGATGAAGAAGGACTGATGCAACGTGTGCAGGAAGTACCTGTGCCTGCAGGAAATTACAAAAACCTGATCGTGACCGAAAAGGCCTTGTACTACCATCGGGTCGGCCCAGGTCCGGGAATTTACTACGGTGGAGGTGCCTCCAATGAGGATGAGCCTGCGCTGATGATGACTCCAATTTCTGAAAAGGCGGAGCAGAAGGTTTTCGCCGACAAAATCAATAGTTATGCAGTTTCAGGAAACAACAAGTATGCTTTACTTCGACAGGGTTCCAATCATTTCCTAGTGGAGTTGGGGACTTCGCCGGTTTCGGATTTGTCCAAAAACAAACTGGATTTGAGTGGCTGGAAATTTAGTATAGACCCGAGAGAAGATTGGAAGCAGATCTATACCGATGCTTGGCGCATGGAGCGGGATTATTTCTATGATGTGGGTATGCACGGAGTGGATTGGGATGCCATGTACGAGAAATATCTTCCGCTTGTGGACCGAGTGACAACACGAAATGAATTGTCGGATGTGATCGGAGAATTGATCGGCGAACTTTCGGTTTTGCATACCTCTGTGCGTGGAGGGGATACCCGAGATGGGGATGATTCTATTCAATTTGGGATGCTGGGAGGGCTTTTTTCCAAAGCCCAAAATGGCTATCAAATCGATTACATCTTCCAAAGTGATCCGGATTACCCGGATGAAAAATCTCCTTTGTCGCATCCGGCTTTGGGGCTTCAAGAAGGGGATGTAATCACACATATAGACGGGACTTCCGTTTTGGACGTAGCGGACATGCAGGTTTTGCTTCGGGATAAGGCTAGAAAGCAGGTTCGACTAGCAGTAGCTGGTAAAGGTGATCATATCATCCACCCGATGACTGTGGGTCAGGAAAACAACCTGCGCTACAATGACTGGGAATACACTCGCAGGCTAGAAGCAGAGGAAAAATCCAACGGAGACATCGGCTATGTGCATCTGAGAGCGATGACGGCAGGAGATATCGGTCAGTGGTACCGGGATTTTTACCCGCAGTTTAAGAAAAAGGGATTGATCATCGATGTGCGGCATAATCGGGGCGGAAATATCGACAGCTTTATTTTGGAGAAGTTGATGCGGGAAGCCTTTTTCTACTGGAAAAGCCGAACGGGAGAACCCTATTGGAATATGAATTATGCTTTCCGCGGCCATTTGGTCTTGTTGGTGGATGAGTTTACGGCTTCGGATGGAGAAGCTTTTGCCGAAGGCTTCCGCCGATTGGGTATGGGCAAAGCCATCGGTGCGAGAACTTGGGGTGGCGAAGTGTGGCTTTCCGGAGCCAATACGCTTTCGGATAATGGGATTGCTAGGGCTCCGATGAATGGGGTTTATGGTGAGACTGAAAATGGTACCGAATGGCTGATTGAGGGAGTGGGATTTATCCCGGATATCGAGGTGATCAATTTGCCCAAGGCGACTTTTGATGGAAAAGATGCCCAACTGGATGCGGCGATCGAGCATTTGAAAGAATTGATCCAAAAAGACCCAAGACCTGTACCTGCACCGCCGGCATATCCGGATGTGAGTTTTAGGAATGGGAAGGATTGAGGGTTGAATATATTTAGTGGTCGGTGGAGATCAGCCTTTGGCCGAATGGCACTGACCTCGGTAAAGCGTTCTGAATAATGGATCGGTTGTTAGGTTGCCTTATGGATATGGTTATCAACTTAGAATTTTGTAACCAGTTAACGGGAAAACTATTGGAACTGTAATTGAGGCAAATCCAGGAACTTGGAATTGTGATAAAATAGTTACCTACTTAACCGACTATTAAATGGATATTAATTATGAAATAAATGAAGCCCTTAAAAGCTGGAATCCAATTGGCGTTAAGGGCGTGGATCTGGAAATCGGATATGTTAGGTATGTGGATGAAATCATTGATTGTGTGAGGAATAAAAATAATCTATTGAATCTCATTGAGGATATAGAAGGAAATCGTATTGGATTCTTTTACACCTCTTCGGAGGATAGAAAACTGGTTTTGATCAAATTTTGAGTATTTTGGAGGAGGATAAATGATGAGAATTTTCGCTTTTTCTGTCTTTTTTCTTGCCTTTTTTGGATGTGACAGGATTACTCCTACAAAAATTGATTTGGCGATCCCGGATCAAATTCCCAGTCAATTCTTATTAGATTTTACCGAGCTGGCTTCTATACCGAATTGGGATTCTTTACTCGTAGTGAAACCTTATGCCGACCCAAACTTTAACGAACTAAAGGGGTATTATAACCTTTCAAGTTTAACTCAAAGTGATAGCCATATTTTGGTTTTGTATATCGATCATCAGCGTATTGTGGCATATTCTCTTTTTCCAAGGATTTTAGATTTGAATCAGTTATGGGAGAATTCAGAATCTTCGGATAAAGACTCTTACAGGTTCCCAAAAGTAGATGCAAAATTCTTTTTTGAAAAGGAAGGAAGTGTGTATGTCTTGAAGAATGAAAACACTTAAAAATCTGGGTAGGGGAGAGAATTTATTCCTCTGCGCATTTTATTCTTGCCTAATGCGGAAATCGTCCCTAGCAGACAAAAAAAAAGAGGCTGGACCACAAGATCCAGCCTCTTTTTCAATGATTGTTAGCCTTAATTTCTATGCTTAAACAAGTAGAAGACACCGAGTTGCAAGCCTTGATTTTTGTAATCATTAGAGGCGAATTCACTGATGTTGCTTGTTCCTATATTGTATCGCGCATCCACGCCAAATCCAGAGGGAGTGTGAATATAACTTGCTCCGATAGCAACTCCCAAGTCGATGCTTTTGAAGTCGTTTTTCACATCCACGGTGGTGTTTCCAGCGACTGTGTTGGCCCCGATCAAAAGACCCAACTGAGGCCCGGCCTGCAGTCTGAATCCATTATCAAACATATACTGAAAAAGCACGGGGATATTGATATAGTCCAAGTTGAGATCAGTGGAGGAGTTGCCGATTTTTGCTCCCTGAGCGGAAAAGTAGATTTCGGGTTGCAGGCCGAAATTATCGGTAACATGTATGTGTCCCAATAATCCGAGATGGAGACCGATTTTCTGGTCAAAATTTCCATTTGCTACGGTGAAGCTGTTAAGCCCCCCTTTGATGCCGACGTTGATGTTTTGGGCATTTAGAGTCCCCATCATCATAAAGGCTACCAGTAATCCAATAGAATACAGTTTCATAATCTTTTTTTTAGAATAGTGATCAATTGAAAAAACGGGAGAGCTCCCTTTGATCTGGAGTTTTTAAGTTTTCTGGCGCAAAAATTGGTTTGATCCTTCGCCGGTCAATTGGAAATATATAGTGCATAAATGATGCCCCGAATAGATTTTTTACTAAAGAATAAAAAATAAAAATAACTATTTAATTTAACATCGCTGAATGGCCTCCAAGTGCCTGTTTAATTGGTTATACTGAAACTTATCGAGTAAAAAAAAGGTCAATTTGGCAGGACTGTCAATATTTCTGATCGAATGGATTCGAAATTAAGCGGTTTGGTAAAGAATTCTTTAGCCCCAGAATTGATCGCCCGGTCGTGATTTTCCATATCTGCATAGGCAGATATCATACTTACATGAATGTGTGGAAACTCGGATTTTACTTTTTCCAGCAGTTCTAATCCTGTCATGCCGGGCATATTGATATCAGAAAAAATATAGAGTACATCAGGCGGGACTTTGGCGTGAAGTTTTTCTAAGGCTTCTATTCCCGAAAAGGCAAACTCCAACTCTACAGTTCCGCTTCGAACTTCCTTTCTTAATTTTTGACGAAACAAGGATTCTACATCCGGTTCATCATCTACAATTAGAAATTTCATAATTTATTGTTGAAAAATAGTAAGCAACTGACACTAAGTTAAAAATTAATTGGTCTAATAAAATTGTGTCTGTACGAAATATAGGATTTATTGTCCGAACCCTATTAATCCTTTTCCCGGCGATTTGTTTTCAGTTTTATTTAAGCAGTGAAAGTCACTTGGAAGACTTATTTTCCAAGTGACCTAAAAAGTGCTGTTGTTGCTTATCAACTAAAAAAAATACTGAAGGTTGGTGCTAAGCTTTTGTAAATGTGTTAAGTTTCAAAAGGCACCTGTTTATGTATTGAAGTTCTTGATAAATAGCCACAAAAGAAAAAGATATGGGACAGAAGTACTAGTTTTCTGTCCGAGGGTCAATTAAAATTCCCCAAGCGTTATTTTTAATTCATGCGAATTGAATTGATATTTTTTATAATTGAAAATGGGCTGGGCCATGTTTAGGGATGAACCATCCTATTTTCTATTAAGACAAATTGTAATTTTCTCGGTGAGTCTCACGGTCAGCCGGAATTCCGCCCCTTTGGTAAACCAAATTTTATTTTTCCGAATTTTGATAGGACTTAATAGAAGTAATTCTGGAGTTTAATTCAGAATCTAGGCCTTGACGAGGTTTTGTAGTAATTCAAGGAGTTCATTTAATTGCATTTCTATCGGCTTGAGATCATTTATTTTGCCGGTCTCATTTCCGATTAAAAACCGTAAATCTTTTTTAAGCTTTCGTCCTTCCTTAAGTCTTCTACTACAGATTTAGCCAAATCATAATCCAAATCCAATAAATTTTCTAGCGGGTTTGGGTTAGCATTTGTAGAATTTTCAAAAATAGCCATAGCGTTTTTGGCATGGAGGATCACTTGATTCGAATAATTTAGAGTAGCCTCGAGGATTATTTTTTCCTCCAAAATATCTTCCAATAGGCGCTGATAATAGCTATATTCTTGTTTTGAATTAATTCGGTTTTGATTCCAATTATTTACTTGAAGCGCAATCAGGATTCCGATAACTACTAGCAGGATTTCGCCTATGGCGTACTTAAGATAATTCACAATTTTACCTTCTTGCAGGAGTTTTTGGCGGATTTTGCGAAAAAGCGAGATCATTGAACGTAGGTTTTTGTGAGGGATCTGATTTCATGAATCCTTCGAAGTGCACCTTCAATATTTCTAACTGATCCTTCCCTGTTGTCTTGGAATATTTTAAAAAGAACTAGGGTAGAGGGCTTTTCAAAGAAGATTTTGGGATCTACAGGCTGGCAAAAATCTCTCCACTTGAAATCAGAGAATTCTTGCTTGATTACTGGTATCCAGTCGGCATTGAATGCGCTTTCAACATCATCCAAACTTTGATAAACCTCAAATAAACTCACATCATAATAAGAAATGAGGGCAAGTTGGAGCTCTTTATCTGAAATAATCTCTATCCCTTTCGCCTTCAAAACTTCAAAAGCGCTGGACTGAGATTGAAACCGTTCGAAGGAAATAATTTTTCCCATCCAGCTATTTAAGCTGTCACTGTAGTTTTTGAGAGCAACTTGTTCTATCAGACGGTCGGTTAATTCAATCGCTTTATTAGCCTTGAATAGCTCTTGAGATAATATCAAGGAATCTTGCTGAAGATTTTGGTCGATTAGAAAAAGGATCTCATTTTCAAACTTTTTGGTTTTACGCGCTTCATTCCAGGTATTGATCTGAAGTGCTATCAAAATGCCCACTACAACTAGAAAAATCTCTCCGATTGCATATTTTACATAATTACCTAATTTATTTTCCTTCAGGAGTTTTTGGCGGATTTTGCGAAAAAGTGAGATCATATTAGTTGCAAATTTCTTTTAAGTGAAGATTTTTCATTTTTCCAGCCGTTTGATTTCCACGTCCAAGTCTTGGATCATCGATTCCACTGATTTTCTTAGGTTTTCGTAAAAATAGCCGATATAGGATCTGGTGCGATTTTGTTGTGTTTTAATAAAATAGCGGTACTCCTGATCCCTTTTGAGGGATTCAAAGTCTAGGGGAACCATGCTTCCATCAAAAGTATTATCCTTACCCTCAAAATTATGTCCTGATTCAAACCGGCCTGGTAATATATGCCTCATGTGGTATTGCACTTCCGCCAATTCTTCCTGTTCAGCTTTGAGGAAAAAATCATATTGGGAATCATAGACAGCGATCAGCTTGCTGCGGATATTGGCGTTGGATATGATATCCAATCCCTTGGATTTAGCGGTCTCAAAGGAGCTCGTCGAGTGGACAAAATGGATGGGTAGAAGGGTGTAATTGAAGTGAAAAGCTAGAGAATCGTTGTAGGAACCGTCATTTTCCAGAACTTCAAGGAGCAGGTTTAAGGCGTTCTGGCTTTTCCTGAGTTCATTCATATTGAAATTGATTTCTGCCAAGTCGGTCACCAATTCTGTCTTACAACCTTTCAGGATTTCAATTTCAGCCCTCTTGCGGTTTTTATTTTCCCCATAGTTTGATAGCTCAAAGGCGCCCCAGATACCGATGATCAGAACTAGAATCTCAAAAAAGTATTCCGGCCATTTTTCTTTGAGGGTGGATAGGATTCGTTTCATATATCAAAAATTTCCTGAAATGATTTGCATGAGTTCTATAGTTTCTCCATCTGGACCTGTGAAGAATGCGGTTTTGGCTTGAATGCTTTCCGTTTCTACCTGCGTAATCGGTCTAGAGGATAATCCTCCCGCCTTAATAATTCGCTCACTGGCTGATTCAATATCCTCTACCTCAATACCTACATGGGCAAAGCTGGCTAGAATATTACTGGCTAGAGAATCAAGTGTTTCTCCAATTTCCAATGCGAAATAATGTCCCGGAAATTTCAGTAAAGCCAAATTGATCTCCTGTTCTACCGTTTGACCATCTTCCAAGGTCCGCTTTAATTTTCTGATGTGCTTTGTCACTTCCAAATCGAAAGCTGAGGTATAAAAAGCCAATGATCTATCCATGTCTGATACATGCAAATACACATGGTTAAACTGAGGGGTCTTGGGACTTGTTGCTGTATTGGACTCACAACTCAAAATTGCCAGAAATACTAAAAATGGGAGAATTCTCTCGTGAATTGATCGACAAAGTACTGTTTTCATGTTTCTATGTTTTAGTAAAAATTTAATATTTACTTACCCGATTAATTCTAAAATGTAATCCCAGCTTTTCAAGTTGAGTGACTTCGTTCCGGTTGTTTACCTGAAGAGCTACCAATATTCCTATGACCACTAAAAATATTTCTCCGACCGAGTAAGCCAAGTAACGAGTCACTTGGTTTTGCTGAAGGAGTTTTTGACGGATTTTTCGGAAAAAGTTTAGCATGGGTCTTTTTCATTTTTTATTTCCATCGATACTACAATTTATAGTTGTCTTTGATTGCCTTGATCAGTTCTTCTCCAAGAAGTAGCTGCGCTTCATATTCTTGTATTGAGCGTCCCATCATTGTTCGAACCACAGCTATTTTGTTGATGAAAATATCTAGGGTTCGTTTGTCCGGAATTTTAAGATACATTTCCCGGGTGATAGACTTGTTGAACCGTAACTCTCCCGTCACTTCAAAATTCAAAATCTCAGCACCCAGCGGCACTAGTTCCCACTCCGCTTTCTCAATCAGTTCGTCCCGAAATAGGGTTTTCCTAAGCTGATTGTCATAGGCATTCATTTGATTCACCAGACTCTGTTCAAAGAATCGGAGTGTACCGGAAGATTTCACTTGGGTATAGGTACCATCTGTCGGAGAAAAAGGGAAAGTGGCGAAGGTTGCTGTCATTTTCTGGTAAATGGCCAAAGTATCCCAAGTGCTTTGGGGACTATTGAGAATTTTCATCAGGGATGAAATTTCGAATTCTTTTTCTTTGTTGAATCGAATGGCTGAGTGCAAGGCGGTGGTATCTTGTTCCAGATCTTCCAACATGGATTGCGCGAGGACTTTGGCACTTTTGTTTTCGACGTAGGCTTCTCGCTGGTTTTCTACAAAAAATCCTAGGGAAATAGCCAAAAACAGCATAAAAAATTCCTTGAAATAAGATTTCCAGTTTTTCTTTTTCAAGGAGCTGATCATTTCAATATTGGAAATGTCTTTCCCGCTTTCCGCTATTTCTTGATTTTCTTCCATTTTCTACTCAAGGTCATATTCTTTGGTAAGTAAAGCAATCAGCTCAACTGCACTTTCAATGAGCTTTTTCAACTTGGTAGTGATGATGTAATCACTCCCCTCCAATTGGTGCGCCCAATGGGCTAGGTCTTGCTGAAGAGAGGGGTCATAGGAACGAAGCGGTGGATTGCCGGAAGTTCTACTGATACCGATACCGGTTTCAGTGATCATTTCGTCGAAAACAAAGGGGTCAAAAATCTGAATAATATAATTTAATGCTTCGTAGCGCACCCTTTTCTCGTCTAGGTAGTTCCAGTCTAACTGTTCTACTAATTTCTGATAGGCGATAATGCTATCGGTCGCCTGTTTATTTCGAATCAATCGTGTAGACCCTGAATTTTTCAATTGAGAAAAGGTGCGGTCATTGCTCTGAAAACTAAATCCTCTTATTAGAATTCTTCCAAAAAAATACAACTCATTTTCATGCCCTTCGATGCTCTGATTTTTTAAAAGCAACATAAGCGAGTCCATTTTGGACTTTTTCAATTTCGCGATATCAAGAACTTGTCTAATAGAAGCGGTATCGGATTTTAAATCCTCAATATAGGATTTGATAAACTGTCTTTCTATTTGCTTTTCTACCCTGCTTTCCCGATAGTTCTCCGCCAGGAATCCACAAAAAACTGCCAAAAACAGCATAAAAAACTCCTTGAAATAGGATTTCCAGTTTTTCTTTTTCAAAGAATTAATTAGCTCCTTGTTGGAAAGGTCTTTATCAGTTTCGGAGATTTGATTTTCTTCCATCAGTTTAATTTTCCAAAGTGACAAACAATTGCGATTGAATCAGCCAAGTCCCCGAAACTTTGGTCCATTGGGCGGAGTACTTGCCTCCAACTACTGCCTCATCCGAACCTTCTACATATCCTTTCCAGGTTCCTGTTTCCCATGCCAACATAGTTCTGGGATTGACCAGTACCTCATCCGGAGTCCGGATCCAATACATTCTTGGGCCAGACGATTCTTGGATATATTTCATCAATTCCTTTTTTCCTGAAATCAAAGTGCCTGCCCCCGTGGTGATCAGCACATCATCCGTCAAAAACGTTGAATTCAATTCCTCATCAAATACCCGAAGGGCTTCATTCGAAGCGCTTCTTTGAAAAAAGATTTCTTGTTTATCCGACTCCTGCGCCTCGACATTCTGCATACAAAATATGAAACCAATAATGCTTATCAGGATCACAATATGTTTGGTTTTTTTCATTTCCGTAGGCTATTTCTCTTTTCAAAAAACTTAACCAAATAGTAAATCAATGACAATGTTCCTATTAAAATGAGGGTTCCTGTCATCTCATATCCAGTGAGATTGGATAGGAAGTACAGGATAATTCCTGCTGAAAGGATAGGAACCGTTTTTCCAAAGGGGATTTTGAATTCTCCCGGAGCGGTTTCTTTCATTTTTCGGAGTTTGATCACGGAAAGCGACACACCAAAATAAACCAACAACATACTTCCTGAAGCGATGACTGCCAACTGCCTAAATCCTCCTGCCGCTGCCATTGAAAAGCCCAGCCCGGCATAAAGAATTATTGCCAGATAAGGAGTCTTAAACTTGGGATGAATCAAAGCCAACTTGTCTAGGGGAATTATTTGATCTCTTGCCAACCCATATATCACTCTTGGCACGTTGAGAATCTCCCCACTCAACATGCCAAACATGGAAATCCCTGCACCAATGAATAGAATGGTATAACCCACCGGACCAAAAACAATCTTGGCCGTTTCTGCCAATGGTGCCTCTTTAAACTGAGCCAAATCTGTCCCCAAAACTCCCTGGGCGACAGTCTGAATGAGTATATAAAGAATCAGCACAAATGAAATTCCAATAAAAATGGCTTTCGGAACAGTCTTTTGAGGGTTTTTGATTTCTCCGCCTACGCTCAGTCCGGTATCTCCACCTTGAAAAGCAAAGAATAAAATAAGCGAAGCCTCTCCGAAATTTTGGAGAGTTGGAGAGCCTTCCCAATACAAATTGGAGAGTGAAACATCTTTCCAGCCTATCAAAATCAAGAGTAAAATCGGGGTGAGCTTGGCAACAGTATTGATCTTGACTAATCCTATTCCCTGCTTTACCCCAATCAAATTAAGTAATGCCAACCCGCCAAATATTACTAACATGAAGACTAATCTACCATATTGATTTGTGAATATGGGAAAAATTAACCCGACTAATTCTGTCAGTGCATTGGCAACTGCAGCATCCGAAAAAACACCTCCCATCACCATAAATACAGCTGCTAAATATCCGGGAAATGGCCCAAAAGCTGTTTCAATATAGGCATATCCTCCTCCAGACCGAGTCACTTTACTTCCCGCTTCTGCGAAACATAACATCACCAAGGAAATCAGAAATCCGCAAAACAAGTAAACAATGATTCCCGAAGCCCCCATAATTTCGGCGATAATCGCCGGCAGGACAAAAATCCCCGCCCCAACGATGATATTGACAATATTGGCCGAGAGACCCCATACGCCGACTTCGCGTTTTAATCCTTCTTGGGTGGTTTTCATAGGAATGTCGAAAAATGGGGATGGATGGAATATTTTATCATTTTCATTAAAATAGAAAATTAAATCGTTTAAGGAACTGGTGGACTTCCTTGATAGGATTCAAATGTTTGATGCATTCATTAAGGATTAAGATAAAAAAATCAATGGTTCCAGAGTGTTGACTTAGGACGAAGTGTAGGATTTTCTTCCCCAAACAGTGCTGATTATTTTTCGGGAGATTTGGGATTGATGCAAATTGTTGCTTAGTCAAACAGATTTTCAAATTCAATTCTACCGGTAGTCAAGCCCGTCAGGGTTGGGAAATTCGGGGTGTATGAGCGTTCTCTACCCCACATTGGCATGTGGGGCTAATCGAATTGATTCCCCGCCACGGCAAGCTCTTTAGGAATCATAGAAACAGCAATTGATACACTGAAATGGAAAGATCTAATATTAACATTCCCTTTTTGTCCATCAATCACAAAGTGATTGAATCTGATTAGCCGCACATGAAATGTGTGGATTTCTAATCCAGAAGACGATTGATCCATTCAACCCTATTGGGGTTGAATTTGAAACCTTTTATTTAGTTTCAATTTCTGATTTTTAACGCAATTTTATTTAAATTGAATCTTAACAAATTGATTTTCAGCTATGAGTACCTATACACAACTTCTTTATCATATTATTTTTTCAACTCATCAGCGTAAACCAACTCTTTCAGAAAATGGACGGTCTGAATTGTTCGCATTCATCTTCGGTCTTCTCAAAAATAAAAACTGTCATCTCTATCGGATCAATGGAATGGAAGACCACCTTCATATTTTTACCCATATCCATCCGACGATTGCGGTTTCCTCATTGATCAAGGATATCAAATTGGCAACTTCAAATATGATTAAGAGGAATGGATTATTTAATCATTTTGAGGGTTGGCAAAAAGGGTACGGAGCTTTTACTGTCAATTATTCTTCCAAAGATAATCTGATCGAATACATCAAAAACCAGCAGGAGCACCACCAAAAGGTTGATTTTTTGGATGAATACAAAAAGATTTTGGAAGAGAATGGGATTGAGTTTGACAAGAAATATTTATTGTGATTGAAATTTTTGTATTTAGTTTTTTTCAAATTCAACCACGTTGTGGTTGGGAAAACCAGATGGGAATGTCCGTTTTCTACCCCACGTTGGCATGTGGGGCTAATCATATTGATTCCCCGCCTCGGCGGGCAAGCTTTTCAGGAATCTTTATCTATTCATACAACTTCCCCCCACGGAGAGAAAGTACTTCAGGAATCAATATCTTTTCTCCCATCAACCACGAAGTGGTTGAATACGATTAGCCACACATGAAATGTGTGGATTTATAATCCAAGAGACGATTGATACTTTCAACCCTGGCGGGGTTGAATTTAAATGAATTACACTTTTGAATTATCTTTAGAATTTTAGTTTTAAAAAAAACTGGCAAGGATTTACTCCCTGCCAGTTTTTCAAAATACGACCGCTTAATCAACTTCCTGCCCTCAGGGAGGCGGGCGCTCAGCACAAGTCTCGGTAATATTTTAATAGTTAAAATGCCCGAATCGCACGAACTCTACCAGTGGCGTCCTTAGCCAAGTTGAACTGAAGGCCCAAGAAGAAGTCCTGGGCCCAAGTAAGGTCGACATTGGTCTCGCTGGAACTACAATAGAAGGCTCTAGCAAAACCGCCAACATTTCCTAATCCAAGGGCATTCCCTTGTCCAATATTTTGGTACATTAAGTTCAACTCATCTTTGCTGGGTAAATACCAATCGTCATAACCATCTAAAACTAAATCATTACAGAGTTGTGCAGCGTAGCTTCCTTCTCCTTGAGCATCAACAATTGCAGTTGTATTTGCCTGCCCTGTTCCCAAAGCTGTGCCTGTTGCCCCTGTTGCAGTAAAAATTCCGTTGTACCATTGAATTCCTGTACTTTGGTCTTCTGGAGCAGCTATTAGGCCGTGGAATTCACCTGCCACATACCCCGGGTCACCTTCCTGCAAAATATACGCTATGATACCACCTTCGTATGCAGCACCTATTAGATCGCAATTGATGGTCACCTCGGCTGAGGCTTCCAATTCAGTATTATCCCCGTCTAAGTAAGCTGTATTCACGTAGGTTTCATTGTAGACCTCGTTTACATAAAGGCTCCAGTCCGTCGGGCAGGTAAAGGTCTCTGGGAAGATCTCGGATGTGGTACTCGAAATCAGCTGGGAGTACTCGACACGTGGATCGCTCAAGGTAACCTCGTCATCGCCGATGAGATTCTCGATGAAATTCACGTCAGCGGTGGCATTGGCTGTAGTCAAGCCTGAACCTACATCTAATGTTACAGTGGCCGTATTAAGGGTCGCGCTTCCATCAACAGGAGCAGCGGAGTAGGCGCAGGTCACAGAGCCTCCGGCGGGCACTATACCAGTGTTGTCATCTGTCGCCGGGCAGGTGATCACGGCAGTGGTTCCGTCATTAAGGACATCGGCAAGGGTGAAGGGCACGTCAAAGTTGTTTGGGTTTGTCACCGTGATGATGCCTGTTACTGCATAGTTCCCCAAGTTTTCAGACTTGGTGGCCGTCACCGTCCAGTCGTATGTTAACTCGTCTCCAGGGGACCCCGAGGGGCTGCTCGGGTTGACAGTCTTGGTAAGCTCCCAGTTGACAGTCCGGTCGTAGGTGGCTTCCGCAGTCTTCTCCACCAACAGAGGAGATGCAACTTCGGCACAAACAGGTATTAGGTCATAGCTTCCGCTAAAGGTGATTGGCGTGCCCAATCCCTCCTGTACCACGCTAAAGTCAACCTGATCACCTCCCCCCCAGTCTTCAGCAAGTGGCACGGTATGGCTGACTGTGCTGCCTGAGTTTACCTCAGTGTATTCCGCTTCATCGCCATCGATAGCAATCGAAATGGTGGCCTTTGCTTTTGATTTTCCGGCGGTTATGGCATAGGTCACTTCAACCACAAAATCGGTTTCCGTGTTGTAAGCGGAGTAGCTGACCGATTTGGTGTTTTTGCCCGAGCTTCTTGTAGCCTCGTCAGTAACAGGATAGAAATCCAAACTTCCCGGTGTAATACAATCATCGTCACTGGATGCTATCCGCATGTTTGGGTTTAACATATCTGTGCCAACCCCTTCACTGAGGAGATCCGTAGAACTCAGTTCTTGATCAGGGAGGATGTCGTTCATGTTCTCCATTCCGCAAGAGGCGAAGAATAGGAGAGCAAAGAATGGTGCTATGAGCTTTTTCATGTTTTTTGAATTGAGTTAAGAAAATGAGTTAAAAATCCACGTAGGAGAATTATCCTAGAAGTTAAAAAACTTAGATTTTGAGACGACCTGATGTAGGACCAAAGGCATGAAACAGTTTCCCAACAATGCTGATTATTTTTCGGGGAAAGGTGGGGATTAGGGAATTCGAATTGTTGGTTGATCAAAGAGGTTTTCAAATTCAACCACGTGGTGGTTGGGAATACCAGATGTTTTTATCCTCTTCAACCCCACATTTCATATGGGGCTATTCAAATTGATTCCTTTCAGGAATCCTTATCTATTCATACAACTTCCCCTCACGGAGAGAAAGTACTTCAGGAATCATTATCTTTTCTCCCATCAACCACAAAGTGGTTGAATACGATTAACCAAACTAATCTTCCAATTTCAAGAATCTCGCCGCATTTCCATAAAATATCCCTTCTTTATCCTCCTCTGTCAGGAAATCCAAACTGTTCAAAAAATCGATAGACTTCTCGATTGCGTAAGGCCATATCATCTGATCAGAACCAAACATCACTCGATCCAGGTAGCCTGCATGCTTGATGTTTTTGAGAAAATCCGTGACATAGCGCTGCGTGTTGGGCTCCACCCAAAGCAAAACAGCAATATCTGTGTATAGCTGGGGATAGTAGGCCATCAACCGAATGGCATGTTCCGGCCAATCTTCTCCTCCAGCGTGCATCAGATACACCCGTAGTTTGGGATACTTAACCAAAACATCTTCTATCAAATAAGGATCACCTAGTTTCAGTCTTGCTTTTGGGGACCAGGAATAGGTACCTCCTGGGTCTCCACCTCCGGTATGCACAGCCACCGGAATGTCATATTTTTCACAAATCTCGAGATAAGGTTGCCAAATGGGATCGCTGAGCGTGGTACCGCCGTAGTAGGGACCCAATTCTCCAAAGATTTCGATTTCACCTGCTTTGATCATTTGCTCAAACCGCTCAATATCGATGTCGTAATCATCTGGGGAAATAGACAAAATCCCCTTGATTACACGGTTATCTTTATCTTTTTCCTTCCAGATACGGACACTTTCGGGATTTCCACTGACAGCAGCCTTGACAATATTAAATCGCTCAAATGCCGCAAAGGTCTCTAAGCGATGTTGTTCAGCATTTGCTGAACTCTTTACTCCATAGTGATCTGTAGCGGAAGGTTCACGTACCCCAAAATCACTCTCCGTGTAGGAGTGAATGTGCATATCGATGATTCTGGTTTGGCCGAAGGATACCATGAGGGGTAGAAGTACAAAGCCAACTATTGCTAAAATTTTTTTCATTTTGAGTTTTTATTTGATTCTACCATACTTCTTTAACAGCTCGACGACTTCGTCTTCTGGTAGTTCGTATACCGTCGTATTATTTTTCCCCACCATGGTTTCTGCTGCTACCATGGCATTCAGGATGGATTCTTCGGTCGCTTGCGCAGTTGCCAAGAAAAGTGGAGACATTTGATCATTGGGGATCATGTCTACCTGTTGATTATTTTCTCGATCGGCAGCCCCAGAATTGGCAGTAGAAAAGGCGATGAAAATATCACCTGAGCCATTTCCTCCATATCCACCTACTCGGCTGATTCCAATCGGAACTCGCCTGGCTAATCGTTTTAATTGATGGGGAAGCAGCGGGGCATCAGTCGCGACGATCACAATGATGGATCCTCTTTCTTCTTGGCGTTTTAATGGATCCAAAAGAATCTGCCGATCGGAAATTTCTTTGCCTACAGGCACTCCGGCAATGGTTAAGCTCTCCCGCGTACCATAATTTGCCTGCACCAGCACACCTAGGGTGTAGGTGGTATTGTTGATGACTAATTCACGGGAAGAGGTACCTATCCCTCCTTTGAACTGATGACAGATCATCCCAGTGCCTCCGCCCACATTACCTTCTTCAACAGGCCCGGATTTTGCATTTTCCAAAGCAGCATAAACATGCTCTTTTTTGACATGAAAGCCATTGATGTCATTCAAATCCCCATCATAAGTTTCGGCTACTACCGGCAAGGCCCAAAATACGTCAGGCTCATCGGGTAAGGGGTCAAAATGATTGTTGTTAAACTGCCATTCCACGACTGCGTCCCTTACAATGCCTACACTGTGGGTGTTGGTAATGGCAATCGGTCCCTCCAAAAAACCCGATTCTTCGACCCAGGTGGTTCCTGTCATTTCCCCATTTCCATTGAGACTATACCAGCCTGCGAAAACCGGATCGTATTGCTTCCCTTTGGGAAAAATAGTGGTCACCCCTGTTCGGACAGGACCTTCTCCTACTACTAATTTACCTTCTCCTGATATCAGGGTGGTATGTCCGACTTCAATGCCTTTGACATCAGTGATAGCATTGTAAGGTCCAGTTTTTCCATCCAAAGGAATTCCTAAATCTCTGGCTCTATTTTTTTGGCCAATTACTTGAAAAGTAATGAGTAAGATTATTGAGATTAAAAATGTCTTTTTCATATTGGCTACTTTAATTTGGTAAAACTCTATTCTAGATACTCAATTTTATTACTTCAGTCCGAATTGCACTTTTTCTGGCATCAGCGTTATTCATATCCAATTTGTACTGCTATTAAAATTGCAATAGCTGCAACCCCTAGAATTAAAAGGGCAGGTTTAATAATAAATTTGATCCAATGATTGTATTTAATTCCCGCAAGGGCTAATACGGCCATTAAAGCACCGTTTGTGGGCACAATCATATCCATCATGATTGCACCGTACTGATAAGCGAGAATACAGACTTGCCGTGAAAGGCCAATCAAATCAGCTAGTGGTGTTAAAATAGGCATTGTCAGAATTGCCTGACCCGAGTAGCTGGGTATCGGAAAATGAAGAATGGCTTGAGAAACCGTCATAAGAACCCCAGAGATGGAAGGTGGTACATTTTTTAAAGGAGAAAAAAGTCCGAATACAATAGTATCAACAATGAATCCCTCACTCATTATAATTGAAATACTATTAGCAAGGCCAATAACTATACAAGCAAAAACCATTTCTTTAAATCCTTCAACATAGATCTCGGTAGTCTTGTTGAAACCAAAACCTGCAATAATTCCACATACTAAACCTAAACCAAAAAAGCACGCAGACATTTCAATAAAACCCCAGCCAAGTACAATCAATCCATAGGTAACGCCACCGAATGTGAGTGCAAGTAATGTCAAAATTATTTTATTTCTGGCCGTTAATTCTTCAATATCCAATTCCAGTTTAGCTTTTTCTATACGATTTTTGCTAGCAATCCGAAGGATGTAAAATGTCCAAACTATGACAGCAATGAGCAGAAATACTAACCTGTACTCTAGGCCTGATAGCAATTCGAGCTCTGCTTCTTTTTGTGCCATTAACACACCAAAAGGATTAAATGGGCTAAAGGCAGCACCTACAACAGCTGATCCATAGCTAGCCGTTACAATTGTTGATGCATTGTATCCAAGGGTCCTTCCAAACAATAGTAAAACAGGGGTCATTGCTATGATTTCTTCTTGTAATCCAATAGTAAATCCAGCAGTCAAGAACAATAACAGAATAATGGTTAGGGCGAATACCTCTTTTCCCTTCAGTAGTGTGATGAGTTGATTTAAACCCTGATTGAGTGCTCCTGTCTTTTCGATCAAATAGAAACATCCCCCGAGCAGTAGAACTAATACAATTAAATCCGCTCTCCCGGCAATGCCCTTTGGGATTGCTAGGAGAGCATTGAAAGCTGAGAGATGTGGTGCTTCTATTTGTTCATATGAATTGGCTACCACAGTAGTTCGATTATTTACTGTATCAAGTTCCCGCTGGTAGTTTCCCTTTGGAATGATGAAAGTGAGTATCCATGCAAAAAGTATTACAGAAAGTATGATGACGAATGCGTTAGGGAATTTATTCATTCAGTTTAAATGCTCGAAAAACATATTCTAATCAACTGATCATTAATTTGAAATCAAACCGATCAAGGACGAAACACCTGATTTACTGTCCGAAGGAAATGGTTTTCTGCCCGACGGAAAATTATAGATTTTTAGGAGTAGGATAGAGGCTGGGAAATATCATTTATTCAGTTTTCAATACCTACCCTTAGTGCGCTTCATAAGAACTTAGATGTGGCCTACGGGCTTTTCAAGTTCTTAAAAGTTAGGTTTGGTGGATTAAAAGCATCTTACTAATAGCCTTAGATAAGGGTGGTTTGAGTATATAAATCTACTCCTGTTTTTCAAACCACATATTCCTGACTCTACCGTTTGAAACACGAAGACCATTGACTTCTCCGTCCGAAGATCTGATTATTTGTGCAAACACTATAGGTAACTCTGCTGTAATTTTATCTTGGGCTATTCTCTCCATTTTAATTTCGCCATGTCGAGGATGGTAGCATATCAATGAACCATTTTTCAAGTATATAGTGTAACTTGTTTCAATTTCAGAACTATAATATGTTCCTACATACTCCTTTAGTTCTTCATTAGTGACTGTAGTGTATTCATACTTATCAAATTGGTATGGCGAAGAACCTTCACCACTGACTATCATTTGTACACTTCCTTCCTGTAGATTAAAATTAACTTTAAGGCCTGTCTGCTGATCGATTAGGAATGTATCCTCTGAAATAGGAGCCATGGGCCTGGTACCATACCAGAGTGTGTCGTTTTTTAAGGTTATTTTACGATTTAGTTTCTGTTTGTCCTCCCAATAGTAACCCACATATTGGTTTAACTTATTAGCCGATAAGTTTATAGGTTTAAAATTTATTTCTTTAGTAGGCTCATTTTTTTCAGAAAAAATAATGTCTGCAACCTTCTTCCATTTATCTGGAGGGTTGGAGGTTGAAAAGTTAGACAATACAACAATACTGGTTTTTTCCGAGGGTAGTGTACCTATGAAGGTGCGAAACCCCCCAGTGGAACCTCCATGCTGTATACGCTTAATTCCTTTATAGGTATCGATCTCCACCCCAAATGCGTAATTATTGTAACCTCCATCATTTAATCGGTCAAGTGTTTGCATAAGTTCAAATTCTGATTCCCAACCCTGTGTTGGGGTATAAAAATTTCTAAGCCAAACTAACAAATCACTAGTGGTGGAATTTATATTTGCCGAACCATAATAGCTCCAGTATTCTATGTTCCTTTGAAAAGATTCATCACCACTATAAGATGTAGCGGTATTTAAGTGAACAGCATTACTTGTTGTTTCAATATAAGTATTATACATACCCAAGGCATCAAAAACATTCGATTTCATCCATGATACAAATGGTTCGCCAGTTACTTCTTCAATAATATTAACCATAAGTATATAGCCTGTATTACTATACATATATTCATCTCCTGGATTGAAATTGAGTTCCTTTTGCTTAAGCATAAAACGGTATAAGTCTTCGTTCGTCCTTTCATCATTAATTCTCCAACCAGCCAATACTAAAAGATAATGAAAGCTCCTTAAACCACTTGTATGATGTAATAGATGACGAATTGTGATGGTTTTGCCAAAATCTGGGAATTCTGGGATGTATAGCCTAATATCGTCATCAATGGAAAGTTTTCCTTGTTCTTCAAGTTTTACAATACCCATTGCAGTAAACTGCTTAGAAACTGAAGCTAAATTAAAAATAGTTTCGGTTGAATTGGGTACTAAATACTCCAGACTTGCCAGTCCGTACGCTTTCGAGAATACCAAACTGTCCTCTATCATAATAGCTACAGCACCGCCTGGATGATTAAGTACACTCCAGTCCGAAAACAAACTATCTATTTTTTGTTTTTTTTCTGTGCTTAGTTGTGCATTGCCGTTGTTTGTAATCGCCAAAATTAGAAGCAAAGTGACAATATAAATCTTTAACATATTTTTATTATTTAAATTAAAGGTATAGTAAACTATCATTTAGTAACCTCGGGCCATTCTGTTCCTGCTTCTTGGAGAACCAACCATGTTTCTGCAAGTTTATTTTGTTCAATTCTATAAACTTGCATGCCTTTTTGATTAATCATTTTCCCTGTTTTAGGATCAGAATATTTTAAAGTATATCTAATCCACACCCGATCAGCTTCAATGGATCGATCATGTATTAAAAATTGAATATCGGGTAGTGCATTTCTAATTTGCATTATTTCCTTTGAGTAATCATCTCTTGAAATAATACGATCTCCTTCTATATCATGTCTAATATAATTATTTGTTACACACGATGGAATCAGCTCATATTGACCCTCGGACCAAGCCTTATCCCATTTATCGAAAAGTTTATCCACAGAAGAAATATCCAGAGTTGGCAATATTTTATTGTTTTGTTCAATATTCTCTATGTCTTTATTGACATTTTGAACTTTACAGGCTACTAACAGAAAACAGGTTAGGTATATGTAAATTATTTTTTTCATAAGTTAATAATTAGTTCAATAATCTTAATTGAGATCAACGGTCAAGTTTAAGAATAGTAATGGCTGCCTCTTTCAGGCAGATAATTATTTGTATCCATTGTTAAAAACCTAGTTTTTTTTAATCAACTTTATTTAAAACAGATTGCCAAGCGGTCAATTTCCACACCCCATCTACTTTATATTGCACTTCCAAAAATCTAATTGTAAAGTCAGTTCGTCCTAAATTAACATCTACCTTTCCAGTCAAAACTGCTGTTTCTCCATATATTCTTATCTCAACATCTTTTGGAATGAATGAAATATAATTGATTTTTCCAGATTCTATTGTTTCAAGATATCCCGTCTTTGTTTCAGTCCAACCAGTTGTATGAGCATAAGTCAGGTCATCGGATAAAAAGTCACTTAATTTTTCAATATCAGCGTCAATCATAGCCGAAATTCTTGAAGATTGGGCGTTAAGAATTTCTTGTTTTAGGATATCCGTACTTTCTTTTTGCGCGAATCCGATATTATAGGAAATTAATAACATTAGTATCGAAATTTTTAGTGATTTCATTGCTTTAATTTTATAGATGCTCATGGAGTAAGTTTTTGTCCTATGTTTTACAACTGATTTGGGCTGGGCGTAGTTGCGTGTCCCGATAGCTATCAGGATAGCAGTTAATCTTCAAGCCTGTCTAGTGGCAGTTAGGCAATTACTTATAGTTATTGTAGCTATTTCGTTACTTTTTGAGTTCATTATTGATTATGGTTATTGTTGAATCAGCATTTATAATTAAGTCATTCAGGTTTTTTATCGAAGTTTTTATTGTGTTCGCTTTCCAACTATGATAGGCTTCAAGTTGAAGAAAAATTTTAGGAATGTTATCTTGAATATTCAATTCTTTAGATAGTTCTGCTTGACTATCAAATCTCTTGCGAAGAAAAGGAGTTCCTAACATTGTGATTTGCCCAATCATGTCGACCATTGTAGTGGCATTTGTATTATTTCCACTTATCAATTCGTTTTGAACATCTAAATAAGTGGTTAGGCCATTATTGATGTTTTGAGGAAATAAACTGATATCGCCAGTACTAATTAGCGTCTTGATTGTATTCGTTTTAAAGAATAAATTTATTCCTCCTATTTGAAGCTCACTTATATTTTCTAAACTTTTCTCTAGATTTAATGCCCCTTCTTGAAATTCTTTTTCATAATCTGCATATTTTTTCAAGAAAGCTTCGAAGTCGCTAATTCTATTTTTACAATAATCCTGATCATTTTTTAAATCTACCAAAAGCTGACGATAATAAATTTGCCTTTTGGTTTCTGTTTTTCTGTTTTCATTCCAGTTATTAATCTGCAATGCGATTAAAATCCCAATAACAACGAGGAAGATTTCGCCAATGGCGTATTTGAGATCACTTCCCATCTTGTTTTGCTTAAGGAGTTTTTGGCGGATTTTGCGAAATAGACTAATCATAAGTTTCCTTTTCAAATAATTCAAGCGCTTCGTTGATATAAAGGGTTAATTCTTTTAACCAAAGAATTTCAAGGGTTTGGCTCAAGTAATTTTTGTGGAGTTTTCGATAGGTCTCTGGTTGCCTCAAATAAGGAATTAACTCCGAATCGGATATGGTTAATTGGTTGTGATCTGGAAAATTTTCTCCATTGAAAAGGATCGGGTTTGCATTTTTAAAAAAGCCAAATCGAATCATCAATTCATTTCCATCCTCCGTAAAAAATATAAAAGATCTTTTACTAGCATCTTTATAACTATTAAGTGTTGTTTCGTAATCTGTAAGAATCTTGGTTTCTTTCTCATTCAATAGACTAAATTGCCCTGACTCTTTGCTTGCGCTCAAGCGGGAGCTTTTAATGTTTACTGAGCCGACCGCTAAAGCCTCATAGCCATATTTTCTTATAGAATCAATAGGCTCAGAAGTAGCCGCTCCTGAAGAAATTTCAAGAAGAATTAGATTTTTTTTTCTACTGTTTTCAAAGGACTTTTCCTTTAATGTTGCCTCTTCAAGGTTTTCTTTTATTTCTTCCTTGAGCAGGTTGAGTAGTTTGCTCTTTTCCCTTTTTTCAATTCGCTGTTGATTAGCAGTATTGATTTGTAAAGCAATCAAAATACCAATAGTCACTAAGATGATTTCTCCCACAGCATAGGCCAAATACTGGCTCATACGATTTTGCTGAAGAAGTTTTTGTCGAATTTTTCTAAAAAATTTTATCATGGGTTAGTGGTTTGTCATGATGGTAATGGGTATTAAATCGTAGTTGTGTACAAGCACTTGGACTTAGCCATAGTAAGTAAATTTGATTTTATTTTTGACCGATAAATTCATTGACAATCTTGCTTCTTTCAGATTCCATTTCACAAGTCCAGCTGTCTATCCACCACCTCCCATTTTCATAATGCAGCTGTATGCTATTCAATCCACGGACGGCAGATTCGATTTCAGGATTATCTCTTATTTCGAAAGCACTCCAGACTTGGGCCAAACGCCCAAATTGACTCACTGTTCTTTTCAGCTCTATCTCATAAAAATCTTCTTTAGGAGATAGAGCTAGGGGAATATATTCTGCTTCAAGCGCATGCGATTCTGCTTTCCCATTTTCATTCAATCTGGTAATTACGGCGTTTGGAGAATGGATGTAGCGGTCTCTATCAAATTGCCAGGGATCCTCACTTGACCCTGAAACCACCTCGTAGTAAGCAGTGATGATGGCATCGATGGATTGAACATCTTGAGCATATTGGTCATTTGGACTTTGAGCGAAAACAAGTGAGCAAGTCAGCAAGAGAAAGGGAAGAATAATGTTTTTTATCATCTGGATTCTATTTTAGATGAAACTTATGGGTAGCAGTCAGGTGTCCTTTTTATTTATTGCTGCCCTTCCAGTTCCATATAATCTACGACTAAATTGACCATGGCATTGATTCCGGTAATAAAGCCACTTTCATCCAGAAAAAACTCTGGGGTATGATGTGGTCCAGAGGTTTTGGGATCTTGACCTTTTGGCATACCTCCGATGTAGAAGTAGAAGCCCGGAACTTCATTAGCGAAAAATGAAAAATCTTCCGCTCCAGTATCTGCAGGGATCACTATGACATTGGACTTGCCTGCAGACTTTTCTAAGGTAGGAAGCATCTTAGCTGTAAGATCCAGGTCATTAAATGTCACAGGGAAGCGGGATGAAAAAGGAAGTTCCAGCTTGGCCTCGGCTCCATTCGATTCAGCCGTATGAGTCACTATTTGGCGAATCCGTTCATAGATCAACTTTTCATCCGAATCACTTAATGTTCTTACTGTACCCAGCATTTCTACCTGTCCGGGGATGATGTTAGACCGATTCCCTCCTTGGATTGCTCCGATGGTGACCACCGCTGCATTTTCTGTGACATTCAGGTTACGGCTGACGATGGTTTGAAGATTATTAACAATTTGGGCAGCGGTAACAATAGGGTCAACAGAAAACCAAGGCTCAGCACCATGTGAAGATTTTCCTTTGATGGTGATTTTCATGTCGCTCACTCCCGCCATCATGCCTCCCGGGCGATAGGCGATTTTTCCTACTTCAATTTGTGCAATGGAATGAAGTCCAAAAATGACATCCACATCCGGGTTTTTTAACACTCCTTCTTTCACCATGAGCTCAGCACCCCCTTCTTCTCCTTTGGGTGCACCTTCTTCAGCAGGTTGGAAAATAAATTTCACGGTGCCTTTTAATTCTTCCTTCATTCCTGACAAGATTTCAGCGACACCCATTAGGATTGCCACGTGAGAATCATGGCCGCAGGCATGCATCACGTAAGTTTCTTCTCCGTTATACATGGCCTTGGTCGTGGAAGCAAATGGCAGCTCATTGATCTCTTGAACAGGCAATGCGTCCATATCGGCGCGTAATGCTATCACAGGACCTGGGCGACCTCCCTTCAAAACTCCAACCACCCCTGTTACCGCCACATTGGTGGTCACCTCTATACCCAGAGTTTCCAAGTGCCGTGCAACCAAGGCTGCCGTCCGAACTTCACGATTCCCCAGCTCAGGGTTTTGATGAATATCCCTGCGCCAGTCGATTACCTTTTGTTCAATTTCCTTTACGGAAGCCTGGATTTGGGCTTCTTTTGACTGAGCGTTTAACTGTATTCCACTTAAGAAAAGTGCAAATGCTAACCCTAGAATTTTTTTCATTATCGTCTGATTTTATTTTTTGAATTCCATCACTTTTATTTAGATGAAGGCTTTGTTCAATTTCGCTAATCATTTTTTAGCTCATCCAAAAAATTAAAAATTTTCTGGTAGGCAGCCTCTCTTTCCTCTTGGCTTGGACTGTGTTTTCCTTCAGGGACGTATAGTAGAAAATCTTTTTCACGCAGTTTTGAGACGAAATTTGTAAAAGTTTCAGGCGGGATTTGATTATCCTTTCCTCCATGCCATAAGAAAATAGCCGGGTTCTCTTTGTCCAAATAGTTTATTGGTTCATAGATCGCCAATTCCTCTTTTTTGGCATAGCCTTCAGAAGGGAAAAGTGCATTTCCTGCCTTGCTAAAGAGTTCATTATCAAAATCGATAAATATCTTTTCTATGACGTCCAAGTCATCTACCGGGCCTGAAAAATTTATAATACCCTTAATGGTTATACCATCAGTTAGTTTGTCGGGAAATGAGGTATTATTTTGAGCTAAACCCACATTAGTGGCAATTTGAGCCCCTGCCGAAAAGCCCGTTACAATGATGTTTTGTAGATCTAAATCGTATTTGCTGTTTTGTTCTTTCAAAAAGTTGAGTGCATGGCTGAGATCGCTGGTAGCAAGGGGAATTCCCCTTTTCAGTCGGTAATTCATATTCACCACATTCAATCCTTTTTTTAAGTAGGGCTGTATGTAAATTTCCTCTTCCGTTTTATCACTTAGGAAATAAGCACCTCCATGTAGAAATACAATTGTATAATTTAGTTTACCAAAGGATTTTGCATTTTGGGAAAGATAAATATCCATCACTTGCTCTGGATCCGAACCATAGGAGACGTCTTTCAGAACTTTGTAAGCAGCGGTTTGTTGTTCCGGCGATTTATTTTGAATGCTCGTCAGCTTTTTGGAGCAGGAGGATAGAAATATTGAAAAAATGAGGATCAGGTAGAGATCAGTTACTTTCATTGTTTAGTGAGTTGATTATTCAAACTTAATGCGTCAGGAAATCCCCATTGCTCTGCTATTTTACCATCTGCTATTCTGTATATGGAGGTTTCATAGATTGTAACTTTAATACCGGTAGAGTCAAGACCTTCGAATGTTCCCTGATGGGTGCCTGTGGATTTATACCTTGTTACCACTTTATCTCCTTCACTTACCATATCGACGATTTCTTCTTTCCAATCTGGAAATGATTTTCTATGACTTGAAATCGAATTTTTCGCCCCTTCAATTCCTTTCCATTCAATTCCATTGACAAAGTGGCAGACAAAATCGGGGGCCAAAATTTTATCCAAATCCGTTACTTGTCCATTAGTCCATACTTCATGATACTTTTTAACAACATTACGGTTAGCGTCTAGATTAATTTCTTTTTTATTTGAATTGCAGCTGTTTATAAACACACAGGCAGTAAGAATAAATACTGAAAAGATAGAATTTTTCATTTTGGTGTTTTTACTTGATATAGAATTTGATTTCCAAACTGATTATCCTCTACTGAGTTTACTGCCCGGAAGTCTTGCCTTGATGTATTTGAACTGCCCGTTGTGGTTGGACTCATGTTCGCAGACATGGAACCACTTGCAGTAGTTATTGGTAGGTCCCCAAGGCCATTCTTCATCGACTGACATTAGCCATTTGTCGTCTCTTTTCTTAAATTCCTGTATGGTTGTCTCCCGGACTTCCTCCAAGGTGCTGAGGTAAAAGTCCAAGTTATTTCCTTTGATGGTTTTTCTGGCCTCCTCTCCCAAGTTCATCGCTATATCAAAGCGGCTAATGTCCTTATCACTCCAATCCCCCCATTCTTTTCTTTCAAAAGTATGAACCTGGTAAAACCGCTCCGTGGCGGCTAGATGGAGCAGCATGGCGCCTATGGAATTGGAGTTTTCATCCACCAAAAAATCCAGCTGTTCGACACTCATGCCTTGGACAGGCATCAAAATCACATGTCGCATCCAGGTCATCATAGAAAGTAAGGTTCCGATTTGGGGAGAAAATCCATCTCTAGGCCCGATGATGTTCATTCTTTCATCTGCCCGAGTGGATGTAGTAGCACTTGCACCTGGAATCAAAGAAAGACCAAGTGTGCCTGTGGAAATGAACGCAGCGGATCTTATAAAATCTCTGCGTGTAGCGATGTTATTTTTTTTCATATCATTTAAGAAGATTATAAACGTTTGCTTGCGATTAAGCTTAGACAATTAAATAGGGTCAAATTATCCTTTTGCGCCATCCCAATCGGTGATTTGAAACATGTTCATAGTAGTGCTTCTGTGTGGTTCCAAGGCCTCGTTGATGGCTTTAACACCAAAATCCAACCCTGCTTCCGTCCGCAAAGGTCGCTGTCCAGCCGGGGCGTCGATTAGGTCTTCAAAGATTTTGACCACAATCATCGGGTCAGTGGGTGCATCTCGGTTTGCAAAGGCCGCTTCCGAATTAGCAACAAAGCCTTCATTAAACGCTTGGATGTGAGGGTAGGCGTTAGTTACCTCATCTTCATTGCCGATGATGACATTGGGAAGAAATTTGGTGGAAAAAGGTCCCGGTTGGACGATAGACACATCAATTCCTAAAGGGCCAACTTCATAGCGTAATGATTCACTCATGGCTTCTACTGCCCATTTGCTGGCACAATAAATTCCAAAGCCTGGCACAGCTAATCTGCCCGCGATCGAACTCAACTGAATGATTAAGCCGGATTTTTGAGCTCGCATGTTAGGAAGCACCGCTTTAATCATTCGAATATTACCCAGTACATTCAGGTCAAATTGTGCTTGGCATTCTTCTAAGCTAAAGGTCTCGATCGCACCTCCAAAGCCTCTGCCGGCATTGTTGATGAGTACATCTACCGTCGGTAGGTTTTTCGTTGCCTTGGAGACACTTTTATCCGAAGTAACATCGAGTTCGATTACCTCCAAGTTTAGGTTGTTTTCTTTTCCAAAATCCCGAAGAGCCTTTGCCGCCGCAGCGTTTGAGGTGCTGACATTTCGCATGGACGCGAAAACATGATGCCCTTTTTCGGCGAGGTATTTTGCTGCCTCAAATCCGAACCCGGTACTGCAACCGGTGATGAGTATTTTTTTCATGATTTATAGAATTATAGTTCTGTTGAGATTAATGATTGTATTAAATTTTAAAACTTTAAAAAGCTGAAGGGCCAACTAATATTTTACAGTGTGATCATTCATCGCTTATTCCACTGTAGCACAATCTCGGTGATAAAAAGAGGCAACACCCAAGAAAGCCAAATGGCAGTAGGCCCCGTCTCGATAAATGTTCCCAAGTCATTATAAAAAGCCTGACTGGTAAGCCATCGAAAAAGCACAAAAGCAAAAGTCACTACGTAGCTTCGGATCATCCACTCTTTGTGGAGTTGGATTCGTCGTAAGAGAATAAAGCGAAAGGCCATACCCGTAGTGCCAAACCAGGCGGCTGCCAATCCGATCAAGGCTAAACTCCAGGTCCAATGAATTGCCAAGCCTGTAGTCAAGGATAAGGCAACTGAACTGATCACTGCGATCAGAATCCCACTGATGTAGGCCATGCCTATTTTTCGATGAATGTGAAGGTATTTATTCCGAAAGGCAGGCCAAAACTGAAACGGACCCAAAACCAAGGCTAACAATCCTCCAGAAATATGTCCGATCAGCGGCCACTTCATAGACCAAAATCTCCCAAAAACAGACTCTTGCATCCCAAAGTAGGGTAAGGCATCATTTAGGATGAATTTGCCGGCAAAAAGAACCAGAAAAGCGATTCCCAACCAAGTAACCCAGGTTTTGAAGGGAATAGGAGCAAGAGAAGTATGATTGTTCATGATTTGAAAATAAGTCAAGTCTAGGCTCTAGCGAAGGAAACCTAATCGCTTTATGCGTTCATCGCATCGTGTAGTTTCTTGGTATCCACGTACTGCTGAAAACCTGTGATTTTACCCTCCCTCAAGGTCCAAAAATGGGCAACTTGTGCATTGTAGGCTTTCCCTTTTTTGGTCTTCGCATCGTAGCGTAAGGTGGCGAGGACCTTATCATGGAGCATTTCATGAAGCTCTATTTCTTGTAGATTGAAATACTCATGATCCTCCATGATTGGGCCAAAAACTCCATTTAAAACCGCCTCAGGTCCTACATATGGATTTCCCGAGGCATAGGCATTTCCCTCCGCCTCATTCCAGTGGATATTGGCATCCATGGCACCGAGAACTCCGGGGATGTTTCCTGTAGAGAAGGCTTGATAAAGCCCATCGACTACCGCTTTGTTTTTGGTTGAATGTTTGATTATATCTTCCATGGTTTTTGTGTTTAATTTTTAGTTTTTAAAGTGAACTTCCAATTCGATTTCAATCAAGAGTTCAGGCAAAGCCAAGCCTTTCACTTCCAGCCAGGTTCCCGTAGGGAATTGCTGTGTGTAAATGGTATTTCGATAGGCAGCATGTTCCAAAAATGCGGGCATATCAGTGGTGAATACATTCTCCACGATTACATCATCGAAGCTACACCCGTAATGCTTTAGCACCTTTTCAAGATCGGAATAACAGTTTTTCATTTGCTGTAGAAAGTCACCCACGGCGGTAGGGTTTCCCTCATCATCCATGCTGACAGCTCCGGAGACTTTGATGCTGTCCCCGATTTTGACTGCATGAGAGTAGCCATAGGCTTTTTCCACTTCTGGTCTTAAATTGAAATATTCTGGTTTTTCCATTTTTTTATGAATTGAATTTTATAAAACTCCTTAGTTTCCTGATTCCTAGTTTTCCTTTGTATCACTATTGCTGATGTCCCTTATACAGAGGTATTTACCGTCTCTTTTTTCCCATAAAGCCATATACTTTCCAGTAGAGGTGACTGCTCCTGAGATATCTTTTGTTTTTGATTTTCCTATCTCTGTGATCAAGCTTTCATCACCAAAAACCTCTATTACATGATACTCAACTGTGCTTCCAGTTACATTTTTGGCAAACCCTTCCACCATCCTTTTTCGAATGGCCGCTTTACCAACGGCCATCGGTTCTCCATGGCCCATGGCCACTGCATCGTCACTGTAGAAAGCAAGCAATGCATTGATATCCCGAGCATTGTCAGCAGCCGCAAATGCAGTTTCTATGGCTTGGATCTCTCTTTTGACCGCTTCCATGTCAGGCTTGGATGCCACAATCTGAGGAGCAGGTGGGCTACAAGACAGATGGATAAGGAACAGCGAAAGGAGGGCTGTAGCAACGCACGAATAGTTTTTCGGGATCATTTTCTTCTTAGCTAAAACCTGTTAATATCAAGACCTTGAACCGATTAAGTATTAATTTACTTTTTGGTTTTTTGCGCTGAAAGCCGCCATGGACGAACAGGTTTATAAAATGTCCGAATGCTTTAAGAAATTTCCCGAGGGTTTTTTAAAAAATAGGGGAATTGCTTTTTTGGAAAAAGAAGTCTGATTGAAGTACTAAGTACTAGTTTGTAGTAAGGTTAAGCTATTGCCGTGTTCTTAAAAAGTAGAGAAACTACCGTTCCATTATTGTTTTCATAAGTCAATTTACCATCCAATTGCCTGGTTAGTAGATTTATAAGTTGGGTACCAAACCCGGTTCCTTTGGAGGGTTGATCAGGAGCTTTCCCAATGCCATCATCCCTGATTAGGAGTTGTAAATCGCTACCGTTTCTTACTTCATCAGCTGAAACAGGGCTTAAACTGATTCTGATTGTTCCTGAATCCTTTCCCTCAAAAGCATATTTCAGAGCGTTTGTCAACAGTTCATTGGTAATCAGTCCAATAGAAACGGCAGTGTCTACATCCAAAATTAATTTTGCCATATTACACTCCACTTTGATTTTACCATTGGCATTGAAAGAATCTAGAATATTTTCGCTCAAATTGATAAAATAATCACGCATTTCAATCGAAGCCAATTGATCTCCCTGATAGAGTTTTTGGTGGATGATTCCCATGGAGTGAACTCTGTTTTGGCTTTCAATCATTGCCTCTTGCACCGAGGGATCATCTATCTGTGAGGACTGCAGTTGCAATAAGCTTGACACGACTTCCATGTTATTTTTCACCCGGTGATGAATTTCTCTCAATAACAATTCATTTTCTGCATTTCGCTTATCGAGCAATTCATTTTTATGGGCTAATTCTCCATTTAGCAGCTCTAATTTCTGATTGCTCTTTTGTTTCAGCCTATAATTTCTATACACAAGTCCGAGCAATAGTGTACCCAGGAAAAGCGCAATTATAAAAATGGTTTGTGCTTGCTGCTTTGCGATCAGCTCTTGTTCCTGTTGGAGAACATTCATCTGCAATTCACTTTCGCGCAGGCTTCTTTCGTTTCGTTCTACTTCAATAATATTATTGGCTTCAGAATATTCGATATAGTGTTCAAGTGCCTTTTTGTAGTCACCCATTTGCTCGTAAACACCGTATAATTTCCAAATAAAATAGGCTGTGTTTGCATCGGTATTAATTTCAATGGAGGAATTCTTGGCTTTTTGATAATAGGCAATTGCTTCATCATACCCGCCCTCTTCTTTGTAAATGTCCCCAATCCGAGAATGTGCAAATTGATAGGTGTCAATCGTAGTCAGGTCATAGTCTTCCAATAGTTTTATGGTTTGAGTCAGATACGATTTCGCTTCTTCATAACTCCCTCTATTTATCAAGTGATTCCCCTTGGAATAATAGTACCACGTATGGTGAAATGGATTGGTGAGTTCAGGTAAAAGCATTCGAAACTGATTCATGTAAAAATCAGTAGAATCTGGATTTGAATCCTCAAAATAATACGTCAATAGCTTGTAGGCAATGGCAAGGGCCTCATTTTTATCCGGATAGTCGGATTGCTGATAGCCCATCATACTCTCTTTCAAATATTGAATCCCTATCTCTTGATCTTCGGGCAACTCATATTGATAATAGAATCTGCCTTTATTAGTTAAAACTTTGAGTTGGATTTCAGGTCGGGGATCATCCTTAAGCAAATCCATGGCTTTTTCAAAAAGCTCCAGCCCGGGCTTTGGTTCTCCTCTAATAATTTTTATCAAAGCCCAGTTGATCAACAGATCATAACCCAAAACTTTATCTTTTTCGTTGTCGGGGATTTTTTCATAATAGGACCAGCCAATGGGTGCAAGTGAATCCACTACTATAAAATTATGAGAGCGATTGGACCTATCGGTGATGTCACGGTATAAATTGGCCAAAAGCTTGTATTGAATTGGCTCACTATTTTGGAGTAGTTCGGCTGCCTTATCGAAATAAAATACGGTACTATCCCGGTTAAAATGCGGCATTTCCCTAAAATACAAGCCCTTTTCTTGGTAGGCTTTGCTCAAAGCAACCACTTGCTCAGTGGATAAATCTTGTGCTGTGGTATTGGTAAATAAAATAAAGAGTAAAAAAAATAAGGGTGTTCTCATTTGAGTTGATAAGTCAAATACTTGCTTGCGTAGGGAAAATTCATTTTGGGCTTTACGATACAAAAGAAATTGATAACAAAACCTGAGTATATGCCTAAAGATTTAAATTTATCTATTTCTTCCTTTATTAAAGATGCCGAATTTATTGAATTATTAATTCTCAAATCGACTCCATTTTAATGGAATTTGTATTAAAAATGTTTTAATTTTTAAAATTAGGTTAAAATTTATCTTTTAAATAGTTGATAATCAGATAAATGAAATTTATCAAATTTTTTATTTAAAAATTAAAATTGTACGATTTTGGGGTCTAAGCTTGACTGAAACACCAAAGTGCCGATAAAAAAGGAGTTTAAAAAAGCCGGGTTTTAGTAATTAAATTTTGCCTTAACCCAGCGATTTGATAAAAAAATAGGTAAGAGATTAATTTATATGAGTATTTGTAATGTCGCAGTTCGTGTGACAAGAGACTTTGATACTGTTTCCGGTTTTCACCGAATGACAAGAGCCGCAAGGGCTTTCTAATTCCGGTCTGAGCTTGAAAAAGTCTGTTTCTTTCCTGATTCAAATCACTTGATCAGAGGACCTAATTAAAATTTTCTAGACCCAGATAATTGTAAAAAACAGGCTAGACTTCGATCAAAACCATAATCAGAGAAGCCTAGCCTTATTTTTTCCATAAAAAAGATTATTTGTTTTCAGACATTAAGCGCTTGGCTTCTTCAGCTCTTTCCCGGGAAGCTTCCATGCCTAGCTCGGTAGCTTTTTCATAATGCTTTGCTGAGTTTTTATAATCCTTGACATTCATATAGTATTCTCCCATACTGTCATAAGCATTGGCTTCGGCTGGAGCCAGTTTGATATAGTTTTCAAAGGCAGATTTGGCTGCTTTCATGTCCCCGGTTTCCATCAGAGCATAGCCCAGCATATTGTATCCACCAGCATTTTTTGGGCTTAATTTGACCAGCATTTTTCCGTTTTCTACAGCTGCTTGATAATCTTGATTGATCCAATAGTTAATGAATAACCCTAAGTCATACACCTGCGGTACTTCGGGATAGTTTTGTTTCAATTCGCCCAAGACTGGATTCAGATCCGCTGTTCGATTGTTTAATAAATTCTCTATTCCTTTTCGAATCGATTTTTCGGCGGGGTTCAATTTGCTTTCTGAGACAGCTAATGCTTTTGCAGAGACCTCTTTAAAGGCCTCACTTTCATTCAAGCCCGCCATGCCTAGAGCCCAATGTGCTTAGGCCATAAAGAATTCAGGATCGTCCGTTACGGCTTTTTTGATGGACTCGTTATATCCCTCTATATCTGCATTTTGAGCAGAATTTACGGCGTCTTTGTAGTGCTGCTTTGCTGTTTCCGAATCGGTAGAAATGGGGAGAAAATACTCTTGAGCATGTATGGATTGGCTTCCAAACAGAAATAAGACAAGTATTAAAATATTCTTCATGAGATTATTTTTTTGATTTAAACTGATAGAGGAAGAAAATTTACTTGGTCCTAATTGGACCCGAGATGGCTGATTTCTTCATCAAATCGGTAGATATAGCTCCAGCTATTTTCAAGCGTTGACCTAAATTTTGATTGTAGCTCATCTCTCTTTTCTTTTCCTGCTGCATTTTCTACGGATTGCCATACACTTTCTCTTTGGATATCCATTTCAGCATAGTTTTCATATCCGATTACATAGTGAGCACTCGGGCTATCGGGATCTGCGGTTAGCCAGTTGTACCAATATCCATCTATTGACAAGCCTGCATTCTTTCGGATTTCTTCTACTTCTTTGACCGTTTCCATCATTTTATATCCATTTTCTATATTGGTTCTGTAGAAACCCACACGAATAATTTTTCCGTCAAAAGGATTGTTGTTACTGATTTCAGGCATTAAGCGTGTCGTATGGCTGATTGCTTTTTCCACATGGGCATTGATCATATTAATGGCGAGGAGTTGACAGTCTTTTCCACTCTCATCGGTTTTATCCATCTCAGCCCAGTTGGGCATACTGCTAGCTAATACGAATACAGTACCTTCTCCTTGCTGTCTTTCCCACATTCTCCAAGTCCATTCTCCACCATTTTTTAGGTAGCATTCCTTCCAGGCTTTGATTCCTTCTCGAAACTGCATGCTTTGACCTGGCTTAATCGTAAATTCAGTGAATGAGGTCAATGGACCTAGGGGCGCTTCCTGCGCCAAGGCAAATGGGCTGATTGAAACTAAAAGAACAATCCCCAAAAATTTTCTAAGTAATACTTTCATTTGCTTATGAGCTTAGGGTTAAAGATTTATTTCTACTCAATTTTCATTAGCCAAGTCAAAAGAAAAAATGATGCAGGACGAGCGCCCTTTTTTTCTGTCCGAGTAGGGGATATTTTTTTTGAAGAATATTTAAAATGCAAAAAATTGATTTTCAATTACTTTTTATACTATATTAAATGCGTGAAGACGTATTTTATCCCCCTACTTTTATTGCTTCAGGTTTACAGTTATGCTCAAATTGTCTCTAGAGAGGGAGAGATTCAGTATTTGGGTGTTTTTGAGCAGACAGATGACTTTGGAGAAGAGTACTTAGATGTCTTGGAGCAAGCGGTCAAAACGCTGAAAAATGACAGCCTCCGCCTTCGGGTGATCAATGATCTAGGGTATTATTATCACACTCGAAATCTCAATAAGTCACTGGAGCTGATCAATCAAGGGTTGAGGGATGCTCAGCAATTGGATAATAAATTTTGGGAAGGTAAAATGCAAGTCTCTCAGGGAGCGATACTGCTCAGAATGGAGCGCTTGGATGAAGCGGAGCTAGTTTTACGAAGTGCGCTTCAGAAACTACCTGAATCCGAAACTTGGCTCTTATTGACCAATTTGGGCTATGTCTACGAGCGGAGAGGAGAACTCGGAGAGGCCTTTGAATTTGCCACAAAGACCTTGAAGCTAGGAGAGAAATACGGAGACAAAAAAGCCATGGCTATGGCCTATTCGGACATTAGTAATCTCTATTGGAAGCAGGGAAAGTATGAAAAAGGGGTGGAGTTTGGGCAAAAGTCTTTGGTTCTTTTTGAAGAGAGAGGTATCAAGGACCTAGACTATGATTTTACTCTTCATGTGACTGGAAATAACCTGGTCGAACTCGGAGAATACGAGCAAGCCTTGCCCTATTTCCAGCAATCCACTGAGATAGGAAAACAATACGGATTTTATAATAACCTGAGTGACACTTATATTGCTTTGACTGAGCTTTATCGACAGACAGGTGATTTTGAGAATGCGGAAACTTCTGGAAAAGAAGCCCTAAAATATGCCGAATTACTTCAAAATGAATTTATGGTGGTCAGGTCGCTTCATTCTCTCGGTAGGTTAAAAAATGAAGAGGGCAATTTTGAGTCTGCAATAGTTTACCTAGAGCGAAGTATACGCACGGCAACAGAAGATTTTGGAGATTTGTACTATTTGGGCTTGATTTATCGGGACTTGAGTGAAGCCTTTGAGAGAGGAGGAAATATCTCGGCTTCTTTTCAGGCCTTTAAGAAATACGATGAACTTCATGAGCAGGTTTTTAATGCGGAAGCCGATCAGCGTATTGCGCTTTTGCAAACCGAGATGGATGTCAATCAGAAGGAAAGCACCATTTCGCTACAGCTTGAGAAGCTCAAGCGACAAGAAGTTATCCAGATTTTTACCTTGGTTTTTACTGCCGTCATGGTGTTTTTTCTCTTTTTCCTTTATCGGGTTTTTGTTAAAAGGAAAAAGTATAGCTTACTCTTGGAGAAACAGAATCAGGAGAAGGAGTTTTTGCTGAAAGAAATCCATCATCGGGTGAAAAATAACCTGGAGACTATCTCCAGTCTTTTGGCATTGCAGACGGCTCAAATCGAAAATCAGGAACTACAAGAAATCATGATTGAGAGTCAAAATAGGGTGCAAAGTATGGGGATGATCCATCAAAATCTCTATCAGGGCGAAAATCTGGCAGCCATTGAGATGAAAAATTACTTCGAAAATTTGGGTAGATTTATTATCGATTCCTTTGATGCATCGGATAGAATCTTACTGGAGGTCAATATGAAGTCTTTGGAACTCAATGTCGATCGAGCCATTCCCATTGGTTTGATTGTGAATGAATTAATTACCAATTCGCTGAAATACGCCTTCCCAGATCAAAGGAAAGGACAAATTCATATCAGTTTAGAGGAGAAAAATAGACACCTCTACCTTCGGATAGCAGACGACGGGGTAGGAATGGGTGCAACTACCCAATTGAAAGGAACTGGTTTTGGCTCACAATTGGTCGAACTCCTCACTCGTCAATTGGATGGGAAAATGACCTTGAGTACACAGCGGGGAACCGAATTATATTTCGAATTTAAAATCGATCAAGCAGCATGAGCGTGAAGACGAGAATTTTGATTGTAGAGGATGATATGATCATTGCAGCAAATGTTTCCCTACAACTCAGTAAGCTGGGCTATGAGGTTACGGGAATCGAATCAAGGGGAGAAGATGCCATCAATCATGTCCGGGAGAATCATCCCGATATCATTCTGATGGATATTCACCTCAAAGGGAAGATCGACGGGATCGAGGCAGGCAGGCAGATTTATCATGACTATCAGATTCCCCTGATTTACCTCACCGCCAATTCGGATGAGGCTTCCTATCAAAAGGCCAAGGAAACCAAACCCTATGCCTTTATTTCTAAACCATTCAATAAGCTGAATTTAGAGCGAACCATCGAACTGGTGGTTCAAAAAATAGGAGAGGAAAATCCGGAAGGACAGCTTTCGGATTCCTTTGTGGAAAGTCTGGATGACCGGATTTTTATCCGAAATAATGGCAAACTGATCAAGCTGATGCTGGACGAAATCCTCTACATCGAAGCGGAGCGCAATTACTGCAATATTATTACTGCAGAGCAAAATTACCTGATCGTGAGTCCGCTGAATTCTTTTTGTCAAAAAATGGAGAGCAAGGACTTTTTACGCGTTCACCGCTCCTATGTGGTCAATATCAAAAAGCTCGATGCAGTAGCTGATTCACATTTGGAGATTATGAGAAAGGTCATCCCCATCAGTAAAATGTACAAAGATGATTTGATGCGGAGTATTCGAAGGGTTTGAGTTTTACCCTTTAGCCATAATCCCCCCATCTATGGTATAGGCAGCCCCTGTGATCCAAGAAGCATCGTCTGAAGCCAAAAAGAGGGCAAGTTTGGCGATATCCTCTGGCTCGCCCAAGCGTTGGATGAGGGTATTTTTTCCGGCATTTTCCACCGCTTTGGCCGGATCGGGAAATGCTACAGCAGAGGCATGAATAAAGGGTGTGTCCACCGGGCCGGGACAAATGCAATTGATACGAACTTGGGGAGCGTAATCCACTGCAGCCTGTTTGGCTAAAGCTACCAGTCCTGCTTTGGAAGCGCAGTACGCTGGATGATTGGGAAAGGATTTGAAAGCCGCAATAGAACTGTTAATCACCACCGCGGCTTGTGGCCTTTTTTGTAACTCAGGAAGGGCGGCTCTGAGGAGATAGAAAACCGAACTCAAGTTGACCTCCAGCGTTTGGGACCAATGCTCCAAGCTCAACTCAGTGACAGACCCGAGTCCTAGCATCCCTGCATTGGTAGAGAGACCGTCCAACTGACCGAATTTCTCCACCGCCAAATCCACCAAGGCCTGATTATAATCGGACTCACTGACATCTCCCGGGAGAAAATAAGCCTTGCCGCTGACTTGCTTGCACAGTTGCTTTCCGGCTTCTTCATTTCTTCCGCTGAGAATTAGATTAGCTCCCTCTTTGGCAAAGGTCAAGGCAATAGCTTTTCCCATGCCACTTGTAGCGCCGGTGATGATGTAGGTTTTGTTTTGGAGTTTCATGGGGAGGAGGAATGGGTGGGTTGGACCAACTATTTGAAGATAAAGTTGAATATATGTATTTCAAATATATTGATATCGGTCGTCCCGATGGGACTTTTCCAAAACATATTGTCATTCCAAATTCCAGAGGTTAAAACCTCTGGTAATATTATGTTTCGTCCCTACGGGAGGGGCGAGCGTTAAAGATTTGTCCAGTGGACAAATCTAGCGAGCAGCCAGGCTGCAGGGTGGCATAAGTCAATTTAGAAAAATGACGTAGGCCTGCCTCGTTCGGCAGACAGGTATGCCCGATTTTCTAGGCAGCCATGGTTGGTGAGCGGAGTCGAACCATCAATGGCTGGATTAAAGGAGACGATATAATGTTTTGCAAAATGCCGTAGGCTTGCCTGATCGGACAGACAGGCATGACCGATATTGATTAAATTAGTTGAATAACAAAATCCAATCCACCATGCCAAACCCCCAATTTTCCACCTCTGTGAATCACAAATCAGTATAAATATGAGGTGAGGTTCCTGAATCTCCAAAGGTCCTTAAAAGCTTTTTTTGCAATTGCCCAGACCGTGTCGAAGGTAATTAAAGCCTATCAAGAGAATAGAGAGTACATTCAATTCATCCACCAATTTTCCCATCACCATTGATGTCTTTTCCGCTTTCTTCTTCGAGCACCTTGAGCGTTTTGATCAGCAATTCCTGCGTTTTCCGGAGTTCACTTTCGAGGTAGGCCACTCGGGCTTCCAGGGTGGAGGCTCGTGAATTTTGATTGGAAATTTGGCTTTGTTGGATCAGGTTCCAGAATAGTCCCATGGGTAGTTTTTTGGTTTGTTGATGATCAAAGAAAAGAATATTGGAGAGGATTTGCTAAGAAAATGCGAGTTCCGGTCTCGGACAAGCTTTTTATTTTCTGATAAATAGTCTAGGTTAATTAATAAAAGTATGGGTTTAATATTAAGTCTCTATAGTAAAAATAGATGGTTTATATAGCTTTAAAAATATATATACCCTAAACTGACCCTATAAATACCCTAAATAAACCCAATAAAAATTAACCGACCAGCCTAAAATTCCGGTCGGTGGCAAGACTTATTTCTTTTTATTGTCTCCAGCAAATTTGTAGTGATAGTTGAAAAGGATCGAGCTTCAAAAAAGCTTATTAGGGAGAGGCCGGCCCAGGACAATTGTCTGGAGCAGGGCAGGCAGACAACCCCTAGGCCGATTATGGCAATAAAATTAATAGCTTAAGAAACTAATCTTTCGCAAGCCCCAATTCATAATAAATCAGAAAATCCTCTTCCACACCAAAATATTCCTGGTTCTTTTCGGCAATAATAGCTCCTTCACTAGTTACGGTGGATGATAATCGTACCCCCTTTGGTAATGGTAAATCCTGTTGGATTAATTCATGATTATCATCAAAAATAGCGGCATAGCGAGGAATACTTTCCAAAAAAGCAAGCCATTCTTCCCAATTTTCACGATCGTATTGTTCGGCAATCTCTTCAGCTACTCCCTTGGTATAGATGACTATGACGTCATTTTCTCTTCGGTAAATGTTTTCTATTCTTCCAAAGATTACATTGCCAAACTCCTCATACCAATCCGATTGTCTATTCATCGGAATACCAGGCATCGAAATGGCGTCCTCCAAAGCAAGGTCAACCTCTTTGACAAACAGAATCTCTCCTTCCTTCTCTTGATAGACAAAATACTTCTGCTCTGCAAGCATAGTTAAAATCCACTCATCTTGGTGTTTGATAATCATTGGAAAAGTCCAATTGTAAAAGTGGCCTGAATTATAAACCGTGTTGGGAGGGAAAGGCATGGTGGTGCGGATCTCATGGGTCAAAGGATTTACTACTTCCAAAATATCAGCCGAATAGGCAGTTGAATACATAGAAGAAATATCTTTTAAACTTTCGCCTCTTTCAGGCCGAAGAAAAATTAATTCATCTTCCAACTTTTGGGCTCCAAAAGGCAGGCCATTGATGTAAAAGTAATCTTCAGGTATAGACTGCCTATCGATAAACGATCCATCTAGATCGAAAATGTATATCCCTTTTGTCTCCTCCATAACACAGAGCTTCCCATTTAAAAAGTTGATGCCCTGAACCCATCCGATTCGATTGGGTCCGTCTTCATTTAACTTGAATGTATGGTTGATTCGCCCTGATTCATCAAAAATCACATACTCTTCCTGTTTATTCCATCTAGCGACAAACAACATTTGGGCAGGCTCATAGTCCAGCAATGTCAATTCTCCCATGTAATCCACCTGAATAGAATCCTGAAAAACCCAATGATAGGAATCCCCGATACGGTCCACAGCCCTCTTCGGTGTACAAGCGGCTATAAATGCAGCGACAATAAAAGCAGCAAAAATAAATTTCTTCATCCTATAATGATAGGATTTTTGGCTAGAATTAGGATTTGAAAAAACGTTAAATTTTCCAAGAGCTGATCTTCAAAAGGTTTGAATAAAATCTTGTGAGAATCAATGTTGAATAAAAAAGTTTGACTCTAAACGGGCAGCATGATCCTAAAAACCGTATTTCCAGGTTCAGACTGTGCCTCCAGCTCCCCTCCATGCGCTTTAATAATATCATTGGTAATGCTGAGTCCAAGCCCTGTTCCCTCTGTTCCTTTTTTGGTAGTGAAAAAAGGCTGCAGGATTTTGTCCTTGATTTCTTCGGGGAAGCCGGGGCCGTTGTCTTCGATTGTAATCATGACCTTGTCTTCGCGCAAAGTTGATTTCACCATCAATTTAGGGAGATAATTTGCCTCGTTATTCTGGCTTTCTTCGGTCTCCGGTCTTCGGTCTTCCGTCTTTGAATTCCCCCTAGCACTTCGACTCCGCTCAGCACAGGCACTTCGACTCCGCTCAGCACAAGCGTCAAAGGCATTATTGCAGAGGTTGATGATTACCCTCGTAAAGTCCTCCTTGATCAGGGGCACTTCTTTTATCTCAGGGTCTAAGTCCAAGATTATATCTACATCGATCGGATTTTTCCCTGCACGCATCCCGTGAAAACTCAGGTTTACATATTCCTTCAGAAGAGCATTTAAGTCAGTAGGTTCCATTTTGCCATCCCCACCTCGAGAGTGCTGTAGCATAGAAGTCACGATGCCATTGGCCCGGGTGCCATGTTCGTGGACTTTGGTCAGATTTCCTTTGACATCCTGGAGGATGGCGATGATTTCTTCTTTTTCCTCCGAACTCTCCAATTTTTCAAGCTCCTCAAAAGCTTCATCGATCAATTCACTGCTCAGCTCTGAAAAATTATTCACAAAATTCAGCGGGTTTTTGATTTCATGAGCAATGCCTGCAGTGAGTTGGCCTAGTGAGGCTAGTTTTTCTTGCTGGATAAGCTGTGACTGGGTGGATTTTAGCTTTGCATAGGAGTTTTCAATTATTGTCTTATCCTTTTTTTGCCGGATATTGTTTTTGTATGTAAGGATACTAATCAAGAAGAAAACTCCAATACCCGCAGTCAACCCATATATCCGTATTCTGCTCTGAAGCAGTACCTTTTCGGTCTCGAGTTCATTTAATTTTAATTGCTCATTTAAGCCCAAAACTTGGAATTCCTTCACCCGCTCATCTTTGTTCATGGCAGAATTTAAAGTTGCACCTTCCTTCATGTAGTAGTAGGCGCTATCAATTTGAGAACGAGCATCAAAGAGTGAAGCAAGAGTTGAATGGGCATTGATCATACCCAGTGAATCGCTCATGGCACGGTAGGTAGACAGGGCTTTGTGGGCTAAGTGGTAGCTGGAATCAAGGGAACTTGTCTTTTTATATAATTCGGCCAAAGCTAGGTATCCCATTCCTAGAAAATCGGGACTATCTATATCGATATTCGTTGTAATGCTTAGCTTATAATATTTCTCTGCTTCCTCGAAATTACCCTCAGTTTCATAGATTCTCCCGATATCCCAGTAGATAAGCCCTGTGTACAAGTTATATCCAGAAGACTGAGCTTCGCTGAGAGCCTGCTCCAATTCGGTTTTAGCCAAATCATATTTTCCTAGCCCCACATAAGCCTCTCCTTTGTTCATGTGCAGAAGAGAAGCCGTTACTTCATCTTGTCTGATTTTATTCAATTCAGATGCTTCCTCATAGTAATCGATAGCTTTTTCATAATTGCCAACGAAATTATTGAGAATACCAAGGTGATTGATGATTTCCAAAAGAACCGTCATTCGAGCGCTGTTGGCATCACCATCATCAGTCAATAGTGAAATTTTACAAAGATTTAAACTGGCATCGGGATCGGATGCAATTTTGCGAGCAGCTAATAGATAGTTTAAAGCACCAGGGTAATTTTGGCTCGAACTGGAAACATAGCCTAGTCTACTTAAAGCTTCCGCTTCCCAGACTTTTTGATTCAACTTTCTAGCAAGCTCCAGCTGGGCATTAAAATAGTCAAATGCAATAAATCGGTTTCTCTCCTGGTAGTACAAGCCAAGCTGTCTGTTGATATACAACTTCATTGAATCATCCTTTGTCGATTCTAGCCAGCTCTTCAAGCTATCGGCTTGGCCTACTTTAGGTTCCTGCCAGTATGGGTTTTTTTGACCCAAAACCATCATAGAATTAGTCAGTATGAAAAAAAGGATAAAGGTGATTTTGATGGTTTTCATAGGTCTCCTTTTGGTAATTGAATGATAAATGTGGACCCCTCACCAGGTGAACTCTCTACCTGCAATTGCCCCCCATGCGCTTTCACGATATCATGGGTAATACTTAATCCAAGCCCTGTACCCTCAGTTCCTTTTTTGGTGGTGAAGAAGGGTTGGAGGATTTTGTCTTTGATGGAGTCGGGGATACCGGGGCCATTGTCTTCTACTTCAATTGTAACTTGATTTTTCTCGGCCTTCGTGCAAACGGTGAGTTTTGGTTGGTAATTGCTAGACTCATCGTTCGTTTTTAATCTCATTGCGTCGAATGCATTATTGCAGAGATTGACGATTACTCTTGAAAAATCTTCTGAAACCAGATTGACCTTACCTATTTTCTCATCAAACTTCAGCGCTATATCCACATTGATAGGATTTTTCGCTGCCCGCATCCCATGAAAACTCAGGTTTATATATTCCTTTAGAAGAGCATTTAAGTCAGTAGGCTCCATTTTGCCATCCCCACCTCGAGAGTGCTGGAGCATAGAAGTCACGATGCCATTGGCCCGGGTGCCATGTTCGTGGACTTTGGTCAGATTTCCTTTGACATCCTGAAGGATGGCGATGATTTCTTCTTTTTCCTCCGAACTCCCTAATTTTTCAAGCTCCTCAAAAGCTTCATCGATCAATTCACTGCTCAGCTCTGAAAAATTATTCACAAAATTCAGCGGGTTTTTGATTTCATGAGCAATGCCTGCAGTGAGTTGGCCTAGTGAGGCGAGTTTTTCTTGCTGCACGAGTTGGGTTTGGGTAGCTTTGAGTTCAATCATGGCAGATTCGATTTCGGCTTTGGCTTGTTCCAATTTTACAAAGTCCTCATAGCGAGCATAAGCAACAGAGAATGCTTTGGCTAGTGCCTGCACCAATTCCAATTCATTTTCCGTCAGAGGATTCACTGCGCCCACATAAAGCATCCCCTGTGGAAAAGGGACAAAATGCAAATCGAGCGATTCGGGAGGGGCAGCGGTACCCTGATAGGTATTGCCATCCTGAATCTGATCCTGCTCCATTAATTGGTTGATCCATTGGATGAAGTCTTCCTTGTTCCAGTGCTGCGTATAAATCTCCCCTTTTCGCCAAGCCTTCACTGTCTGATGGGTGAGTTCGCTGGCTTGATACGGAAGTCTCAAAACACCCAATGAATTTCCTTCTGGTGAGGATAGGTAGGCTTCAACCAGTTTTTGTTTTTCATTAATGATAAAAACCCCACAGCGGATAAATGGAACACCCAGTTCTGTCAATTCTTTAAAAAACAGTGGTGTAATCCGGTCAAGATCATCCGCATGACGCATGGATGAAATGTCTGCACGGACACGGTCCAAAGAGGCCTGTCGCATGGCAGTTCGGGCGCTGGCTTGGGCCATTTGCAAATCCCTGAACCGCGTATAGGCAAAGGAAAATACTGCCGTGGCTCTTTTTAAAAGTTCCCAGCTTTCTGGAGAAATCTCTCCGGGAGCAGCTGCACCGATATAGCCATTGGAAAATTTGTACAAATGATAGGTACGGTCAGGAATAGTTTCACCATAAAAATTGCTGGTCCCAAACAGGTCGGATTTTTCTTCACAATATCGGATCCATTCTATTCTTTCCTTACCCTGCATCAGAATGGAAGTTTGTTTTGCTTTGGATCGATAAAATTCATCCATCTTTCGACCCACCCAGGTATCCTGAAGGTCAATAACCATTTGGTCTGTTATCCCTTTGTCAGGGGTATCCGGATTCTTGATGGTAAACCAACATTGGGTCAATCCGGTACTTTCATCCTGGATGTAAATGGAGCTAGTTTCCAATTCCTCTACACCCAATGCGCCCATTTCTTCTCTGAGAAGTTGCGCAACTTCGATTAGCTCATCAGGACTTTGCATCGCCAATGACCTTGAGCGGACTTTTTCCAATGCTGCTTCGATTTGCGCTTCCCTTGCCTGTGCTTCGGCTTTTTTCAGGTCTAGGAAACGGGTATAAGTGAGGTCAAAAACCTGAGCGAAGCGTTTGAAGATTTCCTCCTCCTCACAAGGGACTTCCGTAATGATGACTAAGTATCCTGTTTTGAAATAGGCGGCATGGAGACGCTGCCAGTTGGGTCTTGGGATACCTGAGGATTCCATCTCTTCAAAAATTTTCTCAGCGATTGGGATTTTCATCAACCAATTGTAGTGCTGCTGTAGCTGTTTATCTTCCAGTGTCACCGTGCGATAAGAGTCTCCTTTTTCCCAACCTTCATAGAGGCTTTCATGCGCATAATCTCCCACATTTGGAAGAGAAAAAGGCTCAATCAATCCATTATTTAGGCTCAACCACCACTCATCTTCTTTTCTGTCTTTTTCACAGAGGACAAAACCACAGGTCCAAAGATTATCGACCAGGGAATTTAACTCGCTGAATAAAACGATAGCTACCTCACCCAATTCCTCGGCTTTTTGCATGCCCATGGTGCGGGATCGCACGCGTTCCAAGGCAGCTTCAATACGAGCTTCTTGAGCTTGTGCTTCCGCTTTTTGAAGATCAAGAAAACGGGTATAGGTCTGGTCGAAGACGTTCGTGAACCGTTTGAATATTTCGTGAGATTCCGATACAGGTTCGTAAGTGATGAAAAGTAGAAAGCCGTGTGTAAATTTGCATAGATGATTGATCTGGTAGGTGGGCAGGGATAGTCCTGCGTCTTTAAGTTCCTGAAATGTGGCTTTCAGTTGAGGCAATGAGGTCATGAAGTCATAATGGCTTTTGATCGCCTTACCTTTCAGTTCCTGGACAAAAAAGGACTCATTACTCTGAACGAAATCATCCCACTCTTCAAATGATGGTTCTCCAAAGTGAGGCAAGAGGAAAGGTTTTTGAATGGTCCCCTCGCTGCTCATGATGCAGGTGCTGGATCTGCGATCCTCCTCTAAGATACAGTAGCCACAGCTCCAAGCATGGATACCCAATGCCTGAATTTCCAAAAACATCAAGTTGGCTACTTCGGGCAGTTCCTCACTTGACTGCATGCCCATGGAACGTGACCGTACTTTTTCGAGCGCAGCTTCAATTTTTGCTTCCCTCGCCTGCGCTTCCGCTTTTTTAAGGTCTAGAAAACGGGTATAGGTTTGTTCGAAGACTTTAGCAAAACGCTTAAAGATGGAATGAAACTCTGGTGTTTCCTCATAGGTGATAAACATCAAATAGCCATGCTTGAAGTAAGCTACGTGATCTACTTGGCTTTTGGGGAGCGCTATCCCAGCTGCATCCAACTCTTCAAATATTTTGTCAAGAGTAGGAAGGGAGGCCATGTATTTATACGTATTCTCCAATTTCTTACCTTCCATCTTCTGGATGTATAGAAGCTCATCATGCTCTGAGTGCTCGACAATCTGTTTAAATACATCTTTAGTGGTAGGCGTATCAAATGGCTTGATGGGCCTACCATCTCCTGAACTTACCCATTGTGAAATGACTGTTTTATCATCATTAAAAATATTAAAACCACAGCTCCAGGGGTTAAGTCCAAGCCCCTTGATTTGACCGAACATCTCTGTTGCTGCTTCGGACAATTCCTCACTAGATTGCATCGCCATGGTTCGGGATCGTACCCGTTCCAGAGCGGCTTCGATCTGCGCTTCCCTTGCCTGAGCCTCTGCTTTTTGCAGGTCGAGAAAGCGTAAGTAAGACTGATCAAATACCTTCGCAAACCTTTTTAAAATAGCTATCTGACTTTCTGACAATGGATTACCAATAAAGTCATTCACTGCCAGGGTGGATTTCTTAGACGACACCATGGTAATCTCGTAGAATTTACTTTCTAAGATCATCGTCTTAACTTCCACAGGTATGTCCTTTAATTCAGGAAGTTCAAGCACCACTTCATACAGGCTGTCTTTCAATTCTTTGGAATAAGTGCCCACAAAATGATCTAGACCCTTTCTATGTGATTCGATGTAATCCTTGAGGATAGGATGGTCAAAATAGGGCAAGAGGTACTGATTGATGACCATCCCATTTCCCACATCCCCGCACACAAAGCACTGCATATCTTTAGAGCCTTCCGGAAAAGTCTGAATTCCTATGGCAGTGGATGGAACTTGGAGCTCCGTCATTTTCTCGAACAGTACTTTCACCACTTCATTCAACTCGTCACTACTGTGCATGGCCAGTGAGCGGGATCGGACTTTCTCCAATGCCGCTTCTATCTGAGCCTCCCTGGCTTGGGCTTCAGCTTTTTTGATATCAAGAAAGCGGATATAGGTTTGCCTGAACTCTTTTGCAAAGCGTTCGTAAATCTTAAGTTCCTCATCTGTATAGGGTTCTGCATTCCATTTAACCATGGAAACAGTTATCTCTGCCAAAAATGCATCTACTATTATTGAACCTGGAGTGGCATTAACATAATTGACAAATTCATCTGACACTGCTGGTGCATGCCTCCAATAATGGTCGAGGAATTCACTCTTCTCTTTCTGTGTGAATGTTTTTACCTGGATAGGATGCCCGGTCTTTTGGTACTCTTTTACAGCTTTTGCTGTTTTAGTGAAATACGGAGTCTCTATATAAGGAATGAGAATTTTATCGGTTGTATTTTCTGCCTCCGGCGCATAGCTCCATAAATCCCAGTCTCTTTTTTCTGTGATGGGTCCTTCGATAAACGTGACGTTATCAAACCTTATACCTACAGCATTCAGTTGTTTGCCAAATAATTCTATAATATCGAAGAGATCAGACTGGGTTTTCATGGCCATGGTCTTAGCTCTCACTCTTTCCAACGCCAATTGGATTTCAGCTTCCCTAGCTTGTGCCTCTGCCTTTTGCAGATCGAGAAAGCGGGTATAGGATTGTTCGAAGACTTTACCGAAACGTTTAAGAATGGCATTTTCTGCTTCAGAAAATTTTTCTCCCCAGTGGTTAATAATTAAAATGCTCGTATGGTGTAATACCGCGCAGGAGCGAGTATATCCACCAGATGCAGATAATGTATGTTTTTTCTCTTTGGTACTTAATTTTGACCAAGGCTCGTGCTGAAATAGAAAGGTGAAAAATTCTATTTTTTCCTCTTGGGTATATTCCTCGGTGAAAAATCCCGGACCACTTTTTAATCTGTTTAAAAGCTGGGTATAGATTGGCTTTTCAAAGTGAGGAATATGGACCCTATCAGAAGTGTCTGCCGTGCCGCCTGAACCCCAGCACTGGATTTCATTGTCAATTTCACTGTTGATGACAATAAAAGATCCGCCGGAAATGGATATGTTTAGATTTATTAACTCCTGATGAACAGTATGGATCACACTTTGTAATTCGGCAGTTTTATGCATCGCCAAACTTTTGGAGCGAACCCTCTCCAATCCCGTTTCTATCTGCGCTTCCCGTGCCTGTGCTTCTGCTTTTTGAAGATCGAGGAAGCGGGTGTAGGTTTGTTCGAATACTTTGGCAAGCCGCTTAAATAGTTCATGAGCCTTTGGGTAAGGTTTAAGGGTAATGAACAGAAGATTGCCATGAGAGAAATTGGCCACATGGTGTACCTGTTTTTCGGGCATCGGGTGCCCGGCAGCTATTGATTTTTCAAAAGCTTCGTCTAATAGGGGGAAGGATCGTAAATACAGGAAATACGATTGCATCTCTTCACCTTTCAGGTTTTTTGTGATGAAATCGTCTCCTTTTTTCCAGCTATCATACTGTTCTTTATGCCATTTATCTTCTTCAATAGGCATCCGGAAGGGCGGATTCATAGAACCATCTGCATTGCACATCCAGGAAATGAGTTCATCCTGGTCTTCATCCCATATCGTGAATCCACTGCTATAAGTACCTACTCCCAACACTTCCATTTGTCGAAACAATAAGGAGGATACTTCCGCCAATTCGTCACTCTCTTGCATCGCCATGGTCCTGGCCCGAATCCGTTCCAAGGCCAACTCAATTTCTGCCTCCCGGGCTTGGGTTTCTGCTTTTACCAAATCCAGATACCTTCGGTAGGTTTGTTCAAAAAGCGTACTGAACCGCTTGGTAATGTGAATCAATTCGGGTTGGAATTCACGGGGACTGAATGCATAAAAAAATCCATGCTCGAAAATGAAACAGTGTTGGATTTCCTTTTTTGGTAATTCTTCTAAAGGAATTTGAATTTTATAGTCTGGAGCATTATTGAGCATTTGGTAGTAGTTCAGCAGGTCTTCCCCTTCCAATATGTACTTGTGGAATGGAACCTGCTCTATCCAAGCCTGACGGGCTTTTTTTAGCATGGAGTGCCAAGCCATATCGATGTTGCCGATATGCATGTTGACTTCCTCTCCGGTTTTTCGGGCTGTCCAAAGCTGGTTATTTTCGTTTTCATGATTCAGGATGCCGATTCCAAACCGGGTCCCTTGATCCACTCCTAATGCCGTGAGTTCACTGAACATTTTCACCACACATTTCCCCACATCCTCGCTGCTGTGCATGGCCATGGTCTGAGCTCTGACTCGTTCGAGCGCTGCCTCAATTTGCGCTTCCCTCGCCTGTGCGAGGGCTTTTTGGATATCCCGAAACCGCTGGTAAGCCAAGGAAAAAACCTGATGAAAGCGTTTAAATAGAGACAGGGTTTCTTCAGTCATTGGTTGGTACAAAGTCAGCCCAAGTCCACCTTCTCCAATAGATAAAAAACAATAATCTACTTCCATGGCTTCGTCCAAATGTGGATCCTGAAAGTGGTTTTCCTCTTTTCGATGAAGTCTAAAATCTTCAAGGTCCTTGCCACTCAGGCTACCGATGAAATACCCATCTCGGGAGGCCAGCATTTGCTTGACCATGCCATGTTCTACCGGACTTTTGAGGTATTCTGTTATTTCTATGGCTGTTTTGGTGTAGGGAGTGAAGTACTGATAGCAGAGGTATTGACCTATGTTTTCGTCAATGATCGCAGTCTGAACATTCCGGATTTTTTCTACACCAAATTGCTGTAATTGGTCTGAAATAATTCGACAGACATCCAACATATCCTCTGGCTTTTTCATGCCCATAGCTACTGCACGCACTTTCTCCAGTGCCGCCTCGATTGCCAATTCTCGGTTTTTTTCGAGCAAGTCGGCTGTTTTTTCCGAGACAATCTGCTCGAGCTCTTCTGTCTTTTTCTTCCAACTATCGATTCCCCAGGTATCCTCTTCGCTTTTTACCTCCTCTGGCTTGGAACCGTGCCAGTGTACCACAACCCACTTTTCTTCTTGGCATTCAAAGACCATAGAAAAGCGCATTTTCAGCTCAAATTGATCCGAATCAGTGGTGACCCTCAACATCAAGTCATCGACGTAGATGGCAGCATTTTCACCGTTAAGGACTCTTCTGTGAACCGGTTTTACCTGATGTTCTAGTTTTATTCCGACTGCCTGCTCCTCTTGTCTTTTGATCAGTTCAATAAAATCCTGACGTGAAAAAATCCGCTCATCCTCGGTCGTCCCAAATCCAATGATTTTTGGATCAATTAGGTGTTTCAGTTCATCGATTATCGGGCGAATATTCAATCCGATTTCGATAAACTCTTGGTAGGATTGATTAAGTATTTTCTCTTTTTCTTTCCTCATTCTGAATCCGACTTAAAATCTGAATCAATTGGTAAAAAAATGATCATCTCTGTTCCCTCTCCTTCGGTACCTGCCTCTTCGGCAGACAGGCTTTTGACCCGTAGGTCTCCTCCATGTGCCTTCACAATATCATAGCTCAAACTCAATCCTAATCCTGTACCTGAACCCGTTGGCTTCGTCGTAAAGAAGGGTTGGAAGATTTTGTCTTTAATGGAGTCTGGGATACCGGGACCGTTGTCGGAGATGCGTATTTCTATCTTGTCGCCTAGATTTTTGGTGGTGAGGCTGACAAGAGGTTTTATTTCAGAATTCTGGATTAAGAATTCTGAATTTCCAGCTGCCTGAAAGGCATTATTGATGATATTCAGCAGTACCCTTCCGATATCCTGAGGGATACCATTGATTTTGGGAAGATTAGGATCTAAATCCAATTTAAAATCTGAGTTAAAGCTCTTGTCTTTGGCCCTAAGTCCATGATAAGAAAGCCGCATATATTCATCAGCCAACGCATTGATATCAGTTGGGACTTTTTCACCTGAGCTACTTCGACTGTGGGCTAGCATGCCTTTCACAATGGCATCGGCACGCTTGCCGTGGTGAGCTATTTTTTCAAGGTTTTGTTTGATATCATCAGCAATTGCGAAGCCTTCTTTTGTATCTCCCTTTTTAAATTCATCCTTCATTTCTTCCACCAGCTCATTACTCAGTTCAGAAAAATTATTCACAAAATTCAAGGGGTTTTGGATTTCATGGGCAATCCCGGCGGTAAGTTCTCCCAGTGAGGCCATTTTTTCAGATTGAATGAGTTGGGCTTGGGTGGCTTTGAGCTCGGTATAGGCTTTTTCGATTTCTTTTGCCTGTGCTACTTCTCTTTCTAAACTTTGGGCTCGCTCCTTCATTCGGATTCTTCGCTTTAGTCCAGAGTAGGCCACTAAACCTACAAGTCCCAAGGAAAGTCCGTAGAGCGAATAGGCCCACCAGGTTTTCCACCAAGGAGGAAGTATGTTGATGATTAGAAATTTGCCTACATCATTCCAAACACCATAGGCATTGGATGCAATAACTTTGAAGGTGTAGGTTCCTGGCTCAAGATTCGTGTAAGAGGCGAAGTTTCTATTGTCATAAATCCAATCCTGATCTAATCCTTCGAGCATGTGAGCGTATTGATTTTTGGATGGATTGGCATAGTGGAGGGCCGCAAATTCAAAGCTCAAGTCATTTTGATCGTGTCGAAGCGTGATTGCTTCAGTGGACAAGAGATCTTCTTCAAGCGGGGAGTTTTCGCCCATCTCATAGACAGAGCGATTGGAGAGCAAAAAATTGGAAATGATCACCGAGGGTGGGACCTTATTGGATGCCACAGAAGAAAAAGTTGTGAGTCCGTGATCCCCTCCAAAATAAAAGTTGCCATTCGGAGTTTTTACCGCAGCTAGTGAAATGAAAGATTCCCCACCTATCCCATCATCTTCATTGTAATTGATAAAAGTGACTTTGTCCAGAGCTTCATTTTGCATCATTTGAATCAGTCCGTTTTGGCTTGAAAACCACATTTCTCCATTGTCCCCGGGTAATACCGTCTCGATGAAATTGGTGGGTAGTCCGTCCTGTTCGGTGTAGTAGGAGATTTCATCGCTTTCGATATCCAAAATATTGATCCCACCATAAGTTGCCATCCATAGTTGGCCTTCATGCTCCAGCACATCAAAAACCTGCCTGTCGCTTAGTGTGGAAGGATCCATTGGGTCGCTGGTATAATATTTCACGGCATTGGTCTCTGGGTCAATTCGGGTGACTCCCGCATAGATACTGGAGACCCAGATGTATTTTTCACCGATTTCTATGTCGGAAATACTGCCATCCTGAATGACTATTTCAGCCTTTTGCTCATTAATATTTACGACCAACGATTGATTTTTTGTCTGATCCTCTTGCTGGAAAATAGCTATTCCATAAAGGGGTAGGAACTCGGGTTCAGGTTCATTCCAATCTCCAAAGTGGTGGGTGTCATCTGAAGTATATCGGAGGGAGTAAGATCCAGGATTTAATTCGATTTGAGCAATTTGAAGTCGGTTTTTCAGACCTCCTCCTGCCCAAAATGAATCTTCAATGGTTTTCATCCCGATGATGGTTTCACCTAAGGAGTTTTCAAGCCAGCCATAATCTGCCATACTTGCTGCATCGCCTTCCCCAACTGAGACTAGAAAGTAGGTGCCACGTTCGGTAATCTCGAAGCCTTGCGTCAATTCTTCAAATGGACCTACCTGTTCGATGATCGCGATCTCTTGGTCAGTTTCCAGCCAGGTTTTTATTTTTGCTAAAATTTCTTCAGAATAGGTTTGGCTGTATTGACTGACGATTGGGTCGAAGGTCTCCACGGCAGGATTGAATACTGCAAGGCCACCGTTGGTTCCTATCCAAAGGTTTCCTTTTTTATCCTCACGTATTACTCTAATTTGATTGTTGGGAAGGCTATTTTCATTGCCATCCGGAGTATGCTTATAGCGTTTAAGCTCTTTTAGGGTGTTTGGGTCCATTTTGATCAATCCATCTCCCCAAGTACCGATCCAGATCGTTCCATCTTTTTGCTCATAGATAGCCCTTGCTGATCCTCCAAACATGTCATTGGACGAGGCAAAATTTACCCGCTTGATTGTCTCATCATTTTCATTGAAAATATTGATTCCTTCACCCCGTGTTCCGACAAAAATTTTCCCAGGACTGATCGTTGATGAGAATAATCCAAATGTCCCGCCCGGGCTAAGGGATGCAGGATTAGTTGCATCATGGCTGTAATACTTGAAGGGTTGATTGACAGGGTCATATTTGAAAAGTCCTTCCGTTCTCGATCCAATCCAAAAAATCCCACTCCGGTCTATCATCAACTCGGTTAGGCGATTTGTGTAAAAACCATTGGCCATTTTCCGATTTCCGGGAATAAATACTTCTGAATAGCGATCGCTATTTCCCTCAAATTTTAAGATTCCTCGGTAGTTGTTTAATATCCAAATGTTCCCCTCGGAGTCCTCAACAATCGAATTTTTAAACGTTGCGATATCCTCATTACCGCTTGAATAACTGAGGATTTGGCGAAGCTTATTCTTTTCTACATCATACTTGTAAATGCCCTGCCGGCTGGTAATCCATAATATTCCATCCCGGTCCTGATAGAGTTGGGTAATCGTATTATCTAAACTATTTAGTGTGTGTTCAATATCAAATTTTACCGGACTAAATTCGATGGCCCCTTTGGGCAGATACATCAGTCCATGGTTGGCAGACCCTCCCCAGATCCCTCCATCTCTATCCTCATATACCACCATGGATATTCCCGAATGAACAGCTGGCTTGCCATTAATATTGGTATATGGTGCAAGTTTTAAGCTATCCGACTCGGGATCCAGCTGGATGATTTCAAAGGCAATGGTGGTTGCCCACACTCTTCCCTGTGAGTCCGGCAACACTGTAATGGTCCGTCCAACACCTGCAACCTGAAACGTCTCCTCAATACTGTAATTTTTAAAGCTGTTTTTTGCCCGGTCAAAATAGGTGAGACCCAGCTCATTGGCGATCCAGAGGTTTCCTTCAGCATCTTCTTCGGTGTCAAATGTGGAGTTGTGTTGAAGGCTTTTGGGATTCCCTATGATGTTTCGATAGGTTTTCCAATTGTATCCATCGTAGCGCTGTACTCCATTTCCAGTACTGAACCAAAGCAGTCCATACCGGTCTTGCATCACATTCATTACCACGGGTGAAGCCAAGCCATTGGAAATTGAAATGGTCTCTAAATTGATTTCCTGTGCTTTCGCTTCCTGCAGGCTGGCCTGAACGACGCAAAACCCAAGGAATACTAGCCTAAGAGAGGAAAGAATGAGATGCTTCATGATGACTTTTTTAAGAATTAATTTTTGAGCTTTGCCTTGAATTTGAGCTGTAGAAGTTGCTGTAAAGCTCTGATTTCCTGGTAAATCATTTGTATACTTTTGATTTTGGTAATTCCATTCTTTTAAGATTCAATCGGTAAAAAGATGATCATCTCCGTACCCTCGCCCTCCTCACTTTTGACTCTTAAGTCACCCCCGTGGGATTTGATGATATCGTAGCTCAGACTGAGCCCCAGGCCAGTGCCACTTCCTGTAGGCTTGGTAGTAAAGAAGGGTTGAAAAATTTTGTCAATGATGGCTTTTGGAATTCCCCCTCCATTGTCTTGGATGCAAAATTCCACTCCCCCTGAACCTCCTAATTCAAGCAACCTGGACTTGATTGTTACTTTGGGTTTGTACGGTTCCGCTTTTTCTTGATTTCTCTCTGCATAGCCACTTCGACTTTGCTCAGCACAGGCACTTCGACTTCGCTCAGCACTGGTGCTTCGACTTCGCTCAGCACAGGCGTAGAAGGCATTGTTAATCAGATTGAGAAAAACCCTTCCTATGTCTTGAGAGACTACCTTGACTCGAGGAATATTAGGATCCAGCTCGGTCTCAAAATCAGCTGAAAAACTTTTATCCTTTGCTCGGAGGCCATGGTAACTCAGGCGGAGAAATTCATCTGCCAAAGCATTGAGGTTGGTGAGCTTTTTCTCGGAAGAGCCACCCCGGCTATGCTCCAGCATGCCTTTCACGATGGAGTCTGCCCGTCTTCCGTGATGTTTGATTTTACTGAGGTTATCTTTTAGGTCTTTTCCTATGGTCTTAGCATCCTCAATATTCCCATTTTCCAGCTCTTCATTCATCTCCTCTACCAGTTCCTCGCTGACTTCGGAGAAGTTATTGACAAAATTTAGGGGGTTTTGAATCTCATGAGCGATGCCTGCGGTGAGTTCTCCGAGGGAGGCCATTTTCTCAGAGTGAACCAGCTGGGTTTGGGTAGCTTTGAGTTCCTCATAGGCTTTTTCGATTTCTTTGGCATGTGCCAATTCTTTTTGGCGATTTTTTTCTTTTTCCTTGGCTAGGATTCGAATGGTTTGAATTTTGACCAAGCCATACACTAGTAAAGCGAAGACCAATAGATAAAGTGCAAAAGCCCACCAAGTGGCATACCAGGGAGGAAGGACAGTAAAAGAGTAAGTTATTTCCTCTGATAAGGTGTTAAAGGTGTTTTTTGCCCTAACTCGAAAGGTGTAATCACCATAAGGTAAGTTCGAAAAATCCCGGGTAACTTTATCCTCCCAATTTCCCCACTCCTCATCATAACCTTCTAAATAGTTTTGAAAGAGAATTTTATTTTCCCTGACAAAAAAGGGGGAAGCATATTCAAATGCTATTTTATTAGATTCATAAGCAATTTCAGGCGTCTTTCCCCCTAAAAATTCAACGAGCCTTAGAGGACCTGAAGAACTGGAAATAGAAGTAAAATAAAGAGGTACAGGATAGTCTGTTTTGTATTGTTTATTCGGGTCGAGCCTCATCAACCCCTCGTCAGTTCCAATCCAAATAACTCCGTTGGGTTCCGTAAACCCGGAAGCTACACCACTGGCCGTAATTAGATTCACGGGATAGGTCTCCAGAATAAAACTTCCATCAGCTTGTCTTATCGCATACCTTTTTTCTCCTTTGAAGTCCAAATAGACATTGCCTGTTTCTCCGACCCCTAAGCCATAGGTGTCAAGGTTAATGTCAGCTACTTCATCTGAAAAGCTAAATAGCGGATCCCGCTCAAAGCTCTGAGTAGGAGCGTCGAAATAGTAAAAACCATCGATACCTGAGGTATATACCTTCCCTTCGATGGGCCCTACTGCCAGTCCGGAAAGACCTCTTATACCATCATTTTCACTGAATTCCTGTACTCGCGCATTAGGCACATCAAGTCTGCCGGAGGCTGTTTTTGGCAAATTAATTCGGTATAGAATTCCGGCTTGGGTTCCACCCCAAATTTCTCCTTGCTCGTTTTCAGCCAAAGAATAAACAGCTCGTGTTACCCCTGTTATGGGGCCAATGTCCTCGTATTGATATTCTCCATTGCTTCCTAATTCCCTTCTAAAAACCTGAATTCCGAAATTCCCGCTGAGGAAAACATAGCCTGGATGTTTTTCAGACACTAATATTCTTAAGGTTTGAAAGGGGGCAGTTTCAGGGATGATTTTGGCTTGATTGCCTCGGATTTCATAAATACCTACCCCTGTGCTCAAAATTCCATTGGTATCTGTGTATAGATCAAAAACCTGGGTATTGGGTGTTCCGTCTACTTTTTTAACAATTCCGTCGGACTTATCAATGTATAATACCGTGGTAGAGGTGCCGATGTAAAGGGTATTGTCGAAAGCTGACAGTGAAAGAGCATTTCCTATTTCATAGGTATCCGAATCAAATCGGGTAAGTGGAGAGAATATTTCAATTTTGGAAAGCCCACTATTAGTCCCAACCCAGAGATTATTGGTATTATCTAGGTGGAAAGCATAGACACTTTGATCTGGAATGGAATTTTTAGTGTTAAAATGTGCTTTAATCGCCCCTTCTCGATCGACTATAAAAAACCCATAACCCAAGGCGCTGATTGCATAAGTACTGTCAGGTAGTGGAAGTGCCTTATACAATGTCCCGTCTTTTAGATAGGGATCAATTTCAGTAGGGAATGGGGTGAATTTATCCCCATCATATCGAAAAAGACCACCTGAAAATGCTCCTACAAGAAACTCTCCTGTGTCACTGTAGGGCAACAGCACTTGGACTCGATTCGCACCCAAAAACTCACTTCCTGGAATCAACTGAAGACTTTCATTTACTTCCTGATATAGGCCTAGGTTTATTTGATGTGTATAGTACTCACCATTGAGAATAAAGCCATACATGAACTCGGTATCGGGTTTCCATATTTTGATGTTCCCCGATTGATCTTCTGTTGCCGGGGTATAGATGAATATAGCTTCTCTCGCTTGGAAGTAGATTTTCCCCTTGCTCTCTCTAATGGACCAGATATCATTGAATACAAAGTCCGAAGGAAAACCATCCAAAATTGATCTTTCAATTGTCTTGCCGGTAGAATCCGATATAACTATTCCGAAATCTCCCAGCGAACCGTAATAAAAGGTGCCATCAGAGGCGAGTAAAGTTGACCGAACATTCGTATTGAATTCTGTGCTCGGAGAGGCTAAAAGATTCCAATTTTTACCATCAAATTTTTGTAGGCCTGAGCTGGTCCCTACGAAAAGAAAGCCCTCCTTATTTTGATTGACATTCCAGACTTGCTGCCCTGCCAAAGAATTACCTCCGATTACATAATTGGTATAGCTAGGTACCCCTTTGGAAGAATTGATTTGGGCTATTGAGCAAAAGCTGATTAGGCTTAAGGCAATCGCCAGGAATAAAAGTCGGAATGAACGTGAGTTAAAATAGGGGAGGAATAAGAGTTTCATTTTATTAAGGTTTTGAGGTGGTATGTACCTAGCTTAAAATGATCTCTTTGGGAGAGGTGAAGTGGAAGTGCAAGCGGTACAAAATAAGAACTTAAGTCATAGAATAATTTCGAGTATATGTTTTAATCGATATTTTTTGTTGGGAGAGAAATAATGAAGCTGGTTCCTTTTTCCTCTTTGCTTTTGATTTCTAGTTGCCCCCCATGTGCCTTGATGATGTCATGGGTGATGCTTAGTCCTAGGCCCGTCCCATCCGTTCCTTTTTTGGTAGTGAAGAAGGGCTGCAGGATTTTATCCTTGATCTCATCAGAAATCCCGGGGCCGTTGTCTTCAATTTCAATAAATACCTGTCCCTTTATTTTCTTTGTGCGTATGATCAATTTGGGTTTTTTATCGGTTTCGGTTTCACGCATGGCATCAAAGGCATTGTTGCAAAGGTTGATAATGACTCGGGTAAAGTCCTCCTTGATAAGAGGCACATTTTTTATTTTGGGGTCTAAGTCTAGGATAATTTCGACGTCTATGGATTTTTTACTTGCACGCATTCCGTGAAAGCTTAGGTTCGCATATTCTTTGATCAGTGAATTAAGGTCAGTAGGTCCCATGGTACCGGTTCCGCCACGGGAGTGCTGCAGCATTGAGGTGACGATCCCATTAGCCCTAGTGCCATGCTCGTTGATTTTGATCAGATTGATTTTGATATCATCCAGAATCTCATCTACTAGGGTGTCGTCCTTGTCCACCAAGTCAGCAGGGAGGTCTCGGTTTTTTCTGATCTCTTCCAGTGCTTCTTCTATCAGCTCGATGGAGACTTCGGAGAAATTATTGACAAAATTCAGAGGGTTTTTAATCTCGTGAGCAATACCCGCAGTGAGTTGACCTAAGGAGGCGAGTTTTTCCTGTTGTACAAGTTGGGCTTGGGTTATTTTTAGATCCAAATAGGCTTTTTCGATTTCCTTGGCTTGCTCCAGTTCCTTTTGTTGTATTCGTTCTCGCTCTTTGCGAATGGTTTTCCCTTTTTGGAATTTGTCTACATATTTAATTCCTATCAGAAGTATGAAAAAGTAGAATAAATAAGCCCACCAAGTTCGATGTAGGGGGGGAAGTACAGAGAATCGGTAGACCGCCTCTTCTGACCACGCTCTCCCTTCTCCTTCGCCGGGGCCTGTGTATCTGGCCTTTACTTTGAAGACATAGTCCCCTTCGCTGATATTGCCAAATATGGTCTGATTATTTTTGATCACAGGACTCCAGGTTTTATTGTACCCCTCGAGAATGTATTGGTATTCTATTAAACTGGACCTCACTAATTCATCGGTTCCAAAATCTATGGTGATTTGATTTTGGGCATAGGGGAGGACCAGATTTACAGGAAAATTTTCAAATCTACTTATACTTGAAAATTCAATGTTTGAATACTCCTTTTGGTAAGATTTTCTTTCCTCAGAGCTGAGTAGTTTTCCAAATACCTGGATTTCATCAGTTGGATATACTGTTGGTTTGGAGGAGGTTTCCGAAGCATTTTTAGGAAGGCTATCTAGCAATGAAGTCCAGCTGATGGGCTGCTCGTTGATCCGGATGCTTTTGATTCTTACACTCGGTTGTTTTTTCTTTTTCCGCAAGGCTTGGTAATTGAACTTCACCAATCCGGTCTTGTCGCTTCCATTACCCGCCCAAATGGACCCCTCCTTGTCTAGGTAGATGCCTTTGTTGACATCTTTGACGGGATAGCCATTGGCGGTATTATAATACTCCAGTTTTCCACTTATTTCCGCAAACGGAAGGGAAGCGGTCTCCGCGGGAATCACAGTAAAACCCTGATTGGTTCCTATAAAAATATTCCCATCCTTGTCCTCTAAGAGATCATAAACCGTATCATCTACCAGGCCGTACCGCTTAGTGAAATTGCTGAAAGATTGGCCGTCATACCTGGAGACTCCACCTCCCTGTGTGGCAAACCAAAGCTGACCTGATCTGTCCTCCAATATGCTCCATACGATATCGTTGGAGAGTCCATGAGAAGTGTCAAAATTGGTAAAGGACCTTCCATCAAATTTGGAAATGCCCCCTCCAGCTGTACCAATCCAAATATTCCCCTTGCTATCCTCGAGGATGCTGTAAATGTAATTGGCCGCGAGGCCATGTGCTGTGGTATAAGTTGTGAAAGCGGACTGTTCCAAAGACGCTTCATTTCCATCAAATTTAACCAAACCATCCCCTCCGGTGCCAATCCAAATGTTGCCTTGACTGTCCTCTTTTAATGCATAGATGATATCATTGGGCAAGCCATTAGATGTGTCCAAAATAGTAAAACTTGAACCACTATTCCGAGAGGATTCGGTGTCGAATAGCACAATCCCTCCTCCACCCGTTCCAAACCAAAGTTGGTCCTTGCTGTCTTTAATTGCGCTAATGATAAGTGTATTGGGTAGGCCTTGGTCGGTGGTAAAATTGGTAAATGACTTACCGTCGTATTTTGAAATTCCACCTCCATCGGTACCAAACCACAGGTGCCCATCTTTATCTTCAAGGATGCCGTAGACACTGTTCTTGACAAGTCCAAGGTCAGCAGTGAAGTTGGTAAATGCTTTTCCTTTGAAAATAGTCACGCCTCCTCCGGCTGTTCCAATCCAAATATTTCCGGAACTGTCAGCGGTGATGCTGTAAACAATGTCTTTAGGTAATCCCTGACCGGTGGTATAATTTGTGAATTTTTTCCCGTCATATTTCGAAACTCCTCCTTCGGTAGCAAACCATAAGTTTCCTGCAGGATCTTCCTCAATATCCCATACATCATCATGGGCTAGACCAGCCGAAGTACGAAAAGTAGTAAAAGTCCCTTTGGCATTTGGGTCGGAATTTTCTTGATAAGTTGAGACTCCGCCACCTTTGGTGCCTATCCAGAGCTTTCCTGTGCGATCCTTGCTGATACAGTTGACGGCATTGTCAGCCAACCCGTCCTCCATAGTAAAATCAAGGAAGGATTCCCCATCAAATCGGATGACTCCATTACTTCCAGACCCAAACCAGATGAAACCATTATCATCCTCGGCGATTTTGATGATCGAGTTGCCATTGAGGCCATTTTCCTTGCTGTAGTTGGTGAAGTGCTCTCCATCGTATTTGGAAGCGCCTCCATCTCCTGCCGCGATCCAAATGCTACCGTCGCTGACAGGTGTAATTCCATAGACAATATCATTTGCGAGCCCGTCGGAGGTGGTTTTGCTGCTGAAAGAATATCCGTCATAGATCGAAATTCCTCCTCCCTCTGTCCCGATCCAAATGTTTCCGTCTTGATCCTCTGCTAGGCAGTGAACCAAATTATTGGAAAGACCGTGTGCTGTGGTGTAATTGGTGAAAGAAATCCCGTCAAACTTGGAAATACCACCACCCCAAGTGCCAAGCCATAAATTTCCAGATTGGTCTAATAGGGAAGAGGTGATATTATCAAGGCTTAAGCCCTCATCCGTCGTGTAGGTCGTAAAATGAGAAATCCCTCCATCACCTAGAAGGTAGGGGTTGCCATTATCATCAAGGATTGCTTCTCCCTTTTCATTTTTCAAATAAGATCTTTGAATGATCTGAGGAGGTGAGATGATTCTACCCTCGTTTTGACCTTCTCGGATAGTGTAAGCCTCTGATTGAGTTTTTGGTATTCGTATGGTTCTTGGAGGAGAATTGTCTTTAACCCGGTTTTTTTGAGGGAGTATGGTATCAGAAAGACTGTCTAAGTAAGTGATTTTTGGAGCTGAATTTATTTCTGTATCCTTTTGATTTTGAGCTGTATCAAAACTTCTGTTCTCGATTTTTTGACAGCCATTCAAAAGAATCAGATAGCTGATTAAGAACAGGAGAGATAGGGCAAAACCCTTTGAGTCAACTCGAGGCAAAAGAGTGAAAGCATTTTTTTTAATCTTATGCTTATCAGCATCAAGCTTTGTCGAATTAATTCGCTTTGTTTTTACCCACATGATTTGAATAATGTCAGTGTATCAAAATTCACCACTTTGTATAAGTGTTTTATTTGTTGAGGATTTTGATGAATCATTCATCAGACAGTCTCTCGAAAGGTATTATCTAATGATAATTCTAGGCGGAGATTGGCCACGGGCGTAGGTCATCGCTTCATGGATAAATACTGTGTAAGGGAAGGTTCCTCTAGGACTGTTGGCCGAGATCGCCATCACCAATGGATTCCCATCCTTGACATCTCTTGTCTCAAGTCCAAATATCTTAATATCAGGAAAGGCGAAAGAGGCATCAGAACCCTCGACTACCCATCGAATCCGATCTCCTCTTCGGAGGGTGACGTCACTTTTGGTTTCGTCATCAGGGAAAACCACCCTCCATTCACCATCGATGACTTTTACTACTAGCTGGTATTCTACAGCTTGTCGTCGTTGTGGTTCTACTTCCTCTTCACTTAAGAGATAGTTCGGGTTTTGATTCGAAAAGAAGAGCAAGGGGCCCAAAAAGACGAAAACCATTATTTTTTTGAGATAAATCATTTGTTTGTTTTTTAGTGGTTACGTTTAATTTATTTTAATTATATGGTTTGAAAGTTTCAGGTATTGGTAAAATGGCTATTGTTCATTTTCGTAGCTATTGAAGCTGTTGACTTACTTTTTCTTATGTCATGGTGATTAAAAATTCTAAACCTGGGCTTATTATTTACTGATTGACATATTGAAATCGATTTTAAAAACTGATATCAAATATATCTTTCTGACTGTCATAAATATACATAAAATTCTCTTTCACATTATTAAATTTGTATTTAATGCCTTTTTGGACTTGAAGTAACGCTTCATTTTAACTAACCTGATCTTTTTCTAATTGAATGGTAAAAACAGTACCCTTTCCTAGAGAGGTGTCTATTAAAATTTCTCCTCCATGCGCTTTGACGATATCATGGGTAATACTAAGTCCCAAGCCTGTTCCCTCTGTTCCTTTTTTGGTAGTGAAGAAAGGCTGTAGGATTTTATCTTTGATTTCATCGGGAATACCGGGACCATTGTCTGCGATCTCGATCCGAATGTGTTTTTTAGTGGCTTTGGTACGAATGATAAGCTGAGGCTGGTAAGCTCCTGATTTTTTGCTTTTGGTGCGAATCTTTCCTCGCATGGCATCAAAGGAATTATTGCAGAGGTTGATGATTACTCTAGAAAAATCCTCCTTGATAAGTTTGACCATAGGGAGGTTTGGGTCCAAGTCCAATTGAAGGTCGAGTTCAATGGGTTCCTTTCCTGCTCGCATACCATGAAAAGCCAGCTTGGTGAATTCGGAGAGTAATTCATTCAAATCCGTCGGAAGCATTTCTCCTGAGCCACCTCTGGAGTGTTGTAGCATGGAAGAGACGATTTCATTTGCTCGGGTGCCATGCCTGTGGATTTTTTTTAGGTTGGAATCGATGCTTTCCAGCATATCCACGATGTCGTCAATTAGTTCGGAATCCTGAGTGCCTGCTCTTGATAATTTGGCAGTGGATAGTTCCTCCTTGATTTCACTGACGAGCTCCATGCTCAACTCTGAGAAGTTGTTTACAAAGTTGAGCGGGTTTTTAATTTCATGAGCGATTCCGGCAGTCAACTGACCCAAACTCGCCAGTTTTTCTTGCTGTACTAGTTGATCTTGGGTGGTTCTCAGATTCTTGAGAGCGATTTCTACATTTTTCTTAGCTACTTCCAGTTTGGTGAAGTCCTCGTATCTATCATAGGCTACCGAGAAATTATCAGCAAGAGAGCGAGACAGCTCCAAGTTTTCAGGAGATAGCTTTTCAGTATTTCCAATGTAAAGCATGCCTTGTTTGAAGGGAATGAAATGGAGTTCCAAATTGACAGGAGCATCGCCTGCTTGATAGGTTTCTGTCGAATTGATCAATCCTTTTTTCGCCAAAGTTTGTACCCAAAGGTTAAAATCCTCCTCCTTCCAGTTTTCTGTATATACCTCCTGATTTTTCCAGGCTTGATGCACGGCTTTGGTCAGTGCTGTTCCTTCCAATGGGATATGCAATACAGCGATGGACTCTTGGGTGGGTGTATTGAGAAAAATATGGACCACCTGCTTTTCCTCGTCTAAGATAAATACCCCACATCGGATAAAAGGGACCTGCATATTATTCAACTCTTCCCAGATCAGAGGGGAGATTTCTTCCAAGTCCTCAGCTTTTCGCATGGAGGCGATTTCTGCCCTTATTCGCTCCAATGATGCCTGTCTAGAAGAGATCAAGGCAAGCTTTTCTACCGCTTGCCTTTTTTTATCCAATTCCTCGATTGTTTCCTCTAAGAGAATAGAGGTGGTACGCCGCATCTTTTCCGAACGGTCCAGTTTAAACTCTACGATACTTATATCTCTTTCGATGGCTTTTGCCATACGTGAGATTTGGGCTAATTCTTCTTCTGTAAACTTATCTGGATTGGAAATCAAATCCAGGATCGCTTGAATATTTGTATTCATAAAATCATATTGGAGAAAAAGAGTGAATCACCTTTTCGCGAAGCCTGATGCCCCCTTTTCTTTCCTGTCGTAGGTTATTTTTCCGAAATAGCGACTAGTGAGCAGGTATTGTTGTGAAATTCATGTTTGCCTTTTGTGGATTTCCCCATTTCTCCATAGCTAAAGAAACCTGCCATGGGTGCTCCCCAGACATTTTTCACGCTATCGATTTCATCACTGACCATGGGACCAAGAGAGAGGTGTCGCGCCTTGCAGGAAAACATGATTAAGGCATCCGCATTAGGCAGCTCATTTTCTTTGACCGATTCGCATTCCTCGATGACCTTATCGATGACGTTAAAATCCGGGGCTAAGGAGAATCGGATTTTGGAGCCTTGAGGGACGCTGCCTGCACAGACCAGCGAACGATCGGTTTTATTCGCAAATAAGGGTGCCCGGATCACAGGTTCGGAACCTTCCCGCTGAATCTGCATGGGGAACTCTGACCCTACATTGACGATCACTTCTTTCCATTCATCTATATTTTTATTGATGCCCATGTATTTGATGACCACGTCTAGCGCGGGCTCGTCATCGATGGTATAGACTGTATTCCCTTCACTTTTGGTCACCGTTCTTACTGTTCCCACAGGCTGCCATCCACTGGTAGCCAATCCTGCGATTTGAACTTTGTCCTCATCTAATATCAAGGCTACCAACCCGGTGATTTCGTAATGGCCATTGGTGAAAACATAGGTACCGGTCATCGTGAAATCATCTCCAGCCATGCCGCCAAAAATGGTCACCTTTGGGCCTACTGCTGATTCGATTCCCTTGATGATCATTTCACCATCGGTACTGATTCCACCGGAGGCAATGATAAATGCTGGATTCTTGAAGGTGTCTAAACCGATTTGTCCGATTTGCTTAGAGATATCTAGGGTCTGTTGATCTCCTGTCTCAAAATGGATACACTTAAAATGTTCCTTTTTGATATCTAAAAGCATGATGACGACGGATTCCTCTCCGATCTCCCCGTCTATAAATTCACCTGCTGTGGTGGCGCCAAAAATGGAGATACCTTTCGCTTCCAGCATTTGACTGATCGCTATCCGATCTTGCTTGATGGAGAGGAATACAATTGCTAAGGTGGGTGTAAATCCATCTTCTAGAGCGTTTTCAAAAGCTTTTTTGATCTCTGTTGTAGAATTTCCTTTGATAGTTTTTGCTTTCATGATATTTGATAGATGGGTTTATTTTATACTGTTGTGGCAAATGAATCGGGTGCAAATGGAGCAAGTCCGAAACCTTTGCACATGACGTAATCACTCATAATCAAGGCTCCTTCTACCCAGCCCTGCTCAGGAGACCAGGATTCGTTGCATACGTAGAGGTTGTCTGCTGGGCAAGTGATCTTGGGATAGACTTCTGTCAGGTCATTGACATTGAGTTTATACTGATGGTAGCCAAAACCATAAGGGTCTTGTCCCCAAACCCTATAAGTAGTCAGTACCGGCATGGGTACATCGGCCTTCTCGTCCAGACCGAATAATAATTTGATCTGACGCATGATTTCATTGACCAAGGCTTTGGAACATGGTGCTGTTCCCGGAGGATTTACAGGGAACTCTGGTGTTTGGTACATTTTACCCACATTTTGCATTTCTTTCCAGAAGTTTCCCCGGATGTAGTCGGTGTATTGGGTGAGGGCTGCCGGGCCGAAGTAGTTTTTGTCTTTAACAGGATCTGCCGGATACTGTGAAAAACTGTATATTGAACCCAAGGGTAGGTCTGTGAAATTTGGACCGTTGGTCAGGTTGATATTTAGGTCTTGATGCCACCATCGCTCCTTGAAGTAAAGCCCTACCTTGGTTAGCTCCATGTTTTGCACACTATTGACGGCCTTCATGAATTCCGGATTGGAGGAAAGCAGAGGAGAAGTTTTGGCCAAGGCTTTCATCGGCTTTTTTGGAATAGCAAGGATCACCTGAGCAGCGGTGTAGATCTCATTTCCTACTGCGGTGAATTCGTTATTGGATTTAGTGAGGGAGGTGATGGTTTCATTTAAAACAATCTTGCCTCCTGCCTCAGTAATTGATTTGGCTAGGGTATCAGGGAGAGACTGAAACCCTTTTTCAAGGGTTTGAAATTGAGCGTTTTTCGGGTCGGGAAAATCAAACAGAATCTGCAGTCCTTCTCCCGCATTGATAAAATCCTGAAATGGCCCCATAAACCCCATGATATGACTGAGCATTTCGATGCATTCTTCAGTCAATCCATAGTTTCGTAAGATACTCCAAAAGCCCCATTGATTGATAGGGATTGGGTTTCCTTCGAAATCCTTATAGGTACAATTGTTTCTAAAATTTGCCCATTCGGCAGGAGAGGAAGGGCGCTGAATGCCGTTTTGGTCTTGGATATCGTCCATCACCGATTCCAATATTTTGGACGGATCTCTATTGATTTCGGAAGGCGCTAGATTAAAGAGCGTAGACCAAATGTTAAAATTATTGGCTTTGGCTTCTGTTTGGTTAAATGATTTTCCTCTGACATAGTAGCGATTATTATCATCTCCCATCACAAAATCCACCGTATTGAGTTTGGCTTCAGGTTTTTTTTCGTTCTCGGCATTAAGGGCGTCTATTAGATTCCAGAGATGCTCCATCCCGGTGCCTTTGGGCACAAAGCGCATTCCTCCCTCTTCATCATGTACAGGGTATGAGGTTTGATCTTTGCCGATAATGTCTACCAAAGTCGTTTCTAACCGACCGCCGACTTGTCCCATTTTTTCTACAACTGTCACCTGAATGCCGGGCTTGGACTTCAGTAGTCTCCACGCTGCAAAAAGTCCACTCATGCCTCCTCCCACGATCAGTACGTCGGAATTATTTATCGATTGATTTGAATTAGATTTCATTTTAAAAAGGGATTGATTGATGAATAAAATTATCTGTTGACGAATAGGGACCAAGCTGATGGATAATCCCGCTCCTTGAGGTTGATGCTGACCATATAGGTGGAGCTAGGATCGCTTTCGATCATCAGAAGGATGTTTTGGAGGTCTCCCACCGTATTAACTACCGCACTTTTGGCGGAAGGGGCATTGTTGGAAAAACCTTTCATCAGACTCACATAGTCCCATTCCTGGAGAACATTGGCTGCTTCGAAAGGCTCGGTGGATCCAGCTTTATAGGGCCCCGCGTCCAATAACATTTGTTCTACACCATAGACCTTATTGTTCAGGACAAAGACCACAGCATTTCTCCCTTCTTGCACCATGGTAGAGACTGCCTGGCAGGTCAGTTTGAATGCGCCGTCTCCCACAATGACGAACGTACGCAAGTCATCGCGGAAGGAAGCCCCCAATCCGGCAGGAACACTCCAGCCGATTGAAGCCCAGAGGTTTTGTGCCAAAAAGCCATCCTGCCGATTGATTTTCAATGAGGAGGAACCGCCAAAGGAGGAAAGACCGATATCTGCTACGATCAAGTGATCTTGGTTGACATGCTGATCTAGGACAGCAAAAAAATTGTCATAGGTAATGGTAGTACTTGGGCTAGGTAGGGCAGGAGGAGAAGGAGGACTGGGTTGGGTCCAGTTCGAAGTGCAGCCTTTGGATTGTATCAAAGCCATCACCGCATCAATCAGCTGCTCAAGAGAGACCTGGACATAGAGGTTCTCTCCATCTTTGACCATGTCTCGGGAAGCAAAAACAGGTGATATGTTTCCGGTTTCGTGGCTTTTGGAAGCAAAAGTGTTTAAGTCTGTATTCCATACGCCAAGGCCGATAATAGCGGTGGATTGATTTAGGTATGAATTGGTATGGTCTGTGGTAAAGACCGAATCATACATCCCAAGAAACCAAGGATTGTCTTCTGAAACCACCGCTTTGCCCAGAAATGAAGTCACATAAGGAGCTCCAATAGCCTGCTGTAAGGCTGCGAATTTGCCCTGTAACCTTTTGGTGGAGATTTCTTTCCCGATCCAAAGTATGGGTTTGCCATTTGCTATTTTCGCATAGACTGCATTAGCGGCATCTTCTATGGCTTTGACGATTTGGGCAGCATATTTATTTGATGGAGTTTGGTCAGCCATTCCCTGAAGCACGGGTAGTGACTCATAATTTGGAATGGGACTTAGCATACCCTGTGGTTCTGCGCAGGGCATGTAGTAACAATCCTCCATGATTTCAATAGCCACCGGCTTACTTTTGCTGATGCAGGCAATGATTGCGGTATCAATCTGAGCTGGCGCAGTGAGCGGGTTGGAAATCCGTTCAAAAGCCACCGTTACGGGTGAATAAACGGTCCGGTTGGTATCTTCAGTGCTGACATTATGATGGTAGAGTTCACCGGCATTGATTTCATCTTGAAGTTTACTATTGCTAAGTGTGCCGATGATTGCTACGACGGGGATATTTTCGACAAAGGATCCCCCAATGGCATTGAGCAAACTAAATGAACCCACTCCTGTAGTTACCGCTACCGCTCCGAGACCTTTTGCCCGGGCATAGCCATCGGCGGCGTAGCCTGCGTTCAGCTCGTTGCAGTTTCCAATACGGTAAATAAAGGGTTTGTTTTCGGCATCTTCGTAGGTGTCGATGATTTCCAAAAGGTCACTTGTGTAATCTCCAGGGACAGAAAATAAGTGGTTAACACCAAGCTGAGACAATCGTTGAGCAAGGTATTTTCCGACATTCATTGCATTGGGGTCGAATGTTTTTTGATCAGACATAAAATAGTTAATTAAAAGGATTTAAGAATTTTAAAGGGATATGGATTGAAGTCCGAATACTTGATCGTCAAGGTTTTTAAAACTCTTATGATCTTTTGCTCCTTTCTTGGGAATATGGAGAAAGTGAAAAACCTAGATATTAGAAATAATCGAACATTCATTACAAATCAATAAAATAGTTGAAAAGAAATCCCCCTACGGGAAATGCTTACTAAAGCCCAACCTTTGGCAGGGATCAGGCCTCAAAAAACATGGATGAGATTTGATCCTTTCAAAGGAATGAGAATCACCTCTTTTTCTTATAAGCAGAAAAAAATGCACTACCAAAATACAAAAATCTATTTTGAATCAAACTTTTATACGATTGATTTTCATAAATTTAAGTAATATTTTTCTGGCATGGCCCCCTTAGAAAAGTTCAATTTTTATTATGGCATCCATAAGTATAGCTTTCTGTTTTAGTTTAATGCTTGTTTGGAGCTTATTTTTCTAAGAGTGCATTTTTTTTGAGGTTGATTTTTTGTCTCAGCTATTAATTCAAAATATAACTTATGAAGTCTTCTTATTCTGTTGGTTTAGGATGAAGCTCCAGTATAACTTCCCCAATGGCCCTTATTTTTTCCCCAAAAAATGGATTGAATAGATTTGGAATGTTTGGATTTACTTAATGTAACTTTTGCCTGCAAAAAAAGATCTGCTTATTGCCGATCTCTATAATGATTAAACCAACTCAAAATCGCTGCACTTTTACTCATCAGCATACTAGGACGATTCACCAATCCATGCGAAGCATTCGGGATACGAACCATGGCAGATTCTACTCCTTGTAGTTTTAAAGCGGTGTAATATTGTTTGGATGTCGAAATGGGCGTGACTTCATATATGAGCAACTTGTAGAGTTCATTTCTCACCTGCATTTCCAGTAGGGTAGTCACAGCTTCGGCGGCGACATTGTTTTGATTGTTAAGTAGAGCAGTAAAATAATCCAAAATGCCAAGTGTGGTTGTGGCCCAAAGCATGTGTCCAATGGACCGCAAATAAAGAAAGTTACTGATTCCTGAAGCTGCCGCAATAGTTTGGTTTATTCATCCTTCATCATACTGACAGTTTCCTGAAAGGCGGGAGATTCTTAGATGGTTTCATCTAGATAGTCTGGGTCTTGGGTGAGATTGATTGCAGAAAAAGGGTTATAAAATATACCCAATTTTTGGGATTGATTTTAGCTTTTTATTGCTCCACTTTTGGATTAATCAATTTGACATTTTGAAATCTAGGGAAACATTGTTCGCTAGCAACTGAGATTTCTCGGCTGAAGATTTCGCTTACCAAAAATCAATACAGATGGAAAAATTCAAGTTTCAATTTCTTTTTGGCCCCTGTTTATCCTTCGGGCTCTTAGTATTTATCGCTTTTTCTTCCCCTGCCCAAAGTACATATGCTGTTGAAAAAACTCGGTCTGGTGTTGAAATCTATCAATACCATGATTATGTAAAATCCGGTAAAAGCGAGGTGGTAAAAGCCTATCTGCTGAATAAAAAAAGCAAAGATGCAATCAGTCCAAATTGGTGGAATGCTTTAGAAAAAAGAGATAAATTAAAAAAAGAGGAAGTTACTTTGGCAAAACTTCCTGATTATAAAAACTGGAACATCTTGTACACCTCTTTGAATGGAGTTTTTGTCGGCGTACACAACCAAGATGATACCTGGAGCCTGCTTAAGTTTAATGTCGTTGGGGAGCATAGTAGCGCTTATATTTACCCCAATAATGAAGATTATTTATCAGGAACGACTATCCGTCCCTATGCCTTTTACAATAGTGATCAGGATTTGACCCGTGAAATCGAAACTATGATCTATGGAGCGAACATGGGAATTTCGCCTGGATACATCTATGAAACTCTGCTCACAGCGAATCAACTGAAACGAATGCTAACAGAAGAGGGCTTTGTGCTAGTCAACCGGGCACAGAACTATGTAACTCAAGAAGTAGGAATAGGCAACTACGAGGTGAAAGCCAAGGCTGGTCACGACTACATCATGATGCTATACACTCCGGATGAACAGCCTATTACACCTATAGCTGTTATTTCTGCGGGAGGGAAAAGTGCTGCTGATATCTCTTTCTTCCAGGAATATCAATTACCCGGTGCATTGAGCACCCTGCCTACCAAAGTGAGCAATGCCGTCCATCAAAGTCAATCAGGCGCCCATTTTTTTATAGATGTGGTTTCCGCGTTAGGGACTAAATATGCCTTGCTTGATATTTTTGAGCGAAAAAAACCATAAAATCAGGCGCTTGAGAATCAAGCCAATCTCAAGCCTAAATCTTAAATAAAAATTGTATAAAAATCAGCGAAATATGAAATCATTATTCAAATCTTTAGCTTCCTTCATTCTATTGTTTTTTTGCTTTTCTACCCTTGTTTCTGCACAAAAATCTTTTCAGGACTTGGCCGAGTTGAACGATAAAAAATGGGGTAAACTTGTCAAAAGTTATAAAAACAACAGCACATGGATCGATCAACTTCAGGGTTTGCTCAATGAAGAGTTGGTATCTGAAGATAATCTACCAAACCCGAAAAAAATTGGTGTGCTGACCATGCAGATCTGGGATTACTCACAGACGTCATCTAGTAAAGTGGCACAAACTACTGTGTATACAAAAAATTTTCTGACTCCAGAAGGAAGTAATTTAGTTGCAGATACTTTTATGGAAACCATGCTCCCGATATACGAGGACAAATTCCAGGCGAAAGGGATAACACTATTAGAGCCTAAAGAGTATCTCATAGACGCTGAAAAACAGAGACTCTATGAAGAAGGACCGTCCCGGATAGAGGTCAGTGGGTTGGCCAAGACCCTTGGAGCTATTAATTCTTTCCTGACTAATGCCGATAAGGGACAAGGATCAGCTACTGCAACAGGCTATGAGTTTTATCCAATCTCGCCTAATACGTTGGCTACTGATTACAAGTCTCCCGCTTCCTTAGGCTTGCTTGTGGAGGATTTGGGCTTGGATGCAGTATTAGTTCTTTCCGTGGAGTTGAGATTAGTAAAAAATGGTAAAAGTATGGTGTTTAATGGCATGCAAGCAGGCCTAGTTGGTCCCATAGATGATGATCAATCCAAAGAATATAAGGGCCGAATAGGAGCTGGAATGATGAATATGTACCGAGATGGAATGTCCTTTAGTTCTGTGTTCTTTGATGATGTGGAGCCCTTTGAGATTGCAAAGCTCAGTAAGTCTGGCTCAATAGAAGAATGGTACCTGAGCGGACTGGATGTGGTGACCGAGCGAATGGCTACAGACCTAATCAGAGGAATGGAAAAGTTCATTGCCTTGGATAAGTCAAAAGATTAAAGGTCAATCAGCTGATGGGCAATAGAGAACTTCACCAAGCCTACCAAACTGCTCTGTTCGGTTTTTTTGAAGAGATTTTTCTTATGACTTTCTACGGTATGTCTGCTAATGAAAAGTTTCTCAGCGATTTCCTGGGTGGTGAATTCCTGAATTATCAGCTGAAGGACATCTACTTCCCGTTCGGTGAGTGATAGGAGGATTTCATGCTTTTTGTTTTGGACTTGGAAACTTGACCGCAGTTTGGCCACGATTTGGTCGCTATAGTAGATCCCATCATCAAGCACACGATTTACTGCATTGATCAGCTCTTCGCTTGTATTTTCTTTGAGTACATAGCCTTCTGCACCGGCCAAGATTATCTCTTGTACATAGTGGTCGTTGTCATGCATGGAAAGAATAATGACCTTGGTCTTAGGCTGATTTTCTTTAATCCAATGGGTCAGCTGAAGGCCGTCCATGTCGGGCATATTGATATCAGTGATGACCAAATCTACGGAAGCAGAATTGAGGGATTCTTGTGCTATTTTTCCGTTGGTGAATTTGCCTAGAAGCTGAATCTCTGGGATTTCATGCAGCAGCATTTCTATTCCCTCCATGACGACAGGATGATCGTCTACGAGGATTGCTTTTATTTCATTCATGGGTTATTGGGGACTGTGACGAGAAGATTAGCTCCATGATTTGTGGGATATAATTTAATTGAACCTCCCAAAAATCCCGCACGGGTAGTCATGTTTTGCCAGCCGATCCCGGTACTGTTTTTTAACATACCTTCCGAAAGTCCCGGGCCATCGTCCCGGTAATTGATGCGGAGTGTTCCTTCATCTTCCTTAACTGTGAGTTCGATTTGGGAAATAGCACCATGTTTCAGACTATTATTGACCAGCTCTTGGACGATTCTATAGAGGTGAACCTGATTTTCTTTGGTCAACTTAAGGTTCAATGGTGATAGATTTAGCCGAAAATCAACTTGATGTGTTTTATTGATCAGTTCTTCCATTTCCTCCAGAGCCGGTATCAATCCTTGTCCTTCAAAATTTTTGGGCATTAGATTGTGTGATATTTGGCGAACTTCCTGAATGGATTTGCTTAATAAGCCCATGGACTTTTCTTTAAATTTCTCATCTTCTTCTGATTTTGGATTTTTCCCTAAATTCCCTACGAAGATTTTTGCAGCGGTGAGGCTTTGCCCAAGGCCATCGTGCAGTTCTCGTGCAATTCTTGAACGCTCCTTTTCTTCTGCTTCAATCACTGCCTTCAGTTTGTTTTTTTCTTCGGCGGCCCTGATGTTTTGAATATCCAATTGCTTTTGGTACCGACTTCTATTATACCACAAACCACCAAATAAAAAAATCAAAACGAATCCTCCAGCTGACAGAAAAAGCTGCATTCGGTTGATATATTTTTGCTTTGCTAGATCTGCCTCTTGCAGGGCGATCAGTTGCTCTTTTTTCTCTGTCTCGTAAAGTACTTCCATTTCAGAAAGACTGACGGCTTTTTGCGCATTGAAGAGGGAGTCTGTGAGTCTATTGTAATCAGCAAGTGCCTCATAACCCTGCTCTTGGTCCTGAAGTGCTATTTTGCTCATGGCAAAGGTCATCAGTGCACTGGCATTTGCAGAGCGAATTTGGAGGGAATCCGAAATTTTGAGTGATAATTCTGAAACCCGAGCGGCTTCATCGAATCTCCCCGTTTTCAGATAGAGGTTTGCCAGTTCTGCATAGCGGTTCATCAAATGGGATTGATTTACAAATTCCTTGGACAGGGCAATTGCTTGCAAATAAAGAGACTCCGCTTCGTCAAATTTTTTCTGACGCTCTAGGTTGCCCGCCAGGCCTGAATAGGATTTTGATTTTTCGATATCATAGTCCAAGGCATCAGAAATCTTGAGGCTTTCAAACAAGGTAGAGTCAGATTTGTCATACTCTTCCAATTCTGTGTAGACAAAAGCAAGGTTGCCAAGGGATGTCATAATATCGATACTGTCCTGAATAGCTCGCCGAAGGTCATGGGCCTCTACACCATAGGTCAGCGCTTTCTCAAAATCACCCAGGGATTGATAGATTAGCCCAATGTTATTGGACACCATGGCTTTATCATAGAGGTTCTCTTCGAGATCATAGACTTTTTTGGCTTCATAAAAGTGACCTAGAGCCTCTGTCAAAATCCCCTTGTTCCAATAATACATGCCGATATTGTTTTCGAAATGGGCAATTTGAAGATCTTGACCCGCTACTTCAGCGAGAGCACGTCCTTTTCGATAGTACCAAATGGTAGAGTCGGGGCGATTGGACTCATAGAACACCACCCCCTTGATACGATAGGTGATGACTTCACCCAAGGTATCCAAGTGTTTGATGGAAATGCGCTCTGCTTTGTTGACGTATTTCAGTGCGGAGTCAGTATTTTCTGGGGCATAATAGAATGCCAGCCTAAGCAAATCTAAAACTTGCTCTTTTTCTTCTAATGTTTTAAGTTTTTGACGGAGTGAGTCGGGATATAGGTATACTTGAGATTTGACTTCAAAAAAAATCAAACAGTATAGAAGGATCAGGACAAACCTCATCCCCTAACATAATAAAATCCTATTTTACATGAAATTTAATCGGAGCTTATTTTCCTTTTTATGATTTTAAATTGACGCTAGAAGGTTTTAAATTGGTTCTTTCTCCCGCCATTCCAGGGTTTTATTTTTGAGTAAATAAGTTTTTTTGATCATAAAGGCTGCTTATTTTTTGTCTAAATAATGATTAAACCAACTCAAAATCGCTGCACTTTTACTCATCAGCATACTGGGTCGGTTCACCAATCCATGCGAAGCATTCGGGATACGAACCATGGCAGATTCTACTCCTTGTAGTTTTAAAGCGGTGTAATATTGCTCAGATTCTGAAATCGGAGTTCGGAAATCTTTTTCTCCGGTAAGGAGCATGGTTGGTGTGGTGACATTGCCTACCAATGAAAGAGGGGATCTTCTCCAGTAGTTTTCGATATCTTCCCAAGGCATGGCTCCAAACCAATATTTACCAAAAAAGGCTGCACCATCGGCATGCAGGACAAAACTCGTCCAATTAATTACCGGCTTGGCTACTACAGCCGCTTTGAAACGGTCGGTTTTTCCGATGATCCAGGCAGTCAATACACCTCCACCAGAACCACCAGTGACAAATAAGTTGCTTGTATCGATGTAGCCTTTTTCGATGACGGCATCGACTCCAGAGATCAGGTCCTCATAGTCGTGATTGGGGTAATCGTGATGAATGGCATTTCCAAATTCCTGACCATATCCGGTACTTCCTCTTGGATTGGTATAGAGCACCACGTAGCCCGCAGCGGCATAAGACTGGATTTCATAGGCGAAGGAAGGCCCGTACATGGCAAAAGGTCCTCCATGGATTTCCAAAATGAAAGGGTACTTTTTATTGGGATCAAAATCAGGTGGCGTTACAATCCAACCTTGGATACGTTTCCCATCAAAGCTGGATTCCCACCAGATTTCTTCGGTTTGACCGATTTTTCGGTAGGAAAAAAGATCATCGTTGACCGCAGTCAGGCGCTTGGTTTCTCCTCCTATCCACACTGCCAAATCTGCCGGATGCTCAGGACCGCCTTGGGTAAAAGCGAAGCGATCGTTTTTTGAAACCGTAAAAGCTCCAGCATTGTAAGGTCGACCCAGGTCGAGGCCACCCAACCCTTCTGCGACGGTTCGGATTTTTCCAGTTAGGGCAACGTGACCGATTTTGGTGTCCCCAAACTCATCATATTGAAAATAAATTCCTTTGCCACTCGCTTCCCATTGGGGATTACCGGCATCTCGATCTAGGTCGGCTGTTAGGTTTTTGATGCCTGATCCATCGGTATTCATCACGTAGAGATGTGTGACTTGATAGCCTTGGAAGCTGTCGTCAAATCCAGTGTAGGCAATCATTTTCCCATCGGGAGAAAGGCTGGGGCTGGAGTCTGGACCAAAACGGGAAGTCAAAGCGGTGATCTTTCCACTCGCTAAATTAAGCTGGTAGATTTCGGAGTTTGCTGGCTCCAGTTCTGAATTTTCATGAAGATTGGCAGAGAAAAAGAGGCTTTGACCATCAGCAGACCAGATAGGAGATCCGTAATTCTGATCATCAAAAGTTCGCTGTCTCGCGGTACCACCAGAAAGGCCTATGGTAAAAATCTGCAAATTGCCGCTAGGCAGGTAGCCGGCACCATCCCCACGGTAGTTCAACTCATCGATAAAAATCGGCGCTTCGTTCCATTCTGCTCCTTGTGGTTTGGAGGGGATGCTGAGCATGGATTTTTTAGGAGCAGGGACAAATTGCGTAAAGGCCAATTGCTGTCCATCCGCAGACCAACTCACCGCTCCCGGTGGATTGGCTGAGTTAGTCAGGGCCACAGACTCTTTGGTGTCTAGGTAGAATACAAAAAGTTTTATCCGTTCATCTTGGGCATTGGATCGGTAGGCGATTTTGCCCCCATCGGGGGACCAAACAGGCCCAAAATCTCGTTGGTTTCCTTGCGTCAGGGGCCGATTTTGTGTTCCGTCTGCATTGACAATCCATAAATTGGAATAGTCTCTGTCAGTCATAATATCCTTGAAATTGCGGACATAGACGATCTTGCTTCCATCCGGCGAGATCTGCGGATCACTGACGTATTCTAGGTCAAAGAGATCAGTCAATTCAAGGTTTGTTTTTTGCTGGGCTATGCTTTCTGCCCATCCTAGTAAAAGGAAGATTGCGAAACTCAGGAATAGGTGCTTCATAGGATTCGAATTTGATTTATTTATCGTTAGCATTTTTCATTTTGGGATCTGTATTTTGATTAATTACTGGCTCGCGGTGTTGGAAATTGTACCCCGACGGAATTGGACCAATTTTCCCATTCCTGCATGAGTTCCTTGAATTTCTCCGGATATTCTTTTTTCAGATTTATCTGTTCGTCTTGTCTCTCAGCAAGGTTATGTAATTCAAAATTGGTCGGATCGAAGGGAAGCGCTGTATTGAGCAGCTTCCACTTGCCTTTTCGAAGCATGATTCGACCTCTATGCTCCAAAGCAAATACATAGGTAGAATCGTGAATTGATTCTTCTGCACCATGGAGTAAGGGCAAAAGAGATTTTCCGGCTAAAGATTTGACTTTTTTACCTTTCCACTCCTCAGGATATGCTAGTCCAGCCAATTGATAAAAGGTAGGGGCTAGGTCCATCACTGTCAAAAATTGATCATTGATGGCATTCGTCTCTACTACCTGAGGACCGGCAATGATCATGGGGGCTACCATTCCACCCTCAGTCGTATATCCTTTGAAATAACGAAAGGGAGCGGACCCTGCCTCGGCCCATTGAGAACCGTAGGAAATAAAGGAGTTTTCAGTACCCATGACCTCGTAGCTGTCGGTGTATTGCTCCTGTAGGAAGGGACCGAAATAGGAACTGTAATAAAAGTCTTCAGCTGCCGCTCCATTGTCAGAAACGAAGACGATCAGTGTGTTTTCATACAATCCATTTTCCTTTAGATAACTTACTAATCGGCCAATATTGTAATCAAGGTTGTCGACCATTCCAGCATAGAGCTCCATTTTTCGGGCTTCCTTTCGCTGCTCTTCCCGAGAAAGCGAATCCCAAGGAGTCACTTCAGGATGGATGTCGGGGAGTTGGGCATCCTGTGGTATCAGACCAGCTTTTTTGAGGGATCCCAGCCTTTTTTCTCGTAGAACTTCGTAACCTTCATCGTAGCGGCCCTCATATTTTTTCCAGTAGATTGGATCCACTTGAAGAGGCCAATGGGGAGAAGTATACGCAGCAAAGGCAAAAAATGGACGATCGTCTTCTCGGCTGGATTTGATATAGGAGATAAGCTTATCGGTGTAAAAATCGGTAGAATAAACCCCTTCAGGCCATTGGCTAGGCTGTCCATTTTCGGTGTAGAGTGAGGTGGGCGTTTCCGGAAAAATTCCTCGCTCACTGTAATGATTCGCTCCGCCTTCTAGGGTGACAAAGGAGTTTTCGAATCCTTTTTGATGAGGATTGTCCTCGGGACGTAGCCCTAGATGCCATTTGCCAACGGTGAAAGAGCGGTAGCCGGCCTGCCGAAGAAGTTCGGGCAGAGGAACGATTCGGTCACTTAAATGTCCTTCATAGCCAGGTACATCAGTGACCAAGTCCTGCGAACCCATTCCAGCCACATGGCTGTAATTTCCAGAGAGCATCATTGCACGAGCCACAGCACAAAATGGCGCTGTGTGGTAGTTGCTAAAGCGAATGCCTTCCTTGGCCAATTGATCCAAATTAGGGGTGGTGATATCTCCCCCAAAGGATCCCAGATCTGCATAACCCAAGTCATCGGCTACGATCAGAAGGATGTTGGGAGCTTTGGTTTTTATCTCTTTTTCAGGACTTTGACAGGCAATAGACAGGAGGAGTAAAATGGAAATCAAATAGCGATTATGCATGTTAGTTATTCCTCTCTTTTTCTATTTGACTCAATGCTTAGGGACTTTTTAATGCTCATGAGCCATTCGGTGCTTTTTCAAAATATCCTCACCAAAATCATTTCCCTTTTTTCGAAAGACCGTGTGGATGTGATTGGCATTGTCCAGAAAACCCACATTGTCATATTCAATTAGAAAATCCGGACTGTGGATCACGTAATAATGGGGCTTCATGGGCTCATAGCTCCCGATCCATGCAAAATAAACTTCATCCATTCCGCGCGTATGGAGCGTAGCCAAGTGCTCTTCTGCTTTTTCCTTGTCTAGATTTCCTATGTATTCTTCGATTAAATAATGAAGGAGAGTTTGTTGGCTTTCTGTGAGTTCCGAGCCTTTGATGCCCTGAAAATCCTCCAGCCACTGTGGACGATCTGGACTGGTGATGATATCTCCCGGCACGTCTCCAGCCAGTGTAGCTTTTGCTTTTTGTGTTTCATTAAGTGAATTGACAAACCAAAACCCATAATCCTCTTCTTTGCTCAGTGGTCTCAGGCCTGCGTACTGTGTGTCTTCGACTACGGCAGGATCAGAACCAAAAAACAAGGGGGTCATGGTAAATTCATCTCCGGCAACCGTCAGGTTAATGGAAATGTGATGCCCTTCAAATTTCAACCCCCACATTTCATCTTTTTCGGGATCTCCCGATATCAAGAGGTAGTAATTGCCGTAGTCCCAATCGAGTCCGCGGATCATTTGGATGGCATTGTCTGGGATTTGTCCACGACTGTATTGAATTTCAAAAAGTTCGTGAAGAATGTCGTCCACCTGCATGATGGCGAAGGTTTTGAGATAGCCCTGTGAACTGAAAATTCCACTCAATATCTGATGAAAAGCAATCTTGCTTTTTTCTGAAAATTCGCCATAAGCGAGCCCTTTTCGTGCAGCTAATCCTAGAGGAAGATTGGTCCATTCGGTGCGGGAACTGTCTGCAAAGGGCTGCAATACAAGCTCTTTCTGACTTGGGTCTAATGTTTCTAACAAGCTTAATGTTTTGGATCTTAGCATTGGGACCGATTGGGCCATTGTCTCAAGGCTCCAGAATAGTCCAATCCCTAAGAGGAGAAGATTTTTCATCATAAAATTTAATGTAACATGCAACCAAATCATATTCGAGATTCGGCTAAACAAAATATTTTTAAACAATAGTTGGCCGTAAACTCTATTTATACTTTCCAAACTGGCTTTGCAAAAGAGAGTTAATTGACTATAAGGTAGTGATAAAAGTCAAGACTACTAAGAGGAGTACAATTTTTATCTTTTCAGACTGTGGGATGTAAATTTGGTTTATGAGGAGCCCGAGTCGATTTATAGGCTTAAAAAGATAGGCCTGTCAGGTTTTAAAAGCCTGACAGGCCTTTTTTATTTTTAATCGATCAGTTTTCCCAATAAATTCCGCACTTGACGGACGGATTTAATGTTGTAATTGGCTTGGGTATAGGCATATCCCACTCGAATAGTATAGGCATTCTTTGGCATGACTTTAAACGTATCCTCATCGGTCCAGTCGTCACCGACGGCAAGTATAAAATCATAATCGCTGCCTTTCATCAGAGCCGTAGCTGCACGGCCTTTGTTGATATCAGGACGCTTGATCTCTAGGACCATGTTGCCTTCCAATACTTGCAAATTATGACCGCGGGCCATGTATTTTAAGTGACTGAAGAGTTCCCGCATACGCAAGTCTCCCAGGCCACTTTCTACTTTGCGGTAATGCCACACCAAAGAATGATGCTTTTCTTCGATAAAAGCTCCTGGCGTACGGAGAACATAATATTCCATCACCGAGCGTATGTCATCCTTCCAGCTGTCATCCACTTCAGCATAGAGCTCCCAGTCTCCTTTGTTTTCTTTCCTTTTCACCCAGACTCCATGCTCGGCGATCATGTCGATTTGTTGGCCTTTAAACCAAGTGCCGAGGGTGTCCTTGTCCCGACCGGAAATGATGACCACTTGGGCGATTTGACTGAGTCCTTTGATGATAGCCTTGAGTTCGGCGTCCGGTTTGGCATCGTTGGGATTGGCGACAAATCCCGTCAATGTACCATCATAATCCAAGAATAGTACGGGGTTTTTGGCTGCTTTGAAGGATTTTTCGATCTCGTTTAGGACTTTGGTGTCCACGTCTTTGGAGGTGAGTTCGGCCTGCTTCTCTTTGACATGCTCGATTCGGTCTAGGAAGACTTTTACCCATTGGAAAATGTCGTATTTTTTGAGACTTTCCTGCATGGAAGAAATTCTGGCCTTTTGCTCGGCAGGCTTCATGGTCAGCGCATTGTAGATTGCATCGACCACACCTTGCTGATCATTGGGGTTGACCAATACAGCGTCTTGAAGTTCCTTAGACGCTCCGGCCATTTCTGAGAGGATTAATACCCCCGTCTGATCCGTTCGGCTGGCCACGTATTCTTTGCAGACCAGATTCATACCATCCCTCAAGGGAGTGACGAGCGCGATGTCTGACATATTGTAGAAGGCACTGAGCTCCTCAAAAGGAAAGCTGCGGTAGAAATAATGAACCGGTACCCAGTTGAGTGTGGAATATTCCGAATTGATCCGGCCGACGAGCAAATCTATTTCCTCTTTGAGTTCCTTGTAGGACTGAACCTTGTCCCGACTAGGGACTACGATCATAATCATGGAGACCTTGCCTCGAAGCTCTTTGTGTTCTTTGAGTAGCTGGTTGAAAGCGTGAATTCTTTGCGGGATTCCTTTGGAGTAATCTAGCCTATCGATGGTAATAATCAGCTTTTGATCGGCCACCTGTTTGGTAAATTCCCGGACGATGCTTTGGGTCTTTTTACTCTTGGCCTGTTTGGCAAATTTGTCATAATCGATTCCCATAGGGAAAGAGTCCACATTGATGATGCGGTTATCCGCCTGAATGTATCCGCTTTCACTGGATAGTCCGGTAATTCGACCCACTGCACTCATAAAATGCCGCATATCATCGTAGGTATGAAAGCCAATCAGATCGGCACCGCAGACGCCTTCTAAGAGTTGTTTTCTCCAAGGGATCATGCGGATGATTTCGTAGGAGGGAAATGGGATATGTTGGAAAAATGCAATGGTGGCATTGGGTAAAACTTCCCGTAGCATCTGAGGAAGCAGGAGTAATTGGTAATCATGCACCCAGATGGTATCATCCGGATCGGCCTTTTTGAGGATTGCTTCGCAAAACTTCTGATTGACTCGAACATAAGCCTCCCAATGCTCAGCATTGTAGGTCATGTATTGGGTGAAATAATGAAATGCAGGCCAAAGGGTCTCATTGCTAAAGCCCTCGTAAAACTGCTCCACATCTTCTTTAGAGAGGAAAACGGGGGCCATTTTAAGGTCGTGAAGTTCGAGAATGATCTCTGCTCGCTGCTCGGGATCATCGACCGTATTCCCGGGCCATCCGATCCAGATGTTTTCGCCGGATTTGTAGATGGAGCCCAGACCGGTCGCGAGTCCTCCGGCTGAGGGTTTGAATTCAAAGCGTCCATTTCTATGTCTCAGTGAAATGGGCAATCGGTTGGATACAATAATGGTTTTTGCCATAGGTAAGGTATTGCAGTTAAAAACTTGAAAAGAACAGACCTTTTCAAAAAGGTGATTAGCTAAATATAGGAAAAATGACTGGGAATGGAAGGGTGGATGGAGATTTCATGAATGAAAGTGAAAAGCACGAAAAATGGAGTTTTTTAATTTCTTTCAAGAACTGGCCAGCTTTTTTTATCAAATCGAGGACCACCTGTCTGAATCTTGGGCAGTGTGAAAAACAGAAACGATTATGATTTTACTATTCCAAACGGTATAATGGATTCCAAATGGGAAACCGTTTAAAAAACAAATTCGAATAGTTGTGTATCGAATTTGATACAAAAAAGGGGAGTTTTTAATTTTTATAAAAGATTGGATGATTTCAGCTTTAATTTTTTTTCCTAAGCCTTTACGTTCCCTTTCATACCAATGGTAGGCGTTTTTTATATCTAATTCAGCGGCTAAAGATATTTCTAGAAAAAATTTCTTCATCCTTCAAAGAGCTCGTCCTGGGCCTCCTCCCAACTTCTAGTTTTCATTTTCCCTTCTTGAATTTGCTTCAATCTTATTTCTGTTTCATTTATTTGCCATTGGGGGATAGAAGGGCTTAATTCTTCCACAGAAACATAATCCAAGGTCTTAATAAATTCTAGAAAGGTTTGAAATCGACTTTCTTCTATTTCTATAGTGATTTTCATTTGAAAATATTTTTTGCAATACTCATAGTTCGAATAACTAATCTTTAAAATTTATACTTAAACCAACTCCATCATTGCCATTTGCGTACTTAAATATAGGAAAAATGACTGGGAATGGAAGGGTGGATGGAGAATTCGTTGTGGCTAAACATTTTTCAAATAAACAAAAAAGCCTCTCGAATTTCGAGAGGCTTGTTGTTTTATAAATGAAATGCCGACTTGATTTTATCGACGAAGTCTAGTTTTTCCCAAGTGAAAAGCTCTACATCAAGTTTGATTTCATCCCGGTAAGGAGAGAAGAAAGTCTTGGTAACCACTTCGTTCTCTCGTCCCATGTGGCCATAGGCGGCAGTTTCCTCATAAATCGGATTGCGGAGCTTGAGCCGCTGCTCGATGGCATAGGGTCGCATATCAAATAGCTCTTCGATCTTTTTGGCGATTTCTCCGTCTGTCATGCCTACATTGGCTGTACCGTAGGTGTTGACGTAGATGCCCATAGGGGCTGCGACGCCGATCGCATAGGAAACCTGTACCAGCATTTCGCTGGCTACGCCTGCTGCCACCATATTTTTGGCAATGTGTCGGGTGGCGTAGGCTGCGGATCGGTCCACTTTGGAAGGGTCTTTCCCAGAGAATGCTCCCCCACCATGTGCACCTTTGCCGCCGTAGGTATCTACGATGATTTTTCGGCCGGTGAGGCCGGTATCACCATGAGGTCCACCGATCACAAATTTCCCGGTTGGGTTGATGTGGTATTTGATGTCTGAGGTGAACAGCTTTTGAATGTCTTCAGTCAATCCGGCCTTTACCCTAGGGATTAGAATGGAAATGAGATCGGACTTGATTTTGGCGAGCATGGATTCCTCGGTACCAAAATCATCGTGCTGCGTAGAAATCACGATCGCCTCGATTCGCTGAGGGACATTGTCATCGCTGTATTCGATGGTCACCTGTGCTTTGGAATCGGGGCGGAGGTAAGTGATGTCCTTATTTTCGCGTCGCAAGGCAGCTAATTCTTTCAAAATTCGATGAGAAAGATCCAATGCCAGCGGCATGTAGTTTTCGGTTTCATTAGTCGCGTAGCCAAACATCATCCCCTGATCGCCTGCCCCCTGCTCCTCGGGGCTTTGACGCTCCACACCTTGATTGATGTCTGCGGATTGCTCGTGAATAGCAGAAAGTACCCCACAGGAATTGCCTTCAAACATGTAATCACTTTTAGTGTATCCGATACGGTTGATCACATCCCTGGCGATTTTTTGCACATCGAGATAGATGTCCGATTTGACTTCTCCGGCGAGTACAACCTGTCCGGTGGTGACGAGGGTTTCGCAGGCTACTTTGGAACTCGGATCAAATGCCAAAAAGTTATCGATCAGTGCATCGGAGATTTGGTCAGCAATTTTGTCAGGATGACCCTCAGATACTGACTCTGAGGTAAATAGATATGCCATAAACTTGCGTGCTTATACGTTTTTCAAAGAAAGCCCAAAAATAGGGTTTGTGGGGGAAATAAAAAACCATTTAAGGATGATGGGAAAGGTTAGCTCCAACTTTGATACAGTGAATGGCTTAAGCTAAGGATGGTCAAAGTGGCCTTTTCGGGATTTGAAGAAATTGTTGTTTTAAAACTAGAAAAAATACTCAAAACCTCAATCCTGCTTCCTAGCTACTTTTTCATATCCCGCTGCATTTTTAAATACAAGCCTTCAACCCGCTCTCGGGCCCAAGGGGTTTTTCGGAGGAATTTTAAGCTGGACTTGATCGACGGATCATGAGTAAAGCAGCGAATGGTGATGCGCTCACCCAGTTCCTCCCATCCATAATGAGCGACCAATTGCTCTAAGATGGTGTCGAGGCGAATGCCGTGAAGGGGATTGTTAGGTTGATGTTCCAAGGGAATAATGAATATAGAATTAAAGTTACGAATTATTGTAAATCCTGTTTTTCTAACTATCCGATTACTTAGCAAAGGGGTAAAAATTATAAAATATTTAATTTTCACTTTCTTCCTCAAGTTGGAAATATCCAATGGTCCCACTCATGCACTCCAGAAGTATAGCCTCCTTTGACGAGTTTTCGATGACTTTTTGCAATTCCTCCAAGGTATGTATTTCCTGATCGTTTGCTTTGATGATCAGTTCACCGAGAGGCCATTCCATTTCATCTGTCTGTGTACCTTGGTGGATATGGGTAACCACCAGCATGGGTTTGTCCCGATCGAGGATTTTGAGCATTTCGATTTGGGCATAGGGATCCACTTCTTGGATAGCTTGAATGATTTCAAAGCTCAGGGGCTGTACGATCATCCCAAAAATCTCCAAAAAGCTTCTCTCACTCAAAATCGGATTGGAAATGATGCCTTTCTCAGGATTTGGCATGGCTTGGGCTTGCGTTTGGTGAATTTCTCCCGCTCTCAAATAGTTGATGGTGACCTCTTCCCCGATCGGAACGAGCTTCATGACATCAAAAATATTGGTATGTCGGTAAAGTCCCTCTTTTCCGATCACGATCCCATGCCGATCGAATTCTATCCCATTGATGGAAAGTATCACATCTCTCGCCTGAAGTTTGGCCGCCTCTAGAAATCCATTGGATATCACTTGGGAAATAATCACTCCTTTAGCTTGTCCTTGCTTCAGTAAAGGATTGAAATTTTCTGAATTCTTCTGAAGTTTCCCGCCTATGCCTGCAAATTTGGGTTCATTCAGAAGGATGAGGTTTTCGATAATGATTTTCACAAAGCTGGCAGGAGTGATGAAACCGATATTTTCTGCATTGACGATGACTGCAGTATTTACGCCCACTACTTTCCCATCCTCATTGATACTTGGACCGCCGGAGTTTCCCGGATTGATGGCAGCATTGGTCACGTATCGTTCGGAACTAAACTCAGAACCCGAGATGAAATTGGTGATCTCTCCTCCGGTGATATTGGGTTCGGCCATGCCCAGGGGATAGCCGATTGCTTTGATGGCTTCACCTCTTGAGGGACTGCTTCCTTCACGCAACTCCAAGTACTCGATAGGTTGGATCGCCAGTTTTTTAAAGCGAGTCAGTTCCTTTTCGCTGAGTTTGATCAGGGCTACATCCGGCTCGAGTTGCTTGACTAAGCCTACGATTTCCGCCTTAAAGCGCTCTTCACTGGTCAGCATGGAGCTGATTTCTATTTTCACTGCATTGCGGACCACATGGGCATTGGTTACGATATAGCCCTCGAGATCATTGTATTTGACAAAAAATCCAGAACCTGACCAAATACCCGGAATCCGTATGGCGGGATTCAAAACGGATTGAATGTCTTCTTCCAAGTAGCCTTCGACGAGGATCTGCACGACTCCACTCATCATTTGTCGGGCCACATCATTGAGTTTGCGGGTTGATTTGGACATGATTTTCTCTTGAGAGGTAAAAGATAGAAAGCAGAAGATAAAAAATTTTGGCTTTAAACGATTTGTTTTCGTTCGATCAGATCCCATAGATTTCCATACAAATCTCTAAAAACTGAAACCGTTCCATAGCTTTCTTCTGCCGGTTCACGGATAAATTCCACGCCACGATCCGAATATGTTTTATAATCTCTCCAAAAATCATCGGTGTAAAGAAAGAGAAAAACCCGTCCGCCGGCTTGAAATCCGATTTGCCTTTCTTGAGTTTCATTGGCTGCTTTGGCTAAAAGCAAATGGCAAGTGGACCCTGGCGGAGATACTCTGACCCATCGCTTGGTTTCTGAGAGTTTGGTGTCTTCCAAAAGCTCAAAGTCCAAGATTTGGGTATAGTAGTCGATGGCTTCGTCATAGTCTCTGACGAGCAAGGAGAGTTGTCCGAGTTGCTGGGGCATACTAAGTTGAGAATAATTGATATTGTTTTACAAGTACTAATGTAGATTAAACTAGTTTCTAATTGGCAGTTTAAGCTGTTCATCCTTTGAGGTTTCTAAAACCTCGAAGGGTTAGTTCATTCTCTTTACTGATTATGCTTTATCCAATAAAAATTAGTGTTAAAAAATGATGAATATCTATCTGGCATACTTGATTTTAGAAATTTTTCCCTAGTTTTAGTCATAAACTTTTACACTTTTCCAGTGAAACTATGAAATCAAACAATCAAACAATCAAACAATCAAATTTTGGTCTTGGAAGCGGGGATTTGAACTGATTTTACAACAGTTTAAAAATGATAACCGGATTAAGATGAAAAAGTCAATAATTCTATTTGTTTTCTTTGTTGGTCTTCTCTCCTGTAACCAAAACAAATACCCTGTCGGCATTTTCCCGGAAGAGGCGACCAATTTGTCAGTAATCAATTCTCCATTTGACGATGTTAATTCGGATGTACCCACAATTAATCATGGGTTTAAACTTGTTTTTTCATCCAATCGAATTAATTCTCAACCCAATCATTTTAATTTAGTAGAATCCAACTTGGTTTTTTATTGGGATAAGTCAGAGGGATTCTTAAGAGTAGATCGAGGTAATACCCTTTTTGATACCTGGTTGAGAGATTGGGTCAGAAAAACGGAAACGAATTTCAATGAAAAAGGGCCATATACCTTCTTTGATTCGGAAGCTGGAGATATTTTGCTCTTTAGCCGGGACGATGCCGAGGGTGTTTATTCCATTCTTTCCGAACCCCGAGAAGCTAACTCACAGGAAATCGATGGTGCTGAGGCTTCTTTGAGACTAATGGAAAATGGATCGAGTGTAATGTACCCCTCCTTTTATGGAGCCGATTATTTGAAAGGTGCTGGAGTAGAAAGCCAAGGCCGACCTGAAAAAATGCTTTTTAGCTCGGATCGGGATGGGACTTTTGATATCTATGAGGTGGATTTGCCAGCAAGCGGATCGGTGTTGGAATACCTCCAAAGTGCCGAAGAAAAGGATATCCAAAAAATCGGGATGAATACCACCTCCAATGACCACATGCCTTTTGTCTACGGGGACTTGCTGGTCTTTTCCTCTGACCGTCCTGGAGGATATGGAGGCTACGATTTGTATTACTCGTTTCGCAGTGGAGGTGGCTGGACCGAGCCGGAAAACTTCGGCCCCAAGATCAATTCCGAATTCGATGAATACAGACCTGTGGTCTCGAACGCTATGGGGTTTGAAAATCAATTGATGATCTTCTCCTCCAACCGTCCCGGTGGATTGGGTGGATTCGATTTGTATTTTGTGGGAATACCGAAGTTTTAGCCTTGATTCCAAAATCTAACCTTCGAGGTCTGTAAAAGACCTCAAAGGTTAGATTCCTTTAGGATCAAAGAGATGAATGGAAAAGGATTCCTCTAAAAAACGATTGATTTTTTTATCCAAAGACCAAATTTGCAGTCCATTCTCCAGACAAGCTAAAATAATGACAGTGTCAATAAGGCCTTTTCCCTGATTCAACAGCTGGTATTTTTGAGAGAAAAGCCCCGCGTGATATCCAAGATTTGAATCCTTGATTTTTGGTGTGTTCTGATAAAATAGGTCCAGTATTTCCAATTCTCTTTTCCCTTTTGCTCCCTGGACCAATTCCCCAAAAATGATATCCAAGGTACAAACCGATCGCCGGTCCAAAAGGCTCTGGCAGCTTGAAAAATAAGCTGGATTGGCTTTGAAATACTCAATCCAAATGGAAGTATCAAAGATTACTCCCATTAAGAATTGTTTTTATTCCTAAGTTCCTCTGCCGTCCAATAAAAGTCTAGGGGTTCAGCTGCAATTTCCTGAGCAGCGGATCTAATTTTTTGAGTAGCAATATATTCCTCCAAGGCTATTCGGAGCGTTTCAGTGATGTTTTTTGCCTGGGAAAGCTCCATGGCTTCGGCGATCAACTCGTCGGATATCAAGGCTGTTACTTTCATAGTAATAAGATTTTGCCCTAATATACGATGAATAATCGTATAAATGTTTCAATCTATAAAACCTCCGAGGCCTGCAAAAAAAGACCTCAAGGTTGGGTAGATCCTTTGAGGTTTCTAAAACCTCGAAGGATTGGAGTTAGGAATTAAAACCTTCGAGGTCAAAAAAAGAACTCAAAGGTTGGGGGTATTGGTTGAGGTTTCTAAAACCTCGAAGGATTTTTATTAAATTCGAACAGTCTTAAAAAACATCTATGAGTGCAAGTTCATATATCTTCGAGGAAGGCAGAATTTTTCATATTTATTCCAGGTCTGTGGGAAACGAACTGTTATTTATTGAAGAAAGGAACTATCAGTTTTTCCTTGAAAAATATGATCATTTTTGTTCTGGAGTATTTGCAACTTTTGCATATTGTTTAATTCCAAATCACTTTCACTTTTTAGTTAGGGTCAAAAATCCTATCCAAAATCAGAAGGTAGTAAAGGCATTTTCTGATTTTTTGAATTCTTATACAAAGGCATTTAATAAAACCTACTCAAGGAATGGGGCCTTATTTCAGCGAAAGTTCAAAAGGAAAGTAGTTAATGAAGAAAGCTATCTGACTAGATTGATCCTGTATATTCATCATAATCCAGCCAAACATGGCTTTACAGATAATTTCAGGTCTTGGAAATACTCCTCATACGATACATTTTTATCACAAAAGTCTACCAAAATAGAAAGATCATTTGTCTTGGAATGGTTTGGAGGGCTGGAATTTTTCAGAAAAGAACATGAAAGCATCAAATCAGAATATCTTCCTGATGCCCTTTTGCTTGAATAGGCTCTAAGCAAGAAACCTTCGAGGTCAAAAAAAAACCTCAAAGGTTGGGTAGATCCTTTGAGGTTTCTAAAACCACGAAGGATTCTTCAAAAACAGGATCCTCCTATTGCTCATATTAAAGGGACTTTTGCAAACCCTCCAAGATCTCCCGAATCTCCACAATACTTTCCCATTCCCGGTCTTGGGTGCCGTGCTCGATACCGACATACCCATGGTAATCGTGGGAAAGAACCAGCTTCATCATGCGCTCATAATCGAGCTCGGATTCATTTCCGGCATCGTCCCATACTCGGGGCTTGAGGCTGACTCCGGTGGCCAAGGGCATCAATTCGTCCACTCCACGATAGGAGTCGTAGGATACCGCTTTATCATCCACTGTAGCGATACGGAAATTGCCGAAATCAGGCAGGGTTCCGGCAAGTGGATGGTCGGCGTTTCGGATGGTTTCGGCCAGCCATTTCGCATTGGAGGAAAAGCCCCCGTGGTTTTCGATCACGATATGGATCCCATGGGGTTCGGCAAACTCACATACCTTTCGGATGCCATCGCTGACGAGTTTGGAAGCTTCCGCAGCATCAGCAGGATTCTCTGACCAGGCGATATCAGAGTAGCCATTGACCCGAACGGTATGGCAACCGAGGAATTTTGCCGCTTCGATCCACTTTTTATGGTTTTCTACCGCCTGTATTCGGTCACTTTCTGATTTTGCTCCGAGCATTCCTTCCCTGTCTACCATGATGAGCACTTGGGTGATGTCTTCGTTTTGGCATCGGGTGTTCATCTCTTTGAGATAGGTTTTATCTTGGGCTTTATCCATAAAAAACTGGTTGACATACTCCACCGCATGGATGCCATGCTTTTTGGTTTCCAAAGGAAAATCCAAATGGTCCAGCTTTTTACCAAAAATCAGCCGGTTGACTGACCACTCGGCCAAGGAGATTTTGAAGGGAGAATCGGCTGCTTTCATGGCGAAGGAAAATTGAGGTAAGCCTAGGCCTAAGGCTGCGGTGGCTAGGGTGGAATTTTTGAGAAAATTTCTTCGATTGGTCATGGAAGATTAGGTTTATGGGTTATTGAGTTTTGCTAAGGCCCTCCAAAGGTTTTGATTCCTTGGAGGATTAATGAAAAACAAGATAATGATTTTGAGAGATTATGCGTTGCAAAAAATGGGAAAGCAATTGAAGGTTCTTCTTGATTGAAGGAATTATTCTTTTGAAGTCAGCTTTGATTTTATTAGAAGCTAAGGCCTAAACTAACGCCCATTCCAAATGGAACAAAGCTTACCTGATTTTCAGCAGCATCTGAATTTGAAAATGCCACGGTGGGGGTATATGAGATTCTGAAAAAGAAACCTCCTTCAGGTTTTTGATAGCGATAGCCGAGCCGAGCTAGGATATTTTGGTCCCAGTGTATTTGTTCTCTTACATTGTTCGGGTAAGTTTCATCAAAAGAATAGGTCCGATTTCGCAGGGCAAAAAATCCCGCTCCCAGCTCTAAGTGATGATCAGACCTCCCAATAAAAGCCGATAGCTCAAGTGGAATCACGGGTACCCAATATTGATTGAAAATACGTTCACTGCCTTTCCGATAAAGCATGGAAAAGCCCGCGCTCACTTGGAGCTTCAGTCGGTCTTTTTGGTATAGGGTGTGTCCATAATTCAATGCATAACCACCCGAATTTCCTGCAAATTCAGCATAAACTACATTTTTTGCAGTAAAAATTTCATTTTGAGGTTCTTCTTCACTTTGAGCAAATACTTTGCTTTGAATAAAAACACCCAAAATGATAATTGAGTATTTAAGGAGCGACATGTTATTTTAATTTTTTTAAAGTATTTTTTTTAATTATAAATAATTATTTGTTTAGTGAAAATTTTATTTTCTAAAAAAATATAGAGATAATAGGTTCCTGATTTCAAATTATTCGTTTCTAATTTGATTTTACTTTGATTGGAAACTCCTTCTTTGACCATTTTCTGATCCTCATCATATAATACCACTTTAAAATCCTGAAATATCCGAGCATCTTCTTTTGTTTCCTTCCCGTGTTCTTGGTTTTTATTTAAATTTTGGTCTTCAATAAGTTCTATATTTAGTTCGTCTATGGATGGATTAGGGTAAACCATAAAGCTTCCTAACGAGTAATTACAAGGGAAGGTAGTAATACCTGAATATCCTGTAGGGCCACAACCTATGTCTACAGAAAACCTAACTGGACCATACGATGTATTGTATGTGGGTACATATAAAGTAATGGTGTTGACATTACTGGATTGTAAACTCCATCCAGAAGGAAAATACCAATCATAAGAATAACCAGCTTGATGCCCACCAGGTACTATAGCTGTATAAGTATATGTGTTTCCATTGCAGACTGCTGAAGTACCTGAAACGTAAATTTGGGATGAATCAATATCTCCTACTCGAACAGAATAATTTCTTGGATCGCTTAGGTATCGATTGTTTGGAAAAGGACCCGGTTGTCCGTTGGGTATTGTCGCTTGTACTGAAATAGTGTAATTACCTGGAGGGGTGTTAGAAGGGGCGATAATATTTGCAGAAGCACCAAAACCAAAAAATGAATTACTTCCCCCATTTATACTCCAGCCTTGAGGAGCAGTCCAATAATACTCATAATGATAATAACATGTTTCATCATCAAGACCAAGGGGTGGATCAGTTTCAAAGGTATAGGTTTGACCTGGGATGCAAATACTTGGAGATGTTACGGCCTTTATTTTATTTGGCATTTCAACTCTAGATGTAACATGTAAATCCCCTGAGACATTGAAAACGTTAATAAATCCACAACTATTCCCAAAAAATCTAACAATGTAGTCTCCCGGTTCAGTAAAATTATAATCAGAAATTGTATTCCCAGCCCCACCGTCTATTTGAAAATTATCGCTTTGCCTAATGATGAACCACTGCCAATAGGTGCATGTAGCATTTGATCCACTGATAACAGCTTGAGCAGTGTAATCGTGCCCAAGTTCTCCATTTGGATAAAAATTATTAGGACATACAGTTGTTGGACCAGAGATTTCAACTGTCTGGCTAAACAATTGCCCTAAAAGAACAAAATATAAACAAAGGAAAAGTAGTAGATTAAAAATTAGGTTATATTTCATACCCTCTTAAATTATTTAAATAAAAAAAACAAAAAAAGCTCAGATGCACAAATAAAAAGCATAATATTTCATTGTCAACTACTTATTTGAATTAGATCCATTCATATGTACAAAAAAATATTGATTAAAATTAATGTCATTCGATTAAAAACTCTAAAGGTAATTAGTTTCTTGAAATAGTATAAAACAGGAAAAGCGGAAGCACCGATTTGGTATATTTCTATGTTGTCCTGTTTCTGTAGAAGCTGGACTTAATCATTGAATCCTGCTTTCGAAAAAGCAGGATAACTGAAAACTGTGACTGCCTACTGCGTCCACTTTCCTAAACTTCCCACCCCGCACGATACTCCCTTGTCAGCAATTGATTTGCTGCTTCATCATTGGTGATTTTGACCAAGTTGGCATCAAAATCTATCTTTTTGCCAGCGCGCAAGGCGATTGCCCCCAGATTGATGGTGTCGGTAATGCACTGAGCCCGAGTAAAACTGCCTGGTGTCTGTTGCTTTTCCAGCATGGCATCCACCCATTGATCAGTTTTTCGTTCCACTTCCCGGGAATTGATCCGTTCTGAATCACGGCCTGCCATCATGGTACTTTCTGGTAAAAGCACCGGATTTTCACCACGGAATCCGCCCAGGATTTTCCCTTTGGAACCCACGATCAGCAAACCTTCTTCCGGTGTGTCTTTTCCATCAACTTCCAATTCTTCACAGGCAAAAGGCTTCATTCCCCCATCATACCAGAAAAGGTCAAAAGCGGGCAACTTCTCTTGGGCTGGAAAGTTCCACTTGATGGTACAGCTGGCTGGGAAAGCTACGTCATTTTTGACCCATTGATAGACCTGATTGACTTCCTCTCGGGTAGTCGTACCAAAAGCCCGGGCGGAAACAGGACTTCGGTCGATGCCTAAAGTCTCAAAAAGTGGAAACAAGCTGTAATGTCCCATATCCGCCACCGATCCTCCACCAAACTCGTACCAGCCACGGAAGACATTGTGCGTATAGTTTTTGTGATAGGGCATGTCTGGCACCGGGCCGAGCCAAAGTTCCCAGTTTAATCCTTCGGGAATAGCCTGAGATTCAGTTGGTCTCTTGGTCCACTGCTGCCAGACGGGTCGATAAGACCAGTTGTGGATTTCTTGCAATTCCCCGATCAGTCCGGCATCCATCCATGCCTTGATCTGTCGGTATTCGGGTCGGTCGGACCAAGCCAACAAATGCGTGACCAAGCTGGTTTCTTTAGCTCTTTGGATGACTTTTCGCCCTTCGATAAGTCGGTTGGCGATGGGTTTGTGGGTGACTACGTGCATTTTCTGGTCCATGGCCGCTAAAGCGATCGGCCCATGGGTATGGTCAGGAGTCATAATTTTGACGGCGTCGATGCCCTTTTCCTTGGCAAAAAGCTCCCGATAGTCCTCGTAGCTGGCGCAACCCTTGTATTTACCGGAGGGTTTGTTTTTGGCGTAGAATTTTTCCACATATTCCTGTCCGATGTCCCGGCCACCCGGGATTCCGGGCTTTCCTTCCCACCAGGATTTATCGCCTAAGGTCTCACGGATTCCGTCCCGAATGCCATAGGGCGACCAATCGAAGTAGTCGGTAGAGAATTTATTTACATCGCAGACGGCTACCACCCGCACTTTGGGATTTTGCAGTAGGCTTCCCATCTCCCGTAGTCCCTGCGTTCCGCAACCGATATTGGCTACCGTCAATTGATCGGATGGAGGAATTTTCCCCAGTCCGGCGATGACGTTTGACGGAACGATGGTAAAAGAAGCAGCAAAAGTGGCTGCTGAAGCCAGAAAATCCCGGCGGTTGAGGTGATCAGGTAGAGGCATTATTAAGGTTTTTTGGGTTTGAATGGGAATTTAAGGAATTCAGGGAAAAAAGAGAATTTTTGTTGTCCTTCTTCTCCAGAAGCCAGACTGCTTAAGCCGATGAATAGAAAACCCTGCTTTCTGAAAAGCAGGAAAAGCAGCAATAGTAAAAAATTCCCAAATTTTTATAGGATTTATTGTGGACTAGTCTTATAATTGATTCTTAATAATTCGTCAATCTTTTTCAGCGTAAAATGAAAACTAATTTAACACCCCCCCCCACTCCTTCCATTTTATTTCTTTCTTGAAGGATAAGAGAAGTCTTTTGCGCCTTTGCGCTATTGCCTGTTTATCAGTCCTCCTATTGATAGGGTTCTCCTGTATTCAGGAGGATGATGTACAGATTTCCGAGAAACAGGAATTCAGCCCGGAGATCCAAAAAGTAAAGTCTTGGTATGAAAAGAATAAGGTGCTTTTGCATCCCAAGCCGGGTTCAGCCCATGCCCGCGAGTTTAGCCATGATTTGATTTTACCCTTCTTCGAAAAAGAGCCGGATTGGGAAGATTTTTATTCTTATCAATTCCCGGACGGAA
>NZ_FNAC01000008.1:0-22000 GCF_900101705.1 Algoriphagus faecimaris | reverse complement strand
TGTGAAGAGGAGTTTTGCATTCCTTTTCCGGAGGAGTTGCTTGATCCGGATCAAAAAAGAGAAGCACAGCTGGGCTATCTGAATACCCATGGCGCCTCAGAATTTGTATCCATGATCCGTGAGATGATGACAACTCCAGGATTGACGATGGGTGATTGGGCAGAGATAAACAGGCTCGTCAATCAGATTTATCTTCAGCAGAGGGGGAAATTTATGATGGCCATTTTTAGTCCGGAGAATCTTGCAACATTACTTTCTTTTGGTTTGTACAATAATGCTATTTCCACATCAGTTAGACAGGCTTTTTTTAAAGTTCTAGCAAAATATGCAACAAAAAATGTTGGAAGAGGCTTCAATACATTTCAAGCTTTCAAAAATGCCTTTGGTTCAGCCGGACCAGGAAAGCAATGGCACCATATTGTTTCACAACGTGCTTCAAATATTTCAAAATTTGGTGCAGATAAGATTCATAATTCCAAAAATCTCGTTAAAATTAAAGGAGGTTTTTCAGGATCTTTCCATTCACGGATCACTGCATTCTATAATTCAAAAAGTCCAATGGGCATAAATACAGGTGGAAAAACTTTTGGTGAATGGGTATCGCAAAAGAGTTTTCAGGACCAAATGTTATGGGGACTAAAAGTAATGGACTTAGTAAAATAAATTATATGGACGAATTAGTTAAAAAGTTCGCACTACTTACAATAGAGAAGGAAAGTGATCCTTTTAACTCTAAAAAAGCGAATAGGCTATTTGATCAAAGACATGCTATATTTAAGACTCTTCAAAAAGAAAATAAGTTAATTGATTTGAAGCAATTGTTCGATCATAGAGATTTAAATGTTGTACTTGCTGCTGCCACTCATTATTTAGTAGAAAACCCTAAAGAAGCGTTAGAAAAATTAAGTGATTTAAGCAAAATTGATGGAATCATTGGTTTTGCAGCTAAAAATTGGATAGAGCAGTGGAAAAATGGAGAGGTAAATTTTGATTATTAGGAAGAATGAAATTATCCGATAAAAACAGAGAAATATTAATTGAATATATCAGCCAAAGTCTTGAATCTATTTCAAAAAGAAATGTAGCTGAATTATTTTCAGAAAAAGCCCGATTCAAAACTTTAGGTTCAGAGGAAGAAACAGCAATGGAACAGATATTAAAAAATCCCATCGGATTCGGTAGCCTTCTGGAAAAAGTTCTTTGGCATACTAGTCATGATGTGCTTTTTGATTTATTCTGTGTTATTGATGGGGTAGCTGACCCTGGTAATAAGGATTGGAAGGGAGTTCTTCTAATAGATCTTCCAGATAATTTTGAAGGTCATGTTGAGTTTTTGCATGATGATGTTTAAAGAGTAAAAGGCGTGTGTGGTACGGGGAAAATAACACCTTGAGATCAATCCCAGCCCCGGAAGTCTTTTTGGTGATTAAACCTATATTTAAGTAAAATAATTCTCTGCTTCTCCAGAAGCCGGACGATTGGATAATGCTGGCATATCCTGCTTTCGGAAAAGCAGGATAACATGAGGAGGAGGAACGAGTTTACCACCCCCTCCATCAACTACCCCGGAAGAAGAAGATATTTGTGAAGAGGAGTTTTGCATTCCTTTTCCGGAGGAAGATCGTTATTTCGAAACGACAAATACACCAGATGATGGGTTTAATTTTCAGGGAGAAAAGGTTAAAATACCTACCACTCTAATCCTTCAAAATAGAGATCAAATTAAGATAGAGTTTAATATTACCCAATCTGATAGAAAAAGTGCTAATCAAGAAGTAACAAAATTATTATTAGAAGGGATCAAACATGCAATCGAGAAGGCAAACTTGAAATTAAGTGGAAATGAAAAAATCACCTCAATATATATTGCAGCTACCACAAATGGCACCCATGGACCCGGAAGTAATCATTACAATGGAACGGCAATTGATATAAGTAGAATAAATGGTGTAAAGATGTCAGTCTCAGGAATAACCAACCAAATTATTCAACTTCAGATTGCTATGGATAATTATCCGAATGTGAGAGAAAATTTTGGACCCCATTTTAAACATAAATTCTCAATAGAAACAGGAAAATGGAATTACAGTCATCCTGTTGGGGGACATTCAGACCATATTCATTTCTCAGTAAGATAAGTCTAAGAATATGAAAAAATACTTGAACCGAAACATTGCTATAACTTTGGTCATAGCCATTAATGTTCCATTATTTTCCTTTGCTCAACAAGTCAAATTGAAAGATCTTACTGGGGATTCGAAGGCGAATTACTTTTTTGCCAATATTCAAAGTGTCGAATTTCTGTCTCACCCATTATTTGAAAGAGCACTTTTCATCAATGCCTATTTAATATATGACTCTGAGGCTACACCGACTGATTATTTCGTAGGAACGGATGAGATTTTGTCTAGTATCTTGATCAGCATTAGACCGGATGGAGACTACTATACTGAGAGTAAATTGTATAAGATGGAGGGATTAGAAAATCCTAAAATTTTGGTAATCCAGGAGGGGGTCTTCCCAGATGTAATTGTAGAAGTCGAGTACGGAAAGAAAAATAAGAGAAAGACAGAAAGGATCAAACTCACTTCAGAATAGAATAAGGTATTCTTCCAATCTCTTGTTCTAATGTCTTCAAACTGAAATAAAGTTTTATTACCGCAGCTGGATTCCTAGAAAGGGATGATGAGCAAGTTTATCCCTATTTGGATAAATTAACTATCACCCAAAACGAAGCCTTGGCCATTAAAACCAGAATGATACCTCCTTTTTCGTGAAGCAACTTTGTTAAATTCCTGCTTCTCCAGAAGCTGGACTAGTTAAGTCTGTGAATATGAAATCCTGCTTTCGGAAAAGCAGCAATAGTAAAAAATTCCCAAATTTTTACAGGATTTATTGTGGACTAGTCTTATAATTGATTCTGAATAATTCGTCAATCTTTTTCAGCGTAAAATGAAAACTAATTTACCCCCCCCCACTCCCTCCATTTTATTTCTTTCTTGAAGGATAAGAGAAGTCTTTTGCGCCTTTGCGCCATTGCCTGTTTGTCAGTCCTCCTATTGATAGGGTTCTCCTGTATTCAGGAGGAGGATATTGAGACTTCCATGGATCAGGGATTCAGCCCGGGGATCCAAAAAGTAAAGTCTTGGTATGAAAAGAATAAGGTGCTCTTGGATCCCAAGCCGGGTTCAGTCCATGCCCGCGAGTTTAGCCATGATTTGATTTTACCCTTCTTCGAAAAAGAGCCGGATTGGGAAGATTTTTATTCTTATCAATTCCCGGACGGAAGACAAGTGTTTGAGGTGCATCTTAAAAATCTGACCGGAATCATGCCTACAACATTTATGGAGAAATATGGCAGTCAGGCTGATGATTTGACTGAGGAGAGTCTTTTATTTGTCGCAAAACCTCAGGAAGCGGATGGATTTGTACCGGTAGTAGTCCGCTACTTCGGTGAAGTTCAAAAATCAAAGGGGATGACCTACCATCAGATACCGTTAGGATGGACGGGAAGGATTGATATCTTTACCTATGATGAGCGACATCTGAGAAGTATCAAAGTGGAAAACGGACAGTTGATCTCACATATCCGCTATCAGACCGAGGAGCCGAGAGTTTCATCAAGAGCATATTCTTCATACACTTATTGCCAACCGGGTTATTGGGTGGATTTTCCCTATTATGCCATGGAAGAAGGGATTGGTGTAGAATCCCAGCAATCGGTGTGGGTTCAGGAGTGTTATACGAATACGTATGAAACTGAAGAACCAGGAACCTCCAGCCCTCAAGTAGGCGGAGGAGGAACGAGTTCACCACCCCCTTCATCAACTACCCCGGAAGAAGAAGATATTTGTGAAGAGGAGTTTTGCATTCCTTTTCCGGAGGAGTTGCTTGATCCGGATCAAAAAAGAGAAGCACAACTCGACTACCTGAATACTCATGGCGCTTCAGAGTTTGTATCCATGATTCGGCAAATGATGGCAACTCCAGGATTGACGATGGGTGATTGGGCAGAAATTAATAAGCTTGTCAATCAGATTTATCTTCAGCAGAAGGGAAAGTTTATGATGGCCATTTTTAGTCCGGAGAATGTTTCTCAAGTACTTTTTCTAGCACTTTCAACTAATATCTCTGACGCGCTCAGAAATCGGGTGTTTAGTTTATCAACAAGATATTCAGCTTACACCGAAATAGCATCTTTGCTAGGCAGTAAAAGTTGGACTGTTGGAGGACTAAAAATCACTTTTAATGGATATACTTCCCATGCACCGATTGCTTATGGAATTTCAAAGGGTCTTTCCCCTTCCCAAATTAAAACTATTCTTGGAAATGGAGTTCCCAGAATAGTACATAATGCAAGATGGGGAAATCAATTATTTGTGGAATTTCAAGGGAAAGCAATAGTCATTGATATATCTTCTGGTGCAAACCATGGAAAGATCGTAACTTACTTATTAAACCCATGAGATGGACTACAACGAACTAAAAAGGTTAAATGGATTACAAACAAGAATAAATCTTGCTTTGATTCATTGGGACCCAATAGGGATTCAGAATTTTGGGATTTTTGCTCACAATGTTTATCTGGAATATGTCAGATATATTGATCCAATTATTGAGGTTATTTCTGAGAGGAGTAAGCTCGAAAAATTGCTTTTAGACTTGGCAGCTGATATTACCGGACTTGATCGCGAAAATAGAAAATTAAGGTTTGAAGTTAAAAATCTTGCTGAAAGGCTGATGGAAATAAAGAAAGAGGAAGATGCCAAATGAGAAGCAGAACAATCTTACATGAAATGATCCACGCAGAAATTTATGGAGCAATAAAAACCAACAGTCCAACTACCGAAGATTTATCTTTTAGAGACACATTTGAAGAATATACTAGAAGATTTAGTGGGAATGATGCAATACATCACAATCTAATGGCTGACAAGTTTGTAAAATATATGGCTGATGTATTGCAACAGATTCATCCTCAGCTAGGGGGATCTGCTTACGCAGATTTCATGAACTACCCAGGAGGATATCCCAATGGGGTTCCGAGGGAATTTTATGAGGCTTTGGCTTGGACTGGGCTCAAAGATGCGAGTACCTTAGCCTATCAAGCACTAAGTCCGACAAAAAAAGCAGAAATAACTGAACATCTTCGTAAGGCAGAAACCGGTAGAAAATCATGCAACTAACCGTAAGTAGAATATTGTTATTTATGCTATTTCTTGCCTGGGCATCAAGTGGACTAGCTCAGACCATACAGGTCTCAGATAATAAAAAGCCTGAATTTGAAAAGAATTATCCCCCAATACAGAACTTGCACGATACCACTTATATCGTTCTTGATTTTGAGCGAGAGCTATTGGATATCCGAAAAGTTGTCCAAGATATAGGAGACTATAAAATGGATTATATAGAGTTCACGTTGAGCTATCCTAATCCTCCACCATCAAATAATATAGTTTCTTTCTTTCATATGGCAAGCCCGCCTTATGGGCATGAGGAGTATTCTGTAAATAAAAATTCTATATCGAAGGATAAGCTTTTGATGGAGTCCGATAAAAGTGCCAGCTTTTGGTATCAAAATTCGGTGGGAATGTTTGGCAGTATAGTCATCCTTATCGATCTTAAGGATTGGGAAGATGGAAATGACTGGGTAAAGGGAATTGGTATAACGGTCAGCGTCAACGAAATTATGTGATGGGGGTTTAATTTTGCCCCCACTGAGTTTAGTCAAATCATCGTCGGGACTGGGTGAAGGTACTATCTTTCTAAACAAGAGTTTTCTGAAAATTTTTACCTTTACAATACCGGAGAGGAAGCATACAGTGATCGTTCACTTGGATGTTTACCTTGTGTAGTGCCGACTCGATCGGCACTACTTTTTTCAGCTTTTGCAAAGCTGACCGGAGAGTGTTCCTAACCGCTTAAATAACTGGACCAGTTTTGTTGCCTAAACTAGGAACAAAATGATCGAAGACTTAATTAAAAACGCACGACTTTCTTCCAGTGGTCGTAAGCTACTCACCTCGCAACAAAAAGCCTTTATTGTAGAAGATTGGGAAAGTTCTGGCTTATCTTGCCCTGAATATTGTCGCCGACACGGGCTGATCACCAGTCAGGTGTATAGCTGGCGGTCCCTTGCTAAATCAGGAGCCATTATGAGTATCAAGAATCAAGGTGATCTACATTCCAAAGCTGAACTGGAAATGCTTAGAAAAGAAAATGAGGAGCTGAAAAAGGCTCTCGGGGAATCTACTTTGGATATTAAGATCCTAAAAAAAAAGTTAGAGATGGATCAACTTCGAAACAAGAAATTGAATCGTTATCCAGAGAATCCGAAGTAAGCATGAATAGGATCATCAAGACACTGGGAGTCGCTAAATCCTCTGTTTATTATAAAGCAAAGCCCTATCCTGAACGTAAAAGGACAGCGCGAAAAGAACTATGTGAGCAGATGAAACTGGCTGTTTTAGAAATCACGGCAAAGAAATCTACCTATGGGGTACCCCGGGTCAAAGCTCTGCTCAAACGGGATTATGGGCTCAACGTGACCAAATACATGGTGCATCGCTACATGAAGGAAGAAGGTTTGTTGATTACCCGACACCGAACCAGAGGCAACAGCAGACCACATACAGGGAAAATAGCAGTAGAAAAACCTAATACGCGATGGGCTAGTGATATTACTTCGATTAAATGCTGGAATGGGGAAAAGCTACGAGTGGCATTTCTTCTGGACTGTTGTGACAGATCAATCATCGCATGGAGAGCAGGAAAACACATCCAGGCAGTTGATATTGAATTAATGGTTCAGGAAGCTTTACATGCCCGCTTTGGAGAGGACTTGCCTGCTAAAGAAAAACTTCAGTTTTTACATGATAATGGACCGGAATTCATTGAAAAAAAGCTGAAAGCCAGTTTGAAATCCTGGAATATTATCGATTGCAAAACCCCAACCTATTCCCCACAATCCAATGGAATGTGTGAAGCCTTCAATGCTACATTTAAACGAGATTATGTCTATGAAAGCTGCCTGGATAATCCACAAACCGTACTCAAGCAAATTCAGAAATGGATGAATGAATACAATACATATGCACCACATTCTGCATTAGAAATGAAAACATCAAATGAATTTTATAACTTTAAAATCGCTGCATAACTAGTCCAACATTTAAGCAGAAAGAGCAGAGGGTTTCTTTTTTTGTTGTCCTTCTTCTCCAGAAGCCAGATTGGTTAAGTCGGTGAATATGAAATACTGCTTTCGGAAAAGCAGGATAACTAGAAAAAAGAACCTTTGATAAAACCGCTTTCAAATCTGGAAAATAAGCTACCCCTTAGGGATTTAGGTACTAGTAGGGCGCGATTGATCGACCTATTTAAAAAGAATACAATAACGTAGTGGTTTGATTTTTCAATAGGTTTAAGTGGATAAGAAATCGATTACTTTTTAGTAGACGATAGTTGATAGTTTAATACAAGTCCCAGCGTCAAGGTTCGGACCTTAATTGTATCCTCGTAGGTTACAGATTGACTACCTCCCGGACTTGTACGGGGAAATATAGAGTAGTCAAAATCAGCCCGTTGATAACTGACTTCCAAGCCTAATTGAAATTTTCCAATAGCCCTGGATACTTGCAGATTTCCTCCCGCTGTAATAGAGGATAAACTGGGTCTAGAGCCGGCATGTGCCCATGTTAGAGTTTCATTACCTACTACCCTAACCATCTCGTAATAAGGGTAGTTGATCTGTCCATAGCCTAGAAATATTCCCGTTCGATATTCCCAACTTCCTTTTTTCAAGAAATATCCTAGCCCAGGAGTGATGGATAGCATGTTGTTATTTTCATGAGAAAAGCGAAAATCCAATCCGTAAAGATCATTGACGAAATCTTCCATTTCGATAACAGAGATCGGATTGTTTGTTACACCTGATCTAAGAAATACATAAAAGTTACTGGCGAAATGATAATTAAGGGTTCCGTGAATAGAATAGCCAACTTTTGCAAATCCATTGCTAGCCTTTGAAATACTCGCAAGATTGGGTACACTCGAATCTGGAAAATAAACCGCAGCATTTTCCATATTTTTTCCTCCGAATACACCCACTGGAAAGGCAGGGCCTGCACTGATGGATAATGAGAATCTCCGGGGTGGATTTACCTGAGAAAAGGAAGATTGAAGCGTAAAGCCCAATAATAAAACCAGAAGAAATAAATTTTTCATAGGGAGCTATTTTGATAGGATTAATCGTTCTTGATGAATCATTTTCCCTTCAAAACTTATTTTAAGGATATAATCACCTTTTGGTAAGTCCGAGATATCAATTTTTTCACCACCTCGATAGCCTAAGATTTCCGACTTTGAGTTAGTATCAATTCCTTGAATTAGTAAAGCCGTGTTCAAGTAATAAGTGCAACAGTTTTGTAAGATAATAATTTCTCTTTAGGAGTCAGGTAGTTGAATTTTCTTATCGGTCTGTTGTTGATTTTTTGTTCTATTTCTGCGATGGTTTGGTCGGAGGTTTCATTCAAGTCTGTTCCTTTTGGTAAGAAAGCTCTAATAAGTCCTATTCTGTTTTCGACTGTTCCCTTGTCCTGTGAAGTATAGGGTCTAGTGAAGAACGTTTTGACTCCATATTTGTCCCTTAATTCATGGTGGAGGGCAAAAGCCATGTCATTGTCGAAGGTGCAGGTTTTGATCCAGCTTGGTCCGACCCACTTGAGGCGCTTTTCGATTTTGGTCTTGACCAGCCCGGCTTCTTTGGATGGCAGGAAGTCCAAAGTGGTGATCAGTGTGGCCCGGTCGGTCATGACTAACAAAGCCGACTGGTGGTTCTTCCCCATCATCAGATCGACTTCCACATCTCCTAACCGCTGCCTGTTTTCAATGAAGTCTGGTCTTTGGTCGATCGGTACACGCTCTTTGATTACCCCTCTGTTTTGTCTGTAGTTGCCTCTTTTCTGTTTCCTTTTGCCGTGTCTGAGGTGTTTATAAAGTCCTCTGTGCTGGATCAGACTCCAGTGGTGGCTCTTCTTGGCTTTCCATATCCAGTCATACAGCGTCTCGTGAGAGACTCCCGGCTGGTTGAGTTTCTTCCAGGTGGCTGATATGAGTTCGGGACTGAGTTTGTCTTGTTCCAGCCAGGCTCTGGCCTGCTCTTTGAGTTGTTCGGTGAACCGGATTTTCTTCCGCTTGAAACGATGTCGTTCCCGGGTTCGATTAATAGCCACCTTGGCTTGATAGCTTTTGGAGTGGAGACCACGCTTACCTGTATTCCGTTTTAGCTCCCTGCTGATTGTACTTTTATGCACTCCGATAACTGCAGCAATTTGCGTCTGGGTGTATCCTTCTTTGATAAGGATTTCGATTTGATATCTTTGTTCTGGGCTGAGATGATTGAATTTCTGCATGACAACACTAATTTAATTATTCAGCCTAAGGAAGGAAGCCTAGGCTTCCTTCCTTAAACCTTTAGTGCTGCATTTATCACTTGAATCTGGGAAAAAATTAACTGAAAGTTTGATACTAAAATTACAGACATTAGTTTTAATAAAATTACATCACATGAAATCGAGCATGACGTACCCGTCACACACCGGGATGATTATAATTGCGAGATTCCATGTGACCGCTAAAAGACAATTATAAACACATGAAATCGAGCATGACGTAGCCGTCACACACTGGTATGACTATCAACCATGCGAGATTCCATGTGACCTTTAAAATTCAATTATAGACACATGAAAAAATTAATTTTCTTTTGCCTATCATTTTTAGTTGCATTAGAAGGTGTTTCCCAGAGCTGCGGAGACGATGGATTTTGGAAAATTGGCAGCCAATTTGGTACCCAACGACTTTCCTCCAATTGTGGAGATTTTATTTGCCATGGATTTGCAGCAGCCTATTGGGAAGAAGGGTTTATACAAGGAACTTCCTTGAATTCAACTAATCCTGGAATCGTAAACGTAAAAACTCAATATACTCAATCGGGGGGTGGTCCCACAGAAACATACTTTCGGGATTCTCCACTCTATGTGCAAGTTTGTGGTCAAAGCCTCTCAAATGTGGATGTAGTAACTCAGAAATTCAATATTGCAGATGGCTTTCATTCCTTGGTTAGAGATCGAAATACGACTTTTAACCCTAAATTTATTTCAAAGTATGGTGAAAGTCCGGTAATCCGGCATGATTTCGATTCCACTTTTTATGAACTTCAAAATGCAGGTAAAACCGAACCTGATAAATATTATGTTTACATAGGTAGTATAAAAGTCACGGAGTATCTACCAAAAGGTCAAATCAAACCCATTTCATTACTTTCAAAGCCTGGTGCTACCTATTCTTGGTCCATAATAGGGACTCCTGGAATAGTATCGTTTACCTCGGGCACTAATGCAGCTTCTGTATCCCTCAGGGGCGATTCCTTTGGTACTACACAGGTTAAAGTGACTATTTCTGGTTGCTCAGGAATTCCCCCAAAAGAACAGATAATTACAATTATTGTCCCTGCAGTAACCATATCGGGAACCTATACCACGTCCAACTCAACTAATCACACTTTGGGAAATGGAAATCAGGTACCTTCTGGAAATGTATCTACCTATCTATCTATGACAGGGATAAATAATTTTGTTTGGGAGAGATACCAAGGAAATCTTCCTTTTTGGGCACATACCAATCAGATGCATTTCACAATGCAATCTGGTAACTACGTTTCATTTCGAATATATGCGCGCAGCTCCAGCAATGATACCTTGGCTGTGAGAAATGTGACCTATTACAATTATGGTAACTTTAGCCTTTACCCTAATCCGAGCAGTTCAAGCATCAGCATTAAGAGCGATTATAATGGCCACATGGATTTGGAGATCATCCCACTATATAAGAGCAGTAAAATTCTTGAATTTAAGATCACTGCTGATGAAAAAGTGGATATCCAGGATCTTCCAAAGGGAGATTATCTTGTCAGAGTAAGAATAGGTGAGGATGTGGTTTTGGAATCTAGATTGATAAAAAATGAATAAAATTTCTTTGCTTTTGGGACTATGTTGTTTTATGACGATTTCCTGTTTTTCTCAACAGAAATTTTTAAACAAGCTTGAACTGGGAATTGAACTAGGCGCAAGCATTCCAATGGGATCATTTTCCAAATCAGTCGTGGAGCCCTCTCTAGATCAAAACTTCAATCCTGAAAATCAATATCGGGAGTTTAGAGGATTTGTGAAGCAAGAAGGAGGACAGGCACAACTCGGAAGTAATTTAGGTGTCACTTTGGCATACGCTATTTCTCCTTCCTTTTATTTTTCTTTAAACTATTCAAGATTTACAAACCCAATAGATGTCAGTCCGCAGGAAAACTATTTTGCAGCTAATTTGCAGAACAGGACAGACTTCTTTGGGAATGAGTATCAAATTTTCGGTTCACTCGAATCAGATCATTATCAAGCTAATGGCTGGTATTCCGGATTTGGCTATCGCAAAGCCATAGGCACTTGGGCCTTCTTTGGAGAGGGATATTTAGGAGTAAATCAATTAGTTTTCCCATTTTATACTTGGAAATTTGACTCTCCAGGTCCAACCACAATTTTGCGCCCAGGTCCTTACGTAGAAAGCCCCGTCCCGGATAAGTTACCCGCATTTCTCTACGGAATGGGTCTTGGACTGGAAAAATCCATTTCGGAAAGAATCGGCGTGAGCCTTAAATTTAAATACTTAGCATCAAACCACAGTCATGAGTACTGGACCGCCCTAGTGGGGTCACGGAATTTTGAAATTGAAGATCAGATCAATTTTAGAGTAATTACCGCATCATTGGGAATAGCTTTAAAGTTAGCAGAATGAAGAAATTAGTCTTTTCAATAATCTTTGTTTTCATCAACCATGTTGGTTCCTTCGGTCAAGAAAAATTCTTAGAAAAAATCGAATTCGGTTTTTCCGGTGGACTGGCTGTACCGGTTGGTCATTTTAAGGAAATTTCTATCACTCCATCTTTAGAACCTGTCTCTCCGGGCTCTAGTGCAGAGAGATTTCAGGGATTTCTCAAAAATGAAGGAGGCCAAGCAGAATTGGGGTACAGTTTGGGACTAAACCTGAGCTATCATCTCACTTCTTCGGTTTTTATAAGCCTAAATTATCTTAATATCCAACATTCCATAGATACCCATCCCCAACAGACTTTTTACGATGACAATTTTAAATCCGAAATTGATTTAAACGGAGTGCCGTTTGAAGTTCCGGGAAGATTGGAAAGCGACCCTTATCGAGCTAATCTTTTTTATTTGGGAATCGGATATCGTTTGCCTATTCATCGCCTGGAGTTTCGATTTACTGGCTTGGCAGGGATAAATAACCTGGAGTTTCCTTTTTATTCCTGGACCTATCAGATTTCAGAGACCACAGCCATTCCACTCAGGCCATTTCCTGTAGATGGACCAGTGCCGACTAGCTTACGGGAATTTGCTTATGGACTCGAAACCAAAGTAGCCTACTCGCTGTCTAAAAAGTTCAATATGAACCTTTCAGCAACCTATCTTCGTTCTGACCATCCTCATGACTATTGGACCAGTTTGCTGGCAGCATCTATTGCTTATAAAATTCAAGATGAAATTCGATATAGAAATCTTGCGGTTCAATTTGGGATTTCTTATCGGTTTGGAGGTGAGTGAAAAGTGAAGAATCATCGAAGGTGACTATTATCTAATTCTAGAGTTCATCGGATATTTGGGAGTTGATAATAACCTTATTTTTCCGGACTTGACTTTTCGGCAGGGGGTAGAATCCCTGCAAAGTTGGAAAGCTGCATAGAAATGAAATCTAATCCTTTGCGTTTCTTCGTGTTCTTCGGGGTTCACATTTTTACTTCACCTCAAACACCGCCGACTCCCAAGGCCCAAAATCCAAGTCAATTTCAGCCCCTTCATCAGTGACCCGAAGCATAGTCTTCTTCTTCCCAAACATCAGCTCTTTGATCTCCCTTTCGCCGGGTTGCAAGTTCCAAGCCTTGAGCAATTCAGGAGAAAGTTTAAGTGTTGTTTTCACCGATTGGAATTCATCAAAATTGGTCACCACAATCAGCTTCTGACTTTCATCCCAGCGGGCAAAAGCAAAGACTTTGTCTGTGTAGGCTGGATTTTGCTTCCGGTTAAAGGAATGCAACTCCATATACTCTCCCATCAGCGCTGGACTGTTTCTGGTGAAGTTGAGCATTTCAGCATAGTAGTTGCGCAGTGCTTTTTCATTTTCCGATAGCTGCCCTCCATCAAATTTACCTCCGTTCATCCATTTCTGATGCTGCGGTACGCCGATGTAGTCAAAAATGGAGGTACGACTTGGATCGCCAAAACCTGCATCTTCTGCTCCTGGTTCGCCAACCTCCTGCCCGAAATAAATCATAGTAGGAGAAGTAGAAACCGTCGCAGAAACCACCATTGCAGGCATGGCTTTCCAAGGGTTCCCGGCAAACTCCGGACTGGCTATTCTTTGCTCGTCGTGGTTTTCCAGGAAGTGAAGCATGTGATGCTCGATGTCACGCTGCGATTCAAAAATAGCGGGTAGATTGTCTGTTGAGCCATGCCCGTATATGATGTTTTTGAGTGTGTCATAAAGCTCCACCTTGTCGTAGAGGTAATCCATTTTGCCTTTCCATAAATAATCCCGATACAAGGCAGGCTGATAGACCTCTGCCATCAAAAAAGCATCCGGCTTGGTATTTTTGATATAGGAATTCAAATAAGACCAAAATTCCACCGGGACCATTTCTGCCATGTCGAAGCGAAATCCATCCACTCCTTTGTCCAACCAAAACTGAGTGATGTCCTTGAACTTTTTCCAGGAATCCGGCACGTCCTTTCCCTGCCAGAATTCATAGTGCTTTTTCCAGTCCAAGGAATCCGCGCCGGCAGGCAATTCTTCAAAATCTTTGCTACCATCCGGTTTGATTCCATAATTGATTTTGACCGTTTCATACCAGTCATAGAAGTCAGGTTGAGCCAATCGGGAACCATTGCCTGTCCATTTGGCTGGGTTCTCGTCAAATTTCCCGTCAGCCAAGGGATGCTTTTCTCCACCCAAAGGCTTGTAGCCATTTTTGGGTTCGGGTACTTGAAAAGCTTCTCCCGGGATATAATAGAAGTTGTTGTCTCGGGCATATTCTACAGATGTATCATCATCCGCTCCAAAGTCATTTACTCCTTTGGGATTGTTTTTTCCTTCGTAATGTCTAGACACATGATTAGGGACAATGTCGATGATCACCTTCATCCCATGCTTCTGCGTGCGGGCGATCAAAGCTTCGAATTCTTCCATTCGCTTGGTCACATCCATGGCCAAATCGGGATTGACCTGATAGTAATCCCGTACGGCGTAAGGGGAGCCAGCCCTCCCTTTGATCACATCTGGATCATCTGAACTCACATCGATCTCCGGAAAATCCCCGATCACGCCATGATGCGGAACACCCGTGTACCAGATATGGGATACGCCCAGTTTATTGATTTCCTCCAAGGCGGTATCCGTGAAGTCATTAAATTTCCCAACACCGTTTTCTTCCTTGGTGCCCCAGGGTTTGTTGTTGGAGTTTGTATTGCCAAAAAGGCGGGTGAAAACCTGATAGACGACTATTTTTTGGGGTTTCATAGGCTCGGGTTCTTGGGGTTTGGGAGCTTGGCAGGAAAGGGCTGCTGCTACCATGACCGCCGGGATTAAAAATTTTTGCATCAGTTTATCGGGTCAATCGGTACAGTAAAATCGTATTTCTTTTGATCAGATCGGGGAATTGCTTCATGTTGATGGTTTCGCCTGGAGCGTGTGCACCGCGACCTGAAGCACCCAATCCATCCAATCCGGGAAGAATCTCAGCCACATAAGCTATATCAGCAGCACCTCTGCTTCCTGGATCGCCTGGCTTCACTTCGCCCAATCCCATATCCAAACTTACTTGATTCAGGACAGCTGCCAATTCGTAGTTTTCTTTCCGAGGACTCATGGAAGGAATCCCGTCCCGAAAAGTAATTTCTGCATCCGTTTGGTGGAGGTTTTTGGCTACGATTTCCCGCATTTTGGCTCTTGCCGATTCCTTTTGGGCCTCTCCCAAAAAACGCAGATCTCCGGTCACCAAAGCTTCCCGGGCCACGATATTGGTTTTGCCCAAGGCTTCCCCTTTTCCGGAGATGTCGTCATAAGAAATATCAGAGCCTCCGATAATCTGGCCGGGGTTAAAAGTCAAATATTGCTCTCCTGCGAGTTCTTGTTGAAATTCAGTCAGAATCCGAGCTGCCTCATAGATGGCTCCATAGCCAACCCCTTCACGGAAAACTCCACTGGAATGACTTTGACGTCCTGTGGTTTTCAAAGTCCAGCCGCTGGAACCTCTCCGAGCAACTGTTACCGTATTGAATCCCTGTGCCGTCTCATAGCCTAGAGCGATATCATGGGATTTGGATCGCTCGATAAAGTCTTTTCTGGAAAGCTCATTGTCCCCTGAACTCTCCTCATCTCCCATAAAATACACGGTCACCGTTCGTTCGTCCAAGAGCCCGAGTTCGTGAAGCGCCTTTAGACTAGCAAAAACCAACACATCACCACCTTTCATGTCATTGGCACCCTGTCCGGTGGCCGTGCTGTCATTCAGCCAAGTGAAAGGGGTAAAGGGCATGTCCTTTTCAAAAACTGTATCGATATGCCCGATCAGAAAGAGTTTTTTGCCTTTATTTCCCTTTCGGGTAGCAACAAAATGTCCAGCACGATTCACCTCAGCGGGTACTTCCACCCATTCGGTTTGGAAGCCGATTTTTTCAAATTCTCGGGCAAAAACCCGTCCTACTTCCCGCACTCCTTCTTTATTGAGTGAACCTGAATTGATGTTGATGACTTCTTCGAGGAGAGCGACGGTCTCTTGGTAGTTTTTGTCGATGAGTTCGATCAGTTTCTGCTCGTCCTTATTGAGTTTTTGCTGCGCAAAGGAGAAAAGTGGCCCAAAGGCAAGAATGAAGATTAGGGTGAATTTTTTCATAGGTGAAAAATAGGGGAAAATGCGGGTAGGGGCAAGGATGGATTTTTAATCAGGGGTGATTGGATCAAAAATTTGATACAGATCGCCCCTTTGGGGTTCAAATCAATAATCTCGTATTTGACCCCAACTTCAATTTGGGGCTGAAATAGAACGCACCTTTGGTGCTGCAAACGATAAATGCCAAAGGCATTTTTTGTATGAGCCCAGAATTCAATTCTGGGATATATGATCCATCATTTTATTCAGAGCCCTGAAGGGGCGACCTGTATTGAATCAATCCCATACATATTTCTCATCATATTCAATCCGATATTCCTCTAGAAACCTCCTGTACTCGGTTTGGAATTCTATTTTTTGATGATGTTCCTGCTGATTTTGAATATATTTTTTGACGGTTTCCAATTTGGATTGTGAAACTGAAAATGCTCCATATCCTTTTTGCCATTCGAAATCTTGGCGGATTAATTCCTTAAACTTTATAGAACTAGAGATTTTGACATTTTTCACCAAATCGGCAATAGTGATTGTTCGTGGAAGTGTGCAAAGCCAGTGAATATGGTCTGGCATTATGAAAATTTCTTCAGTGAAACTGCCCAAATTGGCTCCAACTTTCACAAAATAGGCTTGGGCATTTGGTCTGATTCGACCTGAAATCATCGGTATTCGATTCTTGGTAGAAAAAACGATGTGGAGGTAGATTTTGGCTAGGGACTGAGGCATGTCACCAGAAATTTTATGTTTTGAAAAATGAATATAGATCGCCCCGTTGGGGCTCTTAAAAATAAACATTTAATCCTAATACTTTCATAGGGCGTGCCTTTGGCACTTTTCCTATATTCCGGTTTAAATACCAATAGCGCTGAAGGCGCATTTTGTAATAGCCCCAAATTCAATTTGGGGTAATAATAGGAATTCTAGGGATTGGAGCCCTGAGGGGGCGACCTGTCATGTTCTAGATTATTTGATCAAACCCCATCAAAATTTGACATGAATCAAAAGACAATTCTGTTACAATTTCCAATTCGTTTTTTTACCTATTTTCGATTCAAACCAAGTCAATCAAACTTCGTTTATTTAGAATAATCACCAAATTCTATCAATATGAAAACCCTTTTTGCGAGCTTCGCTTTTTTTCTAGTTACCACCTTGACAATTCAGGCTCAAGATGCTGATGCCATTTTGGGAGTTTGGAACAATACCGAGAAAGACGGACGGATTGAAATTTACAAAGAGGGAGGGGAGTACTTCGGGAAAATCATTTGGCTAAAAGAGCCGACTGATAACGGAAAGCCTAAAACCGATGAAAACAACCCGGAGGAATCGCTACAGGATAAACCCATTTTGGGCTTAGAGATATTGGAGGGGTTTACTTTTGAGGATGGTTCATGGGAAAATGGGACTATTTACGATCCTAAAAATGGGAAAACCTATTCCTGCGTGATGACCTTGAAGGACAAGGATATTTTGGAGGTTCGAGGGTATATCGGCGTTTCTTTATTTGGGCGTACGGTGGAATGGACCAGGGAAAAGTAGTAGCTATTCTTCCCTTTGGTCAGAAATTGACTGAGTATTCCATTTAAAAATTGGCTAATATTAGGCCTTCAACAGACCTATTAATATGGCTAATTTTAACATAGACGCCGACAAAAGCCTAACCTACGACGCCATTGTCATCGGTTCGGGAATTAGTGGAGGCTGGGCAGCAAAAGAACTTTGCGAAGCCGGACTCAAAACCCTCGTCCTCGAGCGGGGACGGATTGTCGAGCATGTGGTGGATTATCCCACAATGACTTTGGATCCTTGGGAGCATGAACTCCGAGGTGGGCTCACACCTGAGCAGAAAGCCAAACATCCCAAAGGTGGACGATCGGGCTTTATCGGAGCTTTCAACGAGCATTTTCATGCAAATGATCTCGAAAACCCTTATACCGAAGTCAAACCCTTTATGTGGGTTCGAGCTCATCAGATGGGTGGACGATCCTTGCTTTGGGGAAAGCAAACCTATAGATGGTCGGATTTGGATTTTGAAGCCAATGCCAAAGATGGACACGGGGTTGATTGGCCCATACGATATAAAGACATCGCTCCTTGGTATACCTATGTGGAGAAATTTGCTGGAATCAGCGGGGAAGCGATAGGTTTGCCGCAGTTGCCGGACTCTCACTTTTTACCTCCTATGGAATTGAACTGTGTTGAAAAGCATGTAAAGGAGCGAATTGAGAAAGACTTTAATGGCAGAAATCTAATTATAGGGAGGGTGGCTCACTTGACCGAACCCTTGAATGGTCGAGGAAAATGCCAGTTCCGTAACCGCTGCGATCGAGGTTGTCCTTATGGAGCATATTTCAGTTCCAATGCAGTGACCTTGCCGGCAGCCAATGCCACGGGCAACTTGACGATCCGGCCTTTTTCTATCGTGCAGTCTGTGGTCTATGACGAGCAAAAAGGAAAAGCATCTGGAGTACGAATTATTGATGCGGAGACGAGTGAAGAGATCGTGTACAAAGCCAAAATTATCTTTGTCAATGCTTCTACTTTGAGTACGACACAGATTTTGATGAACTCAACTTCAAACCGATTCCCAAATGGTTTGGGAAATGACAGCGGAGAACTCGGACACAACCTCATGGATCATACCTATCGGGTAGGTGCTATGGGTACCGTCGAAGGTTTTGAAGATCAATATTACAAAGGCCGCAGGCCGAACGGAATCTATATTCCCCGTTATGTCAATCTGAAGGACGGACCTCAGTCGGATAAGTTTGTGCGTGGCTTTGGTTTCCAAGGCGGAGGAGGCAGAGCCGGGTGGGGATCAGGCAGCAATCAAGAGGCTTTTGGAGGAGATTTCAAAGACAGTCTGATGAAGCCCGGACCTTGGGAATTCTTTATCACCGGGTTTTCCGAATGCCTTCCTTACCACGAAAATCAGGTTTATCTCAATAAAGAGATATTGGATAAATGGGGCCAACCCACGCTCTCGATCGATGCGGAATGGAAAGCCAATGAACTTGCACTCAATGATCAGGCGAGGCAGGATGCCAAGGAAATGCTGGAGCGAGCAGGGCTAAAAGATGTGATGGAGTTTGATAACAAACACGAAATGGGTTTTGGTATCCATGAGATGGGTACCGCAAGAATGGGAAGAGATCCAAAAACTTCAGTGCTCAATGGAAATAATCAAGTGCATGGCTGTGAAAATGTCTTTGTCACAGATGGGGCATGCATGACATCTTCCTCTTGTGTCAATCCTTCCTTGACCTACATGGCGCTCACTGCAAGAGCTGCCAATCATGCCGTATCCGAACTTAAAAAAATGAACCTCTAAGCCATGAATAGACGCGACGCACTTAAAAAATCCGCTTTGGCGCTCGGTGCAGCAGCCGGAGCTCCGACCTTGCTTAGCTTACTTCAGTCTTGTGCCAAAACAGATCGATTGACCTGGACTCCTCAGTTTTTATCAGAAGACCATGCTAAATTTTTGTCCTCTTTCGTGGATTTCCTTTTGCCAAAAACCGAAACACCTGGTGGACTCGATGTCAAAGCTGATATTTTTATTGATCTGATGTATGCCAAAACCTATGACGAGGCAGGGCAGAAGCAAGTAGTGGCCGATATCGAAAAATTCAATTCAGATTGCAAGGAGAATTATGGAAATGTCTTTGCTGAGCTTTCCGCGGAGGACAAAGCAGCCTGCTTCAAGGAGCAGGAAGCCAATTCTCCTAAATTTCCCAAAACTGTATGGGGAGGTGCCGTTGGGCCGAAGGAGCCTGTTGGGTTCTATAGAGGATTGAAATCTACGGTACTTTGGGCCTATTTCAGTTCGGAAGAAATTGGAAAAAATGTCCTGAGCTATGATCCAATTCCTGGAGAATACCAGGGTTGTATGCCACTTTCTGAAGTGGGTAATACCTGGAGTTTATAAGGGTCTTGAAGGGATAAGGATTTTCTGATTTTTGAGTTGTTCTTAAAAAGCCTGCTAAAATGTCTGCTTTTGGGCTTGGCATGGTGATTGAGCCTATAAGCTTACAAATATATTGTTTAACATAAATTATACTACAATGAAAATCAAAACATTAGCAATTTTAGGAACTGCTTTTTTGAGTTTGTCGGTGATGTCTTGTGACGAAAACCGAAATGAAAAAGAGGAGCAAGAAGTTATTGAAGTAAATGCAGAGTTTGAAAAGGACAGAAACGAACTCCGTCAGGACCTTCGAGAACTGAATGCCGAAATCGACCTCAAAATCAAAGAATTGGAAGCAAAAAAAGTAAATGCCTCCGAGGAAATGAAAGTTGAGATCGAAGAAATCCAAGCTGATCTCAGAGAAGAAAAAACTGATGTCGAGAAAGCCATGGAAGATGTCGAAAAAGCGACAGAAAATACTTGGTCTGATGTGAAAACCTCGGTAAATAAAACAACAAGGGACATTGAAGATGAGTGGAATAAGTTCAAAGGCAATGTCTCGGATATCTTTGACAACGATTAATTAAGAGAATAGAAATTAGAAAAAAGCCGGTCATTCGATCGGCTTTTTTTATACCCGTTTCATATTTGAAAGTAGATTAAGTCACTTAATTGTAGTGCAAGAATCAAATACAATCTCAGGCTAATTACGCTAGGTGGAGCCGTGGACTTAGAATTGAAAAGCCCTGAAGGTTTGAATTTTGGCTCCATTTTGGAAAATCCAATAAAGAATTACTGTCCGGAAAAAACCATCTCTGATTTTATTTTCATTGGAATTCGCATTCCTTCAGGCATTTGGGGATTTCCTTCCATGATGGTGGCGCCTTCTATTACCTGTGAAATCTTTGCCTCATATACCCAGCCTGTAGTTTTATCAACCAAGATTTCTGATTTAATGGAACCATTCAAGTCGGATTTTACGCTCATTCCGTTCATTTCGAAGGCATCGGGATTGCTGCTCAATGTAGCATTCCCAGTGATTTTATGATGAGCTTCATCTGATCCCATATAGGTATATTTACTATTAACATTGACATTCATAACGGATGTCAACTCGCTTTCTACATTCCAGGTATCTCCCTCATCTACTTTTTGGTTAGGATAAATGGCGATGGTCATTTCCAAATTGCTTCGTAAACTTTCCTCCCCAAAAGTTCCCGAAACTTGATCCTTCATTTGAGCGAGTTGTTGACTACTCATGCCAGGAAGCTCTTCAAATACCTTTTCATAGATTTTGTCAAAACCAGAAATTTCCTGAATTCTTCCGTATTGGGTCATTTTAAGGTTGAAAGGCACATTGCAAAAATTGGTAAAGATTTTAGACATTGGATTGCTTTCATCCCCACTTTTGATATTCATTTCATTTCCTTGAGGCATTACCATGTTCATTTCCATGGATTTGTACTGTACTTCCATGTCATAGACTCCATCTTGGAAGCTTTTCACCAAGTAACTGAGTTCACCGGTCAAGTTCATGTCAATATCCATCTCCATTCCCTGCACATTTTGTGCAATGGACATGGTGGATTCCGTTTTTTGGATGTACGTTTCATCCACATTCAAATTCAGCTTCAGTTCTGTTTTCTGTGCCCAAGAGGATGTAAGAAAGAATAAGAATGCGAAAGAAAAATAAAGCTTTTTCATAATCATTTTAGTAGTATAAAGTTAGGCTTCAAATAAAAGAATTGGTTCTACCCTTAAGTTAGTGAGGATATAAGTTTAAACCACCGTTAAAGAATAGTATAGCACTTCTAAAGTTTGTAAAAGTACGGTATCCTCTACCCACTGTTTTAAGTTCTTGAATTTTACCATTTAGGCGTTCAGCCATTGCATTTGAGATTCGTTCTGTCAAAGCATTTATAACTCCATTTAGATGGCTTTTAAACATATTTACCACTTTGTCTATTTCAGCGATCTTTCTGCTGTAGGCATTGGTCATCCATTTGAGCAAGGACGAAGTTGCAAACAAAGAGGAAGATCCAAAGAGGTCTTTAAAGTTCTCTCGAACTTGCCAAGCTTTACTCACT
>NZ_FNAC01000030.1 GCF_900101705.1 Algoriphagus faecimaris | reverse complement strand
GCTATCGCAAGTTCGTTGGGGGAGGCGGCCAGGTTTTGCCCATACTCCCCGAGTGTGCGGATGATCTTGCGGTCCATCCCGGTTCGGGCAAAGGTTGCCGGACTTAGTCTGAACTTCTTGGGTTCTACGTATTTTCCAAAAACACCAAGTTCCACACTATCCCCCTCCTGCACTTCCTGGTTTCGGGATGGGCCCAGGATTCTTCCCCACCCCGGCATCGTATTCATCAGCACCTATGAAGTTTAAGTAGGCGCTGGGTGATTTTGTCTGCCCAACAATCTAGCCTAAGGCTAATTCCGGTCATTATCGGAATTCTTAACACCTTGTCCTTCCCTCATACAAATTTGTATTGATACGAATGCGTAATTACAAATTACGCCTAGGCAATATCTATTTTAAATTCAACTTAAAATTACACTCAGCAGGGGTATGCTCAACCAAATTCAATACTTTAAATTGATTTTTTATTTAAATCCAAAAGGATATTTACCTGTATAGGATTATAAGTAGTATTAAAATCAACAAGAAAACCAAGGATAAACTTATCATTGTTTTCCAACTAATTTTATTCCAGGGCATTAAAGGCATGACTTTTTCTTATAAAATTATTTATTCTTGATTGAATTTCTGAGGTTCGCCGTTATTTATAAATTCTCGCGGAACATAAATAGGTAGAGGAAACGGCCAACGAATCAACTTTTCAAGATAAAACGTTTCAAAAATACTTACTCCAACATTACTTATTGAACTTCTATTTTGAGGATTTTGAAGAATTGGAAAATATTTTTGCAAATCTTCCCCCATATATGTTTTCCAGAAATTAAATGATGTACTTGGAAGAGAATTCCAAGCATTATCAACCCAAAAAAATTGTCCTCCTCTTGTTGACATTTTATAGTATGTTTTTCCATTTATTTCTCTAGAATTTCCAGCATATCCATAACCATCATTTTCTGCTCTTGAAATCTCATTTGGAGATCTCCTTTGATTGGATTTATTTTCATCCCCACAACAATCTTTATTTTTAGATTTTTCAACACCTTCAATTTGAAAATTACCCATAAAATCAATCCCGGTGGTAATCATATCAGAGCTAATCTCCCCGTAACCAATATTGACCATAACAGGTTCATCACCCTCTGACTCCTCCCTATCCATCACACTTTTCTCGGTCTCATCTTCCGAGCTCATACTCTCCCCGGAAGTCTTTACCACCCCAAGTACAGCGTAAGACTCCATCCCATCAGGATCGATAAATCATCGGAATATCAGGACGTATTTTTACTTACTTTATTATATATCCTTCTCAGCAAAATTAGATTTACACTTTAAGGAATATTGAATATTTGCTACACCTTATTAGAATTGACATATCTTTTCAATAAGGTATTTTCAGATGAACTATTTAATGATTTTTATATTAATAACTAGCTGATTCCAGAAAATACTCAAAATTTTCTAAATCTAATTTAATATCCAATACTTCAATCATTTTTTTATATTCGTTGGGTCCAATTCGGTATGAATTATAAAGTAAACTATCAGAGGTAGGATGTTTAAAACAAGATGACAACCACCTTATATCCAATTCTGGTAAAATAATTTCCTCTATCCTACTTTCACTATTGAAATGATATTTAGATATGATTCGTTTAACTTTCATGATTTCAGGGGTCTATTTTTCTTCCTTTTACTTGAGGTTTGTATATATTAGGATCGGTAGGCCTTGCAGATCCTTTATGTTTTCCATTTTTATCATAAACTTCAACATCTCCGTGTTGCGAATCCCATTCTAAAATATCACCATCTTTTGTTCTCCACCGTGCCCTCCCCCCTTTAGGTTTAACTCGGGTTGCTCCTGGAAATCCTGGCAATACTCCAGGAGGAGGTGCATAATCTACTTGATTTTTCCCCAAAACATTAGGATTAAATCCTAATCGTTCCAATACTCTCGCAATCGATATCGTTGTCTCCTCAATTCGAATTCCTGCATCAAAGGCTAAATAGGTAGCTCCCATAGATATCCCAGTCCATGCCGCAACCGGATTCAAAGTAAAAACGGGTCTAATACTAACGAGGGGTAATGCAATTGCTTTTTCCAATTTGGGCGCTTCCACCACAAACTCAGGCAAGGAAGTACAACCTTCACAATCCTGACTTCCACGCTCCTCCCCATTCATCACACTTTTCTCGGTCTCATCTTCCGAGCTCATACTCTCCCCGGAAGTCTTTACCTCCCCAAGTGCTGAGTATGGCTCCATCCCATCCGGATCGATAAATCGGATTGGATTGTCATAGGCATAGTTGAACGGAGAATGGCGGGTCATTTTTTCTGCCAACGGATCGATCACAAACCATCTGATTCCGATGAATCGGGGCAGGGTTCCCGATATCGCTTAACCTTCCTATCGGAAGGCAAGTTCATCGGGACAGGCTGTACATCCTCGCTCCATAATCGTACAGATTCACTCCCAAGTGGCCGTTTGCCACCTGACCTACAAGCCGGCACTTCGCTAGATTAGCCCTCATTACAAAGATAAAAATTCCTCCCACCCTGCAAGCTGGACCCTCGCTAAATCAGTCCACCGGACTGATTTTTAACGCTCGGTCCTCTCCATTCTGATATCCCAGTCCTGTCAATTCCAGACCCCAGGGATTTCCGATATTGCTTCGCCTCCCTCTGGAGGCAAGCTCATCGGGCGCCGTGCGTTTCTTGGACAATAAGCGGACCTGTGCTCATAACCCATAGTAAAACAGAGTTTCAAATCCGATGAACGAAAGCTGGCTTTGGCTGGTATAGGCTAAGCGATGGGCATGCCTTTTAGCCGTCTTTTTCATAATTCCTTACACTTGTTTCCTCCTAAATTTTAAAGCTAGCTTAACTTCTCTAAATCCTCAGTTTTTATTTTCCTAGAAGGCCCTAAATGAAATTACGTCTAGGAGACGACTTCCCAAAAAATCAATCATACCCCACTCCAAGTATGGACTAAAACTCTAATTCATATTTCAGACTTATTCTTTTTATTTTGGGGCAATTAAAAATAAGTCTTCCTTGGTATCTAGAACCTCAAAATTATCATCAAACCCCTCGAAGTCAATATTAAATGTTAATAAACGCATTTGAATATAAGAATTTTCAGGACTTCGGTTATATGTAAAAAAAATTTGGTTATATACGGGATCAATAAATACGGATGAAATATCATTTCTCATTAATTGATTAAAATCTCTTAAAAGAAACTCCATTTCGATTCTTGTATATTTGCCTTTGAATAAATTCACCAAATCCTCAGAATTTGACTCCTTAAATAATCCAATACTTGTATTGTTTATATAAAAAATATCATTGTTGTCAACGAAAATATTTTTAATTCCTGTCTTTGAATTCATCTCAATAAAATCAGCAATATTTAACATTGAACTTGATACTTCATTAATTGAATCATTGAATTTGATCCGAGTATTTTTCTTACATGACATTAAAACTAATAACATCATGAATATATATATAATTTTTCTCATTGTGGCCGAATATAAAATCCTTTAATAATCATAATTGTATCCCTTTTGTGATCAAAAAAGCCCAATGGATTTGAAAAATCAGGGGTTTTTGTTTGAAAGGTTTGGTTATATCCAGCCCCTGCAATTGCTGTAATCAAATTCAATCCAAATGCCCTTGCTGCCAGTCCATAGTTCATATTTCCAAAGTCATCAAAATTGTATTCACTTCCATTAAATATAGCCTTTGACCCGATTTCTTCTTGGCTGAAGGATTTACCAGGTTGTTTAATATCAAATGGCTTTCCAGTTCCAACTTGTGATTTAAAGAACTCAAGTTTTGCTTTCAAAAGCTCGTATTTATTCCACCCATTTTCTTTTGCTAGATTTTCAAATCTACTCGCTTGACTTGAAAAAAATTCATTTGTTTTATTTAATTGATCATAAAATTTATCGGAAACATCAGTCAGCTTTGGTTTATTTGAATTAGCACTTTGAAAATTACCCATAAAATCAATCCCTGTGGTAATCATATCAGAGCTAATTTCCCCGTAACCAATATTGACCATAACAGGTTCATCACCCCCTGACTCCTCCCCATTCATCACACTTTTCTCGGTTTCATCCTCCATACTCATACTCTCCCCGGAAGTCTTTACCTCCCCAAGCGCGGAGTAAGGCTCCATCCCATCCGGATCGATAAAGCGGATCGGATTGTCAAAGGCATAGTTGAACGGAGAATGGCGGGTCATTTTTTCTGCCAAAGGATCGATCACAAACCACCGACCGATCGCCGGATCATAGAGCCTCGCCCCGTAATCATAGATATTCACTCCCAAGTGGCCGTTTGCCTCTTTTCCGTTGTATAAATACGGATTTATTTTGATTCCGCCATATTGGTAACCCAATCCGCTTAGTTCAACACCCCAGGGATCATAATGAGTCTCCTGTACGATTAAGGGACCAGTACTCATGATCCGGAACTGATCGAACCAGACGTTTTCACTTGTCTCGTTGACCAAGAATGTTTCGATGTAGCCATCCTTCCTCACTGCGATCTTCTCAATCAGTTCCTCATGCTTGTTTCTGGCTCTTTTGCTCAAAACTACCTTTCCTTGTTCGTACAGATTACTATCGGCATCATACAAAGCGTAACCCATGTAAGCTTCGGGGGCAGGTTTCTGTTGAAGTTCGGTAATCACCAGCGCAATGACATTGGCTATCGCAAGTTCGTTGGGGGAGGCGGCCAGGTTTTGCCCGTACTCCCCGAGTGTGCGGATGATCTTGCGGTCCATCCCGGTTCGGGCAAAGGTCGCCGGACTTAGTCTGAACTTCTTGGGGTCTACATATTTTCCAAATACACCAAGTTCCACGCTATCCCCCTCCTGTACTTCTTGGCTCCGGGATGGTCCAAGGATCCTTCCGCGGTCAGCATTGAGCCATGCTGTGGCATATCCACCGGGTGTCTTATTGTGCTCGGCAGAACCTTGTCTGGATTCTTTGATGTTTTGGAAATATTGCTCCTCTTCTTCTGCCTTCTCCGGCTCCATAGTGGCGATTCTGGCTCCTGATAACGGAGCCCGAACCACCTGACGCACATTGCCCAGATGATCTTTGATAAAGAACTCATAGTGATAGGTTCCCCCTTCATAAGCCGCCCTTCCCTCATCGTGAAGTATATAGCTCATGGCAGATCCCTCCAGCACAAATTCCCCAAGATAGTTTAGGGTGGTGACTGTGGAACCGTTCGTATTGACCTGCCGTACCTTTATGCCTTCTGCATTATATTGGTATTCTATCTTCCGATTGGTTCCCGTAAAGGTGATCACCTGAGGAAGATTTAAATGATTATAAGTAATACTGTTGATTTCCTTATCGAGGTTTTTGGTCAGGTTGCCGTTTTTATCATAGGTATAGCTGCTGCTGCTCCGCTCTTTAAAGTCCTTGGACAGGTAGCTTGTGGAGCTTATGGCATCTGCCACCTGAGTCAGTTTGTTTCCATTCCAGGGGTAGGTATAGGTCAGCTGATCCACCAATCCAAAGGTAGTACCCGTCAGTTGGTTGGATCGGTTCATACTGGTGATATTCCCATTTTGATCATAATTGATATTACTCAAATTATATCGCCCATTTTGGCTTGTCGCAGAAGGAACTGAGTAGGTGGCTGTTTTCAAGCGACTAACAGGGTCATAAGTGTAGTTATAGATTCGCTTGATATCGTCTTTTCCCTTCCATTCAATTTTGGAAACATTCCCATTGAACTGCGGACTCGTCCCCCCGGATTCGTAAAAGAGTTCTTGGGCAAATACCGCTCCTGTTCCATTCACCGTTTGCGGATTATTGATTTTTTTCAACCAGCCACGGATATTATAGGTAAACGAAGTGGAGGCATTTGCCGCAACCGGAAAAACCTTGTTGGTCAGTTTACCCAGCTCATCATAGCTAAATTCCGCCAAGGTAACTGTGGGGCCTGAATTGATTTTATGGGTGATTTTTTTAATCATTCCCACATTGTTGTAATGATAGTCTTTGATGATGGTCTGAGAGGAAGGACCGGTCAGTTGGCTGGTGGTTTGTACGGGTTTATTCTCAAAGTCAAATTTGGTCGAAGCCCTCAAAGTACCTGACAGATGATGTTCTTCAAGTGATTGAATCAAGCGGCCTTGAGCGTCATAAAAGTATACAGATTCATGCCGCAATCCTGAACTCAGATTTCGGACCAGCTTGCCGGTCACCAGTCCATGGGTTTGAGAACTGGAGGCGGGGTATCCGGGTAATTGGGAGAAATTGAGGGTACTTTTTTTGAAATTATAATGATCATAATAGGTAACTGTCAGTACATCACCTTCACTGCTGGTTGGAAAACCTCCGGCATTGGTTGATCCGGTTTTTCCAGAGGTAGCATTGATCACCGCATTGTTTGATCCCATTCCATCCAAATCCGTCTGTAAAGATGATCTGGATTGAGTATTGGCAACCAGTCCTGTCATCACTTCCCTTCCCAATGCATCATATTTACGATAATGCCATTTGCCTTGTACTATCAATAGACTGTCCCGAGAGGCCACAAGCCTATCCTGCAGGTCATAAACATATTCCTCTGGAGCCTTGCCTGGCAACTTTTTGGTAATCACCCTTCCTCTGGCATCATAGGAATACAAGTAGTATTGGTTGAATTTTAATGAATTCCAGGTGGAACCGTACCACTTATTCGAATTCCTTAAGGTACCGATTGCTTTAGGAGGCATGACCACCCTTAATCGACCAAAAGAATCATAGACATAATAGGTACAAAGCCAGCCGTCATGATGCAAAGTGGGGTTATCAGAAAACTGTACTTTTTTTAAAATTAGTCTACCCAGCCTGTCCATATATTCAATCACACGACGATCATCCTCATCCCTTGTTTCGTTTTTTGAAAGTGTACCGGCGGGGAAAATTGCAGTGGATTCCGGTAGTCCAGCCGATCCGACAGTCCAAACCCTCACACTATCACCTGATGAATTGGTCCCTTCGATGAACTCCAGTTCATGACCCACCCACGGAGTCCCGGGTACTCCCTGCTTCAATACCCGATTTAAGGGAGAAGCCTCATAGGTTTTGTCTGCATATCCCCTGCTGTCACTGTAGGTGGTATTATAGTAACTGCTATGAAGGCTAGTGGCGGTGGGTCTAAACAATCCTATTGAAGTAGAATTATTTGGGACCGGTAAATAATCCCGGTAAGGCCGCCCATAAGAATCATAGGTTATCGGTGTGATGATATCACTACCCGTATTTCCTGCCTTGATGGCTACTTGCTGGATTTCCCTACCCAATCCATCATGGTATGTGGTTGATTTAAAGGATTGGGTTTGTGAGGAGTTTCGGAGTCCAAAGTCCGCAACAACCGTATCTCTGGCTACATATTCTCTAACCCAGTTTCTATCCTCTTGATATAAATCAACGCGGATCGGCACCTTTACGGTAAGGCATCCCGTGGAATTGTGGTAATAGGCTAGGAAATAGGTTTTGCTTGCATAAAGTATCGGAGTTGCGAAAAATTGACTGGTTGATACTTGGGTTGAACCATTTGAATCATACCAACGATAAGAAAAGCCAGAAGGCGCAATGTTGGCAGACATAATAGTTTGGGTATTACTATAAATCACCTTGGAAGGAGCAGAGGGAATGACATCCATACAGGAAGAGCTTCCGACGATCTGGGCAGTAAGCAATTGGCAAAAACCCATCAATAGGAGAAAAAGAATATATTTTTTCATTGGCCCAGTTTTTTAAGTAAAAGCATATTAAAATCTTCCCTTGAGTTGGGTTCCGGAATCCATATCATCCCTACCTCGGCAAAGTTCACCCTGAATTCTTTTTTGGTATCCTCTCCAATCAATGAAATCGTCATCTTTTCGGGGTCAAACTCCCAAGTACCAAATTCCTGAAACAAACTCCCATTTTCCACCCAGGAGAGCGTATATCTTCTTTCTTCATCAAGAAAGCAAGACCATGAATCAATCTTTTTCCATAGTTTTTCTTGGGATGTATTATCCTTGCTTTTTTCTTTATCCAGTAATTCAGCTTGTTGTTTTTGGTTGCCCAAATCATACCTCCAAATACCAATCAGTTTTTGATCTGCTTTGGACAGCGTATCCAACTGGGCTGAAACTTGGGAATGGCATACTAGTGAAAAAGTAAAATAGAGTATAATGAGTGTCAGGGTTGATTTCATAAGATTGTATTTCATCAGGGTTGTTCTCTGTTTTTTATTCAGGATTGGATTCGGTTGATTATTAAAAGGATGATCAAAGCTGAACTCTAATCATAAAATGCCCTTTAAAACCTATCCAAATTATTTTCACTAAGGTTTGGCCTCTATTAATTGCTGTTAGGGGTCGATATAAGAATACTCGTAATGCTTTAGAATATGCCCATAATCATTTTTGATGGTGGAAAGCCTTCCGAATGGGTCATAATAATAATGCAATCCCTGATTTTTGGGATCCATTTGCGAACTTACACCTGTCAGAGGTTTATGGGTATAAGTAATCATTTGACTGATCTTAGGATAAAACCTTAATTCGTCAACCAGGGTATTCGAACCGCTTATCGTTACATTTCCTGATCCACTGATTTCAACCAGTCTCCAAATATTATCAATTGTTCCTGAGTAGGAACTGCCATTTATCGTCAAACTTGGAGTTGCAGAAGAATTCTTTCTCACCCAGAAACTCAGTTTATATTCGCCTGAATTTGACTTTGTAATGGAGCCGTTGTTTAGCAAATACACTTTCCTTCCTGTTTTGGCCTCGCCGAGCATTACAGAAGATTCCGGACCTGAGTAAGTCCATCCTCCTTTTTCATTGGTTTCAAAAGAGGTATATGCAATTTTTCCAACCGCTGCATTCGTGGCTTCGGCAATTACATAACTGCCATCATATGCATATAGAAAGGAATTTGTCATTCCATTGGCCAGGGAATATTGAATCAGGTTGCCCCTAGAATCATATCCATTCATGGTCATTCTTAACTTGTATCGACTGTCAAGACTTAAATTAGTCGATCCAGAGGTTTGGACAGTTGCGTAACTAGTTGTTCCTATGGGAGAGGCTGTTTCCAAGAAATAAATATCTTTGGGCTGATACCAATTGGTTCCTGATATGATTGCAAACTCTGTTACTTTTCCAGCGATGACATTGATGTGTCTGCTGGGTTCTCTAATCACCGTGTATTCTTCTACCGGGGTTAAAACATTTTTAAGTAAAAGTTGCTTTAGCGCTTCTGGTTTACCACTGTAAGATGAACTCGGATTGATTATGTCATAATTATATCTGATGACATTACGAGTAAATCCCGGATTAGGGGAGGTATTCGACTCCTCCTGACTGAGTTGTAAATAAGTAGGATGGAATTCCCGAGTTATTCTCTTTTCTATAGATTCACCTCCATAATAAAGCGTCTGTTTGCTACTGGTCTCCAAATAGACCCCTACATCTTGGGAAATGTTGGCAATCATATACCGATAGCCATCAAAAGGATACCCGCCACCTGTACAGTACTGAAAAAAGTTACCAACCTCTTCCCCCAATATGACTTGGGTAGCTGCCTGACCTACCAATAAAGATTGACCCTTGAATTTCGTATAGGTCTTTTCTGTTAATTCTTTCAGGTTATTTTGACTATCATACTTACTGATATTGGTAAGCTTACCTCTCTCCCAACTTTTCTTATTTCTCCATGTCTTATTAGAAAACTGAACTGTGTAAACTCCATCACCGATATAGACATTATTATCAAATTCATAGATCGTTTTTCCATTTGCATTGGTACCATTGGCATATTCCGTTACCTTGGTATAGACTACAGGACTGTCATCAAATCCAGCACCGACTACCGAATTTGATACCCAAGACCTTACCCGATATTGTCTTTGATTCGGAGTATTGGGTACAATGTCTCGCTTATACTGGGTAGTTAAAAAATGAAAGTTCCTTACATCATGATTTTTGTGACCTAGCCCATCTTCATTATTGCCATACTTGTATAAGGTGAAATAATTGTTTTGCCCGTCATTTTTGGTGATTTTTTTTATTCTTAGACCGGATCCATATTTTGTGGTTCCCAAATCCGAGTATTTATGCGGTTCAAACTCAAACTCGGTATAACCTCCTGTGGGGAATGTAATCCGTTTCAATAGGCCTTGCTTATAAAAAGTCGTATCAGTTGTTCGGTTTGCTCCTCCAATAGAAATTGTTGTAGGCGGTTGACTTGTAACAGGGTGGTATTGGACTGTCTCCTGGGGAATTAAATTGGTATTGGAAGTTTTTCCGTTGTAAAACCCAAACAAATCCCGACGGTGGGAGCCTGTGACCTGGTCCCATGAAAATGTAGTGGTCTGATAGGTGAAATTATATTTTTGAATCAGTGTATTTGATCCGTCTCTAACTTCAAGCCCATCCAGTTTTAATTTGGCATCCCCGTTATTGGAAGCAAGTTTGAAATTCCCGTTGTTCATAAAAACAAAGGATTTTTCAAGGGTATAATTCCCGTTTAGTTTGGAATAAACTTCTATTCTTTGTAGTCGCTCCACATCTGAACTACCAGGTAAGTCTGTTCGATCATTTCCCAAAACGAAAACCACTTTTCCGGTTTTAAAGAATATTTCCTCAACTCCGAATTGCGAAATTGAACTGTAGGTCTGGACCAGTGTAGTGACGGGATTGTAAGTTTGGCAAGGTAATAATACAGCATCTGAGGTATTGCATTCATCCATAAGCGTGATGTTTGTTTCAATCTCAGTGCTATAAACCGTACCTACATTTTGATAAGTAAACGAGACATAATCGTCGGAATTTGGAGCTTTAATTTCCTGTAGGTACCAAGTCACAACCCCAGACAGATTTGTGGAACCTGTAGAGCTGCTTAATAATTCTTTGGCATTTTTTGAATTATCCCAATTGCTACCAAACCGATACTGATGCCCTCTCGTATCTGTTATATCAAAATAATTAGGGTTTCGGACCACCTTGATCGCACTTTCTGGAAATAATAGTGGAGACTCACCGTTTTGTCTCAATAAAAATCTTCCAGATCCTCCCGGAAAGGAATATGAGAACAAATCCGGCTCACGGTCATTATTTCCTTCTGCCGTGTATTGCTTGTAATCTATATTATCACAATAAGCAAATGGATCAACAGAATAATTATTGCTCAAAGTTAAGAAACTTGATTCATCAGGTTTACCAATAATATTTCGGGTAACCTGCCCTCCTACCTGTACAGTCCATCCCAATCCAGCCCATGAAGCCCGATCAGAATACCGGATTCCACTGGCATGGTAGCTCAGGGTAATAGGGACTTTGATTGGACCAGCTTCAATTTCAAAAAGTGGAATGGAAATTTCGGGAGTCCCTGTGAAAAGATTGACATTAAAATCCCCATACTTCTGAATGCTGGCAGCATTGGGTGAGTTTTGAGCAGACTTGGGAGTGATTTTGTTAATCTGGGAGCTTACATCAGAAGGTAAGCTTTGAGCAAATCCCAAAGAACTAACAATATGAAAGATCATTAAAGCTAAAAAGCCAATTGAAAAGCAATAATTTTTCTTCATCTGACAGGATTTAATTTTCAGCAAATAAAAGTTCTTTAATAATCTCCTGTCAATACCCAGAACTGGGTATTTTATTTTAATAAAAAAATGATTATCAAAATTTAATTCTGTGATAAAATGCATTTAACCTATTTTGACTGGTATTTTCAACAAAAAAAATATATAAAAAGTATAAGTACAGCTTTGAAATTTTATATTTCATGTTTTCCATTTTTAAAAAGACATTTTAACTTTTAAAAATTATATCAAAACAGCAAAATATGAGAAATTTAAGCCAAATTTTATTTGCCAACATTGTCTTTTTCCCCCCAAAAAAAGTTTAAAAAAATTTGAATTATTTTTCACAGAAAACTTTTTTAAACAAAAAACATATTTTTTTCTAGTTTAACTCAGATTATAACAGCTTTTTATACAAAATCCTGCCAGGCTTACTTATTGTAAATGGCGGTTAAAAATGAATAAACCAAAATATGTCTTGGAATAAGAGTAACTCTCTGACGGTCAATGTAAATGGAGAGGAATTCGGCGGCTTCCAACAAATATCGGATGATACTGTCCTGAGGAGAGAACCCAACCTCGGCCCGGGAATCCTATGGAAGTCAGCCTCGATGAGCCGAGGAGTTAAATAAAAATTGATTAGATATACTAATCAGGGAAATTTAACCTGTCAGAGATTGATCAAAATGGAGTTTATTCCAATGCGTTCTGGGATTTGGTGAACAGGAACTTGCCTAACTGCCGATAGAGTCCATACCATATTTTTTTCTCTTGAATTGCTGAATCCAATAAAAAGAATCGGTTGCACATCATGTGAATATGGTTAATGATGAGATTAAATTCTTTTTTTCTCGATTTATTGAATCTTGGATGTCGCAAGAAAATAGCCCTGTAATACTCGAGGGGAAATTCCTCTGGTATTGGGTTTAAATCCAAAATGGTAAATCGTTTTTTCCAATCGTTTAATTTTTCCTCCTTAAAATCGACATTATAAATCAGCTCTTTCAAAGTAGAAAAATGTGCTTTGATGAACCTTGATCTTTTTAAGATGTCAGTCCATATTCCGACGATAAGATTTTCTTTACTTTTAGCGTCCTCCAAAATGAAAGAATTCGAGTTTTTTTGTCCCAGCAAAAAAACACTTTCCATCCCGAATAATTGCTCTGAAATGGAATATCCTTTTTTCCCGTATTTGGATATTTCCGGATAATAATTGCCTAAACTCCAATTCAAATTTCGGTTTTTGGCGAAATTATAAAACCATGATAATAATCGATGGTGAAGATGGTTGGGAATACCTAAAAACCGGATTCTAAGTTCCAAATGTGATTTTTTGCTATAGACGATAAAATACCAGCGGGAATAATGTCCTCCAAAAGGGGATCTGATCATATAGTCCCCAAAATCATTTAAAACCCCTTCCAAATCCAAGGGGGCAATTCGTAATAAAAAATATACTGCATCTTGCGCGGCAAAAAAAATGGGGTTTAAATAATCACGGTTGTCTTTCTCTACCTTCTCCCTTGAATATCTAAAAACAAATTGTGGGTATGGTGTTGAGTTTCCTCTAGGATGGTCTTCATCATACCATTTTGCCTCTGTGAGAATAATTTCTCCTTTTGTCCGCAATTCTTCCCATAAAATTTCCAGGTCCGTTGTCATTCGGAGATCTAGTAGAAGTTCCTTATCCATAAGACCGGCCAAAATGATAGGAGGAATTTTTAATTCAAATAATATTGATTTAAGTGAGCTTAGCTCCATGGAGGTATCCCATTTTAAAAACCATCTTTTTGATTGAAGGCAAAGGTCTCCCCATTTAAGCTCCGGAAGTTTAACTTGACCTTTCAATAGATTCTCATCATAATAGCGAAATCGATATCTTCTCTGATGTGCTATTTCCCAAATCAACCGAAGGGTGGGATGTGTAATTTGCTCAACGTTGAGTGGGTGAAAAATCACCGGAACAACCTCTTTTCCTGATTTTTTATGAAAAAGCAATATCCGATCATTCCCCTGTCCGATCCATAAATCACCAAATGACAGGGCGTTTTGGTCAGTAGAAAGAAAAGGGCTGATTTTCCAATTTAGCAAAGGAGTGGTGTCTGAAATGTAGTTGATTTCTGGAGATTCCAGAATTTCAAGATGTGCATAGATTTTATTTTGGTCGACAAAAATTTGATCTCTGATTTTCTTGGTATATTCTCTTATTTCACTGATTTTGCTGAATCTACCCGTGTAAACAAAAGGCCTATTTATAACCAGATTCTCTACAATAGGCTGATTGCTTTTGTCCAGCCGAAAGAGGATTTGTACATCATGGATTTCTTTTTCCAGTTTTTGAATTCCATGAAATCCCTTCAAATCGAATGATTCCGATTGAAATGAAAAAGGGTGCTTGTCATTCGACTCGGTTTGTTTCTGGAAGAAGGAATTTCCAAGAAATGCAGGATTTTTGGTTAATTCTGATAGGCAAAGGAATCTATCGTCGAATTGATTGCCAAACCACTGGGTGAAGGATGTGAGATACTGCGATTTTTCAAATACAAATAAGTTGCCCGCTTGTTCGATAAATCCTCTGAGTTTTTTCTCTATCTCTTTATCCAATTGAAATTTATCGCATAAGAACACATCCACTCCATTCTCCAAGATCAATGGTTTGTTTTCGGTTGGATATACCCATCCCAAATCATTGATTTTGGTCCAAAGGAGAATGCTATCTTCAGATGAAAAATTAGGGTCGATTTTTCTCAAATCCTTATCGAAAGTTTGAAAATTTAAGCGGGTTCCTTTAAATCTCTGAATTATATGATCCAAAACAGGGTGATACTTCACTTTGACCTCCTGCCATCTGGATTGGGGTGAATAAGTAATTGCGGAAAAGTAACCATGCCGTAAAGCGACTTCCTCTGTGAAGAAAAATTCATCTATGAGTAGCTGTTTCTCAGTACAAGGTATTGTCCTTGAACTTTCAACCGACCGTTTACTCGATTTTCTATCTATGCAGGTATCATCTGACCAAACCCCAAGACCTACTCCTGCGAAGTATCCAAAGGGAGTTGGCCTAAATCGGCCTCTGATCAGGTATTTTTGGAGTTTTCTCCTCACCTTGTTTTCTAATTCAGCGGGTTTTTTGCCGACTAATTGAGCTGCCAGGGATGGAGAGGCGTTTAGAATGGCAGCAAAAATTGAATTCCAATTTTTTTCAATCTCTTCATCGCTGTAAATATTAAAATCAAATAAAGGGGATCGGTAAATGAAGTCCATAGGAGGAAGTTTTTTCCAATCCTATGTCAGGTGATGAAAATGACCAAATTTTGGGTACAGATAACCAGATATCGGTATAATTAACCAACTAATGAATCTAGAAATAATACTCCTACTAAGCTCGGCACAAGAATGAGAATGCTAAAAAGTGTGGCAATACTTCAAGGAGGTATGCTAGAATTGCCCAATTCTTGACCTGCTTAATTGTTAAATTGAAAACAGGGAACTGGGAACTGGGAATAGAGATTAGAGAGATTTTTTTTGAAAAAAGATTGACTAGTATCAGCGAAAAAAGCTGAGGGTCTGCCCGACGCCTTAGTCGTGGCTGGAGGCAAGGTGCCTATGCCGAGTAGGTCGGCAAAAATTCAATGGAACCAACTCCCCAAAAAATAATGAATTCCCAATGATGATTTTCGATTTTGGCAAGCGCTTAAGTTGCGATCCTTTTCTATTATTCGGATTGCAAATCCTATGATATATCCTCGGAATTACAAATTCCGAGGAGCGTGGGAGCGGGGGCGCCAAGAAAGTGGCAGTTTCAGGTGACAAAAATCAAGAATTTTGATCACTCTGATCTGAAGTTAAAGTTCTTCCTAAGTTAAGTAGGTTGCTTTCGATAAAGGTATCTAGGTTCATTTTGTAAGATCTACTAATGGGTACAATTTCACCGGAAACCAATTGACATTCTTTGGGATTGACAATCTTGATTTTGCGAAGATTTATCGCATAGGAATGGTGAACCCTCATGATATAGGGAAAGGGAAGTTGGCCGAGTAATTCCTTAAATGAACTAGGGTGTTCTATTATTTCTCCATCCTCCATTACAATTTGACTTACTTTGGCTTTTTGTTCGATATACAAAATCTGTAAGGGTTTAAGGGCTTTTTTTTGGGGACCTAATTTGGTTTTTAAAAAAATCACCTCATTGAGACAATAGCCCTTTGTGATGGAATAATCATCGAATTTTTCAGCTGCTTTGTCCAGGGCTTCACAAACTAAACTGTAAATAGGTGGTTTTTCAATAAAATCCATCGCCTTTACTCTAAATGCATCAATTGCATATTCCCTATACCCTGAGCAGAAAATTACAGGAATTCCTGTTTCCATTAATTTTCTGGAAATCTCCAATCCTCCAATTTGGTCCATTCTGATATCTGTAATAAGAATATCTGCCTCTCCCCTCAGGATTTTTTCCAATCCTATCATAGGTTCAGTGGCAGTAAACGAAACCTTGTATCTTTCAGTCATGCCAATTAAGTTGGAAAGGACTTTTAAAGGGTGTTCCTCGTCATCAATCAACCCTACTCGGTACAATTTTTTTAGGAATTTAGGTTTCATATTTTCGGATTAATAAAACTTACAATTGCTTTAGGGAGAAGGCGTTTGAAATTATTCCTTGCTGGCAAATCATTGATATTGGTTTCCAAATTGAATTACCATAAGAAGAGAAAAGTCTTCTTCAGACTTATTTTGGCAAAAAAACAAATTCTTTCCAAAGTCATGTGTCAAGATTTGAAAGGCCGTCTCAGATCCAGTACCGGTATGGGGCAAATCCTTTTCAGCAGCGATTTTATTATAGATGGAAAATATCAGCTGAAAAAAATCCCCATTTTGTTTAGCGGTTATTATGATATAGCAAGGCTGCTTTAAGTCTGTATAATTACCGTGATTAAAAATATTCTCAATAAAAGTGAGTAAACAGAGCTTGGAAAATTGGTAGGACAGAACATTATCCGGAATGTCAATCAAGGTATGAATATTACTTTTTGGAAATCGCTTTTTTTGAAAGTAGAGATACTGATTTACTGCCATAATTTCTTCTTTCAAGAAGCTGGGCTGAGTTGGATCCTTAAAGCTATATCGGAGCAAATTGGTCATTTCCAGAAAATCCAGAAAAAATTTCGGGTTGGATCCTGAAATTTGGGAAGCCAGTAGTGTAAAATTATTTAAAGTAAAGTGAGGACTCAGTTTGAGGTTAAAGTGGTTGAGGAGAAGTTTCTGGTAATTGATTTTTGTTTGCGACTTCCGAAAAAGGATCACGAAAGCCGTGGTTACGCCAAGGAATTGAATAATTCTAAGGGTTTCTATTACAGCAAGATGAAATAGGTTTGAAAATTCCCCTGATGGGTAAAGTGACAAGAGGTATTTAGCATAAATAAACAGCAGAATCATGCAAGGGACCAGAGCGAGGTTTATCAAAAAAATCTGTGCTAATTTGAACGGGGATGTCAGAATTTTGAAATAAACAAAAACGATCAAGAAGCTAACTAGGTAGTTGTAGGAGGGTGTTTTCCAATCGGTTATTTTTATCCCTAATAAAAAAGTGGTGAATAAATCCAAAACAAGGTAGGTAGTCCAAAGAATAAATAGAACGAGAATAGGATTTTTTAAAAACCAGGAGTCAATGTTAATTATACCCGAATTCGGGTAAGTTATACCAATTTCTTTTTGGTTTCGAGGTATTTGAATAGTTTCCATGGCACATAAATTAAAAACTATGGTCAATAAACAATCTATCAATGAATGCCTTACTCTGCTCCAATCTGCGAAACGAGTAAGTCTTAAGGAAAGGCTACCTGAAAAGTCCGGGAAAACTACCACCAGTTTTTTCAGAGAGTGCCTGACCACCTTCACACGGGTCTGATCCCTCCTGTTGAACAAGGGACAATTTTGGAAAGGGTTAGTTTAGGGGACTAATCGGATTCCAGGCACAAAAAGCTAAAAGCAAAATACCGGATCGTAATTCCGGTGGAGATTACTCCAGATGAAGGGCTATCTTAAAGATGGTCCTTTTTATTTGGGGTATTCTCAAACAAAATGTTTTCTATCTCCTCAACCCGAATACCATGAAAGTCAGCAAATTCTTGGAAGGTTACCAAGCTGCCTTTAGACTTGCCGAAGTAGGTTTTCACCTGATTGAGGGATTTGTAGGCATATGACCTACTTCTCCCCGTAAATTTCATGATATCCTGAGCATAGATGATAATTCTGCAATCCAGCTTCATGTTTATTCACAATTGAACATAAACAGCCAATTCGTACAGCAAAAGGCTGTTACCGATATCACTTTTTCGAAAAAGAAACTTGTTGCAACAGAACTAATATACCAATAAACAATTGTTAGTCAAACTTTTATTAGGAAAAGTGAAAATTTTAGGGGATAAATGTTCAATTTTCAGGTACCAATGGTCACTTATCGATGATCAAATTCAAATAATAGAATCATGTATGATATTTATTTTTATGATTTTATAAGCTTATTCTGCTTTGTATTCAAATGACAGATTATTCGATTTCTAGGCTCCCGACTTTCAGTTGCAGGGCCTGGTGAATGGCCATGGCTTTCAAATTGAAAATTCAAACTGATAGGCAATTTGATGTCTTTACTTTTCTGTTGGTGAATGATCAGAATATGGAATACATGAATTTCTCAAGCAATCTCCCATGAAAGGATTGGACCTTATCCAAATATTCCTTGTAGAGGGTTAATTATGCCATATTTAGGTTAGTTATACCATTTTCTTGGTTTTTTAGATTTTTTTTTATGAAGGAGGCTGGCAAGATTTAAGAATATGGAAAGAAAACAATAGAATGTGGGTGGTAATTCTGAAATTTCGTGCTTTGGTAAAGTTCTTCACCGGATAAAAAAAAGCTAAATGGGTTTCGCTAGCTGCATTTTTGACCCTAATGAAAAACAGGAATGGTGATTTTCAGAATTCACCTAATAGCTATCGTAAATTCCATTAAAATACCTCGGAATTTCAAATTCCGAAGAGGGGGTGGACAAGGGCCAAATCAAAAGACCTAGGCCATAAAGCAGGCTGATTGCTGCTTTGAATAGACTAGACTGACAAACTGACTCCCATTTGGTCAATTACACCCTTGGGAAGGTAAGTTATACCTATATCGTGTTAACTGTACCATTTTCTTGCTTTTTAGGGTGAAGAGTTTAGAACTTTAATTCACTAACAAGAGCAAATTAAAATGGCAATCAATGGGATCAAAGAAGGTATAGTGAGATCAATCTTGGTGATTGTATGGGCTTTCCCTGGGTTTGAAAAAATCATCCGCTTTGAGTCCAGCCGAAAGGCATTTCATAATCAGACCTTTCCGGGGGAGTTAGCGGAGGTACTGGCTTATATGGTACCTGGAGTTGAGTTGTTGATCGCCCTGCTCCTACTCTTTTCAGCCACTCGGTGGTGGGGATACCTCGGTAGTTTGTTGGTTCTGACAGTATTCATCACCTATGTGGGATTGATTTGGGTGGGAGCATTTCCTAGGGTTCCCTGCAATTGTGCGGGGATCATCGAAAGCCTGGGATGGGCGGAGCATTTTTTCTTGAATTTGGGATTGATTGGACTGGCGGTGTATGGGTTGAGAAGTAGAGAGGTGGGAAGTTAGGAAGATAGGAGGTTTGGAAGATTGGAGGTTAAAAAGATACGCCAGGTAGGGAATATTAGGAACGAGTCTACCTACGGCAGATAAATCTGAAGATTTGAACCAGGTCAAAGGTCAGGGAACAGGCGAATAGTGATTGAGGGAAGAGGGAACAGGGAACAGGGAAAAGAGAAAAGGGAGGACCGAGCCTGCCTGGATAGTTGACATAAAAACCTTCGAGGTCTGCTTTCCCGCTGTATGGAATGTGAATCAGACCAATAGGCTTCGGGGACGAAGACCTCAACGATTAGGATTAAAAAAAGGGCCAGTGCTGGAACTGGCCCGGCAGCCTGAAGTTGTGAGCTTAGGCTGCAAAAAATGAGATTAGAAATGAATGGGTTCATTCTTCTCGATGGCTTGGGTGAGAAGCAAGCCAAAACCGATGAACCCAAAGGGGGAAGCCGAAAACCCTTGAAACAGAGTAGGCGCTTTAACCACGTTCCCAGGGAAGCAGGATTAGTTGCTTTCCGAAGGAACCCCAAACGGTTTCGCTCTTTTTGATCTGTTAAAAAAGGGCGCATGATTATGAATAAACTGATGAGTAAACTTCCGTTGCTAGCTTTTGTGTTGGCGGCGTTTGCGGCTGTTGCATTTACTTCTCCTCAAACCCTCACAGGGGAATTTGGGGAGGAAAACGGCATCTGGTATGACGTAACTAACACTGATCCCGGGCCTGATACCTATGAGTGTAATACAGACCCAACAAAAGACTGTCTGTTTGATCAGCCTTTTGGAATGGGATCCCCGATTTCTGGAGAAACTGATCGGGTTTTTGTAGTCAATGATCCAGATAATTTGGAGCTGGCGCAATAGTTATGAAGTTTGATCCTTGAATCAAACAGGTAATGGCCGGTGCAAATCCGGCCATTTTTTTCCCTATTTAAAATCCAGTTCCCGTTGAGGAATACGCATTTGATAGTGCTCCAAGTTTCCGCTAAATTCCACAGTTTCTCCATCCTGAAGCCGCTCAGTCCCAAAGTCTCTACCATCCACATAGGCCAACCTTTTCATGTCAGCCCATCGCTGACCTCTAAAAACCAATGATTTTCTCCGTTCTTCAAGTATTCTTTCGAGTAAATTATTCACATCATTTTGCTCCAATTCCTGAAAATCCAAGATTCTTTTTTCCAGCAATCTGTTTAAGGATCTTAGTGCAGTGCTTGAATTTCCCAGTCTCTCGGAAGCTTCTGCATGAATGAGCAAAATTTCATCGAAAGCGATACCTGTGAATATATCAAAGTTCCCGGTATAACTTCCCCTGAATCTTGCCTCCTGTTCATTCACAAAATCAAACAATTCTTTCCTTAAATCCATGGAATCAAATTGGGCTAACAACAGAGAATCTACTCTGGCTACATTTGGTCCAGAAATAACCCCCTGAGGTGCCATCCAGGTAAACAAAATAGTCTCTGGGTTAAATAGCGGAATAGGATAGGTTTGGGACATATCCAATTCCCTATAGTCCAAAAGCTCTACCCCACTGCTAATTACTTGCTGAGCAAAGGATTGGGCTTCTTCAAATTTTCCGAGGTAAAGTGAAATTCTGGCCATTAATGCCAAAGCGGAATTTCTGGATGGCTGTGTTGGCAAATCTGTTAATTCCGGCAATAAAGGGAGAGAAGATTCAAGGTCATTTAAGATTTGTCCAAACAGGGTTTCTGCACCCTCCCAGACATACTCTTCATCTAAATCCGGCGATAAGGAAAGTGGCAATTCAAAGGTTCCTTCTACTTCTTGTAGCCCTGGAATTGGCAGGTGCAACACGGCCAATTCAAAATAAGATTTTGCCCTCCAAAACAGTGCTTTTCCCAGCAGTCTGTTTTTATCGGCCGATGACCACTCCTGATTGGACTTTACTGCGTCAACCAATACATTGGCTTTGAAAATAGTCTGATACATAAGGGTATAGTCAAGAGGGATTTCTGTTGGCAAAAAAGGATCAATATCCCATTGATAAGCATTTTGCTGCCAAGGATTAAATCGCTGATATCCTGAAGGGTCGGCATAATAGTCGTCCGAATAGATAAATGGAATTACAGGTGAATAGTTAACAGCGTCAAAATTGTCAATTAGAGCATCAAATTCAGCCGCTAATTCAGGGACCAAGATGGATTTATCGGGTTTTTCATCCAGAAAGCCTTCGCAGGAACTAAATAGTAAAAACGCCAATGCTGCATTTAAGATGATGTTATTTTTCATTTTTAATAGGATTAATGTTTTAGAAACTGGGGTGGCAGTTTGTCTGCTGCCGGGAAAGACATTTCGGTAAAACCATAATCAAACCGTATTGACTAGTTCCTTTTACCCCTTTATATTTTAAAAATCGATTCTAAGACCGATGGCAAAACTTCTCAAAGGAGCCTGTGTCTGAAAATCAGGATCCAATTCGTCTGGACTTGCTTTCCAAAGCAGCCCCACATTGTTCACATAGGAATAGATTTCTGCTCTTTGAAAAGGCATCCATAAATTTGAGCTTCGATCCAGTTGATAAGACAGACGGATATCCTGCAATCGGATGTGGTCCCCTTTGAATATTAAAGCAGCGGAATTGGAATAAAATAAGTGTCTAAGTGAATTTGCATTTTCAGGAAGGGATGGAACGTAAGTATTTGCCTCATCTCCCGGCACTCTCCATCGGTTTTCAAAATCACCATGTCCAATTTGACCCCGCAATAGGGAGAAGTAGTCTATCGAGCGCTTTCGATAAAAATACCCCAAGCGGTAGGAAACATTGATCGACAGCTGAAAGCCTTTCCAGGTAAAATCATTTCGGATAGCACCAAAATGGGTTGGTCTCGCAGGTCCGTGAAAAACAAGGTTTTCCGGGCTTGCCCCTGTAATGATGTCCCGATAATTTTCTGAGGGTTCCCCGTCCACTATACCTTGGGGATTCCCATTATCCGGATTCAGACCAGCCCATTCATAGGAATAAATGGAAAATAATGGATTTCCTTCTATGGGGACAGGTCTGGCACTGAATGCAGCTGATAGCAGTGCAGAGGCGCTTTGGTCAACATCCATTTTATTTACCCGGTCTTTCACATGGGAATAAAAAAAATGGGTGGTCCATCTAAATTTATTTTTTATCCAGTCCTTCCGGGCTATAATATCCAGTCCAGAAGTATAGGTTTCTGCGAAGTTTCCGGTCACCTCAATAAACCCTGTTGCAGCTGGGACTCCAAAAGGTCCTATAAGGTCCATACCTTTCTTTCCAAAAATTTCTCCGGTAAGGCTAAAATCCCCCGATCGAGACTCATAGTCTAAGCCTAAATTCCATGTTCCTACACGCTCCCAGCTCAGGGACGGGTTAGGTGGATTGACGATATTGGCCACCGGAAGATTGGGAATAAATGAAGAAGATCGGGTATTGAAATAACTGGCAGTCATTTGTCCCGAAAGACTCCTGTCCAGGTTTCCGCTAAACCCGTAACTTCCCCGCAGCTTTAGGTAGGTGCCGTTTAGAAATCCGAAGAGATTTTCTTCTGAAAGAGTCCATCCCAATCCGGCCGACCAAAGTGGGACACCACGCTGATTACTCCGCACCCCGAAGAAATTGGATTGATCCTTTCGGATACTAAATGTCACATCCAACTTGTTGCGATAGGTATATCCTGCATTGCCATAATATGAAATAAATCGGTCAATCGTTCCTCCATGGCTGTTTCCCTGTGGAATGGTCGTTTCACTTCTGGAATTGGAATACAAAGGAAAGCGGCTGACCAAATCCACCACCGAACTGGTTCCCAGTGCATCATTATATCCATAATACCGGGTAGCATTGAATTCAGATTGAAGATCACGGATTTCAAAGCCTGTCAGGAGGCTAAGTTGATGGTCCTGTTTGAGCTGCTTCTGATATCTCATCAACCCTCTGAGGGTATGGGAATAGCTCCGGCTGGTGCTCAAGTCCAGCACATCACCCAGGGGAATATTACGAGTCAGTCTTCCCTGCTCATCTATTTGGGAAAACCTGTTGATCAGATCCCGCACAAAATAGGATTCCAGTGGATTTCGGTTTCGGTTTTGTCCCTGATTGGTCCAGTATTGATAAGAAAGTTCGGCATTCAGCCCCTCGGCGACATTCCAGTTTAATCTTGTAAGGAATCGCCCATCCCATCGCTCATTTCGCTGATCCAGTATTCCGATTTCATTCAAAGGCACATTGTACCAGTCCAATAAGTCAGGGTTGTCGGATTGAGCATTGTTCAAGAATCGCTCGGATAAGTTGGAGAAAATGGGTACAGGGTTTCCAAGCTCATCAGAAAGGGAGGTATAAGGGTCTGCCTGAGGTGCATCTGTCCGAATTCGGGAGGCGGATTTGGACAGGTAGGCCCCAACGGACCAAGTCAGTTTGTTCTTTAGGAATTTCCATGAATTTTTGGCTTGAAGCGTCCAGCGGTCATTGTCGTTTCCAACTACTCCCTGCAGGTTTTTATCATAGCCTAGGCTAAAGAAATAGGTGTTTTTCTGTGAACCTCCCTGAACTGACAGGCTATGCTGTTGATTTAAACTTCCCCGGTAATAGTATCGCCCCAGATCATTTCTGAAATCACTGTTTCGAAAACCGGCGATTCTCCGGTCTGCCTCATTCTGATCAATTGCTCCATCCCGAAGTTGGATCAGGGTTTCTACCAATGGAGGTAATGCGGGATTAGCAGGAGAGTTTTCAGAGGACCGGTAGAAATTATTTTCAAATAACTGCTGCTGGATATCCACAAAATCTCCCATGTTCATCTGCGGAACATAAAACAAGTCCCTTTCTTCTATAAAATTTATATTGGAGTTCAGCCTAACCTTTGGAGCAGAACTCACAGTTCCGGAACGCGTGGTAATCACAATTACACCATTACCTGCCCGGGCACCCCAAATGGAGGCGGCAGCTGCATCCTTGAGAACCGTGATGCTTTCCACATCATTGGGGTTGATGCTTTCCAAAGGACCATCATAGGGGAAGTTGTCAACAATAATTAAGGGGGCCGTATTGGCAAATAGTGTTGACCTCCCCCTTATGGATATTTGATCGTTTCCCGTAGTTTGCCCCCTGTTCAAAATTAATCCGGGTGTAACATCCTCCAGCCGGTCGACCAGATTGGAACTGACTCTTCTATCGATCAATTCCTTATCTAGGGATGCAAAGGATCCTGTAGCTCTTTCTGAAGGTAAATCCTGATAACCTGTGGATAATACCGTGACCTCTTCCAGATTGGATTCATCAGGTTCCAATTTAAACACTGTACTGCCTTCCCAAGGGATGGTCAGCTCTAGGCTCATTGGTTTCATCCCTAAATAGGAGATTCTCAACTGGTAAGTGCCATTCGAAAGATTAAGCTGGAAGCTGCCTTTTTCATCTGCAATGGCCATCTCCTTGTCCTGATCAATGGTAATCAAGGCACCGGGCAATGGACTATCATCTTCTGCGGATAACACGGTTCCGCTGAAAATCTCGTTTTGTGCATGACTATACCCGATTAGCAGGCATAGTAGCATGGAAAGTATCGTTTTGTTCATGGTTATTGGGTTTTTGATTCTGATTGATTCATCTTCTGACTGATCGCTAATAGTTTTTCAATCAGTGTATCGGAGGAGTATTGGGTGCCTGTCAGGAGAGCTACTTCAAAATTGGAATTGATTAGTAGTTTTTGGGGAAAGGAAGCTATTCGGAAGGTTTCCAAAATCCCGGTTCCCGAATTCTGGTGTGCCTGAATCATTTCGGGATGGGAATAGCGCCCTGATTCTGCATTTTTTTTCCAATATTTTGGACTAGGGTCTGCATTGACGGATACAAAGACAATATCTTCCCGGTGTTTCAACTCCTCAAAGACAGGCAAGAGGGTCTTTTCATAGTAATTCATACAGAACTTGCATCCCGAAATCCAAAAGGAAAGCAGCACTGTCTTACCTTCAAATTCTTTTAGATCAAGAGGCTTCCCTTCCCAATTCAGCAGTGGTTTAACAGCTACTTTGCTCCCCTCTAGTGCCGTGTTCATGCGATCGATTAAAAGGTCCCGAACCCAGGGGCTTTGACTGTTGCCTAAAGCCAATTTCATCACCTCGCCTTGTTTATCCTCCAGTTTATTGAAATTGCCAAGCGCATAAGTGGCCCAGAAAAATTCCTGGAAATGCCGGGGGTATTCTGCTGTTAGCTCTGACAGGGTTTTGCCCTGGATTCTTGCCTGAATCATGATGAGTTCAGAAACTTGCTCTCCATACAGCGGATCAAAAACATCGGAGTTTTCTGCTAAGTAAAACTCATCCAGCCTTTTCTGAAGAGCTGTTCCGAATTCAGGGTCATGGAAAAGCCTTTTTCCCAGCTTTATCCTTGGAAAAAAATGACCTCCGAAATAGGCCCAGGCCCGCTGTTTGAGCCAGTTTTTCCGGTTTTCTTCCAAATCTGCACTCAACTCGGAGACATATTCAATCAAATCACTTTTCTGAAGTGGGTTATTCACTAAATCAGCAAGAATGTCCATCTCATTTTCACCGGGTTTTAAAATCAGCATAGAGGGTGAAATAGGACTCTTGTTTTTCATCGCGCGCTGATAAACAGCCGCAGTCAAGGAATCTGATAGCATCCGGTTAGGATTAGAACTGACCATTAGGGGCACTTGGATGAAGCTGAATTGCTTAGAAAGGCGGTCCAGTTCATATTGAGCTTCAAAAAAATCTGATTGGGGACTGTGGAAAAGTGCTTGTCCTGTACCGGAATTAACACGCATTCGCAATTGATCCTCTGGGAACCATGTCCAATATTGAAAGAGATAATTTCTATCATTTCTGACACTGATATAAAACTGCTTCTTAGAAGGGCCCGTCCAGCGATAAACTTTTTGGGAGGAATTTCCTGCAAAAAAATCCCCTTGTTCGGCGATTAGGGGTATCGTTTTTCCCGGGGTCAATTCAGCATGATCCACTAATAGTTTATCCCAGTAAGTCAGCCAGAGGGTGTCCGGGGAGCTTTCTTGGGGAAGTTCCAGCTGAAGTCGGACTATCTCCTCCCCCTTTTGGGCGGGAGTGCTGTACTCCTCCCGCCCTGGGTTATGGGAATTGGCATCAACAAGACCGCTTCCCGTGGGTGAATCAGCAACCTGACTCATTGATAATGGAGAATATCCCAGGAATAGTAGGAAGGCAAGTGAAATAGGTTTTAATCGGGTATCAGGAATATTGGAAGAAATACACTCCCTTTGGTCGTGCCTGCCAGCTGTGGCTGGAAATACCCGCCTATCGGCGTGAGATATGCTCCTCGTTCCTCGGAGCGAGATAAGCCATCCACCTACATGGAAGTATTGCATACTTATTGGATGGAGCTGACTTCTAATTGATTTTTTAGCTTTCCTGAAAAGGCATAGCAGTTCCAGGAAGCATGATTGTATAAAATTTTTCATGCGTTTTAGGGTTGTGATTGATTGAGATAGAGGAGGAAATACGCTTCGCGAAATACACCTTCGGTGAAATACGCCATGGGCGAAATACAGGCCTATCGGTCTGAAATAGGGTCTAAACATTGGACGAAATACGGCTTTGCCGAAATAGACTCCTCGTATCTCGGAGCGAGAAATACGAACCATAGTAGAATCTTCTATTTCAGCCCGCTGGCGGGCTTTATTTCCATAGTATTTCTACCGTGCTTCCACCATATTTCAATAAGTAAGAACAATAGTCTCCCACCCTGACTCCGTATAAGTCAATCAATCAATGGATTAATAAATTATTGAATGGATAAGCGAAAATCCTCTGCAGCGGAATGGGCTTATCATTTTTGTCAAATGGAATGAAATAGGGCCGCTTTTAGCGTCTGAAACACTTGGAAACAAAGGCCTGTCGGCCTGAAATAGGGTCGAAACATCTGACGAAATACGGCTTTGCCGAAATAGGCTCCTCGTATCTCGGAGCGAAATATGCGCTCCTTCGTCGCGCGAAATACAGACCATAACAGAACCTTCTATTTCAGCCAGCTTGCTGGCTATATTTCAACTGTATTTCAATAGTATTTCCACATTATTTCCATCCCAATGACGGATTACGTCGCCCCCTGATCATGAGTGGTAGTCCCCTTGGGTGGTACAAGCCCCTCGGGAAGCGATCCGGGAGAATAAAAATAGGTTTAAGTCGGGTTTTTGATCAGGTTTTTGAAGAGCTGCTTGGGGGTAAGGTTTACCCAGGCAGGTTTGTGAGATTGAAATGATGCTTCCATGGCGATGGTTTAAGTTGGAAGACCGAAGACGGGAGAGCCACCACGGCGGCCAAGCCGAAGGGTCTCCGATCAAAGTACTTGAGATACAGATCTTATTTATCTGCGCATAGAAATCGAATTTCCACCATGCCCGGCGAGGGCAGCAAAATACATTGGCTGAGTTATTCATTGAATTCAGCCAAGCATCAGCTAGGTAGTCCAGCAGAATCATCTTGATACTTGATTCTCGCTACCTGATACTGATCTCATCGTCGCCCGCTGGCTCTGAGTGGTATGTCCGTGATGCCGGAGCTGTCAGCGAGAAAAAAGGGTACGTTAAGTTTTGAATCTGGTCAAATCGGATTTTTGGGTTTTAGAGGAAACATCAGATCGAATGAACCATCTGACACCTGACTCCAAACCGAGATATAATGGCTTGGAAGTGACAGCCTCCCTGTCCCATTGCTGGGGCCTGAGAAGATGCCCGTGCCTCGAAACTTAAAATAGGAGGCCGCACTTCCAATGTCTAAAAACAATTTGTTCATCATCCACAGTTTTTGGCTTCTCAGACCGGCAATGAGGATGATTATTGTCAAATATAAAAAGGCTTTTCTTAAAAGTCAACATTTATGTTGACCATGATGAAAAATTCTTTTAGCAGCTTCATTTTATGAAGAAAATGCCTTTAGAAGAATTTCGTGCAATGCTTGGAAAAAGAATTAAAGAGCGTAGGATTGAGTTAGGTCTTACTCAGCCCCAACTTGCAGTGAGATTAGGTTCAAAAGATAAACAGACAATCAATCGGTACGAAAAAGAAGGGGCTAATCCAACTATTTTCAACCTGATACAAATCGCAGATGCCCTGGAATTAAAGGTAGATGAACTATTGAATTTTTTACCCGAAAAATCAAACCAATAAACTAAGTTTATTGATTTTTTCTTTACAAAGCTTCTCAACCAAAGATTTAACTTTATCGAGTTTATGTATCATTTCTTTGACTAATTCAGGTTCGATAAAGTAATCCTTATGGTACCTAGCCTCTATGTATCCCTTTTTTAAGCACTTGAATATTTTGCTTTCGAGTTCAGAATCTTCCGGATCGTAAAAGATATAATAAAGTTCAAAACTCAAATTTTTCGAATAATCTCGTAAATTTTGTAGGTTATGTGATTTAGGCTTATAACCAGTAAAAACGAGTAATAATGAAGCATAAAAATGCTCAAGTGCTTGGTGAAGATGAAAGTTACTAACTCTTAGGCTATTTCTTGAATAAGCAGCTTTTGCGTCAATTAAAAACTCTGAAGCCATAGGAAACCAGATTCCAAAATATTCAACAGCTCTATCCTTAAGGACTTTAGGGGACAATTCGGTTGGAGAAATAAAAGCTGACTTCTCTAAATCAAACAGAATAATTCCTTCTTCTACAATTTGTTTAAAAAAATACTGCCCGAAATTCAATCCCTCATTGATATAGTCAATCGAATGAACTAAGACATTTACAATTCCATTGACCCTATTTAAAGCCTTGTTCTCGATTTTACTTTTTAACTCGTATTCCTTAACCGAATTATCCTTTGTAACCACCAAAAAATCAAAATCACTTTGGTAATGGTAAGTTACTCCATCCTCGACCGTAATATCATCCACCCATTTGTCTTTGACAAAGCTACCAAATAAGATCACCTTCTCCGGGTTGGCAACTTCAAGGATTATTTCCAGTGCTTTGGCAATTTCTTCTTGCTTAGGCTTTGGCAAATGGTATAATTTCTCACTCAAATTCATGGTTCCAAGTTACTGAAAATAACAAAACCCTGTTTTAAATATTAGGGAATTTCACTAAATCCCCTGTACAAAAACGATGGAAGTATTTGTACAGGATTTTCCAATCCATGGGTCTCCGCTCAATTATAAAAAGGTCTTTTTCGGAAGGACTGCGCTTTTCGGTCTATTTCATCTATGAATGAATTAGTTTTCTATGAAAGAGCTAATAGAAGAATTTTACTATCTGATTTTTCCCAGAGATGAGGAAGGGAAATACAAAACGGAATCTGATAGTCCGTTTTGGGTTAAAATAGTGATCCTGGTATTTATCCTGCTTATGTGTGTAGTACTTGCATTTAGCACTTATGTGGTTTAATGGCAAATTTTAAGTGTGCGAGGGAACCTGAGAAAAGGAAAGGTATAAGCCAGTCATTCCGAGTTATTTTTTTTTAAAAAAAATTTGGATTTCTCTTTTATTTCTAATTTATTACACGAAAATTAAACATTTCAAATAGAAAAAGACTTTAATTTCATATTTTATAAGAAGAAAAAACACCTTTATAAGTAAAAAAATGTATTTTAAAACAATACTGGATTGGCACTAGATTTTCTTTAAAAACACTAGAGCTAAATAAGCTATATTTTATTAAAAACTTTTAAAATCAATAATTTAGTATATATAACAATAATTTTAACCATTATTTAAACACAAAACAAAATGAAAAATAAATTATTTAAAATCTGTCAAAGGTTGGCAATATGCTCAACTGTTTTTATCGCATTATGGTCTTGTCAAGAAATTGAAGAAGCTCCAAGTCAAGTTTCATCATTAGAAACTATTGAAGCATTTGATCCACGCAAAGACAAAGTATTGATTGAGTTTCTCGAAAAAAACGATTTTTCCTACAAATTGATCCAAAAATTTGGTGAGACATATCTAATCGATGAAGACATTATACTTAGAAGGGAAGATATCGAATTTGCTCCAAAAGAAGTCAAGAAAAAAGGGGGAATATCGAAAGAAAATCTACATGCATATACAAGCTTAGTCACTAGTTCCCCTTTCAATTATCGAACAATAAAAATTAAATTTGACTCCACAATTCCAACCACTAGTTCTTATTTGAATTGGAGAGACGCAACATCTGAAGCCATTTCAGAATATAATAAAATTAGAAACCTACGATTAAAGTTTCAAATAATTACATCTGGGACACCTGATATCACAATAACAAGCCAAGCACCCCAAGGTATTTCATGGTCTCAAATACCAAATGTCATAGCATCGGCCTCTTGGCCTACTTCTGGAAACCCTGGTAATAAGATTCATATAAATCCTACTTATTATGATCAAAACAATGTTACTGAATCCATAAAAAAATATAACATGGCACATGAAATAGGCCACACAATCGGATTTAGACATACGAATTATATTAATTTAGGTGAATCATCAAGTTCTCTCCCAGCAAATAATATAAAGGGTACAGGAAACTCTGATCCCAATTCTGTCATGAACGGGGGGACTGCCCAAAATTCATGGATTGCATTTTCTTATCTTGATTTATTAGCCATGAGAACTGTCTATCCATATGACTCTGGAGAAGTACCAATGTATGTGTATTTAAAACCTTCCACGGGTGGATTTAATTGGACAAGAAATTGGTCAACCTACCAATATGGAGGGTCTGGATATAGCTATTATGGCGTCAATGGATACGTATTTACTTATACATTTCCAGGTACTGTCCCGCTATATAAATATAAGCATAATGTCACACAAGTGGATTACATGTCACTAGACCCCAACCTTGGAGCTAGTTTCCCAGGCTATGTAAGCGAAGGAATTATAGGATATGTATTTACCAGTCCAGCTTCAAATAGAATGCCTATTTACGAATGGTACCATCCAAATAAGGGATTTCATTTCACAACTTTGACAAATGATCAAGTAGTACAATCTGGAGGGTGGTCTGGTGGAGGGATTGCATTCTATACTGTTACTTTAGAATGGAACTAATGACTCTTCTGTATAATTAATACTATTGGCGGAATAATAAATATTATTCCGCCTTTTTAAAATGTAACTTACCAATTCTTCCAATCATGAGTTGATTTGAGTTTACACATCTCGTATTCTTTCAAAATTTTACCATAATTAAAATTAATTTTAAATTAAAACATGACTAAACTAAAATTAAACAACAGGAATCTACTATTTTCAGGATCTTAAATATGAACAAAAGTCAGATTTAAAATTTATAGTATGTTAATCTTCCAATACCTAGATACTTTAATTATTTCTTTTACAAATAATCCACTGGTTAACATTGAAAAAATTTTGTATTAAACGATTAATTTTTTTTGTGAATGATATTTTATATTTTAGTAAATTAGTTATTTTTTCACCAATTGAATGAGTATAGTGATCTTTAATTATTAAACCTTCTTCAAGGCATAGTTTACTTAATACTGATTTAGGGAAAATAAAAGTATGCTCTAAACCGTCAATAACATCAGGAACATTAAATCTCAAAAAATTAGACCAACGATATATTTTATATAAATTACTCGATATATCAGGAGTGCCAATTGCAATTATGCCACCCGGCTTAATTATCCTTTTCATTTCTTGAATATACTCTCTTGGATGCAATACATGTTCAATAACATGGGAAATGTGAATAAAATCAAAGAACTCATCAGGAAATCTAGCCTCCCAAACTTCTCCTTGAAATGTTTTGACTTGAAAATGGTTTGAGACAAAATCCAAAGCACCTTTGTCTAATTCTGTGGCAAAAAGTTCACAGCCTAGTCGATTGGCATAAGCGAGTCCTAAACCCAATCCACAACCTATATCTAAAAATTTATCTCCTGGATTTAAATCTCTTAAATATCTAGTTTCTCTTTTTATAGTCGCATGAGTCAAAGATTTTATCCGTTCAAAATGTGAGATAATTAGAGATTTATAATCCATAGCTTCATAGTGATCCTTTTCATAGTATTGATTATAATAAGTATCCAATTCATCTTTGTCAGCCATCGGATTTGCAAAAACAAGTTTACAAGATTTACACTGTACCCTTGAAATGTGCGGTCCTTTTCGTACAACATCGATTGCATAACCCCTTAAATCCTGAGAATTACAAATCGGACATTTTTTATAAATAATCATATTTTAAAATACATTTTTATAACATAAATAAGAATTAATATTCTTAATATAAGAATTAAATTTTCTTGATTTTTAGATTTCTACATCAATAACTTATATCTAATTCGCAATTTAATTAAAATAAGATATTGAAACGTTAGACATTCAAAAACTATTAAATTATTTTTAAGGAGGACGTAATCGTTTGAATTGTGTCCTCTTTTGGTCTACCTGTACTAGCTCTATCGATTTGAACCGGGACAATTCCAGCCCTGATATCAGTTCGAACCGTTTACTTTTGAATGATCATGTTTAACCTTCTAAATAGCCTGAAAAAAACGATATTGCCAACGTACCCCATAAGAACTTTACCGTTCTCCCCAAAAAAGTCGTGGAAGGCAGTGCAACAGCGGCTTGATGCTTGGATTTTCAAACCGAACGAATACCTAGTTTTTGGCGGTAGTTTTTCTCATTTTTTCGTTTTTAGTGTTGCTGTCAATGTATGTAAAAACATCACTGTTTGTCTGAGTAATTCCAATCCAGTATTTTAGATTTTAGGATTTAAGTGCGTATCATTAGAAGATAAAGTAAGTTATACAGCATTAAATTTTGTTTTTTGGTCTTGAACTAGTTTTTACTATGGCAAGAAAGGGAAAATTTTTATTAAAAAAATACCCAGTACTGGGTATTTTTGGGGTAAGAGTGAAAAATTTTAGGATAAAGGGAGTTTATTTGAGTATAACCATGAACTTTTTTTGATTAGACTCATAGATTATGGTTTCAGGCCAACGCCTTTCAAATTGCGTTTAATGAGTGACAAAGAAACCAATACCATTAAAAAGAGGGATCAATCCCGATGTTCGGGACAGGTAAGGCTCTAGAATCCAAGTGGAAATCCCACTTTTGGGGGTCAACCCTGAGGTTCGGGAAAGGCTGTCAGCCGGAATGTCAGTCGAACATAATGCCTGATGTCATTTTTTGAAACTAAAAATCCTCCAGTCTTAGGGGTCAATATGTTCCAGAATATCCAGGTATCGCAGAAAAGAAAGTGAATTACGGTGGAAAAAAGCATCCCTCCCTTCACCCTACATGTTGTCTTCTATTTACCTATCTTAAAACTTCAGCAAACTACATTTTCAAATGACATCAAATTAATAGAATATGACTCTTCGGAATTCTACACGTAGCCAAATATTCTTAGACAGCTAGTGACAATAGTTTCCATAGTCGTGAAGATAAGCGGTACTTGTGTAAAAATAAACAAGCCCATGAATATCATAGATTTTATCCACCATTTTCCAAACGAGGAAAGCTGTGAAATCTTTCTGAAAGATTATCGGCAAAAAGCAGGGATTTACTGCAAAACATGCAAAGGCTTTCCAAAGCACTACTGGTTTTCGGGCAGGAAGTTCTTCGAATGCAGTGTTTGCCGAAGGAGAACCTCCTTAAAAGCCGGAACGGTGATGGAGTCCAGCAATCTATCGCTGCATACTTGGTTTACTGCGTTTCTGTTGATGTCAGCTACCAAAAAAGGCTTCTCCTGCTTGGAGTTCCAAAGACAGCTTGGACTCAAACGATACCAAACAGCTTTCAGTCTGATGCATAAGATCAGAGCAGTCATGGGCAAGCGGGACGGTCTTTATTTGCTCAAGGGAATGGTGGAATACGACGAGGCCTATGTTGAAAAAGCAACCCGTAAAAGGGTTCAGGAGCAGCTAAAGCGGGGAAAAGGCAGTCAGAAACAGGCGATTGTCGCAGTGGCTTCCGAATCCACCCCTTTGGAAGATCCTGAATCCGGTAAAAAAGGAAGCCATTGTGGCTTTTTCAAATTGAAAGTGCTTAAGGATGCAACCAGTGATTCGGTGGAACAGTTTGTGGAAACTAACGTGGATTCTTCATCGGTGTTATTTACAGACAAAAACACAGCCTATGTCGATCTGGAAAAAATGGTAGAGGAGCACATCAAAGTGAAATCCTCCAAGGATTCAGCGAATGGAACGCTCAATTGGGTTCACACGGCGATTAGCAACCTGAAGAAAAATCTCCTGGGGATTTATCACATGGTTTCAGAAAAATACCTGCAAAACTATCTGGATGAATTTGCTTACAAGCTCAACAGAAGATACTTTGGAGAAAAATTATTTGACAGACTCGTTATTGCAGCCGTCTATCCATACGTGCAACATTACGAATAGTCATATAATAGAAAAAGCGTAATTAAAGAAGAAACAACCTGATTGGATTAATTCGAGTCCTTCAGCGATTTTTTTAAAAAGTTTCACCTAACATTCGGAACATTTCGATGGGATTCAAAAAAGCCACTCCCATCTCTAAACAGCAATCGGGTATTTTAATCCTTTTCTTTGCTTTTGGGTCACTTACTTCCCTAGTTACTATTATTCTATTTTCAATGTCAGCCATTCCATATGCTACAAGAAATGCATCCGCTTCATCAGCGGCCAAAAACTCATTCACCGCTTTAGGTAGGAAATGGGCTCTCTTCGAATCTACCCAAACTGATATTTTTGCGTATTGAGGTAATACAAGATCAGTATCTTTAAAAAAATCTTCTGGGAGATTATTTTGACACCACTTTTTGAGCTCATCATTATTCTGATAAAGTTCGTCTTTTACTTTGTCAATACTAATAATTTTACCCTCTTGCGCTAATTGCTCTACTTTCGACCAAAAGCCTATTGCAACATCTAAGGGGTAAATAGCCCTATGTGCCTCGATAAAAAAATTACTATCCACAACAAAAACCTTCATTAATACATATGATTAGTAAAAAAATTGTGAAAGGTGTCTCCTTTAAGGCTTGTTAACTTATAAGCATCCCTGTATAAAATTTGACCAGTTTTAACTGCCTGATTTATATGTGCCGCATACGTTACGCTTAACCTTTTCTTGGTAGTTGCAAAAAAATCTCCTCCAGAAGACTGGTTCTCTTTTTTTTGAAACTCCCGAGTTTTGTAATCATTGTAAAAAGAAAAAAACTGAGGTTTCCCCCATTTTCCAGTATCTAAAGCACGACGTGCGATAACTATCTCACTCACTTTGAAATGTTTGGCTAAATAACTCGTATTGCCATTCCAAACCTCATTAAACGCTTTCTCAGGGACAAGAAATTCAGCAGCTACTTGGTCGCATAATCTTTCCATTGGATCATTTGCAGGCAGCATTTTTCTGAAATCAAAACCAGCACTACTTCCTGTCCATACATGGGCTAATTCATGGACAATTGTAAACATTTGAGCTGCCTTGAAATCTGCATTGTTTACAAACATGAATGGAGCAAATTCGTCTACTAGTACAAAGCCTCTACATTCATCAACTGGGATTTTTCTACTTGTATTATTTTCTACAACTCCATTAAAAGTGACAATAATTCCAGCTTCTTCAATTATTTCAACCAAATGGTTTAATGCATCAGTCCAGGTTTTGAATTCACTAGCCCAATTTTCTCCAAGAGTTAGAACCTTTCGAATGTCAGCAACGATGTCATTGGCATTGAAATTGTTTTTAAACTTTCCCACATATGGAAGGGGTTCATTGTCATTATCGAGAAGATAATCCCGAAGCCAGTCTTGACGTTGCTGAATAAGCAAAATCGTATCATACACATTAATACTTACCTTTTCAGCTTGAGCTCCATTACTTCTAAAAAACGGAATTGGAAGTTTTTCCTCCGGTGGCTTTGGTAAGAAAAGGTAACCAAATGGTACATGAACTTTTTTGGAAAAGTCTTCTAATTGCTTAACAGTCGGTTGCTTTGCTCCCTCTAACCATTTAATGATTGGTGGATATTTTTCAAAAAATGTAGGCAAATCATATCCAGCTCGGTCTATTGCCCAAGTAAGAATTTCAATATTTACATCAACTCTCGTACTCACTTTGTAAAATTAATCCGTTTAGCTCTTATTAAGTTTTGATTGGCAAGTTAAAATTTCTTTTCTCTTCCATTTCCATCGGGCTATCTGCTGATGATTTATTGGAGGCAGGCTCCAACGCCTCCCGTAACACCTGCTGCAAAAGCAACTCATTTTGCTTTTGACTTTCTTTGATGCTTGCATCTCCGCCTTCCTCTTGTCCCCCACTGGGAGTAGTCAAATTTTGGTAGCTCCTGGGTGGGATTTGCAATTCCACCCTAATATTCTTATCAATTTGCAATTGATGTATCTCTCTGATTTATTGTTGTAAGACTCTAACGCCCAAACAGGAGGAAATTTTGTCTTTTGGTTTTGAACTAGTTTTTACTAGAGGCAAGAAAGGGAATTATTAGAATAAATCCAGCCCTGCAAGCTGGCGCCTCTATAAAATTAGCCATTTAGGCTAATTTTTTAACGCTCGGCCCTCCAGTACTGGGTATTTTTTGGGGCAAAAGTGAAAAAAGTTAAGATAAAGGAAGTTTTTTTCAGTAGAACAATGAAATTTTATTGATGAGACTCATAGATTATGGTTTCTGGCCATCGCCTTCCACTTAGTGCTTAAGTGAGCGTCATAGGAACCAAAAACATCATAAAAAGGAGTCAATCCCGAAACTCGGGACAGGTAATGATCCAGAAAATCCACCGACCCAAGTCCAAACTGATCCGGGTCAAGTGGGCGGCCTATGACCAAACCTCCAACGGCCTTCCCATCAACCGACAGGAGCTCGTTCCGGTCATCACAAGCTAGGAAGATTTTGAATTCTTTGTCCAGCTCTTTGGCGGACCTATCAAGAAGTTTAGCCTAAACGGCCTGTTCCAGCAAGTCATGGACCGCTTTGATCTGGCCAGCTTCGCCATCTACGATGCTCAGGGAAATCTGATTGAGGAGCAGCCGGTAGAGTTTCCGGAGGAGGAGGATCCTATTGTGTGAAAAAAGAGGGTACAACGTTTATTTCTAAATTCCATAATTTCAATAAAAGCTTTAATAAAACTTTGCAAGTGAATCATTGAATTGCTTGTCCAATAATTTCAATCCCCTAGGCTTTTGAGTTCTGTTTCGGACACTTACCCCTCCAATCAAATTGATTTCAAATACAGATTGATCTTCCTCATGCCCGATCAATTCAGGGATCAATTGGTAAACCTTATACCCTATATTTTCTTGATTTTTCAAAATTTGAGGCTCAAGGTCTTTCTCGTTGTATAATGAAGAAATTTTCCCTTCCACGACAAGAAATTTTCTGATTATATCTTGAAAGAGTTTTTCCCTTTCAGTATTAATTGATTTTAAATGTTTATCCCCCAAAAATTCCAATTCCCTTTCCACTTTCATTTGAAGCTTTTCAATTTCCCTTTTATACTTTAAAAAGAGGTTATGCCTTCTAGCTGATTTAACATACATAAGCATATGATCTCCTTTCATTTTTTTCTTCAAATCAAACTGATAATCCTTAAAATCAACAGGATCAGTTAAGTTGAAAATGATGTCCTGAATGTAAATTAATTTTTGAGTATTTTTTTTTATACTGATTGCATGAGACTTGACCTTTTTTTCATAGTATTGTTCATGCGTTTTGAAGGCCAAGTAGGCGGTGACTAGAATAAAAAATGTCTGAATAGTCATCATCCCAGCCATCCAAATACTTGAGGCGTTATCAATTGTAAAAAACCACTGTTCTTGATCCATTTCTTAAACCTTAATCCCCTTTTCCCTTAAATACCTCAGGAATTCATTCAGCCCGGTTTGGTTTCCCTTGTCAAAATAAGAAATCGCCAGCATATAAGTCTCTTTTAGGTCACGTCCAGCAGCTAGCCGATCATAGGGCAGCTTCTGATGAGTCTCACAGATCATCTTGATCTTGGCATTTATCCTCCTCTCCAGCTCTACCAGCTCCACCCGGAGCCGCTCTTTCTCTTCTTTTGATTTCCCTGACATATTCATGTTTACATTTTAAACACAAAATTCAGAAGAAGCAAGATTGATTTTTAGTTTGACGGGAATTGAGTCGATTTGGGTAAGGATTTATGAGAACAGCAACGTAAGATCACTGGTCAGAATACCGTATTTACCTAGGTAGTTGGTATTTTCACAGATATCCGATTAATCCCAACTTTGATAAGAAAAATAAAGAAAGCAAAAATTTAATAGGCTGCCATAAATTATAGGCAGCCTATTAAATTATAAACTCAAATAATTTTTATTGTATACCTCCACCACCAGAAATACAAGACATTTGAGCATACCAATAATCAAACGCTGGATAGTATGTAGCATCTGGAGCGGTTTTAGTCTCAACCTTCATCTCATATGTTGAGCCTGAATTAAAGGTAACTAATGGCATTGAAGTATCGCTAATATTATTAATGGATGCTCCCCAAGGCCCGCTAAAATTAGCTTGTCCTAGCCAGCCAGAATCGGAAATTGAAACACCATTTTCAAAAACTTGGAACCTATTTGGTATTTCATGTGATTGAACATAGAATGAGAAACTATCTCCATTAGTTAAACAACTGGTATCAATAATCACATCGTATGTTTTATATTCTGCATACTCATCATGATTGCCCTCTACCCAATCTCCACAACATTCACAAATTGGGGTTGGTCCAGGTCCAGGTATAGGTTCGTCCTCTTTAGGGCATGTTACCCAAACCTCCCAATTATCTTGGTTTGGAGAATACGAATAATTTGGTGGGGTTTGAGTTTCCACAATTACCTCATAAGTTGTTGAATAATTTTTTGTTAAATTAACATTTAAAGAATTAAACGTATTTATAGATTGGCCCCAAGGTCCGGGATAATTCGCTGTTCCGATCCAACCCGTTGTATAAATTGTATTTCCTCCACTTTTAATTGTATAGCGATTGGGTATATCATACACATGGAAAGTAATTGAAAAATCTTCGCCGATTAATAGGCTTCCAATGTTAAGATTTTGAGCAGGATATTGATAATAAGAATTTATTGTAGTATATGGTTGACTAGGAAAAAAGAAACCTCCACACTCAGTAAATAGAGTCCTTAAGTTTTCCCCATCATTCTCACCATCTTCAGAAATGGACTTTTTCTTCTTCTCTTTGATACTACCGTCAAAATTTTCAGAAAATTGAGAACAGCTTAACATAGTAAAAGCCGAGATTAAAATTGTTAAGATCTTTTTCATGATAAAATAAATTAGGTTAGAAAATTCTGCGGTATCTACAAAGTAAATACCGCAGAGTTAAATTTTAGAATCCAGGATTCTGAATCAGAATATCTGATCCTACTAGGTCAATCTGATCCAAAGGAATCGGATTATAGATATAAGGGTCTGTGAAGGTGGCTCCACCGAATGCTGAAGAAAGGAACTGCGCTTCATACTGAAGGTAAGCGTTCATTTCTTCATTGACGATACCCCATCGTACCAAATCGTAGAATCGATGTCCTTCCATACCCAATTCAAGCATTCTCTCCAGACGCACTGCCTTACGGGCAACTGTAGCATCTGTCCATGGAGACTCATATAAGCCTACAACATAATTGGCTGCAAGGGTTCCATCTTCCCGCTCAAGGTTAGAATTCTGAGCTCTTTCGCGAACCATGTTCACTTTAGCGCGTGCAGTCTCCAAATTACCTGTTTCAATATCTGCTTCAGCAGACATCAACAAGACATCAGAGAATCGGATGATGTACACATTCAATCCGGTGTAGCCTGGTGTCCAAGAAGAGTTATCTTGGAAAGAACCCACTTCATCTCTAGAGTAAACATACTTTTTAGGAGAGTAAGGCCCACCATTTGGCTGGTTTCGAATCCAAGATGCCCCCGGATGATCTTGCCAATCCAAGTAAGGAATTCCTCTACGACCTACTGTGTGGTCCAAACGAGGATCCAAATTTCCGGTATCCGGAGTGAAATCACTTCCACTACCCAAATTCATGTCATTCTTCACTTGGTTAGCACCTACATTGTACTGACGATCAAGCAATGGAAGACCATTGGAGTCGGTACGGAAGGAGTTTACAAAGCTAAAGCTAGGCTGATAAAATCCACAGCAAACACCTGGAGCTGCTGAGTTATACGGGAAGTTCAAATCAAACTCTGGGTTAGCATTATTAACAGATCCGGTTCCTGCTGCTGACTGATAAGCCCACACGGTTTCCTGATTGTTGTCAAATGCACCTCTCCATAGATTTTGATACTGATCTACCAATCCGTACTTGACGCCATTGGAAGTTACTCCATTTGCGATTACATCATCGAAAAGGGTTTTAGCTTCCGAATATTTCCCTTGATAAAGGTAAACTTTGGCCAAATACGCCTTAGCTGCGTATTGATTTACTCGACCTACTTGAGGCTGAGTTGGAGGTAGATTGTCAACAGCATATTTGAAATCTGCTTCAATAAATGGCCACAAATCTTGGTTGTTGCTTACTTCTTCTAGACCTGATCCGTAATCTACGTTCTCATCCACATAAGGAGTGTTGTTGTAGTCTCTTTTCAGTTCGAAGTAGTAATGACCTCTCAAGAAACGGGCCTGAGCACTAATGCGCGTAATGTCTGCTTCGGTTACGTCTGGAGCTGGATTTTGCATCAATCTCAAAACAGAGTTTGCTCTAGCAATTCCCTCATAGGCACCATTCCACTTCGCTCCAATATCTCCTGATGCAGAATTGGTCTCAAAACGCTGGATTGGGTTGATGGTGGCAAAGTCACCTGGGTCAGTCCCCTTGTTAGCTTCTCCTCCACGAATACTACCCCACACCCAATTGGATGCAGAGGCCAAACGGTTTGCTCGACCATTTACCTGGGAATAAGCTGCAATCAAAGATGCCTCCAACCCTGCTACCGTAGACAGCTGATTCTCTGCCAGTACCCCCGTAGGTGGTACGTCTAGAAAATCATCGCTACAACTCACTGCTACCATCATCGCTGCGGATGATAATAGGGCTCCGATTTTTAATTTAAAATTGTTCATTTTTATTAATCAATTATAGTTTCTATAACTAGATTCAAGATAAGTTGTTAACTATTAGAAACTTAAGTTCACACCAAAGGTATAACCTCTCGTCACTGGATAGTTTCCGATGTCGATACCGAAAGTAGTATCAGCCGATCCACCTACTGCAGGATCCAATCCTGTGTAACCTGTCAAAGTGAATAGGTTGTTTGCACCTGCGAAGATTCTAGCTCTCTGCAAATTGTACTTCTCCAACAAATTAGGAGGAAGCGTATAACCAATCGTTACGTTTTGTAGTCTTAGGTAAGAACCATCTTCGATATAGTACGAGTTAGCTTGCTCTGAGGTAGAGAAGTTGGTGGTTCTTTCTACGATTGGCACCGTAGCATTTGGATTCTCTGGAGTCCAAGAGTTTTTCAAACGCTCAGAAATCGCAGCACCTTCAAAGGTCTGGAAGAAGTCAGTAAACCAACGAGACTGGTTCCATACTTCATTTCCTACAGAAGCGTAGAAGTAAGCTGCAATATCAAATCCTTTGTACCCCACAGAGAAGTTTAGACCTCCTGTAAAATCAGGAACTGGAGAACCCAAGAACGTACGATCATCAGGAGTAATTTCCCCGTCGCCATTGACATCCTCAAACTTCAAACGTCCTGGAGCTGCACCTTGCTGAGTAGGAGAAGAAGCTACATCTTCAGCACTTTGGAATAGTCCGATCTGCTTGTATCCGAAGAAGGCAGAAAGCGATTGACCAACTTGGTTTCTGATCGGCTGAATACCTCTAAACGATGGGTTGATCGAAGTAATGAAATCCAATCCAGGCGCCAATGAAACGATCTCGTTTTTCAGAGTTGATCCAGTTACTGTCAATTCATAAGTGAATTGTGAAGAAAGGTTACCTCTGGTAGTCACCAATAAGTCAAGACCGCTGTTTGACATCTCACCAATGTTGATGAAAGGAGGAGTAGCATTGCTACCTGCAGTCTGAGGAATTGGCAATTGGAATAACAAGTCCTTGGTGTCTTTTTTCCACCAATCAAAGATTACATCTAAGCGACCGTTGTAGAAAGTACCATCAAAACCTACGTTCTGTGTAACTGCAGTTTCCCACTGCGTATTCGGGTTACCGATACGAGTTCTTCTAAATCCAATTACTGCGGATGAGTTCGAACCTGTGATATCATAAGATGATGCTCCGATATCTCCACCAAAAGTAGAGAACTGGTTCGTTGCAGGTACTGGGTTAGAGTTACCCATTTGTCCCCATCCACCACGGATCTTCAAGTCATCAATCCAAGAAGCCGTCTGCATAAATGGCTCAGAAGAAATTCTCCATGCTGCAGAGAAGGCAGGGAAAGTACCAAATCTGGAATTTGTACCAAATACAGAGGAACCATCACGTCTTACTACCGCACTGAAGAGATATTTGTCATTGTAGGTATAGTTCAAACGTCCGAAGTAAGAGGAGAAGTTAACCCCTCTAAATAAACTAGAGTTGACAATTCTTGTACTCACTGGAAGATTAGTAATAGTAATAAAGTCTGGATCTTGAGAGAACGGGTTCTGCCCTACAGCTGACATATTTCTTCCTGCACCAGTATTCAAGGCTTCCTGACCTACAATTACATCAAAAGCATGCTTATCGAAAGTTTTCTTCCAGGCTAAAGTATTAGTGAAAGTCCATCCAAAATCAAAGCCTGAACCTTCATCATATCCGAAGGCAGAGTTATTTTCTGAGTTCTCATACTGTCTTCTGTTATATCCCCAGAAGTAGTAATTATTGTAACGACCACCAATAGAAGTACGGAAAGTCAAGTCATCAATCAAATCGATTTCAGCATAAACATTACCGAAAATATTGGCATTAAAGTTTCTGTTATTGGCTTGGCCTTCTCGGCTTGCTACCGGGTTTCGCGGATTATTGAAGTCTCCTACAGCAGTACCTGCATATCCACCAAATTCATCTCTTACCGGGATGATGGATGGCATACGGAAGGCACTCAAGATATCATTTTCATCCAAGGCAATACCTCTACCTCCTGCACCACCGGACTGTCCTAAGACTTGACGGTAAGTAGCTTGGAAGTTTTCACCGATTCTGATACGGTTAGTCACATCAAACTCAGAGTTTGCTCTCAGTGAAATTCTTTTGAAGTTATTATTCAACAAAATACCAGCCTGATCTTGGTAACCCAATCCGATAAAGAATCTACTCGTTTCAGATCCACCATTCAAACCAATAGAGTGTCTGTGAAGAGGGGCTGTGCGTGTGATCGCATCGTACCAGTCTGTACCTTCGCCGGTGGCTGCTCTGATCAGCTGGAGAACAGGACCTGCGTTTGGATCAACATTATACCAAGCTTCTTGCTGAGCAAGCTCAGTTGCAGAAAGTGGGCCTGGCTGTCCAGGAACATTTTGGAGAGTCCCATCTGAATTTTGACGAATTACACTTAAATAATAGGGTAAAACAGGAGAATTACCTGTTCCAAAATGATCATGCTCATACACTGGATCATCGCCATCGATCAAAGCTTGATTTCTTTCTGCCAACCAAGTGTATTGAGCAAAATCAGCAGGATTCATCATATCCAAGCCTACACCTGGATTTGTTGCTCCATACATTCCGTTATAATCCACTCGGATTTTTTCATTGGAGCGTCTTCCCTTTTTAGTAGTGTAAATAATTACACCATTTGATGCTCTAGCACCGTAAAGAGAAGCTGCAGCAGCATCTTTCAATACCGTGGTAGACTCAATGTCATCAGGATTCAAGAAATCAGTACTGGTCACTGGTACACCGTCGACGATGTATAATGGCTCGTTTCCACCGAAGGAACCAAAACCACGAACTCGGATGATAGAGGAAGTACCGGGCTGACCATTGGTAATTACCGTAACACCGGAAACACGACCTTGTAAGGTCTGCTCTACGTTACCAGTAGGGATTACAGTCAGATCTTTGGGATCCACTGTCGCAATAGCACCGGTAGTTTCTCTACGGCTATCGATGGTATAACCTGTCACGACCAATTCGGTCAAGGTTTGCTCATCTGGTGCTAATTTCACATCGATGACGCTACGGTTTCCTACTACTTGCTCGATTCTTTGATAACCGATGAAAGAGAAAACCAACACCGCATCGTTGTTGGGTACATTTAGGGAAAATTTCCCATCGATATCTGTAGCCGTACCGTTGGTCGTCCCTTTCACGAGGACCGATACTCCCGGTAGACCTGTATCAAATTCATCCAGAACGGTACCTGTCACTACGCGCTGCGCCATGACTGCCGAACTGGTTATTACTAAGAGCAAAAATGCAGCACTTAGAATTTTGTAAAGATTTTTCATAAACATAGATAGATTGGGTAACAAGATTAATCTCAAATACTTGTTGTTAATTGATATGCAATCGTTTGCGATTATTCTCAAAATAATTGCAATAGAAGGTTCTCCGGACTTTCCGAAGGTCTATTGCGATTATACCACGGTACGAATACCTGCAAAAGGATGAAATCCTATAGGTTTGAGTGCATCTAGCGATGCCACGAGAGAGGCGGAAGTTTTGCTAGGAGTAATAGGTCATAGGCAGTATTTTGGGTTTTATTGTACAACATAATCGTCAATGTTAAAGATTCTAAAACAAAATTCAAATTCCTTAGCGGAAATAAAATTTGGTAAAGCAATTAGTTTACAGCATGAATCTTTCTAACACTTCTTGTTTCACCATCTAATGTAAAGCATTTTCGAGTGAATCAAAACCAGAAATACTTAAAAATGAGCATTTCTCGAAAAAATTACCTATTTCTTGACCCTTATTTCAAAATTTCTTCAAATTCCTTTTTTATCAATTATTTTTTGAGAATTCTAAAAAATTCCGGCTCCTCCCTTATTTCATCAAAGCTCGGGTCAATTAACACCCTTTGAAAAATCTCTTCATTTGCCTGAATCGCTCTCTCCAAATGAATCAATGCAACCTCCTTCTGCCCACTGTTTATCGCAATAAGTGCCAGACCGTAATAGCCATAGCCGTAGGACCTGTCTTTGATAATGGACTCCTCAAAAGCAATCGAAGCATTGCCATAATCATCTGCCAAGAGGTAAGCCAAGCCCTTATTAAAAAACTGTGAAGGGGATGTAAAAGGGTAATCAAATCGTAAGGTTGCCAACTTGTAATCCCCTCTCAAAATATCCAAGGCTCCTCTCAGACTTTCATTCTGCATCAAAAAATCAGCATTCCTAGTCATTACAGATGCATCGGAAAGCAACTTATAAGCCTCCCAATACGCTCCTCTCAGGGTAAAAATCTGACCTAAATTATGCAACGAATAAGGGTTTTTCTCAATTCTGATCGCCCTATTGAGTAGCCACTCTGCTTCGTCCCAAAGTTTCTCCTGTGTATCCCGGTCTAAGGTTTGCTGAGCTTCTCTCATACGAATGACAGCCAAGTTATTATAGGGCAAAGCTTCCCCAAACAATTCTGTCATCTTAGCATAAATCTCTGCTTTATCTGCCAGTCTTGAAGCTCCCTCAGCAGCTATTGTCCAGTCTTTATAGGAAAGGCTAGATTGGGAAGAAGAAGATTGCAATTCTGTTTGTAGCAAATTGAAATCGGATTGAGACAAACCACTTCCCGACCTGGCGATCACTTCAATTTTTGCCGACCTCAATTTTGGAAAAAGATTTCTTGCTACTGACTCAAAACCTGAAATCTGCTTGAGCTTCACCTGCTGATCCAAAAAATCCGTCCCATCCAATAAGACTGAATAGTAACGCTCCTTTTGGGCTGAATTAAGCCCTGAATACTCTCTCAATAGCAGTCGGAAATCAAACCAATCATTCCACCTTGCTGTAGTTTGGATCAATGAATCCTTCAAAAAAACTTTTCTGGAGATCAATTCTTCACGTACAGCTTCCGCTCTATCCATCCCAAGTTTGCTGTTTCTACCCTCAGCAGCCTCGGGGGATTGTAGGCCTGTGACTTTGATGGACTCAACGAACGGATGTGCCACCAAAAATTGACGAAGCGTTTTAAAAACAGTTTCATTAGCGGAGTTAGATCTGAAATCAGCACTACCCGGAGCAAATTGCACAGCCGCCTCAAAAGTACGACTGATCCCTTGCTCTTGAGTGCCCGATGGAATCATAAGGCCCACTACAGGGATGGATTCTCCGGGGCTTGCTTTACCGATCTTTGCCAAAAACGGCGTGGTGATGACCCCTTTGGCTAAAATCCTGGATTCAAATGCCTTATCCGCGTTTCTTTTTCCTTGATAAAAATCCAATCTAAGCTGGGCCGACTCCATCCATATTTCGAAGGCGATCTTGTATTCGTGCTTGTAAGAATAATCAGCAATATTTTTCTTCAATTCAATGCTCCCCAAATCTAATTGCCTATCTCCAGCAACAATCATTAATTTCAACTCCGGATTTCTGGGGGTCACCACCGACTCAATGGGGATTTTCCCCTCTACCGAAAATTGGATAGAATCCCTGAAATAAGATAACTTATCCGGCTTGAGGCTTACCTCATCCAAAAAACGATACTCTTGTGCCACTCCTGTAGCGATCATTTGGAGAAAAATAAAAAAAAGAAGAAAATTAACTTTTGGAGAAAACAAAGGGGCAGACATTTTGCTTACTTATTTCTAAATTGATTTTTAATATATTTGCAGCAACTAAACCACTGAATATCATGCAGAAATTAAAATTGTTTTTCGAAGAGCGGGCTTTCGGTGTTTGTTCTAGACTAGGGGAAAAATTTAACTTCCCCATCGACAGCATCCGTCTGTTTTTCATTTATGCTTCATTCATCACCTTGGGTTCTCCTGTGATCATGTATGTGTCCATGGCCATGATGATGAAAATCCGCAAGTATTTCCGAAAGATGAATAATCCTGTCCTTTTTGATTAAAGTTCATGGAAATATTTCTTTCCCAAAATCATAAAATTCCAAAATATCAGGTCCACAGGACCTTTTTTTTTGGGTATTGATTCTGAGGAAATTGTCTTCTCTATCAAATTTCGGGATGTAAGAAAGTCCCGATACCCACTGAATACAGCTTTTGACAATTCTACTTTCCCAGAGAAAAGATATCCCAAAACTGCTGCAAACTCCATTCCTGCTTTTGCTATAAAAATTAACCAGAACTTTACTGTTTTTTCATTTTTATAAATCATGCTGAGACTGTTTCTGATATTCAGATACAGTTTCTTTGGACTAGCTCGATCCAATGTCGCCCCTCCCAAATGAAAAACTGTAGACTCGGCTGTGAAACCTATTTTCCAGCCTATTCTTCTCCAGCGTAGACATAGGTCAATCTCCTCCATGTGAGCAAAAAAATGAGCATCAAAGCCTCCTATTTCGTGAAATGATTTCGCACGCAATGCAAAACAGGCACCTGAAGCCCAGTCTACCTCAAGGCTATCATCATATTGCCCTTGGTCTTGCTCAATTTCGTTCCAGATTCTACCCCTACAGTAGGGATAGTAAAGGGAATCCAGAAATCCACCCGCTCCTCCGGCATAGTCAAAAAAATCTCGATGAAGCGCAGACAAGATCTTTGGCTGAACCGCCGCATAATCTGAGTTTTGATAGAGGAAGTCAATCAAACTTGAGTCCCAACCCGAAGTGACTTCGACGTCTGAATTAACGAGTAGATAAAACTCGTATTGATCTTTCAACTGATGCAGTCCCCAATTATAACCTCCTGCATAGCCGAAATTTTCGGAAAGCTGAATCAGTTTTACCTGAGTAAAGTCACGAGTCAAAATAGCAATAGAGTCATCCTCACTGGCATTGTCAATCACCCAAATGTCAAAGCTGGAATGCTGACAAATTGAAGGTAGGAAACGGCGGAGCATTTCCTTCCCATTGTAATTGAGAATGACTATTGCGCAGGTTTTCATCCAAACATACTTCCCAAGTCCATACCGGGGATATTGGGCATCATGCCTTCGGTGGCTGATTTCATTGCTGCTTTGATTTTGACATCTATGGCTTCCATCGCAATATTAGTGGCCGCTACCACCAAATCACTAAGCATCTCCTTATCAGATGGACTCAAGAGGGATTCGTCCATTTCTATTTTCAATACTTTTCTTTCGCCGTTTACGGTCACTTTTACCAGCCCTGCCCCGGATTCACCTTCGGCAGTGAGATGAACAAGCTTAGCTTGGGCTTCTTTGATTTTTCCCTGCGCTTCTTTGACCTTGTTCATCATATTCATGAAGTCGAACATATTTTCTCTTTTTTATGATTAAGCTTAATTAAAGCAATTTACCAAATATTATTTCGTGAAGATTAAGTTATACAATCTATAAGGTAATTTTTTGTAACTTTTATGAAATTTATTCAGTTAGATAGACTGAACCCAACATCAATACCAATGCAAACAACCATTAAAATCGAAAAGGAATTCATTCCTAATTTACGTTTTGGAGCAAGAGAAGTGTTGCAGTCTCCTGAAGATATCAGAATGCGTCTTTTTGAATTGGAAAGGTCTCAAACTCTCGGGAACCTACTTCAGACTAAAGTCCGGATCACTTTCCAGTCCTCAGACGAGCAAATTTATGAAGTTCGCACCACGGTCTGGGCTGTAGGTAGCCAATTCATTTTACTCAAAGGCGGCATCACCATCCCTATTCATTCCATTCTTCAGATCAATTGACCGCAGTAAATCGGGAAATCACCTCATAAATAGGAAGGCTTTCCTGATTTCCTGTCAGCAAATTCTTCAAGGCTATGGTCTCAGACTTTATTTCTTCATCCCCACAAATCCCCACATAGGGGATTCCTTTTTTGCTGGCATAGTCTAGTTGCTTTTTCATTTTGGCTTGGTCAGGGTAAATTTCCGACCGTACCCCTGCCTTTCTGAATTGGGTCAAGACTTTCAGGGCATAGCTGAAACTTTTCTCATCAAAATAAGCCAATAGCAGCTGCGTACCTTGGCTATCCTCCTCATGAAATAAATTCAACTCCTCCATCACATCGTATATCCTATCCACTCCAAAGGAAAAGCCTACTCCCGAAACCCCAGTAAGTCCAAATACCCCTGTCAAGTTATCGTATCTACCTCCTCCGCTTACAGAACCGATTGATACTTGATTTACTTTCACTTCAAATATCGCTCCTGTATAGTACGAAAGCCCGCGGGCCAATACCATATCAGGCTCCACATGTGAGAGGTCTTCCCCCATGCTTTGCATGATTTCAAAAACCTCTTCTAACTCTCTGACACCCTGCATCCCTATTTCCGACGCAGCTAGGAAAGATTTCAAAAAACTTAAAGGTTCGCTTGACTCATTTGCAGCCGAAACGAGTGGAGAAAGTTTTGAAATAGCATTTTCGGCAAAACCTCGATCTGTGAGTTCTTCTTTTACTTTTTCCCAGCCGATTTTATCCAACTTATCTATCGCCACACAGAGCGGTCCTTCCTTGCCTGATTCGCCAATCACCTCTGCTATTCCGGTAAGGATTTTTCGATTGTTGATTTTTACCTTGTAGTCTTGGATGCCCAATCCGGCAAAAACCCTTCGGATCATCAAAATAATTTCCGCCTCACAGACCAAGCTATCGGTGCCTACTACATCCGCATCACATTGATAAAACTCTCTATATCGTCCCTTCTGTGGTCGATCTGCCCTCCATACCGGCTGGATTTGGTATCGCTTAAAGGGAAAAGTAAGTTCATTTCTGTTCATGACCACGTATCGGGCAAAGGGTACCGTCAAGTCATACCTTAGGCCTTTTTCTGCGACTTTAGGCAGAGTAGCGGCAGCACCTTCACTGAGATCATTTAGGTCTACTTTTTTCAAAAAATCCCCTGAGTTCAGGATTTTGAACAAAAGCTGATCTCCTTCATCCCCATACTTTCCAGTCAGCGTACTCAAATTCTCCATAGCCGGAGTTTCTATTTGCTGATAGCCAAAAAGCTGAAAGGTGTCTTTGATAGTTTCTAGAATAAAATTTCTTCTCGCCATCTGTACAGGACCAAAATCTCGCGTTCCTTTAGGCAAACTCGGTTTTTGCATGGATTTCTCTTTGGTGATTAAAGTTCAAATTTACCGAAAAAATGAAGAATTCATGTCCATTTCGGTAAAAGCTATTGAATTTCTTAGGCTTTGATGTAGGCAAACAAAAAATGTTTGCATACCTTTGCAGTCCGTTTCGAAACAAAAACATTAAATCATATAGTCATGGCAGTTACTACTCTGAAAAGAAAACTAAGAAGAAAAAGACAAGGCCAGAACACCCGCGTGATCAAAATCAAGCAATTGAGCGCTCAGCCAGTGATCAAAAACGTGGATGTTGAGGAATTGAAAAAGTCTTTTGAGAAGAAATAAATCTCTTCAAATCAAAATTAGCGATCAAATGATCGCTTTTTTTTTGCCCAATTTTTTAAAGCTTCCCTCTTTTACCCAACTCCACCACACGTAGATCCACCACCTTACCCTGATGCAAATCAAAAAGAAGGAGCGTCCTCATTTGATGGAAGCCTTGCTGACCAATCGCACCGGGATTCAGGTAGAGACAATTGAGTTCAGGGTCATACTCCACCTTACAGATGTGAGAATGCCCACAGATAAATAGTTGAGCTTTTACTGATTTGATTTTGGGTTTGACTCCTTTGGCATAGCGTGGTGGTTTGCCGCCTATATGGCACATCAAAATTCGTATATTTTCCAACTCAAAATCCTGCCACTCCGGATATTTCTCTTGCGCTTCAGCATCATCTATATTGCCAAAAACTGCTCTCACTTTTTTACCCACCGGTAGCGCCTCCATTACTTTCAAATCCCCTATATCCCCCGCATGCCAAATTTCATCCACCTCTTGAAGATAATCCAGCGTTTTGTGATCAATGTAACTGTGTGAATCAGAAATCAGCGCGATTTTAGTAGCCATTTGAAACGAAAGGTTTTAAATTTTGCTTCAATATGTAGGGATTCATCTCAAATCAAAAAACAAAACATGAAATCGACACGATTAAAATCATCATTAAACACACAGGGCAATGATGATTTTAATCGTCAAAGATTCCAAGTGACCATTTAAAAACAATTATAAACACATGAAAAAACTCATTTTCCTTTCCGCCTTTATCGTATTGACTAGTTTATTAGGAAGTCAAGCATTTGCTCAAGCCGACTCGGCCAAAGTGGTCTCGGTAGAAAAATTTGACAAAATGAAATCCAAAAAGAAAAATGTCCTGCTTGACATCCGTACTCCTGAGGAAATCGCAGAAGGCCAAATAGCGGGTGCAGGAAATATTGATTTTCTAGACGAAAGCTTTAGCCAAAAAATAGAACAGTTGGATAAGTCAAAAACTTACCTATTATATTGTAGAACAGGCAAAAGAACAGCTAAAGCAGGTGCCGCCATGAAAGCTGCAGGCTTCAAAAAAGTCTACATGCTTGACGGAGGTCTGACTGCTTGGCAAGAACAAGGAAAACCTATCAAAAATGACTAAAATCAAATCAATTAACCCTTTTTCCGGTAAACTTTTAAAAGAATTCGAAACGCTTTCAGACCGCGAGTTAGAAGCAAAAATCAGTCTCAGCCATGAAGCCTACAGCTCTTGGAAGTCAAGCACATTTGAGCAGCGTGGCCATTTAATGCGAAAGGCGGCAAAAGTACTGAGAGACAAGAAAGATTATTTTGCAACAATCATTTCCCAAGAAATGGGAAAAGTCATCACCGAATCTCGTGCAGAAATAGAAAAATGCGCTTGGGTATGTGATTACTATGCGGAAAATGCCTCTGAGTTTCTCCAGCCTGAGTCCCTTACTTTACCGGACGGGGCCAAGGCCAAAATTGTCCATCAGCCCATCGGAGCAGTATTGGCTGTGATGCCTTGGAATTTTCCTTTTTGGCAAGTATTTCGATTTGCAGCCCCGACGCTGATGGCAGGAAATACAGGACTTCTTAAACATGCTTCCAATGTGCCCCAATGCGCTTTGGCGATAGAGGAAGTATTTACTTTGGCGGGTTTTCCTGACGGCATCTTTCAGACCTTATTAATTGGCTCCGAAGCTACCAATGAGATCATTTCCGACCCACGAATCCAAGCGGTCACATTGACCGGTAGCGAAAAAGCCGGAGCGGCAGTCGCCTCTACTGCAGGACAACACATCAAAAAATCGCTCCTTGAACTTGGCGGAAGTGATCCATTTATCATTTTGGATGACGCCGATCTGGAAAAAGCCAGCGAAACCGCTGCTAAGGCGCGAATGATTAATTTTGGGCAAAGCTGTATTGCTGCCAAACGATTTATTGTCATGGATAAGGTTTATGATGAATTTCTAGAAAAATTCTCAGAACATATCAAATCGCTCAAATTCGGCAATCCGATGGAGGAAGACAGCGACTATGGCTCTATGGCAAGACCTGATTTGGCAGAGGAACTCTACGAACAAATCCAAGATTCTGTCAAAGCTGGCGCAAAAATTCACCTCGGAGGCAACAAGCCGGAAAAAGGTAGCGCTTTTTTTGAACCTACCATATTGGTTGATATCCCCGAAGGTTGTCCCGCTTATGAAGAAGAGCTATTTGGGCCTGTAGCCTCTGTTTTCCGTGTAAATAGTATTGAGGAAGCCCTCCAATTGGCCAATGACTCTGAGTTTGGTCTTGGGGCCTCTTTGTGGAGTAGTGATATCGAAAAGGCAGAAAAACTTGCCAATCAAATCGAAACTGGTGCCGTGTTTATCAATGCCATGGTGGCCTCGCACCCTCACCTGCCTTTTGGAGGAATCAAGAAATCCGGCTATGGTAGAGAGCTGAGTCGAAATGGTATTTTAGAGTTTGTCAATTCCAAAACCGTCTATCTAGGCTAAACATCTCCCATATAAACAATCCAAGGAGCTTTGCAATTGCCCGATTCCTTTCTATTTTTACGAGCCAAAATTTTGTCTTAAACTAATGAGAGAAATACAATTTCGAGAAGCCCTCAGAGAGGCCATGTCTGAAGAAATGAGACGTGATCCCAATGTCTTTTTGATGGGTGAGGAAGTAGCTGAATATAATGGAGCTTATAAAGTATCCCAAGGAATGCTGGATGAGTTTGGACCGGAGCGAGTGTATGACACTCCGATCTCCGAGCTCGGTTTTGCAGGTCTTGGAGTAGGTGCAGCGATGAATGGATTGATTCCGATTATCGAATTTATGACCTTCAACTTTTCCCTAGTCGCCATCGATCAGATCATCAACTCTGCCGCTAAAATGCTAGCCATGTCAGGTGGGGCTTATTCTGTTCCGATTGTATTTCGAGGACCGACTGGTAATGCCGGACAATTGGGAGCGACTCACTCTTCCAACTTTGAAAACTGGTTTGCCAATACTCCAGGTCTAAAGGTTGTCGTTCCATCCAATCCTTACGATGCCAAAGGCTTGCTCAAAGCCTCCATCAGAGATCCTGATCCAGTAATTTTCATGGAATCCGAACTGATGTACAGCGATAAAGGAGAAGTACCAGAGTCTGAATACCTCTTGCCTATCGGAGTAGCAGATATCAAACGAAAAGGTAAAGATGTCACTTTGATCTCATTCGGTAAAATGATGAAAGTAGCCTTGGAAGCTGCCGAAGAAATGGCCAAAGAAGGTGTCGACTGTGAAGTAATTGATTTGAGAACTGTTCGGCCTATCGACTACGCTACCTGTGTGGAGTCATTGAAAAAGACTAACCGTGCAGTCATCGTCGAAGAAGCCAATCCATTGGCAGCAATATCATCCGAATTGACTTATCATTTCCAGCGCTATGCCTTTGACTATTTGGATGCGCCTGTGATCAGAGTCAACTCCATGGATGTGCCTCTAAGCTACGCTCCGACTTACATCGAGGCTACTATCCCAAATGTGAAAAGAACAGTCGCTGCTATCAAAAAAGTGACATATAAAGAATAGAATCAAGACCAAAAAAAGCCCTGACTTATCAAGCCAGGGTTTTTTGTTACCCAATCTATCTATTTACTGTAAAAAGTATCAATCAATGGTTTTGGTTCATAAAAAGGCGCTGGTTTTTCCAGCGCCTTTATTTTTTCAGAAATATTAACGGTTATTCTGCATGTTTTCCATGCCGCCTCCGCCGCCTTCTTTCAAGTCATCGTTGGTGACAGAGCGTCGCTTTCTAGGACGATCATCCATGCTTAGCTTTCCGATTCGGTAACTAAAGTTGATCTTGAAGTTCATGTTTCGAATCGCATTCGTACTGTTCTGAATAATGGTTGGAGTGACCGTCTCATTTCGAATGATAAATTCTTTAGCTAGGAAGTTTTCCACTCCGAACCCTATACTTCCTCTTTTTTCTTTGAATTGCTTGTTCATACTCAAGCCATAGGCTGCAAAACCGCCACTAGTTCCCTGTAGCTGAACTCTACGACCTCTCGCAAAGGTGAAGAGCTGCACTTGCCAATTCTTTGGCAAGGTATAATTACCAAACATCCGTCCACTGACTACCCAGCCTTCATTTTGCGCAGCAAATAGTGGGTCAGTTAGACCATTGTCCAAAATCGCGTAGTAAAGATCAAATCCACCATTCAATGAAAACTTATTGTTAATATTGATATTGGCGAAGATATTAGTACCAATCGCTTGCTCCTGCCCGATATTCTCAAAAGTAGTAGAGATGATGCCATCCTCTAGCACATTTCTCACTGCCTGAATAGAACCTGTCGTGTTTCTATAGAAACCTGTGAAGTTTAACATCGTTCCTTTGATAAAGGTAGAGTAACCCAATTCATAATTATCAGTCATCTCAGGATCCAAAAGTGGGTTACCTTGAGAAATCTGAAGCGGATTGGAAGCTTCTATATTTGGATTCAAGAATCGAAGCGAAGGACGTTGAATTCTTCTGTTGTAAGCAGCCTTGATCAAATTACCATTTTTTAGTCTTCGGCTGGCATTAAAACTCGGAACAAGGGTACCGTAGCTAGGAATATCTGCTTCTCTTTCTGTCTTAAAGTCCGCCGCAATCGTCGTATACTCATAGCGTACTCCTGGCTTTAAGGTGTAATTTTCCAAGAAAGTGAAGGTATAAGATAAGTATCCCGCCGTTACATTCTGATCATAGCTAAACTCATTGCTCAGGGTAGGATCCAACAACTCCACATAAGGTCCGTCAGCTCCCTCTGCTTGAAAATACGCAAAGTCAGAGTACGCTTTTCTTAAGATGTTCTTGGCACCATATTCCAAGATTTGATCACCTTTTTCACCTAGGGGATTTACAAAGTCCAACTGAACAGTAAATTCTTCGTTACGGCTGGGATTGTCGTTTCTCAATCGTGAGTCTATGGTCTCCAAGTCATCATTGAACAAGGAGTTGACAAAAGAATTCTCTCGATTGTTTCGGCTATACAAAGTCAACAAGCTCACTTCTTTTCCTTTCTTCTCAAAGGTCTTGGTGTAGTTTAAGCTGACATCGATGGAATTGGACTCGTCTCGGGTGTTAGTCTCACGAAGAGCACTTCTGACTAAGTCATCGTTTACAAATGTCTGTGTCAAGAAATCATTCTGCCAGTTTCTGGAGTTTCTGATACCAAAATTCACTGCACCGGTAATGAAATTAAACTTATCGATTTCATAATCCACTCCAAAATTATATCTACCAAAAAGATCTCTCCGCTCGGTGTCAGCAGATTGAGCAATGGTTGAGCGGTTTCCGTTAGGATCGATGAGCTGCTGCTGATTGTCAAAACTTCCCAGAATATTGTATCCAGAGCGACCAAATCCGCCTAATGAAAATCCAAATTTTCCTTTACGTGCACTTCCGTTCAAACCGAGGTTTGAACCTCGAAGTCCCACTCCGCTATTGACGCTCAAGGTCATTCCTTGTAGGTTGTTTTTCTTGGTTACGATATTGATCACACCGGAGGTCCCTTCCGCATCAAATCGAGCAGAAGGAGAAGTAATTACTTCCACTTCTTTGATTTCATCAGCAGGAATTTGACGAAGCGCATCGGTGATACTACTTGCAGCGATTGCCGATGGCCGATTATCTATCAGTACGGTGATGTTACTACTTCCACGCATGGATACATTCCCTTCAAGATCTACAGAAAGCATGGGAACTCTTCTCAACACATCTGTGGCATCGCCTCCAGCTGTGGTACGATCATTTTCGGCTTTGTAGATTGTGCGATCTACGCGCTCCTCGATGAGTTCACGCTGCCCTTGTACAGTGACTTCTTCCAGCGCCAGACCTTCATCAGACATTTGAAGGTTACCGAGATTGGTGTCGCCCTTGGTTGAGGTGATTTTTATATTATCTACGACCAACGTCTCGTATCCCAAAAAGGTGAGTTCGAGTTTGTATTCTCCAGGCTCAAAACCGGTGATGAAGAATTTACCTTCGCCATCTGCTACAGCACCTGCCAGGCTGAGGTCAGCTCCTTTCTTATATAAAGCGGCTGTGGCGTAACCTACAGGCTCTCCTGTCTTGGCATCCATAGCCACGCCTACGATACGTGCCGGCTGATCTTCCTCTTGAGCCAAGGCCATCGGAGCCGTAAGCACAAAAATTAAAATGAATAGATTGAGTAGTTTTTTCATGGGTTTGTTTTCAAATATGTTGGGCATTCACCCTATCGATACCCCAAAGAAAGAGGCTTTGTTTCAGCTTATTTTTTCTAATAGACGAATACCCTAGATTCATCGACAAATCCCTTGAAATCCCCCTTCAAAAGCTGAAATCTGCAAAATCTTGATTTGGTCTGATGAAAACAGGAATTGGCAGTCAAATCAAGGGTACTCGTAGATTTATCTTGATAGAAGCACATTCTTTGTGTTAGTTTACATCTGTAAATCAAGCGTATGCCCACGATCACCTCAAGAAAAAATCTTTCGATAGTAGTCCACGTCCTTGGATGGATCATGCTTTGTATCGTTCTATTGCTCCTCTCTCCTCTATCCTGGCGAATGGGAGAAATCGAGCTTCCCCTAGCCTTTTGGTGGAAGCAGGTCTTTTTGGTCGTAGTTCTGGTAGCTGTCTTTTACTCCAATGCACAGCTAATCGTTCCTAATATCCTTTTGAAGGGTAAAAATTACCTCTACATCATGTGGGTGCTCATCGGAGCTGTACTTTTTTACTTTGCGGTTGTGTACTTTGAGCAGTTGATTCAATATCCACGGGCTATGCATCAGGTATTCAATCCTAACAAACCATTTGTACCTCACAAAAGATGGTTGCCCGGCGATGTTTTTCAGCTTTTGCTTTACACCGTATCTATAGGACTCAGTACTTCTTTGGCTTTGGTACAAAAGTGGCAAAAAGATGAAGTGAATCGGCAGGAACTGGAAAAGCAGCGAATCAATACAGAGCTTTCTTATCTCAAGGCTCAGATCAACCCCCACTTTTTCTTCAATACCTTAAATAACATCTATTCACTTACCAATCTTGATATCAAAAAAGCTCAGGAAGCGCTTTTGAAGCTTTCTCGCATGATGCGCTATGTGCTCTATGAAAATCAAAAAGAAACCACACTACTCAGCAAAGAGGTAGATTTTATCAGAGATTACATTGAGCTGATGAAAATGAGGTTCACCGAAAAAGTGAAACTGTCCATACACATAGACGAACCTAAAAACAACCAAAGTATCGCTCCTATGCTGATACTTCCTTTTCTGGAAAATTGCTTTAAACACGGCATCAGTTCCCAGAAAGAATCTGAAATCCACATCAAACTAGAGGTGATGGGGGACACTGTCTTCTTCGAGACTAAAAACACTATTTTCCCTATCAATCCCGATAGTCCTGAGGCTAAGGAAAGTGGTATAGGACTAGTTAATACGCAGCGGAGACTAAGTCTACTTTATCCTGAAAAACACAAGCTCAAATTTGGGAAAGACGAAAGTAAGAACCAATATTATGTTAACCTTACGCTGAATCTTTCATGAAGCTCAAATGCATTGCCGTAGATGACGAACCATTAGCCCTAGACTTGGTATGCAAATACATCGCGCAGACTGCATTTTTGGATCTGGTGGGAAAATTTAGCAGTGCAATCGAAGCCTTGGGATTTATCAATCAGCATGAGGTGCAATTGATTTTTATGGACATCCAAATGCCCGACCTTTCTGGAATGGAGCTTGCCCGGGTCTTGGATGGAAAGAAAAACGCTGAACAAACCCGGATTATTTTCGCGACAGCCTATCATCAGTTTGCCATAGAGGGTTATAAAGTGGATGCCTTGGATTACCTTCTCAAGCCTTACAGTTATGAGGAATTTTTAAATGCCTCCACCAAGGCTTATAATTATTTTGAACGGCAAAAGGAGAAGAAAAACGAAGTTGAAAATGATGCTGCCAATGCGCCGGATTATATTTTTTTAAAAGTAGAATATCAGTTGGTCAAGGTCATGCTCTCCGACATTACCCATGTCGAGGCCTACAAGGATTATGTGAAAATTCATCTCAAATCCAAAGTCTCTCCCCTGCTTTCGCTGACTAGCTTAAAAAGCATGGAAGAACTCCTGCCCTCCAGTCGATTTATGCGAGTACATCGCTCCTACATTGTGGCCTTGGACCATATCGACTCCGTTTCGAAAAACATCATCCATATCGGCAATCATCAGGTAAGTGTCAGCGACAATCACAAAGAAGCTTTTTTGGAGTTTATGAGTCGGTGGATGAATTGATTGGAAAAGAGCCAATAATTAAAGCTTCAATTTATTATTTGGGAGACATTATCAAAATTAGTGGGAGGTTTTGATCTATTGAGATACCTAAGCTCTCAGAAAGTAATTCAACCTGCCTACTTGTAAATTTTTCCAATTCTTCTGGGTTGAACAAAAAGACGAAGTCATTTTTCTCATTCGTCCCAAGTAGATTCAAGTCAGCCTCTACCCCATCGATTGTTAAAGACTTCCATGACAAATTTTCTCCTGTACTCTTATTGATTAGCGTTTTCATGAAATCACCCTGCCGAAACGAACCTAAGTAATAGTCCAAAAAATAATAATCCTCAATTTCTACAACCGAAAAAGAATGAGCTTTTTTTTCTTCGTCATTTTGAATCATTTCAAACATTCTATTTTGATCATTTTGCAAAGCTTTTACTTCAGAATCAAGAATGGAAAACTGATCAAAATCCAAAAAGACATCATCTATTATATCTAAAGAGAAATTAAAGCGTTCCAACTTCTGGCTAACAGGATAAATAATAGTTACACGATCATTAAAAACTGACATTGATTTATCATTTCCAAAATCCAACCCTTGGAGCTCTTTTTCAATAGGAACCTTGAATTCAAACACTCCAGAAGAAACTTTTAAATGAATAAATTTATATCCTGATGTGCCTTGAGTAAAAAATAAAATCTCATCCTCACTCAATGGAAAGAAGGATGAAATTGAATTCACATATTCCTTTTTATGATTATCCGCAATCATGCCAGTATGGGTAAATTGAAGCAATAATGAGTCTGTCAAAGAGTTTTTGACCGAAGTATCTTCTGTTTAGCTTGTAACAAAACTCATCCAGATAGTTCTGCATCATTCGTTCGCTGATCATATGGTATGTCTGCAGGTGTTTCTTTAAGTTACTGATGGCAATATGAACCCATTTGAGGTTAAAATTGCCTTCTTGTGTACCAGAGATTTCTCTGACATGAACATCAATACAATCACTCAGGTCTGAGAAGGTGGTACTTTTATCTGTTTGAAGCACAGCGTTTGAATCAATGTAATCCTTGATTAAATGCTGTGCGGTTTTCGCCTCCAAGTTCT
>NZ_FNAC01000032.1:18502-56586 GCF_900101705.1 Algoriphagus faecimaris | reverse complement strand
CATCAGCTGTTTGTACTCTGGGAACCCGTGCATGAAGGAAACATTTATGTTGGAAAAAATTGAGATGCTGCCAGGTCCTTTCGACCGTATCATGGGTCTTCCCGTTCGGGAATTTAAAACCCTTCTCGAAGTCAAGATATATATCGATCTGGCCGTGGTGCCCAGCCTCAGGCTTTGTCATTATTATCTCCTTTACATGCCATGGCTTCTCTAGACCTAGGGCCATCTCAAAAATCTGATTGCTGTTCATGAAACTAAAATAGATACTTTCCCTAAATCAGTTTCCAGTTACCCACTATAAATCATCTAGAGCCATAAGATTTTATTTTAACTTAAATTAGTTCATTAAATTCTTCATTTCAAAATGAACCTTTTTGATACGCACACCCATCACCCAAAAGGATCAAAGAGTATTTTTAATGCTGAGCAGAATTTTGATACCCTGAATTCTCAGTCATATTTTTCTATTGGTCTCCATCCTTGGCATTTATATGACAAGTGGGAAGAAAAATGGGAAAATCTAGGTCATTTTATAAAAAAACCAAATTGCATAGCCATAGGTGAAACTGGCTTTGATCGATTGCATGGCCCAGATATTTCCATCCAAAAAGCGGCTTTTGAAGCGCAGGCAAAAACAGCGGTTGAGCTAGCAATCCCTCTGATTCTGCACTGTGTCAAAGGGCATGATTTACTTTTGGAATATTTGAAAAAAGCACAAAAAACTCCTCAGATCATCTGGCATGGCTGGAATCTGAAACCCCACCTAGCGGAGGAATTACTGGCTTTTCCGGTTTACTTTTCCTTTGGCGCCCATCTGCTTCGGCCCGGCTCCAATGCCTCCAAATGGCTTGAACGCTGCCCAAGGGATCGGATTTTTTTGGAAACTGACGATTCTAATCTGGACATCAGTGAAATTTATAATTCGGCTTCCTTAATTTTGCGGCTTCCCATGGAGGAGCTTGGGGCATTGACCCGAGAGAACTGGAACCGAATATCAAGTAGAAAATTGCCATGAGTGAATTTGCCTGGCTTAGTCGAACAGAGCTCATTACCGGAAGAGCTGGATTAGAAAAACTATCCCAAAAACACGTGTTGGTCGTCGGACTCGGAGGTGTGGGTTCATTTGCAGCAGAATTTATCTGTCGATCAGGTATCGGCGAAATGACCATCATCGATGGAGATACCGTCGATATCAGTAATGTCAACCGGCAACTTCCCGCCACCCAAAAAAATGTGGGTCAATCCAAATCCGAATGGATGGAAGAGCGTCTTTTGTCAATCAATCCAGGGCTAAAAATCCATACCATTCGAGAATTTTTGGACCCAGGTGCCATGACACAGCTTTTGCAAGAAAATGAATTTGACTACGTGGTGGATTGCATTGATAGCTTTTCTCCCAAGCTTCATCTGATCGAGGCAGCTTATCGTCGGAAGTTTCCTCTAGTCAGCTCAATGGGAGCAGGTGGAAAAGTAGATCCCACCAAAATCAAAGTCGTGGATATTTCCGAAACCTACGAATGCAAGCTGGCGAGAATGCTCCGAAAGCGACTGAAAAGCCGAAAAATCTATTCGGGTTTCAAGGCTGTATTTTCTACAGAGCAAGTAATCAAGGAAAGCCTAATGATGACCGATGGCTCCAATTTCAAAAAATCAGCTTACGGAACCATGTCATTTTTGCCAGCTGCTTTTGGCTGTTCCTGTGCAGCTACGGTAATCAATGACCTACTAGCTTCCTGATTCGGCGGGTAAGAAATGGTATAGGAAAACCAGCACTCCCGTAAATGCCGCCTTTCGCTGATCTTTGATCTCCAGCTTCACCTCCACCTCAGCTTTGACAGTCCCACGGAGATTGGCGACATTTTTAAGTTTGGCAACCAATCTGACCTCACTATCAACAGTAACTGCTTGAGCAAATCGAAAAGACTCAATCCCGTAATTGATCATCATTTTGAGATTTTCCACTTTGACGATCTGCTCCCAGAGGTAGGGCACAATACTTAATGTCAGGTATCCATGTGCGATGGTATTGCCAAAGGCTCCTTCGTTTTTAGCTCGCTCAGGGTCCGTGTGAATCCACTGATGATCGTGAGTCGCATCTGCAAAAAGATTAATCTGACCCTGGGTGATTTTAAAGTATTCGGAAGTGCCTAATTCTTGTCCGTTGTACTTCTCAAAATCTTCGAAACTACGGATGATTACCTGACTCATCAAAAATTATGTTTGTTGTAAAGACGAATTAGGGAATTTTAGTCCTTAAATACAAGCTTGAAGTTTTGAATACTAGCCTTCGGTGAGATTATCGGAAGATTTGAAAGAGTACATTGACCTATAAGCGGAATCAGAATAAAATTAGATACTTTCGAAGATTAATTTTCATTTACTAAAATGCCTAACTATATCCATGGCTACATCTCCGAAGAACAGGAGCGATTACTGAGTCAGGCAGGGACATTGGCTTCGCTGATTTACCCCTGGATAGACTTTTCCCAATCCAAAAACCTGCTGGAAATCGGTTCGGGGGTAGGCGCACAAAGCAAACTCCTCCTGGAGCTCTATCCGGAGCTAGAGCTGACTTGCGTAGAAATCGAGGCCAGCCAAATTGAAAAAGCCAAAACTAACTTGGCTTCCTTTTTTGATAGAAAGATAACCTTCGTACAGCAGGATGCTCAGCAGCTTAGCTTGGACAAAACCTTCGACTCGGCATTCATTTGCTGGGTGCTAGAGCATCTTTCTCAACCCCTAAAGGTGCTAAAGGGAGCTTTTTCTCATTTGAATCCGGGGGGAGTAATTTATCTGACGGAGGTATTCAATTCAAGCTTCCATTTTTTTCCAGAATTTCAAGGCCTGGCAGATTATTATGAAGCCTTTAATGAGTACCAAAGACAAAATGGAGGACACCCCGATGTCGGACTGCAACTGGGCAATCTACTGCATCAAGCCGGATTCATCGAAATAAAACTACACCATGGCGGCTTCCATCTCGATCAATCCCAGCCACAGCCCTTGGCCCTGATGTGTGACTATTGGAAATCCCTGATGAAAAGTGCCGCAGAAGGTATGAAAGAGATTGGCTTGATTTCTGACTTGGATCTTAATCAAATGGAAAAAGATCTCGATCAACTCAAAACCGAGAGGAATGCGGTATTTTTTTACCAATTTGTACAAGCAAAAGCAGTCCGAAAGCAATGAAACTCTTCCGATGGATAGGAAAAATCTTCCTAAAGGTGATCCTTTGGTTTTTCATCGTTTCTATAGGTCTTGTCATAATCTATCGCTTTGTGCCCATTCCGATTACCCCTTTGATGGTCATTCGATTGGCGGAGCAAAGTTTTGACAAGGAAAAAGAAGTCAAGCTTCATAAAGATTGGGTTTCTCTAGATAAAATTTCAAAAAATGCCTCACAGGCAGTCTATGCCGCCGAGGATCAAAAATTTTTGGAGCATCATGGCTTTGATATTGAATCCATGAAAAAGGCTTGGGAGGGGAATAAAAAAGGCAAAAATATCAAAGGCGCGAGTACGATTACCCAGCAGACCGTCAAGAATGTATTTCTTTGGCCAAACCGAAGTTACATCCGAAAAGGCCTGGAAGCCTATTTTACGGTTTTGGTCGAGCTCCTGTGGAGCAAAGAACGAATCATGGAGGTCTACCTCAATGTCATCGAAATGGGTGAAGGCATCTATGGGATAGAGGCCGCAGCCCAACACTATTATCAAAAACCTGCAGCAAAATTAAACCGGAGTGAAGCTGCAATGATTGCGGCAGTTTTGCCCAATCCGAGGAGATGGAATCCAAAACGACCTACACCTTATATTCTGGGAAGACAGGCTTGGATTCTGAGGCAAATGAACAACCTCAAACCTATTGAATTCGGGATCTGATATTTGACTATTTCAAGGGGAATTGTACTTTTTTGAAAAAAGTCAGATAAATCTGAAACAATTTTCACAGCAGCACTTAAGAATTCATTGAGCAAAGAAAATAATTCAAAATTTTATTTGCTTTGTCCCGCTGATCAAGTCGCATACATGGGGTTACCTCTTGATAAACTTGAGTTAACATTCAGTTAAAAATAGCCCCTCAGAAACAGTATTTGAGGAATAAAAAAAGCAAGAATTTTTTATCCACAAATTCAATAATTTATCCACACTTTTCCACATAGATAGTATAAAGCTCTATTTTACAGATATTTATACGATAATAAAAATTACCAAATTTGTGGATAATCGAGGCTAACTTGAGTTTTTTAGCACTTTTCAAAAGCAAAAGCGTGGATAAATTCAAAATCCAAATTTTATTCTAAATCGCCATTAATCCTGCTTTTGTCTGATCAATCTCTTACGGTAAGAATTGAAGATTCTAGACTTTGACACAAATCCCAAATAGACCCCGTCATCGACCACAGGCAAGTTCCACGCTCCGGACTTTTCGAACTTATCCATTGCTTTTTGCATGTTTTCTGTAGATAATAGGATTTCTGGAGGACTGTGCATCAAGCTTCCTATTCGCTGAGTCGATTGTTTTTCGCTGTCAAACATGATATCCCTGATATCATCCAGGGTGATGATACCTCTGAGTTCTTTGTTTTCGTCTACTACCGGAAATATATTTCTTTTAGAGATTTTCACTAAATCGATCAAATCTTTGAGGTAAGCATCCGGATGGATCGGAAGCAAATCCCGTTCAATCACATGCGAGATATCAATCATATCCAGCAGCTCCTGATCCTTGCTTTCGGGTAGTTGCCGTCCCTTATCTTTAAGTTGCTTGACATAGATACTGTCCTTCTGATAGTAAGTGGTAGTGATATACGATATCGCCGAGACAAACATCAGAGGCACAAAGAGCTCATAGCCACCGGTGATTTCAGCGATTAAGAATATAGCTGAAAGTGGCGCATGCTGTACACCGGCCATCACTCCACACATCGCCACCAACGTAAAGTGGGCCAGGGGTAAAGGAATATGAAACCCAAAGAGATTTTTGCTGTAAGCAAACAAAAACCCAAGTATCCCTCCCACATAAAGCGAGGGAGCAAAAATACCCCCCGATCCCCCTGCCGAAAGCGTCAGGGCTGAAGCGATAGGTTTAAGCAAAATTATCATCCCCAAAAAAATCAAGATGAGGTATGGATTCTCTATCGCAGAAAAGAAAGGACTTTTCTCAAGAATCTGATTGGCATTTCCATCGATCAGCATATTAAGCGTATCGTAACCTTCTCCATAGATGGGCGGAAAGAAAAACAGCATGAACCCTAAAAAAGCCCCGCCATAGAGTATTCGGATCATCTGACTTTCTAAGCCCTCCATGATCTTCTCTGTACGTAGCACAGCACGGCTAAAATAAAGCGAGACCACACCACAAACCATCCCCAAAAGCAGGTAGTAGGGCATGTGAGCTGCAATAAACTGATCCTGTAAGTTAAAATTAAAAGTGGCCTCTTCCCCTATAAGCAGCATAGAAGTCAATGAACCCATTACTGATGCGATTAATAAGGGAATGAAACTCGCGGTACTGATTTCCATCAGAATGACTTCAATGGCAAAAATCACCGCACCGATAGGTGCTCCAAAGATCGCTGATATAGCTCCTGCAGCTCCACATCCGATCAAAAGGGTTCTTTTCTTGGCATTTAGATGCATCAATAGCCCCATATTAGAACCAATAGCCGATCCGGTCACCAACATGGGCGCTTCCAATCCTACTGAGCCCCCGAAACCTACCGTAAGGGCTGAGGTGAAAATCCGGCTGTAGGTCTTCACCCTCGGAATAATGCTTTGCATCTTGGAGATATTAAAAAGCACATCAGGAATCCCATGCCCTCCTACATCTTTAAAGACATATTTCCCCAAAAGATAAGCGGCAGATATCCCAACTATGGGATAAATGATGTACATGAAATTTGCATACTCCACATAAAAGCCCTCAGTCAAGAAAAGCTGAATAAAATGAACCACCTCTTTGAGTAGAACTGCCGCCAAACCAGAAAGCACACCTATAATGCCACTGAGGATCAAAATAAAACTTTGATTACTCATGTGCCGGAGACGCCAGATCAAAAGTCTGGTAATGAGGTCGTTTTTGGCCAAAATTTTTTGGAGAATTAGTTGAAATACAAAGTAAAAAATTGCCTTTGGAATGTGAAAAGAATAACTCACTCTTTTTCTAAGTCTTCATCAAGCTGGAGAATGCACTTCAAGATCAATTCTGCCGCTGACACAAAGAATTTCTGATCAATATTTTTATACTCATCGCTTGGCTTATGGTAATCCTCATGATCCTCCACGCCGAAATAAAGATGTGGGATTTGCTTTTCGAAAAAAGCCGCATGATCTGAGGATCTTGTCCAATCATCTGCCCCTGTGCCCGGTATATCATGACCGAACTTAAGTTTGGGAAAAGAATCTACGGCAAGCTCCTCTAAAATAGTCTTCAGGCCAGGGTTATAATGTGTCCCTGATACATAGAGCTCTCCTTTTTCGTTTCTTGAAATCATGTCCATATTCACATTGAGTAAAACCTGCTCTAGCGGAAAAGGAAAATCCCTGACGAGGGCTCGAGCCCCCTGTAGCCCCAACTCCTCTGCATCTAGTGCAGCGAAAATTATCCCGTGCTTCGGTGGATTATTAGAAAAAAAAGTGGCCATTTCTAATAGTGCAGCTGTACCGGAGGCATTATCATCCGCACCATTGTAAATAGAATCCCCTTCAGCATTTTTCCTACCTATACCCACATGGTCATAATGGGCAGTGACTACAATTAATTTTTTGCTCTCCGTACCGGGAATAAAAGCAACCACGTTCACTCCTTCGTATTCTTTCTCCCCTCTTCGACTTTTGAACGAAAAAGGCTGCAAATAATCAGTATAATGAGAGTCTAGGTTCAATTTCTGAAAATGATTGAGTATAAACTCTCGCGCCTCCATGTTTCCCTTTTCACCAGTTCTCCTCCCTTCTAGCTTATCAGCAGAGAGAAAAACCATACTTTTGATGAGGCTTCGTTCACTGAGCTCCTGTGCAAATGCCTGATTCAAAGAAAAAAAACTAAGTACGAGTAGTAGAACTTGTCGATAAGTGTGCATGTACAATCGAAAATTACGTTATTTAATGCTGTGAAAATACAACCTTAAGCCCCCACCTTTCACTATTTCCATGAAATATTTCTTTTGGATCAGTTTTATCATGCTATCCTTGCCCACTGTAGGTCAAGGAAACCTTCCCGATTCTTTTTTCGATGGCAAGTCTGTGGTTTTGATTTCTGCAGATCCCTCCGCCAGACCGGTGATGGATTGGAAAACTGTCGCCGATTCCGTCCATCAAGCCCTTGTAGAGGCAGGTGCTGATCCTGTCGCCTATTATGAAATCGAGCAGGTGGCCCTTTCTGAAGAAGTTCAAAATGCTTATGCAAGAGGCTTTGAACAACGACTGATCAAAAACATCATTTTAGTCACTAGACAAAGAAATCAAGCCAGTATCCATACGGGTGATTTTAGTGGCGATGGAAAGCTGATCGCTACCACTGCTTTGTACGGGACAAGCGGAAAGGACTTGGAGGAAGCAAAAAAAGAATTTGCCATGATAGGCCAAAATCAAAAGACTAAGAATCTCCTTGTCATCGATGTACCTGAGTTTCCTGGTATCGAAACCCCTACAAACAGCTCCACCCCAAATGACCCCTCAAGGTTTTTAGCTAGAAATCCGCTCAATCTTGATGTATTCAAATTGGGTATACCTATCGAAGGATCAAGTGCTCAAACAGGTGCTGTAAGTTACTTTAGGTACGATCTCTATGGAAAATCCCCCGAAGCGATCCTTGCCGAACAAGAAGCTCAAAAATCTCAAATCCAGCAAATCATAGATCAAATCTACCCTTATGAGGTGGCATGGCTGACAGAAGCCCGTCCAAATCAGGAGCTGATTCGAGATAGAATTCAATTTTTGCTCGTTAGAGTGGAGGGAAGAGAATCTGATCTGAAAAAAAGCATGGGCTTAGAGTCCAACCCGGAAACGGAAAACCAAACTGTGGTCAAATATTACATTAAATTGATCGTAAGAGACGAACTCTACATAGGTCCTGAATGGGATGCTGATCCAGATTGGAGAGTGGCTTTTAGGAATTTTTTACAAAACCTCCAAAAATGATAAGCCTCCCTACAGGAGGGAGGCTTAGTCGCTAATTAAACTTAGGGTGATTATAGCAACTTTTACTGTCTTTGAACGACATATTTATAAATATGAAATTCCTATAACTAAAGAGCAGATTTATTTTTAAAAATCCAACTATTCCCATTTTTTTCTTAAGAATTTTGATCTTTTTCGAAATTTTTGAGGATGAATAGTCTTTCAAAAGATATTTTTATTCAAAAAAGGGATCAAAGCAAGTAAAACTGCCTGCGAATAGTAAGTTCTCCTATCCAACTTTCCCTTGGTCAAAATCCCAACAGAACCTCCGCCTTGTTTGGAATTTTCCTCCTGAAAAAACTGATCGTCTGCATGTCCTAGCTCCATTCCTGATTTGACTAATTCGGCGATGGCATTAGGCACATAAAATGTCCCTGTTTTGGCTTGTCCGACTTTTCCAGCTTTATCTAAAATATAAATCCAGGCAAAGGCAAACATGCCCTGCTCATCAGTATCGAGGCCTCCTTCTATTCCTACCCAGTAATCCCCCTCGGGAAATATCTTACTGGCTCCAAGGGCTCTATTTTTTGCTCCGAGAAGAGTCTCTGCATCACCCATGGGCTGATCAGAAACCTGAGAATAGGTATTTACTCCATTGATATGGAAGCCTTGGTTAAAAGCTAGTGTAAATGCATCTTCCGTGCTGTAAATTTTTACTGGGTTTTTACTTCCGACTATAACCAGTGGCTTTTCTGTCGGTTGGAAATTTTGTCTTTTGGGGTAGTTCATAAAAAAAAGCCTAAGCAGTGCTTAGGCCATATTGGTATATACATTATTTACGTCATCGTCTTCTTCCATTTTTTCGATCATCTTGTTGATAATCTCCTCTTGCTCTTCGGTGAGCTCTGTCAAGGTAGTCGGAAACCGCTGGAAGTCGGCAGATATCACTTCGATACCCTTTTCCTCAAGTGCTTTTTGCATCATACCGAAGTCTTCAAACTCCGTGTACACAAAAATTTCACCCTCATTCTCATCGATATCGGTCAGGCCAAAATCTATCAATTCCAACTCTAACTCTTCCAAATCGTGATTTTCGAGTTTGGTGAAGCGGAACACCGCTTTGTGATCAAACATAAAACTGACCGAACCGGAAGTCCCTAAAGATCCTCCCGCTTTGGTGAAATAGGATCTTACGTTTGCGACAGTTCGGTTGATATTATCTGTAGAAGTCTCCACGAGCACTGCAATACCGAAAGGACCATAGCCTTCGTATACAAGTTCTTCGTAGTCCTTTTCGTCTTTATTAGAAGCTCTTTTGATCGCTGCCTCTATCCTATCCTTGGGCATTTGTGCACCCTTGGCATTCTGAATGAGAGTTCTCAGTCTTGGGTTGGACGTAGGATCAGGTCCACCTGCTTTTACTGCCATCACGATTTCTTTACCTAGTTTGGTAAAGACTTTGGACATTTTGTCCCACCTTTTGAATTTTCGTTCTTTTCTGAATTCAAATGCTCTTCCCATGGATTTGCTTGATTTAGGGTGGTAAAAATAAGAAATCTTTTGGGATTGAGTGGCCTGGAGATTTTTACTGTAAGCTAAAGAAGAAAGAAAAATAACATCCATAATGACCTGAGATTCGTAAAAAGAAAGAAAAACTTTTCTATGTCTCCTTTTGCTTTGAATCCCCTACCCAATATTCCAAAATCCCCCCATCCCAAGGTAATCATCATTGGTGCTGGCTTCGCAGGCCTTAAACTTGCCAGAATGCTAAATAAGCAGCGGTTTCAGGTCATTCTACTCGATAAGAATAACTATCACCAATTTCAGCCACTTTTTTATCAGGTAGCTACGGCAGGCTTGGAACCGAGTGCGATTAGTTTTCCCCTTCGGAAAATTTTTCACCATTCAAAAAACGTCATCTTCCGAATGTGCGAGGTCCAATCCATCAACGAGGCCGACCGAATCGTCCATACAGATGCCGGATACCTAGTTTATGACTACCTAATCCTTGCCATGGGCGCAGACACCAATTACTTTGGTTCCGAATCCATAGCCCATTTTTCATCTCCCATGAAGACGGTCTCTGAGGCACTCTACATTAGAAACAAAGTGATCTCCAATTATGAAAAAGCCATCAATATTCCGGAATTGGAAAATAGAAGGTCACTGATGAATGTAGTCATAGTCGGAGGTGGGCCGACGGGGGTGGAGCTCGCAGGTGCGATGGCCGAATTGCGAAATAATGTCCTACCCAAGGACTATCCTGAGCTGAGTTTCAAAAACATGAAAGTAGTCCTGATAGAGGCTGGCCCCAGTCTCCTAGGCTCCATGTCCGAGGAAGCAAAATCTCATGCCTTAAAATACCTGCAGAAACTGGGGGTAGAGGTTTTATTGAAAACCATGGTAGAGAATTACGATGGGCAAAAGGTCTACCTCAAGGACAGGGAAACGATAGATACCCAAACCCTCCTTTGGGCAGCTGGAATCAAGCCCAACAAAATTCAAGGCTTGGATCCTTCTTGCTATGCCAAAAACGGACGTCTATTGGTGGATGATTATTCGCAGATTAAAGGAACTGAAAATATTTTCGCTTTGGGTGACATCAGCTTGATGCAAGGAGATCAATACCCCAATGGTCATCCTCAAGTCGCTCAGGTAGCGCTTCAACAAGCCACAAACCTGGGAAAAAATCTCCCGAGAATAGAATCGGGAAAACCGCTGAAAGCTTTCAAGTACAAAGACTTGGGATCAATGGCCACAGTAGGTAGAAAGCTTGCCGTAGTCGATCTGCCATTTGTCAAATTTCAGGGCATCCTAGCTTGGATCACTTGGTTATTTGTTCACTTGATGGCGATTTTGGGAGTAAAAAATAAGCTGTTGATCTTTCTCGATTGGTCTTGGAATTACCTCAGCTTCGACCCCAGTCTTCGCCTGCTCATCAAGCCTAAGTACATCAAAGAGTCTGAGCGAAAGGAGCTCATGGAACAAAAGTAGGCCCAAAGAAAGATTTAAGGTTTATTAAGAATTCAGGATTAAACGCATGAAGCATTTTAGGGTCTAAGCATCAGAACTTAAACCAAAAACAACATGAAAAACTGGATGATTGCCACAGGATTACTCCTTATGATCAGCGTAAGTAGTATAGCACAGCAAAAAAGAGGACAAGATAGACCTGACCCTGAACAAAGGGCAAAAATGATAACCGAAAGAATGGCCGAGCAGCTTGGGTTGAGCGAGGAGCAAAAAGCAAAAATTTTAGCCATCAATCTCGAGAATGCACAGCAAAGAGAAGCTCAAATGGCAGAACGAAAGGCTAAAATGGAGGCCCGAAAAGACCAAGCCAAAAATCAGGATGAAGCTATCAACCAGGTACTCACTGAGGAACAAAGAAAAAAATGGGTAGAAATCAAAGAAAGCCGAACAGGCAAAGGCCCCCGTGGAGGAATGATACAGGATAGAGAAGAATTCCGAAAACGAAGAGGGGGAGGAAATAACTAAACCAACTCAAAACCACCTGGAGACGGGTGGTTTTTTTTATCAAAAACCCCCAACCCGCATCAAAAGCCCACCATTTTTTCCCTTCACTTTTCAAAAGAAGAAAAGTACAATTCAATTCGATAAAATAGTTGGTGAGTGTAGGATCCTATCAAAAGATCATTTTCCAGCATATTCTACTTATCTTGATCTTGGTTTAATTCAATTTAACCCCTATCGTTAAAGAATTCCTTTTTAAAACACCTCTACTATGACCGAATATTCACTCAACATTAATGGTAAAACCCAATCTGTCTCTGCTCAGGAGGATATGCCTTTACTTTGGGTTTTAAGAGATCTTTTAGCTCTCAAAGGCACCAAATTTGGATGTGGGCAAGGGCTTTGCGGAGCCTGCACTGTACTATTGGATGGCATCGCCATCCGATCCTGTGGGCTCTTGATGTCAGAAGTTGGAGATGCCAAAATCACTACCATCGAGGGGATTTCCGAAAATGGAGACCATCCTGTACAAGAAGCTTGGATTCAGCACATTGTACCCCAATGCGGCTATTGTCAAACTGGTCAAATCATGAGCGCGGTAGCACTTTTGGATCGCAACCCTAAGCCTAGCGAAGAAGAAATCGAATCCGCTATGGCCGGAAACCTATGCAGATGTGGTACCTACAACCGCATCAAAGAAGCCATTCAAACTGCCTCCCTAAAACTCTAACTTAGAAAGCCATGCTTCCAAATATCAAACTATTCCGAAAAAAAGACCCCGAAAATAAAAGTAAAGTATTCATCCCTTCGAGGCGGGAGTTTCTCAAGATCAGCTCCTTGACTGCAGGAGGATTTTTATTGGGGATCAGTTTCCAATGTAGTGGGCCCAAAGGAGAACTAGTAACTTTTGCTCCTATTGCTTACTTGATGATTGATTCCGAAAATCAGGTGACTATCATAGCTCATCGATCAGAAATGGGGACGGGTATTCGCACCACACTTCCCATGATCGTCGCCGACGAACTAGGCGCTGACTGGCAAAAGGTCAAAATCATTCAAGCCGAAGCTGACTTTGATAAATATGGTGATCAAAACACAGACGGATCTTACTCGGTGCGAATGTTTTTTGACCCTATGAGAAAAGCTGGAGCTACTGCAAGACAGGCTCTGATCGCTGTAGCAGCCAAAAAATGGGGAGTGGATGCTGCTGAATGTCGAACAGAAAACTCAAGTGTCATTCACTCTGGCGGAAAAAGCATTGCATTTGGAGAGTTGGCAGAGGAGGCTCAGCAGCTGCCAGTCCCTGATGCTGAAACTGTCCAACTGAAGGAAATCAGCGATTATAAACTGATAGGAGACGGGGTACCCATTTATGATTTGAGAGATATATCTACGGGAAAAGCTGTTTTTGGCGCGGATGTCACCCTACCGGATATGAAAGTAGCAATCGTGCAACGAAGTCCTGTGATCGGTGCAGTCATCAAAGATTACGATGATAGCAAGACCTTAGCAATCCAAGGAGTTAGCCAAGTAGCCAAAATCTCGGGAAAGGGAATCCCTACTGGGTTGGATAGTCCCATCGAAGGCTTAGCAGTAATAGCTGATCACACCTGGGCTGCCATCAAAGGAAGAGATGCGCTTGAAATCAATTGGGATTTAGGCCCAAATGCCGATTACCAATCTGAAAAACAACATCAGGAAATGCTCCAAAGTACCCTGAAAGACGGTAAAGTCAGGAGAGAAAAAGGAAACTTCAAGCAAAGTCTTAATCAGGCATCCCAAGTGATTGAGCGAACTTATTTAGCACCTTTTTATGCACATGCGACCTTGGAGCCACCGGCGGCAATTGCTCATTGGACTGCGGAATTTTGTGAGTTTGGGCACCAACCCAACACCCCATGTGGGCAAGAGAAGCCCTAGCACGGGAGTTGAATATGCCATTGGAAAAAGTTAAAGTCAATGTAACCCTTTTAGGTGGAGGTTTTGGGAGAAAATCTAAACCCGACTTTGTGGTAGAAGCAGCCTTACTTTCTAAAGCAGCCAATGCTCCAGTTCGAGTTCAGTGGACCCGAGACGATGATCTACATCACGATTTTTACCACTCTCTGAGTGCACAGCGAATCAAAGCAACTCTGGACTCATCCGGAAAACTCATCGGGTGGAACCATCACACCGTTTTCCCGGCCATTGGGGCTACAGGTAACCCGGATGAACTACACCCCTCTGATGGTGAATTGGGGTTGGGATGTATTGATTTCCCATTTGAAGTACCCCACATTCGAATCGAAACCCATGAGTCCAAAGCACATACACGCATTGGCTGGCTAAGATCGGTTAGTAACATTCACCATTCTTTTGCTACTAACTCCATCCTAGACGAAATCGCCGAGACTAAAGGGCAAGATCCAAGCGAAATGCTCTTAGAACTCCTCGGTGAGGATAAAAATCTGGATTTTGGGGATGAAATCAAGGGTGATTTTGGAAACTATGGCGAGCCCTTGGAAAAATTTCCATGGAATACAGGAAGACTAAAAAACGTGATCCAGCTCGTTGTCAAAGAGTCTGGATGGAAGGAAAGCCTGGCTCAAGGAAAAGCTGTAGGTTTTGCCGCACACAAAAGCTTTCTCACCTATGTCGCTTGCGTCGTTGAGGTAGAAAAAGATGCCAACGGCAACCTTGTGATTCCAAGCGTTCACTACGCAGTAGACTGTGGAGTTCCTGTAAATAAGGATAGAATCCGTTCTCAATTCGAAGGAGGGGCACAATTTGCCACAAGCTTGGCACTTACTTCTAAGATTACGTTTGAAAATGGGCAGGTCCAACAGGATAATTTTGATAGTTATCAAATCATCCGAATGCCTCAATCTCCCAAGAAGATTCACGTTCATATCATCGACAGTCAAGAAAAACCAACGGGAGTAGGCGAACCGCCTGTCCCACCATTTATTCCCGCATTATGCAATGCGGTTTATAAATTGACTGGCAATCGGGTGTATGAGTTGCCTTTGAAAATTTCTTAACAACACCTCTAAAGAGGCCTTTCATAATAAGAAGGCCTCTTACTTTTCTATCTAAGTGGTAATAAAAGGTTAAGTTTTAAAGGATCAAGATGCATAAAAATCCAGCATTAAGCGAATGAAGGATAACATCGCCCTGATGATGCTTTTAACTTGAGATTATAGGATCCTAAAGTTTTGGTTTTATCCTCCACGGTGGATGAGATTCAATTAGGGTTTTGGTTCACACTACGAGTTAAAACTAAACTCATGCAAAAAAGCCGCCCCAAAAGGGACGGCTCAATTGCAGGGTATCGATCATCTTTTGGCCAAAAAATATTAATCTACTCCTGCAATATGATCTTCTACTTGGTAAAAGGACTCGTCTTTTTGTGGCAAGGCGGAAGATCCCATCAGATATTCATCTACTCTCACGGCAGCTTCTCTACCTTCGGAGATGGCCCAAACTACTAAAGATTGACCTCTTCTCATGTCTCCAGCTAAGAACACCTTGGAGTTACTGCTTTGGTAATTTTTAGACTTAGGCAACGTATTTTCCATAGTTTGCACTCCAAAGGCATCCAAAAGTCCATTTTGTGCAGGTCCAGTATAACCTATTGCTAAAAAGGCCAAATCACAAGGTAAAATCCGCTCTGTGCCTTGCACTTCCTCAAAAGCCATTTTTCCGTCTTTCTCTACCCACTCGATATCTACCAGCTTGAGTCCTGTCACTTCCCCTTGTTCGTTACCAATAAACTCCTTGGTCAAAATTGAGAAAATACGCTCAGCACCTTCCTCATGAGAACTTGAAGTCTTCAAGGTCATGGGCCACTCCGGCCAAGGGTTCAGATTGGTTCTTTGTTGGGGAGGCTTTGGTAGAAGCTCCAGCTGAGTCACCGAAACGGCACCGTGTCGATTGGATGTACCTATACAATCACTTCCCGTATCTCCACCGCCTATGACTAGTACATGCTTTCCTTTAGCGGATATGGGATTTTCATCCAACTCTCCACCGATTACTTGATTTTGCCTTCCCAGAAAATCCATCGCAAAATGAACTCCCTTCAGCTCCGCTCCCTTGATTTTCAACTCACGGGGCTGCTGCGCACCGGTCGCGATTACTACCGCATCAAAATTTCTGAGAATATTTTCGGCTTTGATATTAAAACCTACATCTGTCCCACAAGTAAAGATCACTCCCTCTTGTTTCATCAGCTCTATCCGTCGATCGATCACCCATTTCTCCAGTTTAAAATCGGGGATACCATAGCGAAGTAAACCTCCGGGCTTGGCGTCCTTCTCGAAGACAGTCACTTCATGCCCTGCTTGATTGAGCTGATCTGCCGCTGCCAAACCTGCCGGTCCAGAACCGATCACAGCTATATGCTTAGCTGTTCTCTTCTTAGGAGGATTAGGCTGAATCAATCCCAGTTCATAGGCCTTTTCAGCTATCGATTTCTCGATCAATTCGATTGCTACCGGATCCTTGTTGATACCCAAAACACAGGAAGCCTCACAAGGGGCAGGACAGATTCGTCCAGTAAATTCCGGGAAATTATTAGTGCTCTTCAATATCCGAATGGCCTCAGACCAATCTTTTTGGTACACGGCATCATTGAAATCAGGGATCACATTCCCAAGTGGACAACCTTGATGACAAAAGGGAATCCCACAGTCCATGCAGCGGGCGGCCTGATGATTGAGTTTTTCTTCTCCAAATGGCTGATAGATCTCCTTATAATCTCCCACACGCTCCTGTGGATCTCTTGTCACAGGTGTCTCTCTCTTAAATTGTATAAATCCTTCTTTCGCTCCCATCTTAGGCCAATGATTTTGTTTGTTCTGCTGCTCTTTTCTCTAATACTGCTTTGAAATCTCTAGGGATTACCTTGATAAATTTCTGACTGAATTTATCCCAATCTTCCAGAAACTGCTGCCCAAGGGCACTACCTGTCAATTCAATATGTCGTTTCAAATAGCTCTGAATCAGCTGATAATCTTCTTCGCTCAGCGGATCGATATCTACCAATTCAGGATTGACCTCGGTGATGTAGTCATTGAGAATATAGGCAATTCCACCACTCATTCCAGCTGCAAAATTTCTCCCGATCTCACCCAGATTGATGACAATTCCTCCGGTCATGTACTCACAGCCGTGATCTCCGATCCCTTCAATAACGGTCTTCACTCCAGAGTTTCTCACACAAAAACGCTCCCCGCCTTTACCGTTGATATAGGCTTCACCCGATGTGGCGCCATAAAAGGCCACATTTCCAATAATGATATTTTCTTCTGGCTTAAACTTGGCATTTCTACTTGGGTATACTGTCAATCTGCCCCCTGATAGTCCTTTTCCGAAGTAATCATTCGCCTCACCTTCCAATTCAAAACTGAGCCCCTTAGTCAAAAAACCACCAAAGGTTTGGCCGGCAGAGCCATTGAACTTAAAGCGAATCGTATCATCAGGTAAGCCTACACTTCCATAGATTTTTGAAATCTCATTAGAAAGCATGGCTCCAACTGCCCGATCTGTATTTTTGATTTGAAAATTACCGCTGACTTCGATCGCCTGTTCTAATGCAGGAAGGGCTGCCTGAATCAACTGTCTATCCAATACCTCTTTCAGGTCCCATTCTTGATCGATTTGCTTATGGATTCCTACATGATCTGGAACTTCGACCTTATGGAAAATAGGAGAAAGATCTACCTTATCCCACTTCCAGTGATTGAGATGTCCTGTGGATTGTAGCACATTGCTCTGCCCTACCATTTCATCCACAGTTCGGAAGCCTAGCGAAGCCATGATTTCCCTAAGATCCTCCACCAAAAATTTGAAGTAATTAACCACATGATCCGCATCTCCTGTAAAAAGCTTGCGTAGTTCGGGATTTTGAGTGGCGATGCCGACAGGACAGGTATTCAAGTGACACTTTCGCATCATAATACATCCCTCCACGACCAGAGCCGCTGTGGAAATCCCCCACTCCTCAGCTCCCAATAATGTAGCAATCGCCAAATCTCTTCCAGTACGAAGCTGTCCATCAGTCTGCAAGACTACTCGGCTTCTGAGATTATTTTTCACTAAAGTTTGATGCGCTTCGGAAAGCCCTAGCTCCCAAGGCAAACCTGCATGTCGGATAGAGGAAAGAGGCGAAGCTCCTGTACCCCCATCAGCACCGGATATCAAAATCACATCTGCCATGGCTTTAGCCACACCGGCAGCTACCGTACCCACTCCAGCTTGAGAAACCAATTTAACATTGATCCTAGCTTTGCGATTGGCATTTTTAAGATCATATATCAACTGAGCCAAATCCTCAATCGAATAGATATCATGATGGGGAGGCGGGGAAATCAGACCTACTCCGGGAGTGGAATGCCGTACTCTACCGATCCAATCGTCCACTTTATGCCCAGGAAGCTGTCCTCCCTCGCCAGGCTTGGCACCTTGTGCCATTTTGATTTGAAGTTCGGCTGCATTGGTGAGGTAATTACTCGTAACCCCAAACCGACCGGAGGCCACCTGCTTGATCGCCGATCGCTCCCAATCTCCATTTTCTTTTCGTTGGAATCGAATTTCATCCTCTCCGCCTTCTCCTGAATTACTTTTGGCTCCGATACGATTCATCGCAATGGCCAAAGTCGTATGGGCCTCATGGGAAATCGAACCAAATGACATCGCCCCGGTTGCAAACCTGCGCATAATTTTTTCAGCGGGCTCTACCTCATCTAGGGGAATGGAAATTCGTTTTTTGAATTCAAACAGCCCCCTCAAAGTAAGCGCATCCTTGCTTTGCTCATTGATCCTTTGAGCAAACCTTTTATAGAGCCCAAAATCATTTAGTCGTGTTGACTTTTGTAGCAAATGAATCGTCTCAGGATTGAATAAGTGTTTTTCCCCTCTGCGCTTCCACTGATAAACTCCACCAGTCTCCAATAGAGGGCTACTTGTCTCATAAGCTGCACGGTGACGTATCATGACCTCCTCTGCCAATTCATCAAAGGACACCCCACTGATTCTGGAGATTGTCCCTTTGAAACAACGGTCGATGACCTCAGGCCCCAATCCTATCGCTTCAAAAATCTGTGCTCCTTGATAAGACTGCAGGGTTGATATTCCCATCTTGGAAAGAACCTTGAGGAGCCCCTTACCGATTGCTTTTTGATAGTTCGCAAAGAGAGCCTTTTGATCTTTGACTTGAGGAAACATCCCTCTTTCAAAATAGTCCAAGAGAGACTCTAGTGCCAAATACGGGTTGATTGCCGATGCCCCATAACCTATTGCCGTAGCAAAATGATGAGTTTCTCGGATATCTCCTGATTCCAAAACCAAACCGGCTTTGGTACGGATTTTTTTCTTGACCAAGTGATGATGTACTGCTCCGATAGCCAAAAGCGAGGGTATGGGAGCCAATTGTTCATTACTTCCCCGATCAGAAATAATTAAAATATTTTTCTTTTCTGCTATAGCTTCCTCGGCTTCCTTGCACAACCTGTCCAGGGCCTCCAATAATCTTCCCGGCTGATGATCTGCCACAAAATGCGCAAAGAGCTTTTTACTTCTATAGCCTTGGCCTTCCATATTTTGGATTTTCTCCAAAGCTTCATTGAGAAGTACCGGCTGAGAAATATGAATCTGCCGGGTATGCTGCGGACTTTCTTCCAAAATATTATGTCCCTCACCGATTCGGGTAAACAGGGACATGACCATACGCTCCCGAATAGGATCGATAGGCGGGTTACTTACCTGAGCAAAAAGCTGTTTGAAGTAATTGGCAATGTGCTGACTTTGCTTGGAAAGTACCGCTAAAGGAGTATCCGCTCCCATGGAACCGATCGCTTCTTGGCCATTTTCCCCCATCGGGGCGAGTACTACCTTGAGTTCTTCAGACGTGTAGCCAAAGACCGTCTGACATTTCTTGATATTTTCTGTGGAGTAAGGATGACTCAGCTTCTCCGGATCCGGCTCCAATCTCAATTTGATTCTTTGCTCATTGACCCATTGCTCGTAGGGTTGCTTTCGACAGGTTTCGCTTTTGACTTCTTCATCAAAGAGCACCCGTCCTGCCTTCAAATCGGCCCAAAGCATTCTTCCGGGACTGATTCTTCCTTTTTCGACTATGGTCGCTTCACGGATAGGCAAGGCTCCTGCCTCTGAAGATAAAATCAAGCGCCGATCCTTAGTGATAAAATATCGCAGAGGTCTCAAGCCATTTCGGTCCAAGGTAGCCCCTACGGATTCCCCATCTGTAAATAGCAAAGCTGCCGGACCATCCCATGGCTCTACTAAGGAGGCGTGAAACTTGTAAAAAGCTTTTCTCTCCCGATCCATGACTTCATTATCCTGCCAGGCTTCGGGCACCAGCATCATCATGGCATGAGGCAAGCTTCTACCGCTCAGTGAGAGTAGCTCTACCATTGCATCCAGATTGGCAGAATCAGAATTTTGCTTGTTGGTGATAGGCATCAGACGCTCTAGCTCCTCATCAGAGAAAAACTTAGACTTCATCAGCGTTTCCTTAGACTTCATCTTGTTTAGGTTTCCTCTGATGGTGTTGATTTCACCATTATGAGATAGAAATCTAAAAGGCTGTGCTAGGCGCCAGTTTGGAAAAGTATTGGTAGAGAACCTCGAGTGAACTATCGCAAAAGCAGATTCGATTTTGCTGTTTTGAAGATCCTTGTAAAAAGGTAAAACCTGATCTGTTCTCAGTTGTCCTTTGTAAATAAGGGTTCGGCTAGAGAAAGAAGCAAAATAAAAGGAATGATTGACACCCGGCACCTGCGCATTGATTACTGAGGTGGCATAGTTTCTAAGGATGTACAGCTTCCGCTCTAAATCGATCCCTGTCAGGCCTTTTTTATGCTTGACAAATAGCTGCTCAATAATCGGCATCACCTCCAGTGCTCCCGAACCCGGGACAGTCTCATCTACAGGCACCGGTCGGTATCCGATCAATTCGAAATCCAACTCCTCTAAGATCTCATTGAGAAATGCTTTGGATTTTTTAAAAAGCTGCTTGTTTTTAGGAAAAAAAGTCATCCCTACCCCATAAGTCCCCTTTTCGGGAAGACTAATCGCTGTACGAGCAGTGATGTCCTTTAAAAATTCATGAGGTACCTGAATCAAAATTCCTGCCCCATCACCCGTTTTAGGATCCGATCCTCTACCCCCTCTGTGCTCCATGTTGCTGAGCATATATAAGGCGTCACTGATCGTTTCGTGAGAAGGTACGGCAGTCAAATCGACCACCGAACCAATCCCGCAGGAGTCATGCTCAAACTCCGAATGATACAAGCCTTCTTGCATATATTTATTAGATTTAATAGGTTCAAAATTTTTCAAAAAGTACAAAAAAAATTTCGATCGTTAAAATTAAGGCAATGAACAGGCTGTTTTAATGATTAATTTTTGAAAAAATGAACGTTTTTTGATTTTTAAGCAAAATGAAAACTCACTCAAAATAAAACCATGTTTTATGAAATTTGTTCTATCGCAGAAAATTTAGGGTTTAAAATCAACCTTAATTTTGAATTTATACATCAGGATTAAAAAATTTGGTTTTATAGAAATTATAAGACTGCGATTTAATTTTTTTTCATTGAAAATTTCTATCAAAGCAGAGAGTAAACATGCAACCGATTTCGAAAACCAAATAATATTTTAAATTTGATTCTTTACTAAAAATTATCGTCCTGTACTAATCTGTAAATGGAGCAGTGCCATCTTTATCTTCTGAGATCAATCTCACCTTGACCTTTTTGATTTTACGGGCATCCACCGCCAAAACAGTAAACTCAAAATCTTCGAAATTAATCTTTGTTCCATTTTTTGGAAGCTTACTATTCAACTCCAGCAACAATCCCCCAAGGGACTCACTCTCTCCCTTCACCTCATCAAAAATACTAGAATCCAATTCTAGCTTTTTACAGAAATCATTCAGGGATACTTTACCCTCAAAAATGAAGGTAGAAGTATCTATTTCTTGGAAGAAAAACTCCTCTTTATCATCAAATTCATCATTGATTTCTCCGATAATTTCCTCTATCAAATCCTCTAGGGTCACTAGACCGGAGGTCCCCCCATATTCATCTACTACGATGGCCATGTGAACACGCTTTTGCTGGAAATCTTTTAATAGTGTGTCCACTTTCTTGTTTTCAGGCACAAAAAAGCTCTTACGAATCAAGTCTTTCCAAGCAAAATTTTCATCTCTTTCTATATAGGGCAAAAGATCTTTAATGTAGAGAATTCCCTCAATATTGTCAATGGTTTCATCATAGACCGGTATCCGGGAATAGCCACTTTTATTGATTCGGTCCATCAACTCATGGAAATCCATTTCAGTATCCACCGCGGTGATTTCCATACGGCTTCTCATGACTTGCTTCACGGTCAAGGTTCCAAAATTGACTATTCCTCTGAGAATGTCTTTTTCTTCGCTTGATGTATCTTCTGTAGTAATATCCAATGCCCGGTGAAGCTCATCCACAGACAGGGAATAGCCTCTACGCTCGATTTTTCGCTCGATCACGTGACTCACCGCCATCAATAAAAGTGAGAAAGGCTTCAATACGGTAGCAAAAAAAGTCATCGTCGGAGCCATAATCAGGCTAAACTCTACCCTTGCCTTATTCGCGTAAACCTTGGGAACAATCTCTCCAAAAAAGACAATAGCGAAAGTAACTCCTACTGTCTGCACCATAATGACGATAATCCCCGTAGCATTCATTCCAAAAATACTCCATGCCACGAATGTGGTCAGGGTGACAATAGCAATATTGATCAGATTATTGAGAATCAAAATAGTGCTGAGGAGTCTTTTAGGCGAGTCCAAAAGACTAATCACCTGATTTCCTTTAGGGCTATCTTCCTCATCCAGTGTATTCAAATCTTCCGTACTAAGGGAAAAAAATGCAACCTCGGAGCCTGATACCAGCGCCGAACAGATCAAAAGAATCACAAATAAAAGTCCGTTTATCAGCAGATAGCCCATAGAAGGCTCATTAATCTGCGCGAGTAGGTACAAACTCGGGTATGGGTCATCCATGAATTATTTGAGATGGTCGGTGCAAAATTACACAATTCCCCTGAATCCGTATCAGGGGAAATTGATCAAAATGGCAAATCATCATCATCTCCCGAAGCAGGGCTTAGATCAGGAGTATTGGATTGAGGTGCAGGACTGTTTTGAGCAGACTTAGCATTAGAAGATGAGTTGTTGGACTGATTCATTCCACCCCCACCTTGTCCCATAGAATCAGGACGGCTTCCCAACATGGTAAAGCTGAGCACACGGATTTTTATCTTTTTGCGGTTTTGACCATTCTCATCCGTCCATTTATCGGATTTGATCTTACCTTCTACATAGATTTGAGAACCTTTTTTTAAGTATTGCTCTGCGATTTTGGCCTGCTGATCCCAAAGCTCAAGGTCGTGCCATTCTGTTTGCTCTACCCTGTTGCCACTTCTGTCTTTATAGGCCTCTGTAGTAGCCAAACTAAGATTAGCAACCACTTTGTCTCCTTCCAAGTATTTCACTTCTGGGTCTGCCCCTAGATTACCTACAAGAATTACCTTATTTACTCCTGCCATTGATGTTTAATTTTGATGAAAAGTAATTGAGAGATGAAGTTAATCAAAAGCCTTGATCCCTCAAAAAGTTCACGATCAACTTTGGTTTGGCCAAGTATTCCACCCGTTCTTCCTCTACGAGTTGATAGCCCTCTTTTTCAGCCCACTCTCGGAGTATGCCGAGATTTTCTTTTGGCACCTCCACTTCAGAAAAAACGGCATGGAGTCGCTGATGCGACAAAATGTGTCGGTATTTTTTTGGTATTTCCCTCTTTTCTTGAGCGATAGCGGGCATTTGAAGCTCCACAGAAGCAGATGCTGTGATCGATTCTACCTGGGGAAAATCAAAGAGTCCTTCCCAGATATCCCCTTTGACTCTTTTCTTCCAGACCCATTGATCTGCACATCTGATGAGGTAGTAGTGAATGTGCCTATCCTTCACCTTTACTTTATTCAGTTTTACAGGGAGATCCTTGACCATATTCTTGCTGTATGCAAAGCAAGACTCATGAAGTGGGCAGGAATCACATTCTGGATTTTTGGGTACACAGAGTCTCGCTCCAAAATCCATCATGGCTTGATTAAACTCTCCCGGTTGATCTTTTGGGATCAATTCATTAGCCAATTCTTCAAATTCTTTCTTTCCTCTGCCACTGCCGATATCGGTCTCGATACCAAAATACCTAGCCAAAACCCTAAAAACATTCCCGTCTACTACTGCTCTAACTTCCCCGAATGCAAAACTTGAGATCGCAGCCGCCGTATAAGAGCCCACGCCTTTAAGCTTCAAGAGTTCTAGGTACGTCTGAGGAAACTCCCCCTCTAGTTCACTCCATATATATTGGGCACAGGCATGGAGATTTCTGGCCCTGCTGTAGTAGCCCAAGCCCTGCCAGAGTCGAAGGACTTCTTCCTCTGAGGCCAAAGCCAAATCCTTTACCGATGGGAAGGCGTTAACAAATTTGTAATAATAAGGTAATCCTTGAGCAACTCGCGTCTGCTGTAGGATGATTTCTGAAAGCCAGATTTTGTAGGGATCGGAGATTCCTCTCCAAGGAAGCTCTCTGGGATTAGCCTCATACCATCGAATGATTTTAGATGAAAACAATTGATAATCAGCAGGTTTTGAATACATAGGGGTATAAAAACTTTTCAGTAAATTTGGGGAATTTTTATGGAAATGTTTTTTAATTGCGTTGGTTCTCGTACATTTGCAGTCCCAAAAACACTTGGTTAATAGGTTGTTAAGCTTATTTCAAAATTTCTAAATAAAAATCACAGTGACAAAAGCAGAAGTAATCACCAAGATTTCGGAGAAGACCGGAATCCAGAAGGATGATGTAACACAGACCGTTGAGGCCTTTTTCAAGGTTGTAAAAGAGTCCATGGCTGAGGGCGAAAACATCTACGTCAGAGGATTTGGCAGCTTCATCAACAAGAAAAGAGCGAAGAAGATTGCCCGTAACATCTCCAAAAATACAGCAATCGTAATCGATGAGCACTACATTCCGGCATTTAAGCCATCTAAAGTGTTTATCGAGAAAATCAAAAACAGTAAAAAAATCAAAGAACTTGCTCCTCAGGACTAATCCTAGGGCAATTTTGATATGAAAAAAAAACAACTCATTCTCATTGGCATCGGCATCTTGGCCATCATAGGATTGGCATCGCTTCCCAAGATTGTGGTGGATAATGATGGGCAGGCAGATGTCTCCGGAGCTGAACCCTCAGCATCTGCCGGGCAGTCCAATGATCCAGCTGCTATGCATGAGGCTGAGTTGTCTCCTGAAAAAGAAGCAGAACTAACTGCATTAAAAATCAGTTTGGACTCAGAGCCTAATGCTGATGCAGCCCGGTCTCTAGCTTCTCTTTACAGGGAAAAGTCTAAATACGATAGTGCCGCCTATTATTTGAGCAAAGTAGCAGCGACTTCCGAGGATCTTAGCCTCGCAGAGGAAACAGGAAATACCTATTATGAAGCCTTTACCTTTGCACTAGATCCAGAAAAAGTAGCCTACCTTGCAGAGCAGACACGGGACTATTTGAATAAAGTCTTGGAAAACGATCCAAGTCGCACGGATTTGAAATCCAAAATTGCCATGACCTATGTGTCATCTTCCAATCCTATGCAGGGAATCACCATGCTTCGGGAAATTCTCGAGCAGGACCCACAGGATGAGGAGGCCTTATTCAATATGGGAATTTTGTCCATGCAATCAGGGCAGTATAAGAGAGCAACTGAGCGGTTCGAGGAATTGATCAAATATCATCCGGAGAATCTTCAGGGGCAATTTTACCTAGGCGTGAGTTATTTCGAAGCCAATCAAAAAAATAAAGCAAAAGCTCAGTTTGAGAAAACTCAGGAAATGACCCAAGACACCATGATCTTGGAGACTATCCAAAGTTATCTAGACCGCTTATAATAATTGTATCACTATAAATTAATAAGACTATGCCTTGCGGTAAAAAAAGAAAAAGACATAAGATCGCTACACACAAGCGTAAGAAAAGACTAAGAAAAAACAGACATAAGAAGAAGTAATACACTTCTTCTTATTCTTGTTTAAAGACAAACACGTTCATTTACATTATATAAGACGAGATTTTGAGTACGGAATTGTTAATTGATTCTGCTCAAAACGGGAGTCGAATAGCCCTACTTCAAGACAAAAGCCTAGTTGAGCTGCATTCCGAAGGGATGGATAATCAGTTCAAGGTGGGTGATATTTACCTGGGGACAGTTCGCAAAATAGTTAACGGACTCAATGCCGCATTTATCGATGTGGGATACGAGAAAGACGCTTTTTTGCATTACCAAGACCTTGGGCCAAATTTCAGCAGCCTTACCAAGTTCACCAAAATGGTGCGCAACAACAACTTCGCTAATTACAACTTGAAAGGCTTTACGAACGAACCTGAAATAGACAAGATTGGGAAAATTTCCAATATCCTGTCGAAAAACCAGCAAATACTGGTTCAGGTCGTCAAAGAGCCTATTTCTACCAAAGGGCCTCGACTATCCTGTGAGCTCTCTCTTCCTGGTCGCTACCTCGTATTGGTGCCATTTTCGGATTCGGTCAACGTTTCCAAAAAAATCCGCAGCAGTGACGAGCGCAAAAGACTCTTGCGACTGATCAATTCGATCAAGCCTGCCAACTTCGGAGTAATCATCCGAACAGTAGCTGAAGGTCAATCTGTATCCGATTTGGATAAAGACCTTCGCAATCTTCTCACCAATTGGGAAGAAGGCATGGCCAAGTTGCTCAAAGCAAAAAGTCGTGACAAGGTAATAGGAGAGATGAGTATGGCTTCCTCACTTGTGAGAGACCTCCTCAATGAATCCTTCGATGCAATCACCGTAGAAGAAGAATCAACTTACGATCAGATCAGATCCTACATCAGGACAATAGCCCCTGAAAAAGAAAAAATTGTCAAGCTTTACAACGGTAAAGCAAAGCTCTTTGAAAGTTTTGGAATAGAAAAGCAGATCAAAAGCCTTTTTGGACAAACCGTCAGCCTTCCTCAAGGAGGTTATGTGATTATCGAACATACGGAAGCCCTCCACGTCATCGATGTGAATAGTGGCAATAAGTCCAATCAGGAAAGTGACCAAGAATCTACAGCATTAAAAACCAACCTGGTCGCTGCTAAAGAAATCGCCAGACAGCTCCGCCTCCGAGATATGGGGGGCATCATTGTGGTAGACTTTATCGACATGAAACGTGCCGAAAATAAAAGAGTCATCTATGAAGCAATGAAAGATGAGCTAAAACAGGACCGCTCCAAACATACCGTTTTGCCGCTGAGTAAATTTGGACTCATGCAAATCACCCGACAGCGTGTCCGCCCGGAGGTTAATATCGTGACGAAGGAAACCTGCCCGGCATGTAATGGCACAGGCAAAATCCAGGCTTCTATCCTGGTCGCCGACAAATTAGAAAAAGATCTGGATCATATGGCCACCATCCAAAACGTGGACAAAATACAGATCGGGCTGCATCCCTACCTGCACGCATACTTCACCACAGGCATGATTAGCCGGAGAGTGAAGTGGTTTTTCAAGTATTACAAATGGATTAAACTGATCAAAGATTCTTCCCTACCGGTGACGGAATACAGATTCCTAGACGAATCTGGAGAGGAAATAGAACTTAAAGTAAAAAGCGAGACTGAGTAAGTCTCGCTTTTTTTTATTTCCTCATTTTAGAGAAATCCAACCGGACAAAGCCAACCTCTTCTTCCCCGCCCAAAAATCCAATGGCATAATAAAAACCATCAGGAGTAGAAAAACCATTCCCATTTCTGGGCATATTGAGCTCACCCAACTTTTCAAAATTCTCGTCTAAAACAATCAATTTCACCTTATATGGACCTTTAGTCTCACGCAACGCTTCAGACCAAAGGCCCGTAATCACTTGCCTGAGATATACCCGATTCACCGGATCATAAGTAATCCAAGTATATCGAGCAGAATTATGATCTGGCGAATAAACAATATACTCCCCTTGCTCTTCAGTTCGGCCTTTGAGAAATTCAAGGGTTTGGTCGGTTGAGGCATCTATCCACTTTTTCTCATCAGCCGATATCAGCAGCAAACTATCCGAAATAGGAAAGGAAACCAGAATTTCTTCAGTTGCAGAATTAAAATAATGGCTATAGGGGCCAAGGTTCGTGTCATCATAATATTCTTTGGATGCTTCAGGGAAAGAAAACTCAATATGAGAGCTCGATTGATTCTCCAAGTCATATCGAAGAATCCACTTTTGATAGTCCATGATTTCTTCCTTCAGTAAATAGGGCACATCAGCGATAATCAATTCATTTCCAATCTTTGTAATCGGATTACCGGGCAATACACTATAATTAACATAAAGCCGCTCGGAAGGTACTCCCGGTAATTCCCATCTGGCCAAAACATTTCCTTCAAAATCTGCCTGTATCAACTTCGTTTCAGCGGCAATAAAGAAAATACCTTCACCGGTGATCACGTGCTTGAAAGTACTGCTTCCTATGCCATCCGGACCCTCCCTCATATAAAATTGTTCCAAGACCTTTTTCCCTTCAGGATAGCTAAACCCTACCAATTGCAAGCGCTGAAAGTCCAATAGAATTCCTCCGGAATCTGTTTCCAAATAGATTAAAGATTCAGAGATCTGAGCAAGGCTTTCATCCTTTTCCAAAATGAGCGTATCTACAATCAAGTCTTCAAAAGTGAAATTCACTAAGGATTTTTCTTCAGCCCTTTCACAGGAAAAAGAGAATAGGGCAGCAGTAGTGATAAAGAATATAATTCGTTTCATATAAAAGATATTAAAACATAGGTAGTTTTCATCCAAGATAGACATTCGTAGCATAAAAATTTAATCATCCTACTCTTATCCCCAACTGAAATTTGAAAGGAGACTATTGATCAAGCCAAGCTTTTAAGTCGGAAACTTTCTCCCTACTGACCAAAATATCCTTGTCATCACAGTACTTCAATTTTACTTTCAATCGGCTATTCGAATAAACACTCACCTCAACTATAGAATCAAAGGCGACCAAATATTTGCGATTGAGACGGAAAAAATAATTAGGATCAACCTGGGCCTCAGTTTGCTCCAGTGTTTGATCAAGCACAAATCGCTTTCCCTCTCTATTGATTAAAAAAGTCACCCGCTCTTCCGAACAGAAATATAAAATATCCTCACTCAAAATACTCTGAATCTTTTCTCCAAATCGAATCAAAAACCGTTGTTTAAATTCTGATTTTGGAGTGGAAGATTGAAGCAGTTGCTGAAGCAAAGCAGCATGGAATGAATTGGGTAATTTTTGATTTTTAAACTTATCCACAGCCCGCTTCAAATCCGCTGGATCGATGGGCTTTAAAAGGTAATCGATAGCATTGACTCGAAAGGCTTCAATCGCATATTGATCATAAGCTGTAGTAAAAATTACAGGTGTGGATAACTTTACTTGTTGGAAAATTTCAAAGCTTAATCCATCAGCTAACTGAATGTCACAAAAGACCAAATCAGGATGTGGATAAGTCTGGAAAAACGACACGGCAGACTTAATACTATCTATAGGATTAAGAAAATGGCAGCTCTCAAAAAGAGGTTTAATAAGCTGAATCAATCGGTTAGCGGCAAGCTTCTCATCCTCTATAATCAAAATTGAGGTCATGATATTTTCAATAAGGGGAGTTGAACAATAAACTCTTTTTCTGTCTTTCGCACCTTAGGCATTCGGTCTTTGAGCAATTCATAGCGTTGAGAAATATTGGCAAGTCCTACTCCAGAAGAGCTATCTGAATAGGAGGATTTAGGCTGAAGACAATTACTTATCCACAATTCATCTTCCCTCTTTTCGATGTGGATAAGTAATGGATTTTCTTCACTTGCCACATTATGCTTGACCGCATTTTCCAATAGGAGCTGAAGTGAAAGAGGAGGAATCCAGTAATTACCCCGAGCGGAATCTGAAAAGGTAAACTGTAAACTATTGCCAAACCGAATCTTTTGAAGGTCGAGGTAATTTCTCGCAAAGTCTAGCTCCTTCTCAAGCGTAACCAAATCTTCCTGTTGCACATCCAAGACATAACGATAGATCTTGGACAGCTTTTGAATAAAAGCAGCTGAGCGATCGGCATCTTCATAGACCAAGCCTGAGAGCACATTTAGAGAATTGAATAGAAAATGTGGATTAAGCTGATTTTTCAAACTTTGGTATTGAAACGCTAGCCTTTCAGATTTGAGCTGCTCCGCTTCGATAGCAGATTTTCGCCATTCTCCAAGCCAGGAAGATGTAGTGAAGATTGCCATAAATACCAAAGCAATAAGCATCGGAGTAGTCGTGAAATTAGCAATACTCTTCCATGGAATAGCCGATAACTCAAACTGTCCGTCCAAATAGGTGTAGATAAACACAAAAAGAAAAGAAGCAACAAAAGAATAGGCCATGTACGTTGAAACTGTAAGCAGAAGACGCTTGGCAGGCTTGTGAATCCAACTAATTCGCTTTTCGTAGAAGTCTTCTACCCTTCCCCCTCCAAAACTTAAAATCATCGAAATCATAAAAGAGAAAAAGAACTCAGGAAGCAGGTTTTTAATCCCCTCCCAGGATAAAAAGCAGGTGGGACAGAATAATAACATTAGTAAGCCAGCAATCCCTAAATTGATGGCAATAAAAGAACCCATAGTACGAAGGGGTTTTTTAAAGGGCTTGGCTTTTTGGTTACTGTTCTGATTCACTGTCGAAGGGTAAGTTGATGCTGTTCTTTTGAAAACACATATTAATAAAAGTATCGAAATGGAACCCAATTTATTTTCAAGACTCCATTTCGATTGTACTCTATTAAATTAATTACAAGTAGAATAGAGCTCCTTTGCGGCAACTTCTCCCCAAGTAGGCAGGATGTAATTGTTATCTATTTTGACCTTTTCCTTTTCAAAAAGCTCCAAGGATATCCTCGCCATACCACAAGCTTTCTCCGGTCCATTACCAAAGAACTGAGCCATTCCTTGCTCCATTTGTGCCATTAGAATCACTGCACGAGGATTTCCCCTATCCTGCGCTATCGCAGTACCAAATAGTTGCATCACCTGAGGGCTAAGCTGCTGCCCGCGACTTGCCGGATCCAAACTTAATTTTCCCATCAAAGCATAACCATGAAGTGCAGTAAGTTCTGAATTTCCGGGAGATAACTTTTCCGCCCGTTTAATCTTTGAAATAGCCTGGTCAAAAGTCGCATCCTTTTCTCCTTCAAAACGAAAAGCCGACTCAATTTCTACCAAAGCCGCATAATACAGCGGCAGCCACTCAGTGGCATTAGCCTCGGCTATTCGCATGAACCCATTGCTTACTTCTATCCCCTTTTCACGACTTTCCACCTGACGCATAGCATCCAATTGCTTCAACATGGCTTTTTCATAAGCCGGATCAAATCCAAAACCTTGAGAAAGAAAGCAAACGAAGAGAACGAGAGTTGATACTAGATTTTTCATAATGTATTGATTTAGAGATTATTTAATTGATTAGCTGATTTATCTTTTGATAGAGTAAGAAAAACTCCGAGGAAAAAGAATCTTGGGGCGGGCTGTCCAATTGCCTGTGATTCAAAATTCCCTGTTGAATTTCGTTCCTGCGCATATTGATAACCAAAGACATTTTCTGCACCGAGCACATTGGAAATGGCCCCGTGAATGATCAAGTTTTGTTTTGGTAAATAGCTCCAGCTCAAACTCAGATTCTGAAAAGACTGAGTTTTCCGGTTCATCTCTCCCGGAAAATTGGGATCCGTATAGGGAAAACCATCATTCCAAGAAAAGCTCGCTCCCAATTGAGATTTTAATTTCCCTACAAAATGCTTGACCACCATTGAAAAATTATGGTTGGGAGCAAAACCCGGCTGAACTTGGGTCTGAAATTGATCAAACTGCCTTTTGCTATCCACAAAGCTGTAGGTAATCCAATAGTCTGTGTTTTTTAAGCTTTTACGGTCTCTAAAAAAGATATCCACACCCCTTGCAAAGCCGTCTCCAGCGTTTTTAGGATTCTCGGGAAATTGTGGATAACCCTCAAACACTACCAAATTAGAATAGGATTTGTGAAAAGTTTCTACTCGGAAAGTTATTCCATCTTTTTGAAGTAAATAATTTAAAATCAAATGATTGGAGTTTGTGCTCTCTAATTTTGGATTTAAAACACGTAAGTTATCCACAGGAAGCTGAGAGAATTTTCCAGCAGCAAAGGAGAGTTGAGAGTCATCAGCTAGACGAAAAGCCAAAGAGAATCGGGGGTCCAGCCAAGACTGCTTAGCTAAGCTGCTGGCACCAGCCCTAGCCCCTGCCCGAAGCACCCAATTTTTGTTGAGATAAAAATCCCACTCTGAAAAAACGAAAAGCTGCTGATCTTCAAAATCCCTTTGAAAACTACCTCTGCTTAGGACTTCCTCATAGGAAACATTAAAGTACTCCAGCCCTGAATTGGCTGAAAGCCGATCCGAGAAGTCCTTGATGCCAGCAAACTTCAAATGGAGAAGTTGCTGCTTTCGATGGATTGGCAAAGTATCTACCTGCAACTGATCCCTATTGGAAGAAAATGCAGCCCCTGCAAAAAGCGACCAATCATTTTCAACGCTTTTTCTCCAGTTGCTTTGCGCAAAGCTGTAGGAATTTTTCAAATCGATAAGTTGTGCTCGCTCATTTTCACCGGGTTGCTTATCCCAAAGCTTCATTCCACTGCCTTCAGATCTAGCCAACACTTTCCAAACCCCGCCATCCTTCATTTTCTTTTGAAAAGCCAACTCCGCATCCCTCCCAAAAGGGGCTCGCTCAAAATCGAAATCCTGCTTGATCAAGCCTTGATAAGGCTTCAAATCAAAGTAGTTCACTGAAGCGGTGAGACTTTGTTTCTCGTTGGCTAAGGTGTGGGAATAGCCCCCACCTACGGACATCAAGCTTAAATCACCCTGACTCCGAAGAGAAAGATCTTTAGTATTGAGAGCCAATGTCGAGGAAAGTGCCTGCCCATATTCAGCAGAATAACCTCCTGTAGAGAAAAAAGTACCCTTAAAAAGATTCGGATTAAATCGCGTTCGCGTGGGCACATTTCCTGCCGTAGTCCCATAGGCATTTCCTACCCGAAGCCCATCAATGTAAATTCCAACTTCACTCGCATCCCCTCCACGAACAAAAAGCCGACCATCATTCCCAACGGTACTCGTACCCGGCAAGGTCTGGAATGCTCCAACAATATCGCCCATAGCGCTTGGAGTAGTCACAATATCCAAAGGCCGGAGAATAACAGATTTTTTTTCATCTGAAGCCTCCATAGCACCAGCAGAAATCGTCACAGCATTCATATCCGTAATCGCTTCCTTCAGGTACTGATCTGCAAGCGTCAGCTTTTGCCCTTCACATTCGATTTGAATTTCACTACTATGAAAACCCATCAGGCGAAAAACCAACTTTTGAGTTCCTTCAAGATCGGTTTGGAAGTCAAATTCACCCTTTTCATCAGAGCTGCCTCCATCGTAGCTGTTTTGGATAAAAACATTTACCCCGGGTAAGGCAAGTCCATTCTCATCCAGAACCCTTCCACTAATCTGCGTTTGGGCAAAAACCCAAGATTGATTGAGAAAGAAAAAGAAAAAAAGAATAAGTCGCTGATTCATTTCGATTCGTATTTGAACCGAAATAGCAATGCATCCGAGTCAGATAAAAATCAAGCTGACTGAACTGTCAAAATCAGGAACTGAACTATCAAAAATGCTGACTGGAATATCGCCCCTATTCCGGAAAAACAGAAGCATCCATTCTCGGCACAATACGCAGGGCATTTTTATAATAGACCTTTTTCAACACTTCATCAGGCAGTCCAAGGCCATACATTCTCCAAAATGCATGGTACTTTTTGTAATAAGGGAAATACTCATCCTCAGTCTCCAAAACCCGGAAATAGGTATGAAATTCCTCTGGATTATAGGCATCCTTACCAAACAGCAATCGATCTTGGTATTGTATAAAAAACGCTTTGGCGCGTCTTGGCTGCCTTCCAAACTCGGCAATTACTGCCCCGATTCCAAAGTTTACATTTGGATAGCGATCCAAGTGCTCACCAGCCTTATCTAGGTCATTAGCCATCCAGCCCATATGCGCATTGATAAAGGTGGTATTGGGATGCTTTTCGAATACGTGATGCTGCTCAGCGATGATTTGCTCAAAAGGAGCAGGATTCGTAGCCGAACGCGCCCTATTCGGGTGAGTTTTGAGTTCTAGCCAGCGCTCATTATTGGCATCCATAGGCTGCCAAAATTGTGCAGGATCTGCCGAGTGAATAATTACAGGGATTCCCAATTCACCAGCTTTTGCCCATACCGGATCCAAATCGGGATGATCCACAGGTACTCGCTCTCCATTGATATCCTTCACATTCAATCCCAGGCTTTTGTAAATTTTCAAACCAACAGCTCCAGCCTGCACGTCTTCCTCCAGTTCTTTCACCGCAATTCTAGACCAATTTTCATCCCCAAATCCTGCAAAATTCAAGTTGGTAAACACCAAAAATCTTCCAGGGGCATGGGTTTCAAACTCCTGCATCATGGATTTGATATACTCCTGCTGCGAATTACTATCGCCACGTCCAAAACCTCTTCCACTTAAGTTGACCAAAACTCCCATATTCAAGGCTTTCATATCCGCTAACAGCTGATCGATTTTTTCCTTGGTAATTCCCCCCTGATGACTGTGAATGTCCACAAAGGGAAATTTAGCCCTTGTCACAAGATTCTCAGGAACCTTCAAGGTAGAGGGTGGATTGTATTCCTCAAAACTCATTTCCTGTGAAAATCCGACAGATTGAATCGATCCAGTTAAAATGGCGGCAAGAAGAACTTGGGATAGTTTATTCATGAGACGGTAATAGGTTTTTTAGGGAAAAGCTTAAAAAATCCCGATCTCAATATGAAATCGGGATTTGAAATAAATTAGCGGGTAGTGCCACCATTGATCACCTGACCAAAGAAAATGGCATTCATGTAGAGTTTATTGGTACCAAACCAAAAGGCTCTGAAGTTCATATTATCAGCAAAAGCGACCACACGGCCTCCACCCACTCCTGCTACTTGAATCACAGAACCGTTTTGCAAACCCGGAACATTGCTGGGGTGCAAATAACCGGAAGCTAATGGGCTATCAGTGTACACAAGTGGGTTGGCATATGGATTTGTAGATGGCTCCACAAATAAATTGTCATTTCTGAAAGTATGAATTGCTGAATCAGTATAACCGTAGCCAATCGGGTGAGTCAAGTCAAGCTTTGCATTGAAAATCGCTCCACCAGTAACTTTTGCTCCCGTAGCATCACGGTAGATTTCATAGGGCTTTTGAAGACCTTTTTCATCATTGTCCACAGAACGGAATTTGATATCTGCGATTTCACTTTGTGCCAGCCATCTCAGAGCTCCGCCTTTTGCAATTAGTGTATTCCCTCTGCTCACCCAGGTTTTGATCGCTTCAGCACCGGATTTACCCAGTCCATTGTAGCGGCCATCCGGCATCAATATCACATTGTATCGATCAATCACCGAGCTGCTCACCCGGTCCATAGGAAGCAAGGTAACCGGCATCTCATAGCGCTGATCCAGCAAATGCCAAATCTCTCCCGCCTCATAGCTATCCACTCCTCCATCTACTAGCAGAGCGATTTTGGGAGTTGTCAGCGGGCTGATAAAGGTGGAGCCCATGTTGATTCCAGCCGTATATCCAGTCGAAATCGCGTGAATATCCACGGTCGATTGACGGGCTATTTCTTGTAATTTTTGGAAAAAGGCCTGATCGGAATGGCTTGTCTCCCCTTTATCAATCAGAATAGTTCCTCTTCCAAATTCTTTACCCTCCGGCGTGGAAAATGGGGCATTAGCCACTCTGACACGGAAACCTTCCTCGAGCAATTGATAAGCGGCTTTAGGCGCATAGTAATCTGTCCACTCCATAGCGTACTGATAGGCACCAGCCTCACCCACTACCTGTCCAGGAACAAGGGAAAAGTCTTCTTTAGTGATTTCTTCTACATTAGCCAAATTCAAAATACGGCTATTCAGAGCCATATAATCCAAATTAAAGGCCATGGGATAAGTCCAGGCAGAAATATCATAGAATAAGGAATCCTGGAATTCTGTCCTCGTTTCAAACATGGCCTTTATCAATCGATACTGCGGCTGATCAGCAGGAACGATGTAGGAGTTTTCACTTTTAAATTGTCGGCCATTCACGGAAATATCTTCCTTTAAACTGTAGACTTTGATATCATGCTGCAAGATCAAATCTGCTAAATGGAAACTTCGCGCATCGTCTTCTGCACTTCCAAAAATGTAAGCCTTGTTGACGTCGGCATCAGTTTCATTCTTAATTTCGGTATAGAAATCCTTCATAAACTGATTGAGTTCCACTCGCATTTCCTTAGCGGCTTCGTAGGAAGAAAGATTGGCAGTAAACTGATTGCGAATCGTAAAGGGAAAGCTTAACATACCATTAGCTGACTCCTGCAAATGACCTCTGGAACTGGCCTGCTCAAAAAGAATCCCAATCGAACCTTGTACATCCGGATAGGTAGAACCTTTTCCATAATAGAAGTCATCGTAATTCTCCTGATTGTAATACAAGGAACCGATTTTATCCAAAGCTTTGGCATGGTATCGGCCGATTTTCTCAGTTAGTTCAAAATTCCGCTCTGGAGTCAGTGGGTGAGTTCGAGACGGCTCTCCCGGCTGAAAAAAGAAGGTACTATTGGTTCCCATTTCGTGGAAATCCAGATGGATATTGGGCAACCAACTTTGATATACTTTCACGCGATTTCTGGACTCAGGGTGCTGCACAGGCAGCCAATCTCTATTCAAATCAAACCAATAATGATTGGTACGGCCACGAGGCCAAGCTTCATTGTATTCCCTACCATTAGGGTCCCCATTGAGATTGTAGGCTTTGTGGGAGTTGACCCAAGAGGCAAATCGATTTAGCCCATCAGGATTGATTGCCGGATCGAGTAGGAGAACGATATTTTCCAATTCCGATTCGATCTCATTAGCTGCTGCAAAGTGATAGGCGGCAAGAAGTGAAGCATTGGCTCCACTAGGTTCGTTGCCATGCACCGAATAGCCCATAAACATTACCACCGGCATCGATGCAATGTCCACAGAGGCATTGGGTAAGCGGAGTTTTTTCCGGTCAGCTTTGATTTGATCCAATCTTCCCAAGTTTTCAGGGGAGGTGATCGTCAAAAGGGTCTGAGGTCTTTTTTCGTAACTCCTTCCCGTTTCCTCGAAAATCACCCGATCCGAAGCTTCCGCCACAGCTTTCATATACATGACGAGCTGATCATGGGTCACATGCCATTCACCCACCTCATAGCCAAGGACTTCCTTGGGAGTGGGAATATCGGGATTGTAGGTATAGCCTTCCGGCAAATAGTAACTCATGTCCACTTGGGCATAGCTGGCGCTGTACAACAAGGTCAGACAAAGTAGGATTAGGCTTCTTTTCATTTTTATTTGTTTATAACTTTCGACTAAATTCTTACTAATTTTTTTCAAAAAAAGCTATTTTAGAGCAGTGGTAAAAATAATTGAAGAAACGATATGGAATTAATTTCACCCGGAAGCTTATCGACAGGACTTTGGATTCGGCAATTGTCCATGCTGGTGTACCTTGGATTTTGGGTCTATGCCCTGATCGATGTGTTGAGAAATGAATTCAGGGGAGCCCATGAACGTCTGATGTGGATCTTGATCATACTATTCGCACCCATTGTCGGGACATTTTTGTACTTATCCATGGGGAGAAGGGCAAGGAGAAGGAGAGAATTCAAACCAGATTTTCAAACCAAAAATAATTCTAACTCATGATTACCTTTATTATGAATATGGGAGGATCTTTCCTGATTTTCGGATTGCTATATTTGATTTTATGGATTTATTGCTTGGTGGACATCATTCGCTCGGATTTCAAAGATCAAAACATGAAGCTTATCTGGGTTTTGATAATTCTCTTTGCGCAGGTCTTGGGGCCGATTGCTTATCTCATTTTAGGGAAAAATTCAAAAATAAACGCCTACTAATATGTTTGGACTCGGTATCATCGGATTAGCCATATATGCCTACACAATTTATGATGTGGTCATCAGTAATTTTGCCAATGAATCAGACAAAATCATCTGGATTTTGATTGTAATTCTGGTTCCTCTCCTAGGAACCGTTTTATGGTTTTTGGTGGGTAGAGGAAAAAGGATCTGATTCAAGTTAGCAAATCGCAGTTTTATACTTCAGTACTGTAGGATAGAATTCCACCATTCGCGCTCCAAAGGAGTATTCGAGCCTGATTCTCAAAAACCCCAAAAACTTCAAGAAGCTTCCTAATCTCGCTTTATCAAAAAATTAAGCCT
>NZ_FNAC01000032.1:0-17942 GCF_900101705.1 Algoriphagus faecimaris | reverse complement strand
TATTCGAGCCTGATTCTCAAAAACCCCAAAAACTTCAAGAAGCTTCCTAATCTCGCTTTATCAAAAAATTAAGCCTCTTCAATTTTCAATTCGTGTATTCGTGGCTAAAAAACCGCAGCCACTAATTATTAGGACCGAAAAAGATCCCTCAAAGCCACCGCCAAGTTTTCAAACTCATACTCAAATCCAGCCTTTTGGATTTTTTGACTCGAAACCCGATTGCCGCCCAAAACCATCGCAGCCATTTCGCCCAAAATCAATTGAAGCAAAAATCCCGGCACCCCGATTCCTAAGTAGGGTTTTCCTTTAGCCTTGGCCGCTTCCTTGGTGAGTTGCTGATTCGTGGCTGGATTGGGTCCGACCGCATTGTAAATCCCCTGAAGGGTAGTCTTTTCCAAGGCAAAGACAAACATCCTTGCGAGATCTGTAATATGAATCCAAGACATCCATTGATCGCCCGAACCCAAGGGAGCTGCGACCGGCGGTTTCAGCATTTCTCCGAGTGCTCCGCCTTCGGCATCGAGTACAATTCCTATTCGAAGCATCACCGTACGCAAACCCAAAGTCTCCATATGCTTAACCTCATTCTCCCAAGCAATGACCACCTGGGCCAAAAAGTCATTTCCAGCAGCTGCTGTCTCATCCATGAGCTGTGTACCCGTGTTGAAACCATAGTATCCAACCGCGGAGGCTGAAATAAAAGCCAATGGTTTCTTTTTCGCCTTTTCAATCGCCTGATGCAGCAGGGCTGTGCTTTGTGTTCGCGACTGCAGAATATCCTGCTTTCGCTCGGGAGTCCAGCGCTTATCCGCTACCCCAGCACCCGCAAGATGGATGACTGCATCTGCCCATTCCATAGCGTCTGCGTCAATTTCCTGCTTGCTAATATCCCAAATAAATGATTTCTGTTTTTGTGCGCTACGGCTCAACCAAGAAACGGCATAGCCTTTGGCCTCCAATAGCTGAGTTATTTTAGTTCCAATAAGTCCGGAACCGCCGGTGATGAGTATATTTTTCATGTGTGTTGAGTTCTGTTGATAACCCTAAGCAGAATAAAAGGTTGAAAACACTTCAATCTTCCATTTCTCAAATTCTAAAATTCAATATCTATACCTAATTTGGCACGACTCCCTAAGATAACTTATTTTGAACAAGCGATTGTTTCTTTCCTACCTTTCTCGATGGCTACTTTTGGGCTTACTGATCGGTCTGCTTGCGGGTTCTGCATCCGCCTTTTTTCTCATTGCTCTGGATTGGGCTACCAATTTTAGGGAAGCTCACCTTTGGATTATTGCACTTCTGCCTTTAGGGGGATTTCTGATCGGGTGGACCTACTATAAAATCGGCCAAAACTCAGTAAAAGGCAATAATTTACTCTTAGACGAACTCTATCAAACTCAGTATCCCATACCACTGAGAATGACGCCCTTGGTTTTATTTGGGACGATTTTCACTCATTTCTTTGGGGGTTCAGCCGGACGGGAGGGTACCGCTGTGCAGATGGGCGGATCGCTTGCCGATCAACTCAGCAAATACATCCGCATCAGTCAAGAAGATCGTAGAATTCTCTTGATTGGGGGCGTTGCGGGAGGTTTTGCATCCGTTTTTGGCACCCCATTGGCCGGAGCGATTTTTGCTTTGGAATGGATGCATCAGGGGAAATTTCGCTGGAAATCTCTTATTCCTGCATTCCTTACTGCCTTTATAGCCCACTGGGTATGCGCCATCCTCTGGGGAGTGGCCCATACCCATTACGAAATCCCTGAAATCGCAACACATACTTGGATCAATTTAGCCTGGGTTATCCCGGCTGCTATTGCCTTTGGACTATCGGGAAGACTTTTCGCAGAATGTACCCATTTTTTTTCCAAACTATTTTCCCAACAAATCACCTGGCCACCCTTGAGACCGCTCATTGGCGGACTGCTGATCGCTATTTTTGTCTGGATTTCGGACAGTACCACCTACATCGGATTAGGGGTACCAAGAATAGTGGAAGCTTTTGAAACTCCCCTGCCTTGGTACGATTGGATTGCCAAAACCGGATTGACGGGATTTACCTTGGGAGCGGGATTTAAAGGAGGCGAAGTGACTCCCTTGTTTTTCACGGGCGCTACCTTGGGCAATGCCCTTTCGGCTTGGATTCCTCTGCCATTGGCTTTGCTGGCGGGAATGGGATTTGTCGGAGTATTCTCCGGAGCCACAAATACCCCTATGGCTTGCACGGTAATGGGAATGGAACTCTTTGGATACGAAGCGGGGATATTTCTCGCTCTATCCTGCGGAATTGCTTATGTTTTTAGTGGAAAAGGCAGTATTTATTCTTCCCAAGATCTGGGTTGGAAGAAGGGATGGTTTTATTGAGCTTCCAACCCCTTCACCCAAAGTGGCGCCCCTTCTTCCCATTTGTTGTGAGTGAGTTTGACTTTTTTGCCGTCACGAAGCCGAAGTGCCACAATCTCCCCATACATCTGAGGGGAGAAAATAAAACTCTGCGAAAGCGGCTGCTCATCGTTGATGCCGTATTCCTCCGTGGTGTAAATCAGCCATTCTCCATCCGGGGAAAAATGGGGATGCCCCGTCTGAGTTTGGGTAAACGTGAGTTGTTTTGGTTTTGACCAATTTTCTCCTTCCCGCTCGATCAGGTAAATATCCATGGTTTTGATTCCGCCCCCCACATCTTTCCCATTTTGATCGCCCACGAAAGCTATCTTATTTCCATCAGGAGAGATGACGGGGAAATTCTCCCGACTAGGACTCTTGGTCAGGTTGGTGAGTACTCCATTTTCTTTCACAAAAATGTCAAAATTCCCATCCTTATCACTGCGGAAAACCAGTCTGTCTTTTGCCGCTGAAAAATCCCCAAAACCACTATTTTTATTCATCTGAGTTAAATTTCGCTGGCTTTTGCTTGCAAAATCGTATTCCCAAACTGTGGCTTTGCTACCCTGATCTCCACGGAATGGCCCAGTGGTGAGGAGCAATCCAGAACCATCGGGCAGGTATTTCAAGTCGATGACCGTACTAAAGGCAGGGTGAATGCCTGACTGAGGGTTGATGGTATGAATCCGTTCGGATTCTAGAGTTTTGTAATTGACGCGATAGAGTTCCGGCTTGACTTGAAAGAAATAGCCTGCAAAGAAGCCCAGGTAAATGCAGAGTAGGGATAAAACCAAAAATGTGCGGAAAAGATAAGCGGGCAAGGTGCTCTGAGAGTCCGTGGATTTTTTTGCTTTTTTCCATTTGAAATAAAATAACAAGGCTAATCCTCCCAAGATCAAAAACAAGCCAAAAGCGGCAAAAGGCAAGTAATCAAATTTCATAAAATCAACTAGAAAGAAGAAAAAGAAAACGCCCAGAGCAGCCACTAACCCTATTAATGCTCCCAAAACCGCGAGCAAAAATTTCCAAAAGCGTATTTTCTTTCGATTCCGAATCCCCAAATAAAGCCCCCGAATCAGCATGCCTACGCTCAGCAAAATCAAGATCAAAGCAATCCAAACCCAAGATGTAGCTCCCTCAATAAATATCTTCGTAGGATCCGCCTGATCAAAGTAATCAAAAACCAAAAAAGGTCCATTTGGGTCTGGAGGAGCAGCAAATGCTCGGCGAATGGCCGTAAGCTCCAGACTAAGCGAATCCTGATTTTTGAGAATTGGGAATCCTGCCCCGATCAAACTGCCCGGAAAACCGCCTTGATTACTCTCGACTTCTTGAGCGGTTTTGGCTCCATGGGCGACCCAAAGTCCATTCTTGGTCCGCTGGGGATGAAACAAATCCAATTCCCCTTTGTAAAGTGTATCCACCTTTTGAGACTGAATGTCCAATGTGAGTTGATACACACGATCTGCTGCTTGATTTACGGATGTGTAGGCTAATTTGCCGTCAGAAATCAATTCTGGCGAAAGTCCTACATGGCTGGAGTCGGTAAGTTGAACCACATCTGATCCATCAGCTTTCATCCTAAAAATCGCTGGTTGATTGTTTTTTCTTCCACTATAAAAATAAATTTCCTTCCCATCTGCAGACCATTTTGGACTTCCGTCCCAGGCCTCCTCCTCAGTCAGGCGATCGAGATTTCCGGATTGCAAATCGAGTTTGTAAATATCCCCAATCCTATCCATAGCAAAAGGAAAGACCCGATGGGGCCGGATGGCATGGCCTCGATCACTGGAAAATGCCAAAAACTTTCCGTCAGGAGAAAAACTCGGACGAAAATCTCCTCCGGGATGATTGGTGAGATTCTTGGCTGCTGAAATATCCTGCATGGAATCCGGCAAAAAGTCCATCACGTATATCTCTGCATTTCCCTCATGGGAAGCCACAAAGGCGAGTTGGGCGCCATCGTGGGAAAAAGTAGCCTGGTCCTGAAAGGAATCCGATTGGATTAAAAGCCTGGGCTCGGCACTCCCGTCCAAGGGCATCACATAAAGCTGTGGAATTCCACTTCGCTCGGAGGTAAAGACAATCCACTGCTCATCCGGGGAAATCACAGCATCATAATCCAAGGCAGAATGATCCGTAATCGCTTGAAAGCTCTTTCCATCGTCCTTTGATAAATAAATCTCCCAAGTTTCGGGGGAGAACGAACTGAAAAACACGCGGTCTTGGGCTCGAACCGAGAAGGAGCCCAAGAAAATCAGGATCAAAAAGAAAATAGCTTTTCGCATCGAGCAGAGGGGTAAGGGTTGAATTGTGGGGTATTCTCTAAATTAAAATCAAGATCTGGTATATATCCTTAGATTTCAATCCCTGAATTCAGGGATAAAAAATCATGATTCTTCTTTTTTCTCTCAGGAAATATAACTTTTTTGAGTTAGATTAGATTTTACCGAGAAATTAACGGATGCTTTAATTCAGCTAGCTATGTGTTTTTTATCCATTTCTGAAGCTCTTGGCGTCTTTGGCGAGCCGGAAAAATCAAAAATTGATCAGTTGCAAATGGATTTAGAGCAAATCCCAAGTACTTTCTTTGCCCTTTTTTGGCTTTATACACATGACTTCCTTTACATCAGTCCAAGTATCGAAAAGGTCACGGGCCACGCGTTTAAAAACTTTGAAAAGCATGGGATGGTCTTTTTCACCGGGATTATTCCTCCGCCGCTGATTGAAAACATATACCAAACCATGTACACTCAGGCAGAAGCAATAAAAAATCATCCCAAGCATCTTTTTGCTGATGAATTTTTGCAAATCAAAGCAGCCGTTTACGATCCTGAAAAGCATGAAATCCCCGTCAATTACAATGCGGTTTTAGTAGATGAAAAAATATTTGACCCCATCTCCTATTTGGTGCTGTGCTCCTGGATCGATACCCGGGAGAAATCGATTGAGGAAGTACAAATCCTAGAAAGGGAATTAAGAAGCAAGCTGACGGCTATTAAACAGGCTTATTTTCAATCCAAACCGGAGCGATTTGAGTTTCTCAAAGTCAAAAACAAAATATCTGATCGGGAAAAGGAAGTGGCCCAATTACTCGCCCAGGGGCACTCTACCAAAAGCATCAGCGAGCAGCTTCATATCAGCTTCAATACGGTAGAGTCCCATCGCAAAAACCTCCTGCATAAGTTGGAGGCAAAAAACACGGCAGAGTTGGTGTATAAGTTTAATCAGATTTAAAAGTCCCAACTTAAAAGTAATTCAGCCATTTCTGGACCTAGTTGCTCAATAAGCTGCTTTTGAAGCTGTGCATCATCCATTTTTTTGGTCTTCACCAAATCTGTTTGGATCAGAAATTCCTGCAAATCTATCAGTCCTTTTTCTCCGAATTTTTCCTGTAATTGGACTGCCTTTTTGAAGAACTGAAATTGAAACCACTCGTAATTCTGAGGCCCTAGTCCAGGGAGGTACAGCTCTTCAAATTTCCCCAAAGAAGTATGCTTAATAAATGGGAAATGAGCTTGCGAACCCACTTCGGCATAGGTTGCTGTGGCGGTAGCCAAGTCAGGTTCGTGATTGACTAAGTAAGCTCGTGCGGCATAAGTGGCAAAAACTTCCTGTATCCATCTTCGCTGAACTTTAGTCCCCTCAAAATGATGGTAGCAATGTCCTAATTCATGCACGGCCACATTGTTTCGATAAAACAAGTCCATGTCAATCGGGTCACCAAAGTACTGCTGTAATTTCTTGAGTTGATCAACTGGTAAATTTTTGAGCTGCTGCTCAGCTTCCAAAGCTACCACCGATTTATCACTACCCAGAAAGATATTGCCTGCCCAAGCCTGAGGCATACCCGGCGGTGGAAAGTATGCATAATCATTCCATTCGGCATTGGAGACAAAGAGAATAGCAATTGGAAAATCCATCTCAAAAACCTAATCAAAAAAGCGCTTGGCATCTTTGAGAAGGCTAAGCGTGCTTTCATCTACCTGAGCCTTTTGAGAGGTGAAGACGGAGATGTTATCTGATTCCGAAACCAAATTTAGACCCTCGTGCTTGCTGTTGTCCGGCCAAGAACTTTGGGCATGAATGGAATTAATTGGACAGAGAATAAAAATCAGAAATAACAGCTGCTTCATTTTAGTGAGGTTAGCGATTTTTAAAAATAAGGGAAGCAGATGATCCTCACAATCCCTGAATTCAGGGATTGATTTTATGCTTAATTAAGTAAACCTTGATGAGTAAAACTTTTACCCATGAATCTATCAAGCAGTACGGAAATCGAACAAATCAATGAGGCTCCCAAACCCGCAGTGCTCACCGAAAGAATTGAGATTATCGATATCATCAGAGGAGTGGCGCTTTTGGGGATTTTGATTCTAAACATCCCTTATTTCTCCATGCCGGAATATTTTTCCGAACCTTGGGTTCAGGATACCGGCAATGTAAATTTTTGGACCCATGCAGTTAATATCATCTTATTTGAAGGGAAGATGCGGGCACTTTTTTCCTTGGTTTTCGGGGCGGGAATCATCCTTTTCACCAGTAAGAAAGAGAAAACCGGAAAATCAGTTACTTGGCTTTTTTACAAACGAATGATCTGGCTGACGTTTTTTGGACTGGCCCATGCTCATTTGATTCTGTGGTTGGGTGATATTTTATATTTCTATGGTTTGATCGGGATGCTGGCTTTCCTTTTCCGAAAGATGAAGCCTAAATATTTGGCCATGGGAGTTCCTATCGTGGCGATCATCGGATTTGTGGCCAATACGCTTTTTCTGCAGGATATCAGGGGAAAATACCTGGAGTATAAGGAAGCAAATTCTTTACATGAGCAAGGTGCCGCACTTAGTGAGACGCAAACTGCTGCGATCGAAACTTGGAAGGAACTGCAACGGGAATACATTCCCAATCCTGAAGAAGTAGCCGAAAATACGGCATTGATGAAAGGAAGCTATTCGGAGGTAGCCAGTTTTATACGGCCCAAAGCCTGGGATGGACAATTCAAATTTTTGATTTTTTCGATTTGGGATATGCTGGCCTTGATGATGCTGGGGATTGCCCTATTTAAATGGGGATTCCTGACTATGAAATGGACTCAGGCGCAATACAAAAAAACCATTTGGCTTGGCTATGGAATCGGCCTGCCTTTGGTCATCTTCTCATTTATCTACAATACCATTCACTTTCCCAATGTGGAAGCAGGGCTGAAATACATCGAGGAGCACTCCATCAATTGGGTTTCTTTGATTTACGATTTTCAGCGCATCCTAATCATGATGGCACATGTTTCGGTGGTGATTTTACTGTATCAAAAGGGCTATTTTAAGCGCTTGATGAGAGGTCTTCGGGCCGTAGGCCAATTGGCTTTTACCAATTATGTAATGCATTCGGTGATTTGTACGCTGATATTTTTTGGCTATGGGCTAAATCAATTTGCCGAGTGGGAATATTATCAGCTTTACTATTTGGTTTTAGGAATTTGGATTTTCCAGTTGGTCATTAGTCCCATTTGGTTGAGAGGATATCTTTTTGGACCGCTCGAATGGCTGTGGAGAAGTTTGACTTATGGCCGGCTGCAGCCGTTTAAGCGGAATGAAATTTAAACGAGTTTTCAAGTATGCATAAATCAAAAACCCTACTCATCCTTTTTACCCTTTGCTCTTCAGTCTTAAAAGCTCAAGACAAACCTAAAAATGTAAGTCAAACTAGCCTCTATCAATCCTATATTGAAGCTCGGGCTCTAAAAAGTCCCGATTCACTGTTGATCAAAGCCCAAGAACTTTTAAAACAAGATGCTCAATTTCCTTTTGCCTGGGTGTTGATGGGGAAAGCTTACAACACTAAATCACAAATGCCACACCCCAAAAGAGAAGTTTTTGCAGATTCGGCAAAAATAGCGGCTCAAAAAGCGCTAGAATTAGACCCTGAATCGGCAGAGGTCTTATCCTTTGTAGCGCTGCTGGATTTTCTCGATGGTCATATAAACTCTAGCAGAAAACATCAATATAGAATAGACACAACACTTGAACTTTCAAGAGGTTTGAGTTTTAACAACCTCAACGAAGGTAGGTTAACAGAAGCCTACAAGTGGTCTGATGCCGCCTTAACAGCCTATCCTGATGCCGCTTGGGCGCTTCGCTATCATGGTCTCAATGCCTATACACTGGGATTTTACGAAGAGGCAGAACGCTGTTTCCAAAAAATCAATTCCACCGCCGAAAATATTGACTTGGATGCACATTACAAATTGGCGCATGTATACATGGCTACCGATCAAAATGAAAAAGCCATCGAGCAATATCATCTTTTCAGAGAAAGGCGCTATTATGCCGAAAATCGGATGCATCTCAGTGCTTTTCTTTTCGCTTCACAGTTAGGAATGTTTCTTGGAAATAATGAAGAAGCGCTGGAAGACCTTAGCTTTTTTCTCAAAGAAACGCACAATTACTGGGTACCGCCACAGGTGTTTGGGTATCAGCTTACCACCCTAATGGCCTTTTTACAGCAGAAAGCAGGAAAAAATATTGAATCTAACCTTGCACTATCACAAAGCCAGAAAAAAGCCGAAGCACTCCTTGCGCAAGAAAATGAAGGCTATGGAGTGCAACTCGATCTGGCAGCAGTTTATGCTTTAGAAGGCAAAGATGAATTAGCTATGCAGCATTTATCGCAAGCGGTTGAAAAAGGCTTTCGGGATGCGGAATGGCTCAAGCGCAACCCACTTTTTGAATCTGTAAAAGAGACAGAGCAATTCAACAATATCTTAAAACATATAAAAGCCTTAATTCATGCAGATGTAAAAAAAATTAATTTAATCAGAAAATGAAAGCTGTCGTAAGTTTAACTAGTATCTTTTTTATAGTTTTTCTACCCTTGTTTTCACAGGAATTAACTACTGTTTCTTTTTCCGAAAGGTTTATCAATGTCCAAGGAAACAACATCCATTACCTTGACTTTGGAGGTGGAGGTTTACCGGTAATTTTGATCCCTTCTGGAACTTGGACAGCTGAAACCTATGCTGAATTTGGACCGTCGTTGACTGAGAACAATCAGGTTTTGGCCATTACCAAACCGGGATATGGGAAATCTGAAGGAGATCAATATGATGTACCCAGCCAGGGCGACTATCTGATTGATTTTTTGGATGCTTTGAAATTGGAGAAGGCCGTATTCATCGGAAACTCTTCGGCAACTGCAGAAATGACTTATCTGGCCGAAAACTATCCTAATCGTATATCCGGAGTAGTGTATTTGTCGGGACTCTCCACGCCTTGGGTTTGGGAAGTTATGGACGAAAAGGACCCGAATCAAACCAATAAAATGTATGCCCGCTCAGCTTATTCCGAAGATCCCATTGATGAATTGAATGAAGACGGAAAACAGGTTAATTCGAAGAAAAATAAAGCGGAAGAAATTCTGGAAGCTCGTTCCGGTTATCGCCCCAAACATTTTATTGGGGACTATTCCATTGATGTACTGGCTTTATTTTTCACCAATAAGGATGGACGATTAGGGTATGAAAAGGATGTGGCGGCCTTATTGGTGGCAGGTTCTCCGCTAATGGATGAGGTACGTCAAAGTTTTCCTCCTTCCCCTTTGCGAGAGGATTTGGAGCGAAGGGTCACTGATTCGGAATATCGGGCTGCCCAATTTGATCGAATGCATGACTCGACTGCTCGAGCCTTTTTTTACAAACTCGCAGCTGATACAGTATTACAGCGTGAGGTACTGGATTTTCAAATCAAAACGGTTTATCCGGCCTTGATTGCCGCTCAGGATCGGATGAAAAACGCCTTTGGGGCAAATGCCGAGCTGGTGAAACTGGATACACCCATCGTGGTAGATTATGCCTACCGGGATGCACCGGATTTGATTTTAGGAGATATTAAAAAGTTTTTGAAAGGAATAGACTAGAATAGAATAGTCAATATCCCTGAATTCAGGGATTGATTAAGCTGTTGAAAATAAGGAACTTGTAATCAATCAACCAAATGCATTACCATGAAAGATTGTCCCAAGTTCATCCTACTTATTTTCATTAGCCTTTTTGCCATGGCTTTTTTGACTATATCTTATTTTGTAATGGTGAAGGTCCCCGATCCTGAGAATTTTGAAATCAAGGTTTTTGAAAAAACGGCTATTGAAGAAACAAGTAAAATTTTACTCTCTGAACTTTTAGTTTTTAATTAGAGCTTTCTTTGAACAGGAGATGACTTAGTAAAGGGAGCGAAACCAAGAAAGTAGAACCGAATTATTTCTCCATTGATTTCAGAAAAAGGGGTTTTGTTATTTAATTTTTAAGATCACTTCATCACCCCCTCCTTAAACTCCAAAATATGCTTCGCCTGCCAGAGCATATATTCCCTAAAGGCTTCCTCAATTTCCAGTTTTTGAGGAAACTCCGCCTCGTAGCGTGTGATTAAATTATCCCCAAAGGCCCGCTTCATACCTGCTTCTATTTCCGCCGAAAGATTACAAGCCTTTAATTTTTCATATAGCTGTTCGTAGCGCACCGAATCGCTGAGCAAGTCTTTCAGGTATTGTTGCTCCTCATCTCGGGTCCCTTTCCAATCCTCCTCGCTCATGTTTTTCATTTCGGTTTCGAACATCGCCTGGTTAAAATTTGTCTTTTCAAATTCCGGATTGATAAATCGCAGTGCAGGCACCTGCATACGCAAATCCAGATCGGTCAGGAAATCAGGTCGCCAAATGGCTCTCGAGCCCATGATGCGCTTCAGTTTCTCTTTGTCAAAATCCGGAGTAAAGACCGAGATGTTTTCAAAAAATTCGATGACTTCCAGATCTGTACAATGCACCAAAACGATGGGATTGTTGAAATAAATCAAGCCATATATTCGCTCAGGATGATGTTCTGCGATCCAGGTGAGCTCTTGACTGCCTGGAAATCGTCCATAGAAAAAGGCCTTTTCCACCCCTAGGGCATCCATGAAAAGTAATAAATCCTTGCCTAGCGTTGCTACATCCATCCCCCATTTGGTGTCTGAGCTTTTTCCATAGCCCCTTCGCATAGGTGCTACCACATGAAAGCCTTCACTTAGCTTTTCTAAAAAAGGAAACATGGTTGAATTTTGGTTGAAATAAGGTCCCTCGTAGTAATTGTGAAAGTCCTGCACTTCGATCAATAGTGGACCTTCCCCACCGTGATCGTAATACTCTAGTTGAATTTCGCCGATATCAATCATCTTGGATTCATAATTCCATGGTGTTTCTTGAGCTTGTGCTCTAAGACAAATAAGAACAAAGCCAAAAAGTAGCGAGGAGAAGTTTTTGAATGTTGGCTTCATATTATTCTTGTTCTAATCAAGTGATTGCTTCAAAAAGACTTTGATTTCCCTCACGAAAAACGGCGCATAAGTTTCTTCCCAAAAGGTATCAAAATCGACGTTTCCCGGAGGCTCAGGTTCCCAAACGGTTTTCAGATAATTACCAAATGCCCGCTCCAACCCAGTCCTTAACTTGGGACCGGTGTCGTGCTCGATCAGATAGTTTCGGATAAATTCCTGTCGGCTGGAATCTTTGCCTAGTTCCCGGAAATAGCCAGCCGCCTGTGCTACCCGCTCATTCCAAGGCTTGAAATCAGGAGCCGAAACCTGTTTGATCGTCCGGTCAAGATAAAATACATTTCTTCCTCCAGGCTGGCTTTCTACATCCATATCACTCAAAAATCGGAGTGTGTGAATATCTATTCTTGCATTAGAATCCGCAATAAAATGCGGGCGCCAACTGTTTCGGGGACCGCGCATTGGGGCTGCCCGCTCACCCAAGTCCCAAGACATCGCCAAGAGCTCTGTTTCATAGGTTCTTATTTCAGATTCAGATGAATTCAGCCCCACCAATGGATTGCCAATCATCACTATTGCTGCGATCCGATCCGGATAATGCTCCGCAATCCAAATCATATCCTGATTGCCGGGAATACGCCCAATCAACACCGCCTTTTCAATTCCTAAGCCATCCATAAACCCCAGCAAATCCTCCGATTGTGTGGCCACATCATAGCCCCATTCCGTATGATCGGATTTGCCCCAACCTCTTCGGGTAAGCGCCAGCACCCAATGATCAGAAACAAACTGCTGCGTGATTCCGGCCATTTCTCCCGAATGCCATTCACTGGCATCATCATGAAAGGATTGCAGGAAAATCAAGGGTAGTCCAGATCCTCCAAAATCCAGGTAATGCAATTGAACGCCATTAGGTTGAATGAATTCTTCGTGGACTTCTTGTGAGCTTACTACATGAAAAGTCAGGAAAAAGAAAAAAGTCCCGATACTGCTTTTAATCATCAGAAAGTGCCTCCAACTTTTTACGTGTTTCTTCATTTTCATCCCTTTTCAATGCCTCCCTGAAAAACCAAGCTGCTTCCTCGGGATTTTCAGCTTTCAAAAAATAATCTCCCATGGAGTCATAGACATTGGCACTTTCAGGATAATTTTTAACATTCATTTCAAAGAATAATTTGCTACGCTCTAAATCTCCAGACTGCAAAGCCCAATATCCTAAAGCATTGATCATTGCTTCTTGAGGTTTGACCTCGTAGCCAAATTGCTCTGACATTCGCTGATGAATGGATTTTATACTGCCAATCAACTCTTCCGTGGTCTTACTTGTACCAATAAAGGGGTCTGCAGCATCCACCAGTTCTTGCTGCAGATCAGCATACCAAGCAAATAGAAACTTCAAACCATCGTAAGTTCCAGGAATCACCATATCGGTATGGCTTCCTTTGGGATAGTTTTTATATAAAAACCGCATATCGGAGCGCTCGGTGAGCAATTCTCGAATCTGTTCATTAGGAATTCGGAAAGTTGTCAACAAAGAATCAATTTTAGGATTTCCTGTTGCATCGGGGTCCGCTACTGCAAGCACATAGCCTTTCCCTGCCAGTATCCCCTTTTCTTCTGCTGCTTTCAGTTTTTTCCCCATCAAACCCTCATCCCAAGTGGAAGTAGGATCTAAAGAAATTATATTCTGGAATAAATGGGGACGGGTTGCCAAAGCATAACCCGATAAGAGTCCACCCAAAGAATGACCGATAAAGGTTCGGTATGGGCTGGTAGCATAGTTGCGGTCAATGTGTGGAATCAGTTCCTTTTCTATAAAGTCCAAAAATGCTTCCCCTCCACCTGATTGAGACACATCAAAACCAGATGGGTCAATGGGCACATGCGTGGGAGTCAAATCTCGAGTTCGATTGCTGTTTTTGATCCCCACAATAATGGAAGGTGGCATAGCATCAAAACTAAGCTGTTTGATGAGTTGGGTTGTGAGGGCAAATTTGCTTTCTGCATCAAGTAGGTAAACCACCGGGCTGGGGGTTTGCGCCATTTTCAAATTCCGGGTACTCTGGGGTAGGTAAATGAACAAATGACGGCTTTCTCCGAGGATTTCGGAGTATAAGCTGTCTTGATGACCTTGATAGTATAATTGGTTACTGATGTTTTGGGTCCATCCCAAATGTGCAAGCGAAGCACAAAGGAAAAGGGTAAAGAAAAATCTCATTGCTTTAAAATAAAGTTTCACAATGAGTTAAAAGTCCGACTAAATTAAAAAGGGATCAATCCCTGAATTCAGGGATATTAAGATAATTCAAGGACTTTTGAGAAAATAATAAACGAACTATCAGGTCACAAACAAGCCGATATTTGTTTGAATTAGAAAAGAGAAAACCTAAATCAAAAAAATGCAATAGGGAAATAAGTAATCAATTTTCCCCATTTACCCTTGCCAAGTTCTTTTTAAAAATACCTAAATCGCTGTGTTGACTTTTTTCTCCCAGCAATACCGCTTTTTTATAATAGGCAACAGCCTCTTGTGTCTTTCCCAAGGCGACCAATCCATCACCCATACTGTCATAAACATTCGCTGAATTCGGGTTTCGATTTAAATTATAGGTAAATAAAGCCAAAGCATGAGTGGGTTGATCTTTGCGAAGCTGATCGTAGCCGAGCATATTTATAGTTGCCTCTGGAATTTTCCCCGAAGCAGTGTGCATCTCCAATCCTTCCAGGTATTTTGCGAATTGCTCGGAATCATACATTTGAGCGGCTTCCACCAACTTTTTAGCCGGATCCCCATAATACTTCGACAGAATGGAGGAAGCGATTTTTTCTGGTTCTTGTAGATGTAAATAATGCGAATAATTGGACATAAGAACCATTTCTGAATCTTCGCTATTCAAAATCTGAGTCGTAAATTCAGCAATTCGGTTCTTATGGAGCAAATTGACCATTTGCAGATAATCAACGGATAGTTTTGGCTCAAAAGGATTTTCCATAAAGACTGCCTGCTTGCCTCCTGCGAGAATTGCGGATGGAATTTTTGGAAAATCATAAAGCGCGGGCTTGCTTTTTTCTCCTCTTGCAAAATCATACATCACTTGAGCTTCTGCCTTTATTCCTTCAGGTGCTTGCTGAAATCTTTCCTTTCGGAGATCAAAATACTCCCTGGCCACTTTCTCCCCATCCCAGCCCTCTTCGTCAAAAATGGCAACCATTTTTTCAAAGCTGGAAGACTCATCCGCAGGATCTAAGTAGACCATCCCTTCTATCTGCTTGGGATAAGACTGGGCAAAATCTTTGATCAAAATACCTCCCCATCCATGTCCTACCAAAATATAAGGTGGTTCTAAATTTAATTTGGCAAGCAGGTTTTTGAGTTGTCGGGTTCGATTTTCGGGAGTTGGCAATTCCTCGAAGGCCTCGGATTCGCCGATCCCTGCTCGATCATAAGCCAGTACGGGAGTGTTCTTACCTAAGAGGTCGATAACTTTATACCAAGTTTCGACATTGGAGGCATGATTGCTTTCAAGAATAATCAGAGGTTGCCCCAATTTTCTATTTTCTTCTCCTGTCAACAGATAATGCATGGATTTACCGTCAACAAGAATTGACTTTCCCTCTTTTTGCGCCAAGCAAAAGTTCATGGATAAAAAAACAAAGACAACTACTATTGAAAATACCTTTTTCATAACAAATTGATTTAAAGTATTCTAATTACAAAATATTCTTTAAAAGTCTACTAATTTTAACTTTTTTAACTAATAAATGGTAGATTTTTTTAAGAGTATAAGTTTGTTTTTTTCTGACTTACCCTGGATGAGCGTAAACTTATTTGCTTGCTGAAGGCAGTAACAAAAAAACCGAACATTTTCACTTGATTATTAGACTGTAGGTTTCCAGTTGTGCTCCAAACATAACGTTCAGGGATATTCAAACCACGAAACCCCAAACCAGCATTCCCCCTGCCAACCAAACATAAGCCACTATTGCCAAATAGGTCAGAACTTTCTCCAGCAAAGCACTTTTGGGCGCCATTTCCATATGATGCATTACGTCTTTTCCTTTGACAAATCCGAGGTAAACCAAAACACCGGTGATAACCAAGAAGAACAAATTGAAGAAAAAGGTGTAGTCAATCGCAAAATGCTCCCGATCTGTAATATCCATGGCGCTCGGATCCGGCAAATAACCCAAGAGGTCAAACCCGTAGTGTAAGAATAAGGCAGTACCGATCAAGGAAGAAAAAAGCAAAAACAAAATAAACAGGGACATCTTCCAGCCATAGTAAGTGGCGTTGATTCGCAGCACCGGAAAGACCACCAAATCACTAAAGATAAAAGCCATCACCCCGGCAAAACTCACTCCTTTGCCGAAGAGCAAGGCAGCCAAAGGAATATTTCCCATCGAACCGATAAAGGTCAGAAAAGCCGCTACAGGTCCGATGACCGTATGCTGCAGCAAAGTCAAAAAGGAGAAGGAATCGATATTTTCCCCCGTATTGATAAATAGGGAATGAAAAAAGGAATCCGGCACAAAACCCGCCACGATCCCCGCAATGGTAAAACCGATGGTCACATCCTTCCAGACCATTTTCCACTCCATGACATATTGCTGCCCCACCTTAGCCCAGTTTTCGGAAGATTGGATCCGCTTTTTCAAAGATTGATCAGCATGATCTTCCTCTTCGACTTTGCCTAAATTTTTTCTGGCTTGTTCGATCAGTTTTTTAGGTTTGATTACCCGGATCAAAAACCAGGATATCAAAATCAGCATGGCCCCACCGACATATTCCCCCACGACAAACTGCCAGCCAAGAAAGATGGAAATGATGATTCCCAATTCGATCACCAAATTGGTCGAAGCTAATAGAAATGCAATCGCTGCCGAAAAACTAGCTCCTTTTTGAAACAGAGACTTGGTCGTGGCCAAAGCCGAAAAACTACAAGAACTGGAAATAAAGCCAAAAAATGTACCCAAAAGCATGCTTTTGCCACCACTGCCTCCCATAGTTTGCTGCATGCGTCGCTGAGTGACAAAAATCTGGATCAGTGAACTCAGCGCATAGCCCAAAATAAAAGCCCAAAGAGCCATCCAAAAAAATCCCAAACTGGTGTGGGCTGATTTGGCCCAGTTCTCCAAGAAGTTGTCCATAGGTTTGATTTAAAATTCGACTTCTTTTTAAGTTAAAGAAAATCAAAGGACTGTGCAAAAAAGAATCAATAGCATACTCCTAAATGTTATTAAGTAAAATCAAGTGGAGGTCAGGCCACATCTGGGTGAAGTTTGAAACTTCACCCCAATATCCAAACCAATTTGCAATTGGAGAACTACTCCAAATCACAATTAGTCCACTTCTATTAAAGCGCTGATTCCCGAATAGTTTCTTGCGCTGGAATACAAGTAATCCTCCGCTTTTTCAACTATTCCGGCCCTTACCGGGTTTTCATGGATATAGTTCATTCGACTCTCTATCATATCTGGACTATGCAATTCTATCTCATGGTTTTCATGAGTCCAAAACTGCATATCACCCGTCCGTTTATTAAATTTCGCATGATATTCAAAAATCATCCTCATCCATTTCTTTCGACTCTCCTATGAATTTTCCAAAATCAGTTTTACCAATTTTTTACTGGTAAATTTCTTAAAATCACGAACCCATTCCGACAATTTACCATCCTTTTGCTGCACAACTAAATGGATATGATTACTCATGATTACATATTCAAATAAGTACAATCCTTTTTCCGAAGGACAATAGGACAGATTTTCCAAAATAAAATCTCGATACATTTTTCTAGTAAAAACATCAGCCAAGCCTACTACTTGGAAGGTAAGAAAATAAGGCATTTCCTGGTCTCTGATATGCTTCGCCCATAAAATCATCATTTTAAAAAGCTTAAAATACAAATTTGTTTTGATAGGAAGGTGTAGATGCAATCTCATATCTTTAAACTGAATCAAAAAACAGAATAAAGGTGTAGCCTGATTTGCAAACTAAGTACAGACCAACTGATACTGCGGTGTAGGGAGCACACCTTTATTTTTTCCTCTTCGAATCTGAATAGTACCCAAGCATGAAGGTCTCCTTCAATGTTCCATAACGATGAGTAAAGATCTAGAGGGGATCCTGTTTTAAAAACCATCAATCCTATGTTAAAATATTCTGTAGGACTGGATGTTTCCAGCAAGTCCATCCATGGTTGTTTGTCGACCATTGACCATGGTCAAAAAGTCACAGTAAAGACTACCCAAACGTTT
>NZ_FNAC01000068.1 GCF_900101705.1 Algoriphagus faecimaris | reverse complement strand
CATCAGTATTTTGTCTCAGAAAAAGGCCTCCATCTATTTGGCAATCATCCCGACCATCCGGATTCCAAAGAGGATCAGATCCTTATCCATACCTTTGATTTTTCTGATTAGTCTAGTGATCACTCCCTCCTGTACCCAGCGGAAAGAATCGATACAGAAGTTTGCTGAGTTTTACAATTTACATTTGGAAGATTATAAACAATTAGTCTTTGTCCCAAATGACGGCTGCGGTGCCTGTATCAAAGAGGGTAAGGAATACATCACAACTCATATTCATGACCCGAAAATTCTGCATATCTACGTATCCAGATTTCATAGTGATTTAGCCTCATTTAAAGAGAAACCTAATTTTTTGCTAGACAAACAAATGAAGGCCTTGGATTTTGGAATAGTAAGCACAGGAGCGGTGGTTTATGAGGTGGAGCTTGACTCCTTATTTCTTATGCTTCCCAACCCAAATCAAAACTGATGGCTAGGTTTCCTCCTTTTGCCAATTAACTAATCTATATCTTCACAAAATTCTCGCACAATCTCCAAAGTCCTTTCCTTCTGTTCAATCATCCCCATGTGGCCTGTGCCTTCGAGTTCCACATAATCGGTAAAGGCTGTTTTCTGCTGACGGCTAGCTTCAATTTTGACCGCCCCGTCTTCCGTACCGGCAATCATGAGCTTGGGACCTTGAAAGTTGTTCAGAACTTCGAATCGATCCTTGCGGTCCCGCATGGCTTCGGTAAAGGCGATCAATCCCTCCAAGGTAGATTGCCTTGCCTGTTGGGTGGCCTTTTCGATTTCATCGGCAAATTCTTCCCAGTGTTTCTCCGAAAAAAGTGGGGGTACAAATGAACTGACAAACTTCTCTGCACCAAACTTCTTCAAAAACTGAATCGTGCGATTTCGCATTTCTTTTTTCTCGGCATCATCGGCAAATGCCGTCGAGTGAAAAAGCCCTATTCCCTTGATTTTACTGCCCATCAATTCCAATAGTGCCAAGGCTACATATCCTCCTAAAGAATGACCGATAATCATGGGGTCTTGGATTGAATGCTCTTCCATCCATTCCTCCAGCATCACTGCCGTTTCTTCCAGAGAGATTTGCGGCTTTGATAATGGACTCTTTCCAAAACCCGGTAAATCCGGACAAAGTACACGAAAACTTTGCGATAATTCTTCGGCAAAATCCTCCCACATGGCTCCGACCTCGCAAAATCCATGGATTAAAACCACGGCCTGACCGGAGCCCTTTTCAAAAAAATGAATGGAAGACATGAATTTAGTTGATTTTTAGCACCTCAGTCATGCTTCGCACTGCCTTGGCGATTCCCTCCGGATCAAATCCACAAAGGCGATGCAGTTCGATTTGCTCACCATGCTCGATCACCTCGTCCGGAATACCCAAACGCTTCACCTGAGCTTGATAGCCATGATCCACCATAAATTCCAATACGGCCGAACCAAAACCACCCATTAGACAACCGTCCTCTATGGTGATGACTTTTTTGAATTTGCCAAAGATCTCGTGAAGCAGTTCCTCATCCAAAGGCTTAACAAATCGCATATCGTAATGCGCAGGATTTAACCCTTCTTTGTCAAGACTCTGACAAGCCTCAATGGCATAGTTGCCGATATGTCCTAGAGTCAGAAGGGCTATTTCCTCCCCTTCTCTCACGATTCGACCCTGACCTGTTGGGATGGACTGAAATTCCGTTTTCCACTCCGGCATGACTCCATTTCCTCTCGGATATCGGATAGAATAAGGACCTCCATGCTGAATAGAGGAATACATCATATTGCGTAGTTCTTCCTCATTCATCGGTGCTGCTACGACTAGATTGGGCACACACCGGAAATAAGCCAAATCATAAGCACCGTGGTGAGTCGGTCCGTCTGCACCAGCAAATCCAGCCCGGTCAAGACAGAAGACTACGGGTAGATTTTGCAAACAGACATCATGAATCACCTGATCATAAGCCCGCTGCATAAAAGTGGAATAAATATTACAGAAGGGAATCAGTCCCTGCGTAGCCAAACCGGCCGAGAAAGTCACAGCATGCTGTTCGGCTATCCCCACATCAAATGCACGATCAGGCATTTCCCTCATCATGATATTCAGGGAAGAACCTGATGGCATCGCAGGCGTCACGCCCATGATTCGGGAATCTGCTTTTGCAAGTTCTACTATCGTATGGCCAAAGACATCCTGATATTTGGGAGCTTGTGGTTTACTTGGTGTTTTTTTATAGATTTCTCCTGTGACTTTGTCAAACGTGCCCGGTGCATGCCAAGTGGTATGATTTCCTTTTTCGGCAGGCTCGTAGCCTTTTCCTTTGACCGTGACACAATGCAAGATTTTGGGCCCCGGAATATCTTTCAAATCATGAAGGATTTCCACTAAATGGTTGACATCATGTCCATCAACCGGACCGAAGTAGCGCAGATTTAAGGATTCAAAAAGATTGCTTTGCTTCAGTACAGCCGACTTGATCGCTCCCTCTACTTTAGAAATAACTTCCTGAGCCGAACTACCAAATTTGCTGAACTTTCCCAACATTTTCCAGACCTCATCTTTGACTTTGTTATAAGTGTGTGAGGTAGTGATATCTGTCAGATAATCTTTCAAAGCTCCCACATTGGGGTCGATAGCCATGCAGTTGTCATTGAGAATGATCAATAGGTTGGAATCACTGACTCCTGCATGATTCATGGCTTCAAATGCCATTCCTCCTGTCATCGAACCATCTCCAATCACCGCCACATGCTGAATATGAGAGTTTTTATATTTTGAAGCCACAGCCATACCCAAGGCGGCTGAGATGGATGTACTCGAGTGCCCCACTCCAAATGTATCGTATTCGCTTTCTTTTCTTTTCGGAAAACCTGAAATCCCGCCGAAAATCCGGTTGGTATGAAATTGTTTTTTTCTGCCTGTCAAAATTTTGTGTCCATAAGCCTGATGACCCACGTCCCAGACGAGTTGGTCTTCTGGAGTATTCAGTACATAATGTAGCGCAACAGTAAGCTCTACTACGCCCAAACTGGCGCCAAAATGCCCTCCATATACAGAAACATTATCCACGATAAAATTGCGCAGCTCGTCGCAAATCTGTACTAGTTTATCCTTGGGGAACTTTTTAAGATCCTCAGGGCTGTTTATTTGGGCTAATAATTCTCCGGGTTGAATCAACATGAACGCTTCTACGATTTGTGGTCAGAAAAGATAAACTTACCAAAGAATTGTTTGTTTTTTAGTTAGCATAGCAACTAAGTACAATCCCCCGAATCTCTGACCTGAAATCCAATTATTTCTAGTAATTGAATATCTTTGACAATAAGGTGGCAAAATTAACCATTAATTTAGATATCCATTGAGTTTCGAAATCAAATTACCGCTATTTGAGGGTCCTTTTGACCTCATGCTCTTTTTTATAGAGCGTGACGAACTCGATATTTATGATATTCCTATCTCCAAGATTACCAACGATTTCCTGGATTACCTCCATCATTTGGAGCAGATGGAGATCGAGGTGGCCAGTGAATTTATCCTCTTTGCAGCTACTCTGATGAAGATCAAATCCCGTATGCTACTCCCCAGGCCTGAACTCAACGAGCAGGGAGAAGAAGTCGATCCAAGAGAGGAGTTGATCAGAAATTTATTAGAGTATAAAAAATACAAATCCGTGGTGGCAGAATTGGCAAACCTAGAGGAAAGTCGTCTTGCCAAAGAGAAAAGAGGTAATATTGCTGCCGAACTGAAAGCCCTGAGTAAAATAGATGATGTAGATGCTGAGCTCCAGGATTTGGATCTTTACAAGCTGTTGAAGGTCTTTCAGAAATGCATGGCCAAGATGGCCGCTCGGACTGAGGAAACAAAACATACCGTAATTCAGTATCCGTATACGATTGAGCAACAAAAAGACTTTGTGTTGGAAAAAATAAGTTTCAGAGAGAAAGTACCATTTACCGATTTTATCAGTTATAAACCAGACAAAATTTTTGTCATCTATACCTTTTTGGCAATTTTAGAATTGCTTCAGTTGTCCCTTGTGACCATCATCATAGGTGATGGTTATAATAATTTTTGGGTAGAGAAGACCGAGCCGATTGAGGCAGCCTAATATGAAGCTTGACAACAAGAAAATTTTCAAAACATTAAATCCAAACAAGGTTTGGGTGCCGGTATTGATCGGTCTTGGGATAGTTTTTGGTATGTTTTACTTCGATCCCAGCGTCAATGCCAGTACTCTAAAAGGGGTATTTGATGCATCGGCTCCCTACATTCTATTGGCGATCTTGGTCATCCTATTTCGGGATTTGGGCTACATCTACCGGATTCGGGAGATTACACAGCGGGAACTCACTTGGACCCGGGCGATCTATGTGATTATCCTTTGGGAATTTGCCTCGGCGGTGACGCCTTCGGTGGTTGGAGGGACGGCAGTCGCTATATTCATTTTAAACAAAGAAGGTATTAAGCTAGGCCGGGCTATTTCTTTTGTAATGGTGACAGCCATTTTGGATAATTTATTTTTTGTAATAGGAGCGCCGTTTATCTTATTCTTTGCAAAAGGAAATATTTTCCCGGATAGTAAGGTACTGGAGAGTCAGTTGGAAAACAGCCTTCAAGTGGTCTTTTGGATAAGTTATGCGCTTTATGCTACCTACAGTTTGATCATGACATTGGCGCTTTTCTACAGACCTCGGGTTTTCAAATGGATTTTGATCAAGCTATTCTCGATCAAATGGCTACGAAAATGGAAGCACGATGCCCAAGAATACGGCAACCAAATCATCGAAGCCTCCCGTGAACTGACTGGTAAAAGTTGGAAGTATTGGACACCGATTATCCTAGCCACCATCTTTATTTGGAGTTCACGCTATCTGATGCTCAATGCCTTGATATCGGCTTACATTCCTTTGACGCTAGACAATCATGTGATTGTTTTTGCGCGTCAAGTAATCATGTGGATTGTGATGATGATCTCTCCTACTCCGGGTAGTTCAGGGACTGCGGAGTTTTTCTTTGGGCAGTTTTTCACACAGTTTCTCGGTGGATACACCTTTGTTACGAGTATTTTATGGAGATTGCTTTCCTATTATCCTTACCTGATTTTAGGGGCGATTTTCCTTCCGAGATGGATTCGTCAGGTTTTCTTTAAGAAAAAAAGCAACACCCAGATCGATGATTCAAACCCTTCATCCTGATCAAATCGCAGCAATTACCTCAGGTACAATTTCCTTGGGGAAAACTCCTGTCGAAATAAAAAGAATCAGCATTGACTCCAGGCAGGTGATCGATCCTGCTCATACACTTTTTGTAGCCCTGGTGGGGGCAAAAATTGATGGAGCTAAATTCATCCCACAGTTGATCAAAGAAGGGTTGACTTGTTTTTTAGTTTCCGAAAATTACGCCGGGACTAATGCTGAAGTGACTTGGATACGAGTGGCAGACACCCGTCAGGCCTTGCAGCAAGTGGCGGCCTTCCAAAGGTCACTTTTTCAAAAACCGCTGATAGGCATCACCGGATCCAATGGCAAGACCATCGTTAAAGAGTGGCTGGGTCAAATCTTAGCTGAGCACTATTCAGTAGCCAAAAGTCCCAAAAGTTACAATTCCCAAGTGGGAGTGCCGCTTTCGGTTTTTGGGATGGAGTCCTATCACCAAGTGGCGGTGATGGAGGTAGGCATTTCCAAAGCAGGAGAAATGAAAGCCTTGGAAAAAATTCTGAAGCCTCAATTGGGTATATTTACCAATATCGGAGCAGCGCATGATGAGGGCTTTCCAAGCAGGAAGGAAAAAATCAGAGAAAAACTTCAGCTATTTCAGGATTCAGAATTTTTGATTTATTGTAGAGATCAGTTGGAGCTTACCGAAGAGATTCAGTCTTGGATTCCTTTGGAAAAGCAAATCGCCTGGTCAGACCGAGCGGGAGCGGATTTTACCCGGTCACTAAAAGTACAGGACCAAGGTGCCCGGATCATTTTGATGAAAGCTGATCTGAGTACCTTTACTTTTTTCACGCAATTTGCTGATCGGGCATCCTTAGAAAACATCACCCATGCCATCGTGGGGGCCCTGACTTTAGGGATGCCGGCAGACTTGATACAGCAGGGGCTTACTCACCTCAAGCCTATCGAGATGCGGCTAAGTCTCAAGGCAGGAATAAACGACTGTATGCTCATCGATGATACCTACAGCAATGACCTGGAGGGGCTTCGTATCGCGCTGGACTTCATGAAACTGCAGCGCAAAAAGCGTCGGAAGATTTTAATACTCTCTGATCTCCTTCAGCAGGGTCCTTCGGAGCATTGGGCTCCTGAAGTACTGCGCTTGATTCAGGCGCATGAGATTGATTTGGTAATCGGTGTGGGTAGGGAATTGACCGTAATAGGAGAGCATCTGGATGATAAAGCCCAATTCTTCGAAACCACTGATTCCCTGCTCAATTGGCTGAAGCCGGAGTTTTTTCATCAGGATTTGATCTTGGTCACAGGAGCGAGGGCTTTTGGTTTCGAATCGGTCATCAACCTGTTACAGCAGCGAATACATGGGACTGTTTTAGAAATCAATCTGAATGCCCTCACCCATAATTTCAATTTTTTCAAAAAGCGGCTGAACCCACAAACCAAAGTAATGGTCATGGTCAAGGCTTTTGCCTATGGAGGCGGAGCGGTGGAAATTGCCAATCATTTGCAAAGCATGGGCGTGGATTACCTGGCTGTGGCCTATACCGACGAAGGAGTGACTTTGCGTCAGCATGGCATTCAGCTCCCGATTATGGTATTGAATCCACTCGAAGAGTCCTTCCATTTTTTGAGGCAGTTTGATTTGGAGCCAGTGGTCTTTAGCCTGGATTTTTTCCAAAAGCTCAACCTATGGGCCGCCGAGCAACATGCATTATTGAAAATCCATCTGGATTTTGACACAGGAATGCATCGACTCGGATTTGAGGAGGAGGATATGAAAGCTTTGCGCGAGCAAATTATTGCAAGCAAAAATCTGGAACTAGCCTCGATTTATACCCATTTAGTAGGCGCGGATGAGCAGATTCATGAGGAGTTTTCCCGAGAACAGCTGGAAAAATTTCAACAAATGAAAGATATTCTGCTCCAAGGATTAGATAAAAAGCCCCTGATTCATGCCCTGAATTCCGGTGGAATAATCCGATTTCCTGAATTTCAGTGGGACATGGTGAGGCTGGGTATAGGACTATACGGTGTGGAGGTGACAGGGGGATTTGACGCGGAGCTTCAGTCTGTTAGTACCTTAAAGACGACTGTGTCTCAAGTAAAAACTTTAATGCCCGGAGAGACGGTCGGTTATTCACGCAAGGGTCTGATGGAAAATGGTGGAAAAATAGCCACTTTGCCAATTGGCTATGCGGACGGCTTTGATAGACGATTTAGCAATGGCAAAGGCTATGTGCTGATTCAGGGAAAAAAAGCAGCGGTCGTAGGCAATGTATGTATGGATATGGTCATGGTAGACGTGAGTGGTATGGAAGTAAAAGCCGGGGATGAGGCTATCGTGTATGGGGAGGAAATCTCTCTAAAAGCACTAGCAGAAAACATCGGCACCATTCCTTACGAATTGCTCACCAATATCAGCAGCAGGGTAAAGCGCGTCTATTATTTAGATTGATTCATTCTCAAGGTAATTTTTTCTAAATTCCGAAATGAATCTGAGTAAAAAACGCCTAGCACATATTGTTTTCGAGTCCAATGATTTTGCATCCAAAACCTTTGACCTGATCATATTGGTGATGATTTGTGGGTCTGTCTTGGTGGAAGTTTTGGATTCAGTGTCGGAATTGCATGTCAGATATAATATTCTTTTTTACAGCTTGGAGCTGATTTTTACCTTTTTGTTTACCCTAGAGTATATTCTCCGCATCTGGCTTTCAACTAGAAAGAAGAAGTATATTTTTAGCTTTTTCGGAATTATAGATTTATTGGCGATTTTACCTGTTTATTTAAGTTTTTTCTTGGTCAACACCCACTTTTTGATCGTAGTGAGGGCATTCCGCCTGCTTCGCATTATTCGTATTTTAAAACTGGGTAGATATTTATCTGAGGCAGATTTTTTACTCTCTTCCGTCAAAGCAAGTGTTACGAAAATTCAACTTTTTCTCTTTGCTGTACTGACGATCGTTTTAACCATGGGTACGCTTATGTATATGATCGAAGGCCCTGAATCAGGCTTTACGTCCATTCCTAGGGGAATGTATTGGGCGATTGTCACCTTAACCACAGTAGGCTATGGAGATATTGCTCCGTCTACCCCTTTTGGACAGTTTGTGGCATCGTTGATTATGCTTTTGGGTTATGCCATCATTGCAGTACCTACGGGTATTGTGAGTTCGGAGATGGCTAAAAGAAGATCTCCTGAGCATCATGTGAGTACAAGGACCTGTACCCACTGCGGTAAGGATGGACTGGATCCATCTGACCATTATTGTCGGGAATGCGGCGGGCCCTTGGATTAGATTAAATAGAGTGTATCAAAAGTCTTAATGAACACAATGGATGCAATTATTGCTCTCAGGAATAAAAAGTAGACGGTTGATATTGATTTCATTGCCGCAGCGCAGGCATTTACCAAAGTCAGATAAGCCCAATTTCCCCAGCCAATTTCTCAAGCCTTTCAGTTTGGTTTCGTTTTTCTTGAGCTGGGTCTCATTGATTGAGCGATTGTTGATAAATTCCATCCTTGAGACTCGTCCGATGGCCGAGTCCAAAGCTTGAGGCTTGGTATGTTCTTTTAAGACCAGTATTTCTTCTTCGATTTCTGTGATTTTGCTTAAGATCTTTTCTTTGATTTCCTTTTCAGAATGAGTGTCCATAGTTAGTAAAGTGGTTTCTTCATTTTGAAATAAACTCCCATTTCCATTGAAATCAGAAAAAGCTCAAATTTTTTTAAAGTCTGAAATCGATTGCGAGTTCAGATAGAGCTGATTCTCAATGCATCACATCCTGATTCCGATCAGCCCTGCCTGCAATATATTCTTTGGCAAGCATATTTTTATTACCTTTGTATCGCAATGAAATTCTTTATGCTAGCTATCGGGCCACATTAATTTTTGTTTACTCACTGAGTAGTCTCAGGAGATCCTCTCCTGAATTGGCATTTTTGCACCCCTTTATTACGATTTATCATTACACATTTCCCACTATTCCATGAAGAAATATTTCAATTTATTTGACTTCAGTCAGCGCGTAGATTACAAAACCGAAGTCCTTTCCGGCTTGACCGTGGCTTTGGCCCTGATCCCTGAAGCTGTCGCTTTTGCGCTAATTGCAGGGCTTTCTCCTTTGACTGGCTTATACGCCGCTTTTGTGATGGGTTTGGTGACATCCATTTTGGGTGGTAGGCCTGGGATGATTTCAGGTGCCACCGGTGCCATTGCCGTGGTTATTGTGACTTTGGCGGCTACTCATGGGGTGGAATATGTGTTTGCAGCGGTAGTTTTATCAGGGTTGATTCAGATTTTGGCAGGCTCGCTTCGATTGGGAAAATTGATCCGACTCGTGCCCCATCCCGTAATTTTTGGTTTTGTTAATGGATTGGCGATCATCATTTTCATGTCTCAACTGGATCAGTTTAAGGGCACAGACGGGAATTGGTTGACAGGAACGCCACTCTACATTTTGTTGGGTTTGGTACTTTTGACCATGTTGATTATTTGGGGATTGCCCAAGCTCACTAAGGCGGTTCCGGCCTCTTTAACGGCTATTGTGGTCGTTTTTGGATTGGTACTTGCTTTGGGAATTGACACCAAGACAGTGGGTGATATTGCCAGCATTAAGGGCGGGTTTCCTCCTTTCCACATCCCGGCGATACCCTTTAATCTAGAGTCACTACAGATTATTTTTCCTTATGCGGCGATCATGGCAGGAGTAGGGTTGATCGAGTCGCTTTTGACCTTGAATATTGTCGATGAGATCACCGAGACTCGCGGTCGAAGTAATAAAGAAGCGGTAGCACAGGGTGTGGCGAATGTGGCTTCGGGCTTTTTCTCCGGAATGGGAGGCTGTGCGATGATCGGGCAGAGTTTGATCAATGTATCTTCGGGAGCGAGAGCGAGACTTTCGGGAATTGTGGCGGCTGTGATGTTGCTGGTATTTATTGTTTTTGGTTCCAGCTTGATTGAGCGGGTTCCGATGGCTGCTTTGACCGGGCTGATGATCATGGTTGCGATTGGGACTTTTGAGTGGGCCAGTTTTCGCACTATCACAAAGATGCCAAAGAAGGATATTTTCCTGATGTTTTTGGTGACAGCGATTACCGCTGTATTGCACAACTTGGCCTTGGCCGTATTGATCGGGGTGATTTTGGCAGCCTTGTTTTTCGCCTGGGACAATGCCAAGCGCATCCGTGCCCGTAAGCATATCGACGAAAATGGGGTAAAACACTATGAAATGTACGGCCCCCTTTTCTTTGCTTCGGTGGCGGCTTTCAATGACAAGTTTGATGTCTTGAATGATCCTGAGGAGATCGTAATTGATTTTGCTGAAAGTCGGGTAGTGGATATGTCGGCGATCGAGGCCCTAAACAAAATCACGGAGCGCTATTTGAAAGTTGGGAAAAAGGTTCATCTGAAGCATTTGAGTCCGGATTGCCGCCGATTACTAGCCAAAGCAGATCAGATTATCGATGTGAATATCATGGAGGATCCAACCTATAAGGTGCTGAATGATGAGTTTGCTTAATTGGGGCTTCGACTCCGCTCAGCCTGACTTCAACTCCCTACCCTCCGGGAGGCGGGAAGGTGCTTAGCCTGAACGGATTGGTTTATTTGTGATTTTGATTTGTTACCCAATTACAAATTGGTTTGGATATTAGGGTGATTTACAAATTTCACCCAGTGGCGCTCAGCTGAGTTGAGCTAGGTGAAGGTACTATCTTTCTAAACAAGAGTTTTCTGAAAATTTTTACCTTTACAATACCGGAGAGGAAGCATACAGTGATCGTTCACTTGGATGTTTACCTTGTGTAGTGCCGACTCGATCGGCACTACTTTTTTCAGCTTTTGCAAAGCTGACCGGAGAGGGAAGCTCCAGTTCCTGTTCTTTGGATGTTTGTGGTTGATAGTTCTGGTTAAACGGCGTGTTGGTTTTCCATAATGCGTAGATGGTGGTTAGGAGTTTCTTTTGGACAGCTACATAGCTTTTCATCTTTAGTCCATGCTTTTCAAAGG
>NZ_FNAC01000042.1 GCF_900101705.1 Algoriphagus faecimaris | reverse complement strand
TGCCTGGTAGTCCGATGACAAAAGCCATGAAATATACTGGTTGATTGTATTGCGGGATATACCCAGGGTCAAGGCAATCTTTCTGTTGCTCAGACCATCTCTGTGTAAACTGAAAATCTGTTTTATATCCATCGGATCAAGTACGTTAGCCATCTCGTTTTATCTTTAGAACGACATGGGGATTATTACTTGACCTTTCAAAGTGGCACAAAACGAACCGAAACAGTCCAATTCATCCGGCACAAAACGAACCGAAAATAGCTCGTCTATCCTGGCACAGTTTGAACCGAAACAGGTGGCGCAATTAGACCGAAACAGGTGGCGCAAATCAAACCCTTATATCCATGGATGTCCCTTGGACTTTAGAGGGCGAAGATCCAAATCTTTATAATGTTGATATTTCCAATAATATCAGCGGGTTCATGCACAGCGATTTCTATACAAAAGATATGAGAAACGGCTCAAGAATTCACTACCTCACGAAACGAAACTTACCTTTAAATAAAAAAGTACTTATTTGCTCAGCCACGATCGATGTTTTATTATACCACAAGCTTTTCGGCAAAGAAAACATCAAATCAGTAGAAACCCTTATTCATATTAAAAAGAAAGGCAAAGTAATTCAAGATACTACAAGGGCATATAGCAGATCCTCAATGCCAGGTGGAATTGAAAAAATCCAAGAGGTTACTAAGGGCTTGAAAATTATCACTTTCAAAAAATATGATCCAATATTAAATGACCCACCACTTGGTATTTATTTCGGAAATTGCTCAGGATATAATAACCTTAAGGGTGAGAATATTGCCGTTGTTGGTACACCTCACTCTAATCCAAGCACCTACCTATTGACAGCAAAGGCAATGGGAATAGAACTTGAAAAGTTAAATCTTGAATTCACAGATCAATTAGTGAAAAGGAATGGATTTGAATTCATGTTTAAAACATTTGAGGATCAGAGACTTCAGGATATACAAATGCATTTTATTGAAAGGGAACTATTACAAGCAGTTGGAAGGGCCCGTGCACTTCGTGAAAATTGTACAGTATATGTCTTTTCTAACTACCCCTTGCCAATAACCGATGCTCCTTCCTTAAACTATAACTGATAAGAAAGAGAGATCAACTTTATCCAGTTGATTTCCTTCATTTCCTTACTACATATTCTTTGCAAACATGAACTTAATTAGCCATCCCCTTGGGCCCTGTAGTAGAAAAAAAATGCTAAGTGTTCGAAAAAAAAATACCAGATCTGCATGAGTAGATCTGGTATAAAACATAAATGGTCAAATGAAAACTAAAGAATAGGCTAATTTTCTTTGAAGTACCTATCGACTTCCCTTCTCGGAACAAAAACCCTCGTACCTCGCCTGATGAAGTCTATTTTAAATTTATTGGGATCGGATTCATTTTTCATGTTTTCAAAGGTGGATCTTGAAACCCCAATCAAATTAATAAACTCTTTTACAGAGAGGAATTCCTTTTGAGGTTCCTCATTTTGCTTTCGATTCATTAACTCGAAAATCTTACCTTCCAAATCTTTTATTTTTTGATTGAGTATATCCAAATCTTCCTCTGTTAATATTTTAGCGTTTACTGGCATGATTACAAATCTGATCAGTTTTAAATGAACACTACAATATACGTAAACAGAAAATATTTTCAAAATATAATTCTGATTATTGATCAAAAACAGAATTATTTATAAATTTTTTTATAAAATGAGTAGGATTTAGATCATAATAGTGGTTGGTTGTATCACCTTTAGTATGCCCAAGCATCTTCGAGACGAAGGTCTTTGGAATTCCATTAGATATAGCAATTTGTGTAAAGGTGTGTCTACCAACTTTATTACTTAGCTTTTTATCTATTTTCCCAATTTTGGCAATTTCTTTCAGGTGCCTATTAAAAACTGGCTCGGCAATGAGTCCTTCGAATAAAAGAGATTTTTTTGATTTATCCTTTGTGTCTTTCCAAGTCTCCAAAATCTCAAGGGCAATGGGGGAAAGAGGAACTATATAATTTTCTCCATTTTTTGTACGCTTGGACTGAATTAATTTCTTACCCTCAACAGTAATTATCTCATCTTTTGTCAACGATTTAAAGTCGTTATAGTACAATCCAGTTTTGCACAAAAACAAAAAAATATCGCGTGTTTTTATTAAATGAGACTTCTCCTCATTAAAGACCAGATTTCCAATAACCTTTAATTCCTGTTCTGTCAAGGATACTCTTTCGGCTTTTTCCGGTTTAACTTTAAATCTGGAGTGTTGTATGGGGTTGACCATCAAAAACCCTTCCTGAGTCAGAAATTTGATAACCGTCTTAATATGAGTCAGGTGTTTATCAATTGTTACGTCTTTGATTTTTTTCTTCTCTCTTTCCCAAGTAATGAACTCGTTGATTAAAGATTCAGAAATGGAATTAAACGAAACAGAAGGATTGAATTCATCCAAATTACTTAAAGTGGTCTGATAAGCTTGGCGAGTTCTTGAACTTTCAAATGAGTGCTTTTTAATAAAGCTTCGATAATAATCGTTCAACGTCTCAATTTCACCTTTCATAAAGAACCTTGATCGGATCAAATCGAACGTTAAAATTTTCCCTGTAGTCTTTGAAAGGACCAAAAACTCATTAAGAGCTGCAACCTTTGATATTAGATAACTATTAATTCTGGCTCCTTGGGAAAAACTCTCCTTAACCCATCTATTCTCTCTTCCTGACCAATACTTTAATGGTATTTTTGGAAGTTCTGAAATTGTAAAATATTTTGTTTTCCGTTCAAGTGTAATTCTTACCTGGATAAAAAACTCCAGCTTTTTGTTCACATGATTCTTGGGGTTGTGAACGAATTTGAAACTGATTCCTTTGAATTCCATCCTTAAAGATAAAAAAGGAAAACAATTTGGAAAACATTTCTTGTTAACAATTGATAACAGACGTAAAGAAAAAATTTAATAAAACCTGCTCTAATTGCTTATAATCAAGTATTTAAAATAAAAAAGGGTACCAACTGGTACCCTCCGTAGTAGCGGGGATTGGACTCGAACCAATGACCTTCGGGTTATGAGCCCGACGAGCTACCAACTGCTCCACCCCGCGATATATTTTAAAGGATTTAAACCTCTTATTTCTTTTTCTAACTGCCCTTCCGGCGAATTGTGATACAAAGGTAAGGAGAAACTATATAAAATCAAGTACCTTTGTAAAAAATTTGAAAGAAATGAGCACAGTAAACCACAAGGCAGGATTCGTCAACATCATCGGAAAACCCAATGTAGGGAAATCAACCCTGATGAATATCCTTGTAGGTGAGCGACTTTCCATCATTTCTCCCAAAGCTCAAACTACCCGACACCGCATCGTAGGACTGACCAATACCGAGGATTACCAAATTGTTTTTTCGGATACTCCAGGTATGCTGAAGCCACAATACGAGTTGCACAAGAGCATGATGAGCTTTGTCAACATTTCCTTGGAAGACGCGGATATCATCGTTTTCGTAACGGATATCTACGAAAAGGATACGGATATCGAATTTATCATCGAACGTATCAACAACTCAGGAATCCCCGTTCTGCTCGTGATCAATAAAATCGATCTGGCCAAAGAAGGGCAACTCGATGAAGTCACCGCCTATTGGACGGAACGCGTCAAAGCCGCTACGGTTATCCCGATTTCAGCTTTGGAGAAGTTCAATACCGAGCGTATCCTCCAAGAAATCCTAGATCGTCTGCCCGAGCATCCGCCTTTTTATGACAAGGAGGAACTAACCGACCGTCCCGAGCGGTTCTTTGCCTCCGAGATCATTCGGGAGAAAATATTCAAAAATTACAAAAAGGAAATCCCCTACTCTTCTGAAGTGGGAATCGAGGATTTTCACGAGGATGAAAAAATCATCCGAATTCGAGCAAGCATCTTTGTAGAGCGGAATAGCCAAAAAGGAATTCTCATAGGAGAAAAAGGCAAAATGCTCAAAAAAGTAGGAACCGAAGCCCGAGAAGATATGGAAGCTTTCTTTGGCAAAAAGGTCTTTCTCGAAACCCATGTCAAAGTCGAACCCGACTGGCGCAAAAACAAAAGTAAACTGAAAAAATTTGGGTACGACCCAACCTGATTATGGCAAATATAGTAGCAATCGTAGGTAGACCAAACGTAGGAAAATCTACTCTTTTTAATCGATTGGTCGAAGAACGAAAAGCAATCGAAGACAACATGAGTGGGGTCACCCGTGACCGCCACTATGGCCATGCACAGTGGTCTGGTAAATTCTTTTCGGTCATCGACACCGGCGGTTATGTGACAGGCTCGGATGATATCTACGAAGCCGAAATCCGAAAGCAGGTCAAACTTGCCGTGGAAGAAGCTGACGTCATCCTTTTCGTGGTGGATTGTCATGATGGATTGACTGATTTGGACAAAGAGTTCGCAGACGAACTTCGATCCGCCAAAAAGCCCATTTTCATCGTAGCCAATAAGGCGGATAACCTAGAAAAGTCTCTCATGGCCAATGAGTTCTATGCCTTGGGCTTGAGTGATTTTGAAATTTTTCCCATTGCCGCAGTGAGTGGAAGCGGTACAGGTGAGCTTCTGGATGAGGTGATTGTCCATTTCAAAGATGAAGGAATCGAAGACCCTGATGCGGATACTCCAAAAATCTCTATTTTAGGGAGACCCAATGTGGGGAAATCCTCTTTTCTAAACGCACTAATCGGTAAAGAGCGATCCATTGTCACCAATGAAGCCGGCACCACTAGAGATGCCATTCATACGCGATACAAGCTTTTTGGACAGGATTTTATCATCACTGATACAGCAGGTATCCGAAAGAAGGCTAAAGTAAAGGAAGACATCGAGTTTTACTCGGTAATGCGCTCCCTTCGTACGCTCGAGGAGTCTGATGTCATCATCGTCATGGTAGATGCTACGAGAGGCTTGGAGTCACAAGACATCAATTTGATCAGCCTGGGAATCAAAAATAACAAGGGCATCATGATTATGGTCAATAAGTGGGATTTGCTCGAAAAAGACCACAAGACCATGAATAAAATCAAGGAAGACATGATGGAGCGATTGGGCGAACACAAATGGATTCCTATCATTTTCACCTCTGTCACAGAGAAGCAGCGAATCTTTCAGGCGATCGAATTGGCAGTGAAAGTCTACGAAAACAAAAACCGGCGAATCCCTACTTCCAAACTCAATGATATTTTGCTTCAGGAAATCGAGCGATATCCTCCCCCGGCTTGGAAAGGAAAGTACATCAAGATCAAATATGTGACCCAATTACCAACCAAAAATCCGGTCTTCGCTTTCTTCTGTAACCTGCCCCAGTACATCAAAAACCCCTATACCCGCTTCTTAGAAAATCGGCTAAGGGAAAACTTTGAGTTTGATGGAGTTCCTGTAAAAATTATTTACAAAAACAAATAAAAAATATTTGAGCGGTTCTTGCATTATTGAAAAAATTGCGGATACCTTTGCATCGAATTAAGAAAACCACAAAAAATGAAAAAGGTATTTGCAATTTTCGCAATCGCTGGCTTGATGGCAACTGCATCTTGCGGCAACAAAGAAACTTCTGAAGAGGCTACTGAGGTAGTTGAAACTGTAGAAGAAACAACTGAAGAGGCTGTAGAAGCTACTGAAGAAGTAGTAGAAGACACTATCGAAACTACTGAAGAGACTGTTGAAGAAACAGTTGAAACTGTAGAAGAGGTAAAGTAATCTTTAAGCCTGCTTAAAATCTGAGAGTCCCGAAGTTCGGGACTCTTTTTTTTGCTCAACCCCAAAACTGAAACCCTCCGAGGATTCAAAAAAGCTGCCGCTGTGAGTAGCCAGTCCGCCTTAGGCGGATCCCCACTCACAACATAATTGCCATGGTCCAAGTTTGCCTACGGAAGATAGATCCGAAGACATTGAACTACAAGGTATAAAGTAACCCTCCGAGGGTTATACCCAATCCAAAATTAAAAATCACTTACAAACAATCCATCCGGCTCCAATCCCTCGGAGGGTTCAAAACAGCCGCCGTGGTCCATGTCTGTCTTTTGCAGATAAATATGAAGACATTAAATCACTCTAAAATAATATAAAGCATGAGGCTCTCTCATAAATAGTTTTTTTGTCAGCTTGAGCACTTGAGAGACGAGAGTCTCGAAATCGAAAGCCATTTTCAGCACCCTGGAACACATTTCGACTTCGCTCAATGTGACAAGTTTTACTATTGAGACACTCACATGGGCATCAATAACAGCCTCAACAAAAAAGCTCGCTAAAATTCGAATCTTTTTTACCCACAAATTCCCTAATTTTAGGCATGAATTCGACGGAAAAACTCCAACTTATTTTTTCCAAGCACCTCCCTCCAAACAGCATACCTTACTGCCTTGACCTTTGGGTTAAAAACGGATTCAACTTTACTGTCACACCTTCCCGCAAAACCAAACTCGGAGATTTTCGCTGGCGAAGGGACAGTTCTCGTCAGACCATTACCATCAACGGAACCCTCAATCCCTATCAGTTTCTAATCACCTATATTCACGAGGTCGCTCATTTACACACTTATTTGCATTGTGGTATAGAAACGGCTCCACATGGAAAAGAATGGAAAAGCACCTTCCAAAAACTGATGATTCCGCTTCTGAAACCGGAAATTTTTCCAAAAGACATTCTGATTCCGCTATCAAGACACATGCGAAACCCCAAGGCAAGTTCTGCCCGGGACTTATTTCTCACCAAAGAACTCAGTAAATACGACCTGAATAATAACTCGTCTCAGGAGGTGTTTTTAGCTGACTTGAGACCTGGGTCAGTATTTGAAGTTCAAGGAAGGAAATTTCGAAAAAAAGAAACGCGTCGAACCCGAGTCCTCTGCGAAGAAATCCCTTCGGGAAAAAAATTCCTCATTTCCCAACTTACCAAGATTAAACCAGTGGAGGATTAGCGATTTGAGATTTACGATCAAAAACTCTACCGATGACAGGTTTGTGAAATGCGTCAGTCCTAGCACCCTGAATACATGAGTCTGAAAGCACGAAAACCCTTCGACTCCGCTCAGGGCGACCATATTAGAAATTAATCTAATAATGTCTCCTCGTTTTGTGCATTATTCTAAATGTTGAGACTCGCAACGGCGCAAGGACGCAACGGATTTTTGATTAACGATTTAGGCTCATGACTAGTTATTGAGCCTTGATTACTGCCTACTAATTTTTTAGCTTTCTCATTTCAGCCTTCAAACTTCTAAAACTATTCCCGCTCTTCCCCTATCTGATTATCCGGCTGTGAAAAATCCTTAGGCTGCGGTAAATCTTTGATCGAATTGATACCAAAATACTCCATAAATTTCGGGGACGTACCATAAATCAAAGGCCGTCCGACACCTTCTGATTTACCTTTGATTTCGATGAGTTCCTTCTCCAAAAGTTTGGTCACAGAATAATCCGAATTCACTCCTCGAATCTGCTCAATCTCTCCCTTAGTAATCGGCTGCTTATAGGCAATAATAGAAAGCGTCTCCATCTGAGCTGTGGATAGACGCTTTTGGCTTTGCTGCTTGAGCAAAATCGAAATACTGGTTTGATAAGCAGGTTTGGTTAAAAACTGAAACCCTCCTCCCAAATGCTCTAGGGCAAATGAAAAATCATCCTGCAGGTATTTTTCCTGCAGGTCTGACAGAGCTCCATCTATATGCTCCATTGGGACATCCGCCTCAAACATTTCAATGAGGCACTTTTGAATTTCTTCCTTGGCCAAGGGGCCCGGATTGCAAAATATCAATGCCTCAATATGGCGATGCAGAAACTCCAAAGCTTATTTTTTTGCCATTTTGGCCTCGATCGAATGCATGGTGTGAGGAACAGCTCTAAGACGCTCCTTGCTGATCAACTTCCCCGTATCTACACAGACGCCATAGGTGCCATTCTTAATGCGAACCAAGGCATTTTCTAGGTTGATGATAAACTTCTGCTGACGAGCGGCCAATTGACTCAGGCTCTCTCTTTCCAAAGTATCCGCACCATCTTCTAGGAGTTTGGATGTGGAAGCAGTATTATCCGTCCCGCTGTCATTTTTTTTACTGAGCGTTTCTTTCAAGGAATTAAATTCCTCTTTCGCCATGGCTAATTTGCTCAAAATTATATCTTCAAACTCCTTCAATTCATCTGGAGAATAGGCGGTTTTTCCTTCCTGGCTCATAATTTCAAATTTTAGGTGATACTACTGGGACGTGAATTCTTGCTTAAAGTTCCCTAAAATACACGCCTCCCGTGGATTTACAAAAATATTAGAGCTGCCAATGATCAAATATTCTTGTCCCTTTGAATGGAAAAGCTGATTTTTACCCAAATTACCTATTCAAACACCATCAGAAAACCTTATGAAAAGCACCTATTTCACCCTCATTTTTGCTTTGTTTTTGGCAGTATCCTGCAGTGAACCCAAAGAAAGTCAACTGATTAACAACACTGAAACTCAGGTGGATTTTGCCCTGGCAATTCACGGTGGGGCAGGCACCATCAAAAAAGAAAATATGACAGCCGAGCAGGACGCGGAATACAGGGCCAAGCTGGAAGAAGCTCTTGATGCAGGATACAAGGTTTTGGAAAACGGCGGAGAAGCTCTTGATGCGGTAGTGGCAGCGGTCAAAGTGATGGAGGACAGTCCGCTTTTTAATGCGGGAAAGGGGGCTGTTTTCACCAATGAAGGTAAAAATGAAATGGATGCTGCCATCATGAATGGTTCGGACCGAAATGCCGGAGCTGTAGCAGGGCTTACCCGCATCAAAAACCCAATTACTGCTGCTCGCGCGGTGATGGAAAATTCGCCTCATGTTTTCATGAGTGGAGCCGGAGCAGAACAGTTTGCGCTTACTCAGGATTTAGAACAGGTTGACCCAAGCTATTTTTATACTGATTTTCGATTTCAGCAATTGGAACAAATCCGAGAGACCGAAAAAACCGAACTAGATCATTCTTCCCTTCTGGAGATGGAGTTAAAAGATCCCTTTTTCAAGGATAGAAAATTTGGTACCGTCGGGGCAGTTGCTAAGGACAAAAATGGAAATATCGCAGCGGCAACTTCTACCGGAGGAATGACCAATAAGCGATTTGGGCGAGTAGGCGATGTTCCTATCATCGGAGCAGGAACCTATGCCGACAATGCCACTTGTGCTGTCTCAGCCACTGGGCACGGGGAATATTTCATTAGAACTGTGGTCGGCCACGAAATCGCCTCTCTGATGCGCTATGGAGGCAAAACACTTGCCGAAGCCGGAGATGAAGTGGTGATGAAGCAATTGGTCGAAATAGGAGGATCGGGAGGCATCATCTCCATCGATAAAAATGGCAACATCGCCATGCCATTCAATTCCGAAGGTATGTATCGAGGCTATCGCAAGGCCAATGAGGCTGCCAAAGTGATGATTTACAAGGATGAGAAATAAAGCCTTCTGAGAGTCGAGGTCACTCTCCGAGGGTTCCAAAATCTCTCGGAGAGTTTGGTGTTCTTACCCCAAATTAAAGCTCATTTTTTATTTCCAGCCTAAGTAAATACTTCAATCAACTGTCAACCAAATTTTCTGATTGCTGCGAGTGGGGATCCGCCTTAGGCGGACTGGCTACTCGCAGGGGCGAAGGGCATTTTCAGCTTTCTCAATTTAGACTTCTAAATTTCCTAAAGAATGCTTGTTGCGGCTGCTCATTCTTTACGCCACTGCCTTCTCTTCATTCAAGATTTTCTCAAGCCGCTTTTGCAAAACAAGATCATCGATATCTATTCGATATTTCATTTTCAAATACTGCTTGACTTCTGCCAAATCTTTGAAATCACTGACATTGAGTTTTTCTAGCGCGCGGTTTATTAGGCCTTTTTCCATGATTTTGGGGTGTTTGTCTTCCTAATATACAGAAATTTAAAACTCCTTGTTTCAGCCAAATACAAAAAATTAGAGCCGTTCAGCAATTATTATCGTTTTTCGGATGGTTTTTATCCTCCCATCCAAATCAAATAACTCCACCAGTAATACATAATACCCGCTACGCATTCGACGTCCTAAATTATCTGTACCTGTCCATGTATATAGGCCTTGGGTGGCCAAAATCTCATTTTCGGCCAAAGCAGCCAGCATCCGCCCAGCCATATCGTAAATCCGAAAACTTCCTACCCAACCCGCTTGGTCCAGTTCATAGCGTATACTAACGAAGGTATTTCCATTGCTTCCCTCAGGGTCAAAAGCAGGAGGGTCAATTTGGATAATTTCACTTTCAAACTCTTCAGGAATAAATTGGGAATTGGCCATGCCGGGACTGGCGAAACCTACCGAAGCCGAGGCCGAATGCCAATTGGCAGCCAAACCTGCAGGAGAATTCCAGGAAATCCGCTCCAAGGAAACCCCTTTTGAATCTTGAAGTAAAGGATGATGCAAATCATCATCATAGCTAAACTGTTCCACCACCTTTTCATCGGGGTCCAAAAGAATCACCGTCCCCCCTGCAATGGGATAGCTAGGAAGGGATGCGATTTGGTGAAAATTTCCATTGCTGGCCATCGGGTAGTCGAGTTGGACCTGATTGGTATCGGTACTGATCGCCAAAAAACTCCGAGGAGGCATCACTAGGGATCGCTCTGATAGAATACGGATCTGATTTGGAAGTCCTTCATTGTTTATGTTTGCCAGTTTCCATGAAGCTATTTCCAAAAATTTTTCTGTTGGATTGGCTAATTCTACAAATTTTGGACTTCCGGTCTTGGCATTATACAGGACTTCATTGAGAAAAACTTCCCCTTCTTGAGCGATCGATGGCCGAAGGATTTGCAGGACTACACGCTGCATTACATTTCCACTGCAGTCCAAAAATCCAGCTATCTCCAACTGAATCGTGCTATTTTCCGGAAAAGCTTCCGCAAAAAGAAGAAAAACCTGATCACCTTCAACCCAAATGGAATCCAGCCCTAACGGCTCTTCAATTTGTAAAAATTCTTCAGAAAAAACAGGCTGAATCAACTCAGAAAACCGCAGGATCAATTCATTTTCTTTGGTAAAAAAATAATCTACCACCCTAGGGCGAGTTGTATCAGGACTTGGGTCAAAAACAGCGTTCTCTATCCCCGGACTGCCGCGCAAGGGAGCTTGAGAAGGGAGTAAATTCAAGCTTTGATCACATAAAAGAAAAGGGTTGACTAACTCCAAACTGTATCCTCCACCGCTGAATTCACTCCCTCCCCATGAAGCGCTACTATAGCTGATTCGATCTATTAGTTCACCCTTGGCCGATTCGATTTTTAATTCATCTCCTCCGTTCAATAAGGTAGGCCAAGAGGAAACCGGAATCACGCGACCAAAAATTTTCATCGGCTCTGCATCTCGATCCGGTATCAGCAAAATATATTCCCCCGGCGAGATCCAATAATTTTCCAAAGAGACCGTATTTCGTGAATTGGACCATAACAGCCCCCCTGTCCGAATCACTTTATCTCCTGCGTGAAAAAGCTCCACATATTCCACATTAGGCAGTTCATTTCCCTCTCGAGGTGCCGGCATGATCTCATTGATTACCAAGTCTTTCCAATCAATTGCCGTAGGATCAGAAAACGAAAAACTTACGACTGTATCTCTCAAAAAATTACCCGAAAGATCAGCTACCTGACGAAGGCTCAAATCGTAGGATTTGCCACTTTCCAGTTCCTTCTCAAAAGTCAACAAAACCAAACTATCCAACTTCAATTCGGCATCTCCCGGCTCCAAGCCTTCAAGATCATAATTCAATTGAATCTGAGAAAAAACCGGATCCAATCGCTCCGAAAACTGAACTTCCAATTGATTAGCTGAATAACCCCTTACATTCACTACAAAAGGTGGATCCAAATCTTCCTCGATATCTCCAAATTCGAAATCATCCATCAGCCAGCGAGCACAAGAGCCCGAACCCGGACCATAGCGAACGGAGATTTTCAAATAGAGGGAATCCAAGACTTTTTGCTCCTGGGTAAGGAGAATTTCAAATTTTCTAAACTCCTGATCTTCATTAGCAAATTCCATATTTTCTGCCAACATCATTTCAGAACCGTAATGCTGCTCAAGAGAATTAGAAAAAGAATAGGAGACCAGTGCAGGTCGGCTGCCAGAACCATTGCGAAGAGATCGAGCCCAAAATTGGATTTTAGGATCCTCATATTTTTGAGGATAAAGCTTGATAATCAACTCCCCGTCAAAGGTAGAAATCGGCTGTACGGCCAATGCCCGAGAAGCGGATAGACCTCCAGATGCCAGCTGAAAAATCCTGGAAGAGGTAGATCTTACTTCATTCCCGTACCAGTCAGGCAGAAATTCGTCAGGGAAACTCTGAATTGTAAAATCATCCTCAAATGATTGCACTAGATTCTGAGCGCAGGCACTGTTTATACCTCCACAGGCAGCAATCACTCCTAAAAGGAGAATCCATATAAAAGTAGTTTTCCGCATCAAAAGCCGAGAAAAAGTTTATACTAAATCTATAAAAGAATTCTGACTTTTAAAAACCTCATCAAATCATGGTCTTCCCAAGTATTTTTGAAGCAAAATCCCTGAAAATGAAACCTTCTGCCTTACTTTTGTATTTCGATACATTAACCTATTCAAACCCATAAAATGAAAATTGCTGTGGTAGGAGCGACCGGATTGGTTGGTTCCGAAATCCTCGAAGTGCTTGAAGAGCACAATTTCCAATACGACGAACTTTTGCTGGTTGCTTCCGAGCGATCGGTAGGAAAACAGATTGAATACAAAGGTAAAACCCATACAGTGATCGGTTTGGCCGATGCAGTAGCTGCAAAGCCGGAGATCGCTATCTTTTCGGCAGGTGGAAGCACTTCCTTGGAATGGGCTCCGAAATTTGCCGAAGCGGGAACCACTGTAGTGGACAATTCCTCCGCTTGGAGAATGGACCCCAGCAAAAAGTTGGTGGTTCCGGAAATCAACGCCAAAGAACTAAGCCAAACCGATAAAATCATCGCCAATCCCAACTGCTCTACGATTCAGATGGTGCTGGCTTTGGAGCCTTTGCGTCAGCGCTATGGCATCAAACGAATCGTGGTATCTACCTATCAGTCTGTGACCGGTACTGGGAAAGCTGCTGTAGATCAGATGATGGCTGAGCGAGCAGGGGAAGAAAATCCTCCAATGGTGTATCCACATAAAATTGACATGAATGTCCTTCCTCATATCGATGTATTCCAGCCCAATGGCTACACCAAGGAAGAGATGAAAATGATCAACGAAACCAAGAAAATCTTCTCTGATGATAGCATCGCAGTAACTGCCACAACAGTAAGAATCCCAACCATGGGGGGACATTCGGAAGCAGTCAATGTGGAATTTAAAGAAGACTTTGACCTTGATGAGGTGAAAGATTTGCTTTCTGCTACTCCAGGAGTAGTAGTACAAGACGATCCCGCCAACTTCGTGTATCCGATGCCCATCACGGCACATAAAAAAGATGAGGTTTTCGTGGGTAGATTGCGCCGGGATGAATCTCAAGCCAATACGCTCAACATGTGGATCGTAGCCGATAACCTGAGAAAAGGCGCTGCCACCAATGCCGTACAAATCGCAGCATATTTGGTAGAAAATAAATTGGTCTAATGGACATCAGCGAATTTCATAGCGCTGAATTTCAACAATTTGTGCAGGATCATCTTGAAGAAGATCCTGCACTTTTACTTTTTAAGTATCAGGGGAAAGTTCCTTTTGACTTGAAAATGGCTGTACAGCAGCTCTCTGCCAGACAAAAAGCCAAAAAAAAACTTCCCTCTTGGTCCAGCAATCCAGCACTTATCTTTCCAGCTTCCATTTCACTGGAGCAAAGTTCCAGTGAGGATACCGCAAGATTTAAAGCGAAAGGATTGAAGGGCAAGTTGATGATTGATTTGACCGGAGGCTTGGGAGTAGATTTTTTCTATTTAAGTCAAGGCTTTGAAAAAGGGATATACTGCGAAAGGCAAAAAGAACTCTTTGAGGTCACTACCCATAATTTGCAGGAACTAGAACCCTCCAAGGGATCAGAACCTTTAAAGGATCTTCCTAGCAAATTTGATTTTTTCGAAGGGGATGGCATAGCGTTTTTGCAAAAAACCAATTTGCAATTTGACTTGATTTATCTTGATCCTGCAAGACGGGGCTCGGGAAATCAAAAGCTTTACCGATTGCAGGATTGCGAACCTGATGTGGTCAATTCTTGGCCCCTCCTGAAAGAGAAGAGCAATCAGATTTTGATCAAATCCTCTCCCATGCTTGATCTTTCACAGGCTTGGGCAGAGTTACCAGATGTCCAAAAGATCACTATCGTCTCAGTGAAAAACGAAGTAAAAGAGCTTTTGCTTTCTTGGGAAAAAGGAAAGGACTCCATCAAAAAGCAGATTGAGGTGGTAGATTTAGGCAGGGCTTTTCCAAGATTTAGTTTTTACAGAAAAGAAGAGGAACAGGCTGATTCTATCTATTCGGAAGCGGAAAGATACTTGGTGGAACCTTTAGGTGGAATTCTGAAATCAGGAGCCTTCAATCTATTTGGGGAGCGATATGGATTGAAAAAGCTCGAAAAAAACAGCCATTTATATACAGGAAATCAAGTCCCTGAGGATATTCCCGGCAGAACCTTTGAAGTAATCCAAGAAGTAAACCTCAAAAAGCAGGAGATCAAAAAGCTCTTCCCAAGCGGAAAAGTCAATGTCATCACCAGAAACTATGTCCTCAGTGCTGAATCCTTAAAAAGGAAAATGGGGCTTAAAGATGGAGGGGATGATTTTTTAATCGCGACGAAGACACAAAAGGGCAATAAGGTCTATTGGTGCAAAAAAAATGAAGGAGTTTAATCACTCCTTCACTTCTTCATAATCGACGTATTCTCCGCCTTCTATGTCTTTTTTACGTTTTTCTTGGTGTGTTTTGGGGATGTAATCCACATTAACGCCTTCTTTTGACTTGGCGGCTGCTTGCTGCTCTCTTCGCTGTTGCCGCTCCATCTCCGAAACCTGCTGGGCAAATTTGGCCAGCTTAGTCCTCAGAAAGTAACGAATCAGCTGCCCCAGCAACCACCCTACACCCAACAGAATTACTACAAATTTTAATAAACCACCCATTTACACCTATTTTTTCCTAATTAGTAGGTACCCTTCCAAATCCATGGGAATCGGAAGGGTGTCTACTTATGACATCATTTTCAGATTACAGCCCTTAAGACTGCTGCATTATCCCTTAGCGGCTGAGATACAAATTCCGCTCAGCGTAAATCTTCAAGAAATAATCATCCATCAGGTCATCAATAAAGTAGATTGCCTCTCCGGTGGATTTCATCTCAGGACCGAGTTCCTTATTCACATTGGGAAATTTGTGGAATGAGAAAACCGGTTCTTTGATAGCATAACCCTTCTTGTAGGGTTTGAATTCAAAATCCGTCACCTTTTTCTCACCAAGCATCACCTTAGTGGCATAGTTGACATAAGGTTCCCGATAAGCTTTGCAAATAAAAGGAACGGTTCGAGAAGCCCTTGGGTTGGCTTCAATCACATAAACCTTGTCATTTTTAATCGCAAACTGAATATTGATCAAACCCTGCGTACGCAAAGCCAGCGCGATTCGCTCGGTATAGGTTTCGATTTGACGAATAACCAAATCGCCCAGATTGTAAGGAGGTAATACGGCATAGGAATCACCCGAGTGAATACCGGCAGGTTCGATATGCTGCATGATTCCGATGATATACACATTTTCTCCATCACAGATGGCATCTGCTTCCGCTTCGATAGCCCCTTCGAGGAAGTGATCCAATAGGATTTCATTATTTGGAATATCCTTCAGCACATTGACCACATGTTCTTCGAGTTCTTTCTCGTTGATCACGATTTTCATCCCCTGTCCCCCAAGCACATAACTCGGGCGAACCAAAAGCGGAAATCCGATTGTCTTGCAAAGCTCTAGCGCCTCATCGGTATTGTGGATCGTCCCAAATTCTGGATAAGGCACGTTGTTTTCTTTCAATAGCGTAGAGAACAAGCCTCTATCTTCCGCCAAGTCCAAGGCTTCGAAACTTGTGCCGATGATTTTGATTCCGTATTTATCCAGTTTTTCGGCCAATTTCAAAGCCGTTTGACCTCCCAGCTGTACGATGACGCCTTCGGGCTTTTCCTGGAGAATAATTTCATAAATATGCTCCCAGAATACCGGCTCAAAATAGAGCTTGTCCGAAACATCAAAGTCCGTGGATACCGTCTCGGGGTTACAGTTGATCATGATGGTTTCATAGCCGCATTCTTTGGCCGCCAATACTCCATGCACGCAGGAGTAGTCAAACTCTATCCCCTGTCCCACTCTATTTGGACCTGAGCCCAAGACCACAATTTTCTTTTTGTCAGTGCGGATTGACTCATTTTCTTCACCAAAAGAAGAGTAGTAGTAAGGTGTCTGCGCCTCAAATTCGGCCGCACAAGTATCTACCAATTTGTACACCCGCTTGATTCCCATTTCTTCGTAGCGCTTGTTGAAGACTTCACTTTCCAAGCAACCTAGGAGATGAGCCAACTGTCGATCGGCATAGCCTTTTTTCTTGGCCAAATCCATTAACTCATAAGGAATGGTCTCCAAGCTGTATTTGTCAATCTCAGCCTCCAGGTGGATCAATTCTTCTATTTGCTTCAAAAACCACTTATCGATCTTCGTCAAATCATGAATCGTACGGAAGGATATACCCAACTTAAATGCATCGTAAACATGGAAAAGTCTATTCCAGCTTGGATTGGCTAGGGAGTACAAAATCTTTTCTTGATCTCTCAATTCTTTTCCGTCAGCACCCAATCCATTTCTTTTGATCTCAAGTGATTGACAGGCTTTTTGCAATGCCTCTTGGAAATTTCTCCCGATTCCCATCACCTCACCTACTGCCTTCATAGAAAGCCCCAAACGTCTGTCAGCGCCTTTAAACTTATCAAAATTCCATCGTGGAATCTTCACGATCACATAATCGATCGAAGGCTCAAAAAACGCGGAAGTTGTCCCGGTGATGGAATTTGGTAATTCGTCCAAATTATACCCAATCGCCAGTTTTGCCGCTACTTTAGCGATAGGATACCCTGTAGCCTTAGAGGCCAAAGCAGAGGAGCGGGATACACGAGGGTTGATTTCAATACCAATGATCTCTTGGTTATCCGGACTTACCGCAAACTGCACATTACAACCTCCGGCAAAATTCCCGATGCTGTTCATCATGGTGATGGCGTAATTTCGCATGCGCTGATAAACTGTATCGGGAAGGGTCTGAATCGGAGCTACCGTGATCGAATCTCCGGTATGCACGCCCATGGGATCAAAATTCTCGATGGAACAGATCACTATCATATTCCCGATATTATCCCGCATGACTTCCAGCTCGTATTCTTTCCAGCCCAAAATACTCTGCTCTATCAAAACTTCGTGAACCGGTGAAGCCTGCAAGCCTGCAGAAAGCAAGCGCTCAAAATCTTCTTCTTTCTCTACAAAAGCTCCTCCTGCTCCTCCCAAGGTATAAGATGCCCGAATGATCAAAGGAAAGCCGATCTCTTGTGCAATCTCTTTTCCCTGAAGAAAAGAAGTGGCCGTAGCTCCTTTGCAAACGCCTACGCCGATCTTCTCCATCAAGGCTTTAAATTTTTCTCGGTTTTCTGCAGTATCGATGGCATCGATGTCTACCCCGATCATTTTCACCCCATGATGATTCCAGATGCCTGCCTTATCGCAATCGATGGCCAGGTTTAATGCAGTTTGACCACCCATGGTCGGCAGTACAGCATCGATATCCGGGTGGTCAGTGAGGATTTTTCTGATGGATTTCTTTTCCAGCGGGAGCAGATACACATGATCTGCGGTCACTGGGTCAGTCATAATTGTGGCCGGATTGGAATTGATCAGGGTTACCCTAATGCCCTCTTCGCGAAGGGAGCGGGCGGCTTGGGAGCCAGAATAATCAAATTCGCAGGCTTGACCGATGACTATGGGACCTGAACCAATGATGAGAATGTGCTTGATGCTACTGTCTTTTGGCATTTGAGAGGAGGGTTGAATCGAATATTTTACTGATGTCCAAATTGGGGCAAAATTAGAAAAATATTCCATAGGGACACGGATAGATGGAGAGAAATGCCTGAATTAATTGAAAGCAAGCACTCAAGTCTGCTTCAGAATTGCTTCAAACCTTCGCATTAAGTTCGCAAAACGCTATCTTACCCATCTTATAGCTTTTCACTCCAATATGAAAATACTTATCATCGAAGACAATCCGGATCTGATCCAAAACATGGTCAGCTATCTACAGGAGGAGAATATCCTTTGCGAAACGGTCGAAAACCTCTTCGATGCCCAGGATAAATTATTAGGCTATCGATACGATTGCATTGTCTTAGATCTCATGCTTCCTGATGGGAATGGTTTGGATATTTTAGAATTCATCAAAACCAATAAAATCGACTCCAATGTGCTGATCATCTCCGCCAAGGACTCACTCGATGATCGACTCAAAGGTCTAGATGAGGGAGCAGATGACTATCTTCCCAAGCCCTTTCATCTTTCGGAACTATTGGCACGACTCCGTGCCATTTACCGACGTACAAAATTGGGGGGCTCAGACTTGATTAGCTTTAATGAAATCACCATGGACACCGGTAATCTACAGGCCACCATTCATTCTAAAACACTGGACCTTACCAAAAAAGAGTTTGACCTTCTGGTCTTTTTTTTCACCAATAAAAATAGGGTGATCGGCAAGGAAGCCATAGCGCAGCACCTTTGGGGAGATTATACCGATGACTTGGCCAATTTTGACTTTGTCTATCAGCATGTGAAAAATCTACGAAAAAAGATCGCTCAAGCTGGAGGAAATGATTACATCAAAACCGTCTACGGAATCGGCTACAAATTTGATCCCAACGTGTCATGAAGCTCATCAACCTACTGACTACCTGGTACATTCTGATCACTATGATCGCCCTATTTTTAGGAGGACTTTTGATTTTCAAAAAGCTGGAGTCAGAGATTGATTTTGAACTAGGGCGAGAGCTAGACCGACAGATCGATGCGTATGCAGAGCGCATTCGGGATGGCGCTCCTGCCGACCGCTTGATCTATGACAAACTGGAAATCACAGAGATCCCACTCGATATTCCCGAGGAGGAATTATACCTTCGAGATACCATTGCCTACCATGACCCGATGAATCGGGCAGAAAAGCAACTCAAAGCCAGCAAATCCTATAAAATAGATGGCAAGCACTACCGTATATCCTACTACAACATCGTCGTAGAAACTGAAGATATCACAGAAACTGTGGTGATCACGATGGTCTCAGTCTTTTTGATACAACTTCTTTTTCTGGGTTTTTTCACCCGTATCGGGTCCAAAAAGATCCTGCGCCCATTCCATCAGACCCTAGATCAGATCCGCAGCTTTAACTTTCAAAAAAATGAACCGCTCCATCTTCCGAAAAACGCAGTGGCAGAATTTGAAAAGCTCAATAGCTTTCTCGAAAAAATGTCTCAAAAGCTACTGAACGATTATCGCCAAATCAAGGAATTTTCTGAAAACCTTTCCCATGAGGTACAGACTCCCTCTGCAGTCATCCGAGGCAAACTGGAGCACCTCATGAATGAGGACATCAGCGAAAAGCAGGCATTGATGATACAGGCAGCCTATCAAAGCAATGAAAAGATCAATAAAATCGTCCGTTCGCTTTCCATGCTGGCCAAATTGGAAAATGAGGAGTTTGAAGCTCCAGAGAAAATAGACCTCAGCCCCATTCTCCATCGGGTACTCGATGGGATGCAGGAGCTGATCGAACTCAGATCCCTCGTGGTCAGCACCCAAATCCAAGAAAACAGCCTGGTAAAAATCCACCCCTTTATCGCAGAGGTCCTGATCCAAAACCTGATCAATAATGCCATCAAACATAATATTCAGGGCGGACAGCTCCGAATCGAACTCAATGAATATTCACTTAGAATAGAAAACAGTGGCAAGCTCCCCGATAAAGATCCTGAAGAATTTTTTGATCGATTCAAAAAGGCAAATTCCTCCTCAGAATCCATAGGACTGGGATTGGCAATAGTCAAACAGATCTGTAGGCGCTACACGCTCCGTCCTCAATACAGAATAGAAAACAATCTACATGTTTTAATGATTTTGTTTAAGTAATAACTTCAAAATCTCTACAAAATCAGATTGTATTCTTGTATTGAAAACTAATACTTGCCAACTATGCATTTCAAATTTTATTCTTTTTGCATGAGTTTTTTACTCATGCTCTTCATTTCTTTTGGGGCCTTAGCTCAGGAAAACACCTTGTCGGGTACACTTATAGAGCAAGAAAACAAAGAACCACTCGGCTTTGTACAGGTGGCCTTGTTCAAATCTTTGGAAGATTCCAGCCCAATTGCTTTTTCTGATACTGATGATTCAGGAAAGTTTCAACTCAGCGCACCTAGTGGCACCTATATCTTTAAAGCCTTTTTCCTTGGTTTTGAGGATTTGGTCATCGAAAATATAGAACTCAGCGCTTCCAAGGATTTGGGAAAGCTGGAGATGAAAAGCGAAACTTCTGCTTTGGAAGAAGTCGTGGTTCAAACTACAAAAATGCCCGTCCGGTCCACCATGGAGGGAATTACTGTGACACCAGAAAACAATCTGGCCAATGCAGGTGGTACGCTGCTAGACATCCTTCGCAACACTCCTTCTATCTCGGTCTCTGAGGATGGGTCTATATCTCTCAGAGGGAGTACAGGTACTAATATTCTGATTAATGGAAGGAACTCTTCACTGACCCAAAATCTTGATCAATTGCCTGCTTCTTCCATTGAAGAGATAAGAATTATTAATAACCCAAACGCTCGATTTGATGCGGAAGCTGAAGGTGGAGTCATCGACATTATCTTAAAAAAAGGACAGGATTTTGGCACACATGGGAATATAGAGGGAACCTACGGAACTAGAAACCGATCCAATGTAGGCGCTAGCCTAAACCATCGAGGCCAAAAGTTCAATGTTTTTGGAGGCTATAATTACAGAGATTGGAAAGATGTAGGCGAAAGAACATCGATCAGAGAGATTTTTGACCGTAATGAAACCTTAGACCAAAGCACTCGCAGTTCAAGTCGCAGAACAGGACATAATTTAAACTACGGAGCGGATTACTATTTTGGACAAAATGTCCTCAGTTACGAAGGTGTCTACCAATATGGAATGGACTATCAGACCAATACGCTTTTTGCCGAATTGGACCGAATCATTGACGGAGAACCGGATTCTTTTGATTATGTGAGGAGAAATAGTGAAACTGAATCAGATGAAGGCATAGACAATGCGCTGATATTTGAGCGTTCTTTTGCAGACAAAGGGCACAGTCTGAGAGTCCTTGCCAGCCACTCTTACAGGAATCAGTTCAAAACCCAGAATATAGATATTTTCAGAAACACCTTAAATCCAGATCCTGCCAATCTCAACGGACAAGAGCGGGCAATAACAGATGAGGTGAGAAATATTTCGGTTTTTCAAGTGGACTACATTAAGCCCTTGGATGAAAACAGAAAAATCGAGACTGGATTGAAGTCTAATATTCGAAAGTTTGATAATGACTACAGCTATGCACGACTAGACGAGCAAAGCCAAGAATTTGTAGAAGATCCTGCTGTGAGCAATCGATTTATTTATGAAGATCAAATTCATGCAGGTTATTTCCTATATGCCAATTCCGGAGGAAAATTTGAATACACTGTCGGTTTGCGTGGGGAATTGAGTCTGGTAGACACCTACTTGGCCAATACCGATGAGCGTGGCGAGCAGCGCTATTTCAATCTTTTCCCAAGTGTACAGACCCTATATAATCTGAATGAGAACCACTCTTTGAAATTTACATACAGCAGAAGGATCGATCGTCCTACCGCTTGGAGACTGAATCCATTCCCAGATATCACTGACTCCCTGAATGTAAGAAGAGGTAATCCCAATCTCCAGCCAGAAATGATCGATTCCTTTGAGTTTGGCTACTTAGCAAACTTTGAAAAGTCGAGTTTCTCCACCAATCTTTTCTACAGATATACCGACGGTCAGTTGGATTTTATCACTATAGTAGAAGATGGAGTTTCTTTCTCACAGCCTGATAATTTACTATCAGCACGCTCCTACGGAGTAGAGTTTGTGGGTGTAGCTGAGGTCAATGATTGGTATAGCCTTAATGGTGGAGTGACCTTGTTTCAGATAGCCGTGGATGGTTCTAACATTGGAGAGGAGTTTACCAATTCGGGTTTTTCTTGGAACACCAAACTGACCCAGGATTTCAAATTGCCGAAAGGTTTTAATTTCCAGTTGGTAGCTAATTACGAATCTCCTGAAATAGAAGCTCAAGGTAGAGATCGATCACAATACTTTATAGATGCCAGTGTCCAAAAGGGCTTTGCCGGAAACCGCGGTTCGGTGACACTCAGTGTCCGGGATATTTTTGATACGAGAAGATGGGCGGGTTTTGCACGTACGAATACCTTCAGTCAGGATTTCTATTCCAAAAGAGAAACAAGAATTGCATTACTCAGTGCGAGGTATAGTTTCTAAAAAAATACGTGGTCATGTAGGTAAGAAAGCGACTTTCTCAGAAATATTAACCTTCACTTTGAGCACCTGACCATCTGGAGTTAGGTAGTTCAAAATTAGGCCCAAAACGCAAAACTAGGTTTTTGATTTCGAGATTCCCTTCTTTTAATTACTCTAATGACAATGAAGCTAATGTGATGATAATTTAGGCATTCCAAAATTTACTTTTTTTAATAAGGAGGGTTTTCTTCCAGCTCTTTTGATTGGCTCCATTTCTTTTTCTTTGTTCTTTTGGCTTGACCCAAAAGAACCAAAAGGTCAAGACACAGCAAAGCTTCTACCGCACAAGACCGGACGCTGGCCCGCTGCTGTGTCAGCCCACGCTCCCGTCTGAACTCAGTTTAGTACTCAATGAGGGATTTAATCTTGAAAAATGAGACATTTTGTATGTTCTTTAGTTCAGACTCAGTCTGACAAAAAACAAGTTTGAGATAGACTCCTTTATTTCTTACTCAGCATGAGCCAGCCCTTGGGATCGACTACCGGTTTTTCGATGGATTTGACCAATATTCCTTTTTCTCCCAATTCGATGCGTTGAATTCCGGCCTCGGTTTTCACGTCCACAGGCATATTAAATTCAATCCCTTCCAAGCGGACCTCCCATCCTTTCTTTCCTTTCTTTTTTATCACAACCTCAGGAAGCTTAGTGGTCTTTAAATAAAGGTCAAAGAAGGCATCCAAGTCCTTACCAGTATAACTTTTGACAAAATCCGTGAAATCCTGAGTATTCACTCTGCTTTGATAAGTAAAGCGCTCATCGGCAACGAAAGCCTTTAGCATAGGAAAAAACACCTCTTCTCCCAAAATCCCTCTTAATGAATGGATGACCATCGCCCCCTTGGTATAAATCTCCGGATGATATGCCTCCTTTTCGGTACTGTTAGGAGGACTGAGCACCGGCTTGGCATGGGGAATATTCCTTAGCTCCGATTTTACCTTTTCAAAGTAGACTTCCTCTCCTCCATGCTCCCAGTAAAACAACCAATCACCATAGGCAGTCAGCCCTTCGTGAATCCACATATCCGCCCAGTCGCCGACAGAGATTTTATTCCCAAACCATTCATGACCCAACTCATGATGTAGCAGCCAATCATAGGCGGTCTTTCCTAAGGTCACAAATTGAAAATTATTGCCGTAGGCATTGATAGTCTGATGCTCCATCCCGAGATAAGGCGTCTCCACTACAGCAATTTTATCCTCTGGAAAAGGAAAGGCACCGAAATACTTTTCATGTGTTTTGGCACTCTCCTCCAAAACCGCCAGTAAAGTGGAAGCCTTCGCCCGGTTTTCCTGCAAGACATAGACGCTCATGGGTATGCGATCCCCTGATACGGATTCAAAAGTTTTCTTTTCCTCATGAAATATTCCGAGTGTGAAGTTAATGTTGTAATTGTTGATGGGATAATCGCTAGCCCAATGGTAGCTAACCTTTCCTTTGTCAATTTTTCGATCAAGTAATCTTCCATTAGAAGCCACAAAATAAGGGTAGGGAACGGTAAAGGTCAATTCCACACCTTGACTCGGTTCACTTGAAGGATGGTCCAATGCAGGCATAAAGATCTTTGCTCCTTCCCCCTGAGAGGAAAGACCCATCCAGTGATTTTCCAATTGATCTTTTTCCCAAGTGAAGCCACCTGTCCAAGGTGGATTTTCTGCTATTGGAGTTTGACCTCCGTAAAATACCTGCACTTCATCACAGGTACAGTCAATGGGAATAATGTCTAAAATATCATTGGCATGAAAAAACTTCACTTCTTTTCCGTCCATCAAGACCTTCTCTACCGCATACTCATCGATCAGCTGAAGTCTCAGGGTATCTAGCCTTTCTTTAGCTTCAAATACAATGGTATTCGAGCCTTGGATGGATTGATTTTCGGGGATGATCTCCAAGTCAAGCCGGTATTGAATGATATTAAATTTCGATTGCAGGGGATCCATAGGTCCGCCCCAGTCCCAGGATTGGGCCTGCAGGGCAGTAAAACTGAAAAAAAGGAATAACAATACAATGAGGTATTTTGACATCTGAATAGTGAAGTAATTGTGTTAAAACTATTTATTTTCTAGTCTAAAAAGAATTTCCAAAATATTGACTCCAAAGGTTTTGGATTTGATCTGACTAATTTTCTTGAACCCAAATCGCTCATATAGACTCGCCGCTGACTCAAGACCTGAAGTAGTATAAAGATAGGCGCCTTTGTAGCCTTTTTCCTGATAAAAATCCATCCATTCCTGCATGAGTTTTTTGCCCAATCCTATTCCCCTAAATTCCTTCTCAAGAATAAAATAACGGAGCTGAGCCTGCTGATCCTGTCGGTGCATCAAGAGAAGAAAACCGACCATACTGCCCTGTTCTTCTACGATCCAAACTTTGTCCTGCTGCGGATCATACTGTCCGTAAAACTCCAGCATACTCTCCATGACATAAGCTTCAAACCCCAGTCCAAAGCCATACTCTTGAGCATAAATACGCCCGTGAAGTTCAACGACTTTGCCCAAGTCTCCCGGTTTCAATTCATGCCGGATTGTAATATTTTCCAACTGGCTCATCTTTATAGTCTAAAAACCCTTTCTGAAACTAAGAAAAATTGGTGGATTATCGAAACGCAAATTTGAATTGGTTTTACAAAACTGATCGGTGGTGAGCAAGGGTATCTTTGGAAAGGGAAAAATTCACAAACTTAAACCCACGTTGTCTTCATCATCGCCGCTGTGAGTGTCACCGCTCACAACTTATATTTTCACATTCACTCCTTTCCAGCAGTCAAGAATACAGTTTCTCCAAAGACTGACCAAAGCCAATTAAAATCTTATCAGATAGGGTTTTAAAAAGACAACAATCAAAAAATCAACCTGTAACCAAAACCATTAGGCTCTTGGGAATGAGGATTTATTTCACCTTTCACTTGCCACGAAATCAAATCACAAAAACTCAGAAGGCAATTCAAAAACGGCTATACCCGGGTCTTTATCCGTGGTAAGTCCGTAAATTAGTCTCAATTCTTCATCTACAACCAAGTCTCTGATGGAAATATCCAAATTAAACTTGCTCACTACATCACCTTCGTGGGTGAAAACATAAATGAGTTTTGCTATGTCGGTGGTCTTTTGAATTTCCTCAAAATTAGCTCCAACATATAGGACATATATAAAATTTTCTCCAATAGCCAATTCGCCGTAACCAAGAGGATATTCTTGATCAAAAAGAACTGCAGATTGTCCCCCTGAGTGCCGAATTTCAAAGTCGGGAACTTCCATCCTTGGTCCGTCTACAATATCAAATGTTTTACTCTTATAATGAAAAATCTCCAATCTATCCCTGTACGCATTTGCCTTTACAAATAATCCTCGTTTTCTATTTCCTTTAAATCTTCCTGCGTTGATTTCACCCATATGGTAATTTATATCGGGATCATCATAATCAATCAAATGGTCTGCATTTGGTATTTTTTCCCAAGTTCCATAGCCTGCAATTCTTCTACCATCTCTTGTCGAAAATTCCACCAATTTATTGGGATCATTAGCCATTATTCCAATAATAGTAGAGTCAGTGGCATGGAAACCTTTATACATTCCAAACAATTCTTCCGGCTGTTTATATTCGCTAATTCCTAGTCTTGAGGTATCTTTTAATGAAAAATCAGTAAATTTTTTACTCATTGCACTATAAACAGTAAATGTACTGTCAGACAAACCAGGTTCTACAAGGAATGCATCTGGGATTTCAAACGGTCCAAATCCCGCCACGCCCTTAGGAAACACATAGGCAAGGGGACTTTTTTTTAAAACATGTAGTAAAGGAAGATCAGCAGGAATTCGGTTAAGCTCTGAAACTATGATGTAGTCACCTACATCATTTATGTTTACCGGATTAATTATTTCAGGAAAGTATGTTTTCTTACCTTCCAGCTCGTAAACTCTATCAATGTGGAAGGGATTTTTCTCTGGGCTAGTACAGCAAAATACAATCAAGAAGGTAAAAAGAATATAAATAGGTATTAAATTTTTTTTCATGCTTTATTTTTCTCGCTTTCTCATCAAAGCTTTGGAACAAGAATTTTTCTTAAAAAGTCAAGTTAGACCTGTGAAGAAACAAGCAATAAAAAAATCAACCTTTGACCTAAAGACCCAATTCATATTTTTCTAGTTAATCGTATTCATTAAAAGTTACTTGAAAAACCACCTAATCACAAAAACTCAGAAGGCAATTCAAAAACTGCTATACCCGGGTCTTCATCCGTTGTGATGCCGTATATTTTCTTAAGATGTAAGTCAACGACTAATCCTCTTATGGATATATCCAGATTTAGTTTCCCCACCACATCTCCTGAATGTGTCAAAATATAAACGGTTTTGGCAACTTCATTTGTCTTTTGTATTTCTTCTTCGTTAAAACCACCATATAGATCATAAATGTATTTATCATCTATATAGACATCCCGATGACCGTATTTGTTTTGTATGTCAAAAATCACCACTGAATTCGCTCCAGAAGGCATTATTTCAAATTTTGGCAGTTCTAGCCTAGGTCCTTCTACTATCGTGAATTCTTTTTCGTTATAATCAAATATTTCTATCCTGTCCCTATAGATACTTGCATTTACAAATAGCCCCTCTTTTCTATTTGCCCTAAACCAGCCTTTGTTGATCTGCCCAAGATGATAGTTTACGATGGGATCAGTGTAATCTATCAAATGATCAGCATCAGGGATCCTCTCCCAAGTACCGTAGCCTGCTATCCGCTTCCCATCCTTTAAGGAAATCTCAACCAACCGATTCGGATCAATGGACTTTATCCCTAAGATAGTGCTATCTGTAGCATGAAACATTTTATAAACTTCAAATAATTCTTCTGGCTGCTTATATTGATCAATACCTAACAGAGAAGTGTCTGTAAGAGAAAAGTTTGTGAGCGTTTTAGCCATTCCGCTGTACACAGTAAAGGTAGAATCATTTGGCCCAGGCTCCACGAATGTAGCATCTGGAATCTCCAATGGCCCAAACCCTGGTTTCCCTTTCGATGAATGATAGCCCAAGGGTGATTTTTTAAGGATTCGTATAAGTGGATACTTTGGATCGTTTCGTCTATTTTCTGAAATGATCAAATAATCACCTACTGCATTGATAAATAAGGGATTAATGATCTCTGGGAAATAGATTTTTTCACCTTTAAGATCAAAAACCATTTCACTTTTTTCTATTTCTAAAAATGGATTTTCTGCACGTTTTGAAGAGCAGGAAAAAGTTAGTATCCCACAAATCATTACAAAGCATTGAATTATCTTCATCACAATAAAATATTAAATTCCTGACTATTAAAAGTCAGGAATTGGTGGGGTACAGATTTAATCTTAAATAGTGCAAGTTACTGCAACTCTTGCTTCATCAGTTGGCCAATAGCCACCCCCTAAATCAGTACATCCTTCTGAATTTGAAGCACAACATATATGGTGTGGCTCTCCACCTTCACCGGGAAGCCCCGACTGAGCATTAGATGGGTTAAAGGTAAAAAGCTCAAAAGACATTACAAGGGCACCTAAACTAATTTTAATAGAGCTCATTTTTTAAGCCTAATCATTAAGGTCGTAATAGTACCCTGAATATAGGGAAACCGCCTGAGATAGTGCAATTATTTTGACTCACTCTATTAGTGAAGATTTTAGCAAAATCGGATAATCACTCACGATAATGCTGGCTTTTCTGCTTTGCTGAAAATTTCGATAAGTAGCTCCCTGATCCTCGGTTGCAAGCCTATCCCATTCACCCATGACATCCGTAACAATCGGAATTTGACTACTATACACTTTCGAAAAAAGAGCTTCGCTCGAATCCTTAGGCACATAGGCCAACAATCGGCCCATTGGGTACTTGGATGAATAATACTCAAGGTCTGAAACAGAGGTGATCAGAACAGAAATCAAAAAATCACCCTCTAAAGAAAAAGCCTTTTCTGCCCGATCTCTATCGAATGTCAGCAAGAGTATTTTATGACTAAGTCCATAAGCGACTACCTCATCCATGGCTTGATTCAGAATATCCTCCTTAATGTCAAGCATCAAAAACAAGCCCTTTTCCTTAGCTAAAGATAGAGCTTCATTAAATTCAGGTAGCGGCTCCATGCTTTCTTTAAGCTGAACAGGTTGAAGCGCTTTGGCATCCCGCTCACCTAGCAATCCGCTGTGGTCAGTAGTGCGGTCGAGTGAAACATCATGCAAAAGGTAAAGTCCCCCTTCTAGATTTACTCTGATATCAAGCTCAAAAAAGGAAATCCCTTTATCTATCGCTTGATCCATACCAATCAGAGAGTTTTCTAGGAGAGAGCCATCTATTACCCCCCGATGAGAAACTACTAATGGATTATTATGAGCAATCGCCTCACGAAGGGATTGACTTTGCAAGGGTCCGGCTAGTAAGAGTAGTAAAACTAAAACTAATTGAATCTTCATTTTTACAATTTTTCCCCATTAAAAAAGCCGCATGCACATGCGGCTAACCTTAATCCTCGGCATAATTGAAGCTGTCCACTTGCTCCTTGACCCAATCCAGGTATTTGTCCTTTCGGTATTCGGTCCATTCTGATTTGTACTTAGACTCATCGATCAAAAACTTAAATGCGGTCATCGACTTAGGTTTGGTCAGCGCACTCACCAGTTCCTCTGCCAAACTTCGCTCCTTTACCTTCCTATCAATAAAATCCTGCATGATTTGATGCTCTTGAGGATTTTCCATGCGGGTGAATTCGGCAAAATTATCCGGATTAGCTTCGATATCGTCGAGAATATCTTCTTCCTGCTCGGTAAGGTCATAATTGAAATAATCCTCGTCATCCGGCATTTGGTGAATCTTCTTTTTATCAATTTGATAAAAACAGACCATCCCTTTGAGTAATTGAGTAGCGATGTGATCTACTTCTTTTTCTGTAAGCGAAAGCATTGGTGGTTTAGAAAATTTTGTGAAAAATAATCAAAGTCATTCGGGATACAAATTGTTTTAACAAAAGCAACAGTAGCGCCAAAAAAGGAACACGCAGTTTATTTATCAAAAATTCTTTTCAGTACGGATGCATTTAGCTCATGTCCCCCTTCGAAAGTGATCACCTCAGGCTTTTTATGCAGCTTTTCAAACCATTCCTTTTGTTTTTCTAGACTCTCTTGATTCAGAAATTCATCCTGATTACCATAGACTACGGTGATTTTTGTATTCAAAAATTTTTCACGCGCTCCCATCACCTGCATGTCATGGGCAAATCCGCCCGCCCAAAGCACCAATGAACTCAAGTCTTCCGACCATTGACTTGCCCATCTTGTAGCAGTGGCCGCTCCCTGTGAAAATCCCAAGACATGAATCTTGGGAGGTTGGCGAAAACCACTCAAAACGGTCTCCATCAAGCCATCCAGATAGCGGTGATTATTGGCAATGGCCAGCTCACGCTCATGCTTGGTCATCCAGTTGGCCCCTACTCTACCCTGAAATCCGGACAGGTAGTGGTAGTTGGTTGCTTCAGGGGCTATAACCAAACGGTTAGCGTTATCAAAAGGGATAAACTTCCGAATAAAGAATTCTGCCAACTGCCCATAGCCATGAAAAACCAACCAAAGCTCAGACTCCTCTCCGGATAGGGCATGGGAAGTACTGTAATGGGCTTCGTAAGAAAATTGAATAGACTTTTTCAAGGCTTAGCTGATCAAATCATCAAATTTCAAGGGCATCAAATGCTGTATCCCATCCACTCGGTAGACTTGGCCATCAGGTCGCAAAAAGAGCATTCGGATAGCCGATCGAAAGCGAAGTTCTACTTCATTGATATTTTGTCGGCAAATTCCGCAAGGTGATACTTGTGCCCAGATCTTCTCACCTCTTCTTCGCGCTGCCACGGCTAGAATTTTGACCGCCTGATCCGGAAAATTGGCTCCAGCATAGCCTAGCACCAATTGCTCTGCACATACACCTGCCGGGAAGCTTACATTTTCCTGATTACTGCTTTGGAGAATCTCACCATTTTCTAAAAGTACCGCTGCACCTACCTGAAAATTGGAATAGGGCGCATAGGCCTTTTCACTGATCTCCTTTGCCGCTTTCATTACCTTCAGCTCCTGTTCGTTAAGCTCGGCTAAAGAAATAATTTCGATAGCGCTTGTCTCTGTTACTTTTTCCATATTTACCAGAACTTGGGGTGAAATCGAACGGATAAAGTAAGGAATTGTTTGCCAAAAGAAGATCATTTGCCTTTTTTGGGCCGTTTTTATTTTCCATTTTAGCTTCCTAATTCTTCTTCTATGCACCGAGTTTTGATCATTGGAGCGGGCAAATCCTCCACCTATTTAATTGATTATCTTGCTGATACCTGCAGCTCCAAGGACAGAACCTTGACTTTGGCTGACCTTGATCTCGATTTGGCCAAAAAACGGCTGAAAGATCGTAAAAATACCTTCGCGGCCAAGTTGGATAGTAATGATGCTCCCGCTAGACAACAGCTTATAGAAGAGGCCGATGTGGTGATTTCTATGCTTCCGGCTTTTATGCATCCGATCATCGCTCGGGATTGTTTGGATATGGGCAAGCACTTTTTTTCAGCCTCTTATGAGTCTTCGGACCTGAGAGCTATGCGATCGGAAATTGAAGATAAGGGGCTGCTTTTCCTCAACGAATGCGGGCTTGACCCCGGCATCGATCACATGTCCGCTATGAAGATCATTGACGAAGCCAAGGCCCATGGAGAAGACATTATCTCTTTCAAATCTTTCACAGGAGGACTATTAGCTCCTGAAAGCGAAGACAATCCCTGGAAATACAAATTTACCTGGAATCCAAGAAATGTAGTTTTGGCTGGCAAAGGACTCTCCCGATATGTGGAACAATCCAAGCTGAAGTATGTACCCTATCATCAGCTCTTCAGACGCTGTGAAAGGATCACTGTCGGTGGTTTGGGCAATTTTGATGGCTACCCCAATCGGGATAGTCTAGCCTATCGAGCCATCTACGGTCTGCAGGAGATCCCCACCTTACTCAGGGGAACGCTTCGACGAGAGGGCTTTTGCAAGGCTTGGGACGTCTTTGTTCAACTAGGGATGACAGATGATAGCCTGAGCCTTACACGACCCACTGACAGCAGCCTTCGAGAGTTTCTGAACAGCTTCCTTCCTTTTGACCCTGATCAAAGCGTGGAAGAAAAACTTACCGCACTGATTCCTGATATGGATTACGAGACTTTCGAAAAAATCCAGTGGCTAGGCTTTTTCTCTGATCGCAAACTTCCCAAAACCGAAGGAACTCCGGCAGAAATCCTCCAAGCCATTCTCGAAATCGACTGGGCAATGGGTCCGCAGGATAAGGATATGATCGTCATGCAGCATCTTTTTGAAATCAAAGGGAAAAAGGGAACCCGAAAATTGACCTCCAGTTTGGTTTGTCAGGGTGAGGACTCCACTTACACAGCCATGGCAAAAACAGTAGGCTTGCCCATCGCAATTGCCGTGGATTTGTTTCTGGACGGAAAAATCAAGGTTAAAGGACTACAATTACCCGTGATTCCCGAAATTTACCTCCCAATCCTTGAAGCACTGGAAAGAGAAGGAATACGATTCGAGGAAAAGGGGGAATTGATTTCCTAAAGTTGAGATATCAGGGGTTCCAGTCGGCCGGTGGATCCACTTGGGCTCCCTCCACCTCTCTGCAATCATCCGGGATAATCGTCTTAGGCTGTGTAAAGTCCAAGTCTGCTGTACTGATGTAAATCCTTCGTACTGTCTCAGCGCCTGCGATGAAATAACCCAAGACTACCTCGTCAGGGTCTTCAAGATTGATCATATTACTTCGGATATTGGCCGGAGGAGGATCAAATACGGAGCCGCTGATCTCTGTTTGCTGCTTGACTAGCCTCAAAAAACGGAAAGCTTCGGGAGAAATACTGATTTGCCGTAAATCTACCCGGTAAGTATTCACAAATCGCAAACCATCATCTTCGATAAATCCAGCCGGAATCCGTGTAGTCAATCCATTAAAATTGTCATCATTGGCGATAAATACTCCTTGATTACCGACAATTTCAGAACGATAACAAGTGATGCAGCAGTCTTTGGGCTGCGGATCTCGACTGGGATTGGAATCTGAGGGCCTTGGTGTAAACAGATCCGGTCTTGTCTCCAAAACATAGACAGAAGGACCGTTTCTCCACAGATAAAAATTATTTTCTTCGGCAGGATCCGAAAGCTCAGCAATCAATTGAATGCCCGAGCGATCATTTTCTTCTCCCTCCACCGGGATTCTGACTGTTTCCAACTGCACCGAATTGATCTCTGGTACAGCAGAAACCCTCTCCGGAAGTGAACTATAAATCTTGCCATCTACGGTCTGAATCTGTAGGGTATAAGATCTCCCCACCTGGGTAGCAAAATCAGACTTCGTGAAATAAGAGCCCCTTTCCTCGTCATCCTCTTCCAGAAAGGCCACTTCTCCCAAATCATCTCTTACGATCACGGTAGCTCCTCTCACAGGCCTGATCAATCCCTCAAAAACAGATCCATAACGATCGCTTCTCGTCAACCTGACTCGCTGCCTTCCCGGCTCCGAAGTGAGGGTAGCCTCTACTGTAAGCAACTGCTCGCCTCCCTCTACTTCAACCTCGTAAGGATCGACGCAAGCTCCACTGAGAAGCAATAAAAGAATTAAATATTTTTTTAGCTTTTTCATCAGAATGCAATCGAATAACTTAAACTTGGAAGAGGCACACCCAATACTGCCAGCCGATTGGCCTGAGGAGGTGCACCAGCTTCATCCACAAAAAACAGAGAGAAAGGATTTCGCCTTCCGTAGACATTCAATACGGAGAAGGTCCATTCTCCATCTGCAAACTTGCTCTCCCCTCTAAATTTAAAATTGACAGACAAATCCAAGCGGTGGAAATCAGGAAGCCGCTGTTCATTTCTTCGGCTGAAATAGGCAAGCGAGTTGCCCAAATAATCAAACTTAGCCTGTGGGAAGGTCACCGGTCTTCCTGTGCTGTATCCAAAAGTAGCAGAAACAGAGGTATTGGTGCTGATCTTATAATTCCCGATGACAGTGATATCATGAGGCTTGTCAAAATTAGAGGAAAACCAGTCCCCATCATTGATGATTTCTTCTTCGAAAGCGGTGATCACTCTTCTCAATGAACGAGAGTACGTGTAGGAAATCCAACCTGTCAATCTACCCAAGTTTTTCTTGGCATACAGCTCTACTCCATACGCTCTGCCTTGAGCGGGTACCAGCTCGGTTTCTAAGTGATTTTGCACGATGAGGTTGGCCCCATCCTTATATTCCACCACGTTTTGGATATCCTTGTAATAGACCTCAATCGATGTTTCGAAAATATTACCCTTAAAATTCTGGTAAAAACCCAAGGAATACTGATCTACTGACTGTGGCTCCAAAAACTCATCACTAAGCTTCCAGAAATCCGTAGGAGCTATTGTCGCCGTATTGGATATCAGGTGAATAAATTGGTACATTTTATTGTATCCTACCTTGATCGAGCTGTATTTGGATAAGGAGTACCTGATTGAGCCTCTTGGCCCCAGTCCAGTATAATCGATGATTTTTTCACCTTCGCCATAGCTCACTTCTGAAACCGCCGTACCGTCTGATTTTGGTTGATTAGCCTCATACTGCCTCACATTCCTGGGGCCTAAAAAGCTGTACATATCATAGCGAAGCCCATAGCTCATCCCAAACTTCTCCCCAATCTCAAACTCATGCTGAAAATGCACTCCAGACTCTACCCCAAATTCATTTTGCACCTTCTTAGGCAAAATCCCTGACTCCTGTGAATCAAATGGAATCAATTCTCCCGGCTGTATTTCTAGCCTTTTGGTATCGCCGCCAAGCGTAATTTTATTGGTTGGACTGAGCTGATACTGTACAAAGAGCTTACCCCCATAATCTTCAATTCCTGAATTCAAATCAAAATCACTAATCCCTGAGCGATTGAAAATACTGTAGTCGTATTGGGTATAATACCCCAAAGCCTCCAAACTCAATTTCTCATTCAATTTACTTTTCCACTGAAAAGAGTGGGAGTTGTTTTGCCATGAAATCGTGGTATCCGAGGCAAAGGCAAAATCATCGTAGGAGGTGTAAAAACTATATGTGAATTCATTTTTCTCACTAATTGGTGCAGAAATGACCAGGTTTCCATCATAGAAATTAGCCTGTGAATTGGCCAGGTCAGGGTTACTTAGGGAGTTTAAAAACCAATTGATATAGGATCCTCTGAACCCTCCTCTTAGCGAGATCTTATCCTTCACCAGAGGCCCATTGACTCCTACTTTCCCAGAAATATTACTTACCATCAAGTCACCACCCCAACGGTCCAGGGCTCCAGTCTTGGGCAAAATATCTAATATGGAAGAACCCCGTCCTCCAAAGCGGGTAGGGATGACTGATTTGTAAAGCGTCACATCATTGACTACATCCGGATTGAATGAAGTGAATAAACCAAACAAGTGGGTGGGGTTATAGATTGGTGCTCCTGCATACTGAATCAAGTTTTGATCCGCACCTCCACCTCTCACATTGATTCCGGCGGCTGCTTCTCCTACCTGGGAAACTCCCGGCAGTGTGGCCATGGATCGGATAATATCCACTTCTCCCAAAAATGGAGGCAACTCCTTCATGCTATTCATGCTTAAAGTGATCGCTCCCATGTCCGTCGAACGGATATTTTTCTCCGGATCTCTACCAAAAATCACCACATCGTCCAATTGGAAATCCTCTTGAATCATCTGAATGGAAATTCTCCCATCTCCCACCGAGGTAATGGGGTAGAAAATGGTTTCGTATCCCACATAGCGAAACTCCAAGTTGTACTCGGCCCGCTCCAGCATCAATTCAAACCCCCCATTGGGGTCAGTCACTTTAACCTGATTGAGCTCCGGGATGGTGACCGTAGCCCCCACCAAAGCCTCTCCCGTGATTTGATCTATAATCCGTCCTGTGATTCGAATATTTTTAAGCTGACCAACATCACGACCGATCACCTGCCGTTTAGGAAGGTCTTGGGCCGAGGCCAATTGCACCAAAAAAATCAATGCAAGGAATAAAAGTCTATTCATCTGTTTCTATTTTGATTTTTAAAGGCCATAACTTGACTCATTATTCAGAAAGTAAGCAACTGTCAGAAGTTCCCCTAGCCGAGCAATAATCCTTCTGGGATCTTTGAAATCACCTGTATTTCTGGCGATCACTAGCCTAATTTTCTGTTGTTTACTCTTAAATACCATTGGGATCAAATCTATACAATTGCATAGGGAAATCTCCCGGCAGATTGATATCAGGGACTCTCATAATATACAGGAATCCGTCTTTTTGAAAATGTCCTACTACTATTCCCTGAGGGATACTGGGAATGGGATTCTTGGGCTTCCACTCCATACTAATCAGATCGAGCTCCCACATTTCATTGTTCCGCCTGTTCAGTCCTACGTAAGCTTTGTCTCCTAGGACCTGCCCCATTCCGAAGCCATTGGCAAAACTTCCAGGAAATCTCCCCACTAGCTCCCATCGATTCTCCCCGCCTACATATTGCCAGAGTTCGTTTTCACTAGAGATCAAATAGATCTTTCCCTCATAAATAAAGTGAATATTGGATGCATTGAGTACCACCGGTGGGGTAGCCAAATCGCTCCAAGTTCCGCTGGACTCATCAAACTTTTTGAACAGCAAGGGATCCCCTTGCTCAGTACCAAGAACCACCAACTGCCCACCCAATTCGAAGGCTTTGGAATTTTTACTCTCAAATGGTAAATCTGGCAGCCTCTCAAAACCCGAACTTGTGATTTTATATAAGCTCTGATCATAATCAAACTCATCCCTGCCTACTTCCACTGCTCCTCCTCCTAGATAGTTTTCTGTAGCAAAGGCAAAAGACCTAGGGGAACCTGGGAATTCCACGCGCTGCCAAGTATCCAAATCAGGATCATATCTTTGGAAATAATTCAACAAATCAGACCCTCTTTCTAAGCCTAAACCAATCCAAAAGCCCTGAGAATTTTGGAAGAAAACATTTCGATAAAGCCGGAAGGAGTCAGGGAAACTACTGATTAGTTCATAATCCCCTGCCTGATATTCAAAAGGGTCAGGGAAACTCAATTCCTGATCCTGAACCAAAACTCGAATGTTCACAAAATTGGAATTGGCACTGGGAATTCTCACCCGAAGGATACTCTCCAGCCGAATCTCCAGAACCTCAGCCTCTACTTCTCCGAAAAAGACTCGTGTCCCTTCGGTAAAGTTTCTTCCCGTAATGGTCATTTCCTGACCAGGGACAGAAAATGCCGGCGTGAATGAGTCTAAGGCAGCATTTAGGGTAGAAAACTCCACCACCTGCCCAAAAATCAATTCTCCATCCAATTCAATAAATGCTTTTACAAAATAGGGAACCCCGGCAGTCAGTCCATCCTGCACGCCGATAAACCTTCCCGGTCCATTCTTTTCTCCTAGCGAAATGATTTCGGGGTTGGCAAAGGACTCGTCCTGAGACAAATAAAAACCATGATCCACAAGACCGAGAGATTGACTACTAATCACTCTACCCAAAATGCGGACCTGATCCCCACTTACGTAGAGCAACTCCTCCGTCTGCACCGAAAGTGTACCATCCTCTTCCTGATCACAGCTTACACTGAAAAAAAATAGGGCTATTAGGCCAATAGACAGAATTTTTCTCATGAATTTTGTTGAAATAATTAATTTCAAAAATAGATAAATTAAGCCTACAGACAACCCCTCAGGTGAATTTTAACATGTTTCTGTTGGCTATCGCCCAAAATAAAAACCGACTGACTTAATAGCCAAGCAAAAAACCTGAAATCAGGGCTTGGTACTCCGGCGTATACTTTCCCGAAGAATCTTTTAACCAAAGTCGCTCGAATACTTCTTCTTTCCTCTCGTAAGAGAAGGCTTTTATTACACGATGAGGAGCTTTTTCAGGCCGATCGCTCACTTCTACGCTCCTGCAAGGGAATAAAGCAAAATGATCAAGTTCTTTTTCGAGTTCTTTCATTTGTCTTGGCGGTAATATTACCCAAAAAATTCCCTTTGGATTTAGCAGCCTATCAACCTTCGAAGCCAAATCCTCAAACCTCAAGTCTCCTGTATGTAAAGCACGGTTTCTTTGCAAATTACTAGAAGGTAAATGAGCGGTGAAATATGGGGGATTGGACACAATCAAATCAAAGAGCTCAGGGCTTTGAAAATCCTGAATTGCTGTAGAATGTAAACTCAATCGAATGGCAAATGGGCTTCTTTCAAAATTCTCCCTTGCCTGTCTGCTAGCCTCAGGGTCCAGTTCGACCGCTACTAGGTTAGCATTTGGAAATCGCTGCGCAAGCATCAATGCGATTACTCCCGTACCCGTGCCTATATCTAAAATTTCCCCAGGCCGATCCGCCTTCGCCAAAGCGCCCAAAATCACTGCATCGGTAGAGATTTTCATAGCGCAGCGATCCTGCTCAATACGAAACTGTTGAAAATCAAACCAAGACTGTCCCATTAAGTCCTGGCCTTGCTAAAAAATCTTGACCTGAACCTCGGCCTGTCCTCCATCACATTCAAATCGTCCTCAGAGACGCGTTTGACACTCTCAATGGTATAAAAAGCCTTTTCGTCCACAGATTTCACCTTAGCGATAAACTCAGTCAAGTTTTCCCTTTTCATCACGGTAAAGAGCAAATTCACTTTACCATAGCGTCCCTCAGCACCTACATTGGTGAAGCGGTAATTCCGCTCTTTCATAAACTCCATCAGGTCATGCTGAGCGGCGGGCGTAATCACCCGAACCAGCACTCTACCTAAGGCCAGCTTTTCTTCAAAGTACATCCCTACATAGGTCCCGGTGCCAAAGCCGGCAGCATAGGCGATATAGGACATGGGATTATTGATATTTTGGAAAATTTGACCAATCGCCAAGAGCCAAATCAAAGCTTCAAAAAAACCCAGAATAGGAGCGATGTTGCGCTTTCCATTCATCATAAACATGATCCGAAGTGTATTGATCGAAACATCCCCTACACGTGCGATAAAGATCAACGCGGGCATTATCAGATAGTTAAAAAGCTGATCTGAGACACCTAATCCTTGAAATAATTCCTGCATGACTTTAGAAATCTGATTTGAGCCGCAAAGGTACAAGAATTATAGACGGTAGCCCGAACAAAGCTGAAAATGAGCTAGATTTTCCGGTCTTTTCCGGCAGGAATCCCAAAAAGCAAAAACTGAACGCTCATAAGCAGCAGAAACCAAATCAATAGGTTCCAGTTTCCAATCAAATCCAATGAAATTCCAAATAACAACGGACCCAATGCTGCCAACACATAGCCTGCGGATTGGACCATTCCAGATAGACGGGCGGTTGTTTGGTCTTCGGCGGTCCTCAGAGAGATCAGCGTATAGGCTATACTTAAGCTCGCTCCGCTGCCTATCCCGATGATAGTCAAAGCAAGAAAAATCACAGGAGATTGAAGAGAAAAGAGCATGGTAAAACCACAAAAGTATCCCACTGCCACCCATGCAATCACCCCCGACTGCTGTCTTAGCTTCATCAGCAGTCCCGGAGCAAAGAAAGTCCCAATCAAAGAAATCAACTGCATATAAGAAAGTGCCAAGCCTGCATCGGTAGGGCTCATCCCCTTTGCAATCAACATATCAGGCAGCCAGGTCACCATGGTAAAATACATCACCGACTGCGCTCCCATAAATAAGGTCACCTGCCAGGCCAATCGAGACTTCCACACATTTTTACCCGGAAAAATGCTCCGCTGTGCAGCGGTGGGCCGAGGATTAAGCTGAGGAATCCACAAGACTAAGGCAATCAGCATGAAAACCGCCCAGAAAGCCAAGGAACCTCTCCACCCGAGTCCCAAATCTAAAGCAAGTGGAACACTGATTCCTGAGGCGATGGCCGCAAATAGGGACATTCCCGTGGATAATATTGCAGTCATCAATCCCAACTTCTCTGGAATCTTTGCTTTGAAAAAAGGAATCATCAGCACATTGGCAATCACGATTCCTATCCCTGTGAATGCCGTACCGATAAAAAGCAATTCAACTCCACCCAAAACCCGGATCACCACGCCCAAAAGGAGAATCAGTAATCCCAGAAAAATAGCTCTCCCATGTCCCAAATGCTTGCCTATTCGGGGTGCAAAAAGTGAAAATAAAGCAAAGGTGATAAGAGATAGTGTGGTCAAAAAACCCGCTAATCCATTGGAAATCCCTAAATCCTCCCTGATAAACGGAATCAAGGGCCCTACTGAGGCGATCGAAGTCCGGAGGTTGATCGAAATAAAAACAATCCCCAAGATCAATAGAAATTGGGTTTTTCGTGCTGAGCTCAAGGTGTAGGGTTTTGAATAGACTAGATAGGCTTTTTGTAGGAGACAAAAAAATCAGGAGAGGGTAATTATCCAGCTCCTGATGGTTTGATATTGATGTGAAAGAAGGCGGGAATTTAGGCCCTGCTTTCCACAAGATCTTTGACACATTCTACCCAAGTGTCGCTGGAATTTAAGCTAGGAACTAGATCCCAATGTTCTCCTCCCAATTCTTCGAACTGCTCCTTGTATTCCTCTCCCACCTCCACGGTAGTCTCTAGGCAATCTGCCACAAATGCAGGTGAGAATACCAACACTTTCTTCACCCCATCCTTTGCGAGTTCTTTGATGACATCCTCCGTGTAGGGTTTCACCCAAGGATCCTTTCCTAATCGAGACTGGAAGCAGGTAATCACCTTGTCTTCGGGCAGGCCTAGCTTTTCAGCAACTAGTCTAGTCGTCTGAAAACACTGCGCACGATAGCAAAATTGATTTTTTAAACCATATTTGTTGCAGCAGGCTCCTAGCTTACAGTAGCCATCTACCGAGCCTTTTCTGATTTGTCGCTCGGGAAGGCCATGATAGGAAAAGACGAATTTGTCATAGTCCTGCTTTTGCATGGCTTCACGGCCCAATTCGGACCAGGCTTCCAAAAACAAAGGATGATCTACATAATTACTTACGAAAGTCATCTCCGGGATAATCTGCCAAGTTCGGGCGATTTCCATCACCCGATCGATTACCGAGCCATTGGTCGCTGATGCATATTGAGGAAAAAGCGGCACCACAATGATCTTGCGGACTTTGGCATCCATGAGCTCTTTCAATCCTGACTCGATACTCGGGCTTTGATAGCGCATGGCCATGCTGACGAGGTATTCCTTGGGATCCAGCTTTTGGACCAGCTTATCTTTTAAGTCTTGCGTGTGAAACAACAGGGGTGAACCTCTATCGGTCCATAGCTTTCTGTATTCTCCGGCAGACTTTGGCGCTCGAAAAGGCGCGATGATCAAATTCACCAACATCCAACGTGGAATGAAAGGGAAGTCTATCACACGGCCATCCATTAAAAATTCACGGAGGTATTTTCTGACATCCCCAGTTTTGGTGCTGTCCGGTGTTCCTAGATTTACCAACAATACCCCGATCTTTCCTTTTGATTTTGCCATCAGCCTTTGATTTTTTGATTAAAAGCCAAAAATAGAAGCTTTGGTTGCAAAAATCGAATAGAAAGAATCAAAGTCCTTTTGAAAAAAGCAATAAGAGGCTGTCTCAAAAATAGATAGTTTAAAGGCTAGTCGATTTCTCGGCTAGCCTTTCCTGTTTAACTCAAATGTTGTAATTTGAGGTGTGCAAAAACAAGACTTAAATGTAGGCTTTAAAGACTACAATCCCAACCAGCTAATGTTTCTTCCACCAAGTTTGGAAGAACTTATTCCGTTAAACCATCCCGGACGAACCGTCAACCAGATTATTGACCAGATTGATCTTAGTTCTGTTTATAATCGGTTCTCTGAAAATGGGGCTAGTAGTTACCATCCCAAACTGTTGTTGAAAGTTCTGGTATACGGCTATCTGGAAAACTGCTATTCCTCGCGCAAGCTGGAGAAATCCACCCG
>NZ_FNAC01000025.1 GCF_900101705.1 Algoriphagus faecimaris | reverse complement strand
TTTTCCAGATAGCCGTATACCAGAACTTTCAACAACAGTTTGGGATGGTAACTACTAGCCCCATTTTCAGAGAACCGATTATAAACAGAACTAAGATCAATCTGGTCAATAATCTGGTTGACGGTTCGTCCGGGATGGTTTAACGGAATAAGTTCTTCCAAACTTGGTGGAAGAAACATTAGCTGGTTGGGATTGTAGTCTTTAAAGCCTACATTTAAGTCTTGTTTTTGCACACCTCAAATTACAACATTTGAGTTAAACAGGAAAGGCTAGCCGAGAAATCGACTAGCCTTTAAACTATCTATTTTTGAGACAGCCTCTTTTTTATGGCCTTTAGGATCCATAATTACATACCGTACTACTCAATTGAAGCAGCATTTCGACTTTCTATATCAAAAGCTTATTCGAAATGCGAACCATTTTGGCTAATTTGGAGTCAAAGAAGAAACAGATTTCTATGAGCCGAGAGGAATTTAAGAATATGCCTTTGCACCAAAAGATCAAAACCCTTTACCTAGAGGGCACTTTTGTGGTGGCTATTCGCTACTATCGGCACAAGGTCAATCTCTATCTTTTGGAAAACGAATACGTAGAAGTTTTTTACAATCACAAAGAAGATAAGATTGACAAAATCGACTTTTTGCCCCGAGACCACAGCCGGATGAAATTCTACCTTGATCAGATTAAATTAGTAAATTGAGCTATGGAAAAAATAACGATTAGTATCCTTGATAAGAAGGCATTCAAAAAACTTGAAGCCCTTGCGAAACAAAAATTGATAGAAATTAATAAAGGGCAAACCAGTTCAACGGTAGATTGGGAAAAGTATGTTGGCAGCGTTAAAAAGATGCCCATTACTGAGATTGAGAAAGATATTAAGGAATTTAGAAACTGGGAATAATGGTATGGGATACAAATGCAATAATTTTTTTCTGCAGGATCTACTTCCAGAATCCTCCAAACTCTCACTTTTGGAGGAATTATATCAACGTGATCAATATTATTCCATCATTACAGAAATAGAACTTTTATCTTGGAAAAAACTCACAGAAAAGGAAAAACTGGTGATTTCGGATTTTTTATCTCATTTCAGAAAAATAGAACTGTCTGAAGATGTCAAGGACGAAACAATCCGCATTAGAAAGAGATTAAACATTAAAATTCCTGATGCTGTAATAGCTGCTTCAGCTCTAGTACAGGGAAAGGAATTATTAACTCACAATCAAAAGGATTTTGAAAAAGTAAAGGGACTGGAAATTTTTAATCCAATGGAGCTCTAGAAAGTTATTTTGTAAAATGGCATCTGTTATTGGTTTATCTGAATCTATGTCAGGCTGAACGGACTCGAAGCCCCCCTTAAAATTCTTATGTGAGGTTTCATTTTTGCATTCTGACTCACATTTTCCTCGACTTCTATCGAATCTTATTGATCGAAAATTCCCTTCAAGAGAAATAAACTTTTCTTCTTTCCTCGAGACTATCTTAAAACAATAAAAAACCGCAGAACTCTCATCCTGCGGTCTATTACTTAAAGCTTTCTTTTCAAGAAATCCGTCATCTGCGTGTACAAATGCCAAGTCGTATTTCCTCCGTAAATCCCATGGTTTCGATTGGGATAATAGAATGTCTCAAACTGCTTATCGGCAGAAATCAAGGCATTGACCAGATCAACTGTGTTTTGATAGTGCACATTATCATCCCCTGTACCATGGATTAGAAGATAATTGCCCTTCAGTTTATTCACGTGAGTAATTGGGCTATTGTCATCATATCCGGCAGCATTGAGTTGAGGAGTCTGCAGGTAGCGCTCGGTGTAGATTGTGTCATAATATCTCCAAGTAGTCACTGGAGCCACGGCAATTGCTGTTTTGAATACATCGTTCCCAATCATTAAAGCAAGTGAAGACATGTATCCGCCATAAGACCAGCCCCAGATACCAATTCGCTCAGGATCTACAAAGGACTGCTTGGCAAAAAACTTGGCGCCTTCGATCTGATCGATAGTTTCAATTTTACCCAAATTAGCATAGGTGGAATGCTTAAAATCACGCCCTCTTGCTCCTGTACCTCGATTGTCTACACAGGCAACGATGATTCCCTCAGCGACCAAGGCTTGATGCCAAAAGTCACGAGTTCCTCCCCAAGCATTCAAGACATTCTGAGAACCCGGACCACCATAAACGTACATGAGTACAGGATACTTTTTATTGGGATCAAAGTCTGCCGGCTTGATCAAATAGCCGTTGAGCGCTGTACCATCTACCGTTGGGAAAGTAAAAAACTCTTTCTGCCCCAAAGCAAAACCCTTCACTCGCTCCTTCAATTCTGTATTTTCTTCCAATACTTTGATCGTTTTTCCAGCATTGTCATTTAGCGTGACCACTTGTGGGTGCTCGGTCGTCGAGTAGTAATCGATGAAAAAACGAAAATCCGGGCTCATATTGATCCGATGAGTACCGGTAGCAGGAGTCAAGGCCTTTTTGTTTTTCCCATTCAGATCTATGGAGTAAAAGTTCCTTTCAAGCGGAGAAGCCTCTGTAGACACAAAGTAGACTTTTTTGGCTTTTTCGTCCACACCTACCAAGTCTGCAACTTCCCAGTTGCCTGTGGTGATTTGCCGGATCAAGCTACCATCCATCGCATGATGATAAATATGCTTGAATCCATCTTGTTCCGAAGTGCGAATAAAGCTCTTCCCATCGCTGAGGTACTGCAAGTTGTCATTGTAATTCAGATCCACATAGGTCTCAGATTTTTCTGAAAGAATCAGCTTGCTCTCTCCTGTGGTGGCATTGGCATGAAAAAGGTCCAGTTGGTTTTGAAGTCGATTGAGTCGGATAAAAGCCAGTTGATTTGCATCTTGAGTCCAGTAGATCCTTGGCAGATAAATATCAGTCTCAAGACCAGTATCGATTTTCTGAATTTTTCCGGAGGCGACATCAAAGACATGAATGCTCACTTCTGAATTTTTCTCTCCAGCTTTTGGATATTTGAACCGATAGTCCTCAGGGTAAAGTGATCCCCAAAGCTGCATGTTAAACTCGGGAACTTCGGACTCATCAAATCGGATAAAAGCGATCTTTTTACCATCCGGTGACCATTTGAAAGCTTGGGCCATGGAAAATTCCTCTTCATACACCCAATCGGCAGATCCATTGATTATTTTATTCCATTCTCCATCTCTTGTGATTTGCGTCAAGGCACTGCTAGCCAAATCCACCAAATAGAGGTTATTTTCTTTGACAAAAGCAACCTTATCGTTATCAGGTGAGAGCGTAGCATAGGAGATTTTTTCTCCGTTCATCAACTGCTGCTTTTCTCCACTTGCCATATCGACCACATAAAAGATTCCTTTGCTAGATCTTCGATAAATCGACTCTACATCGGAGGCGATCAGCGCTTTGGATTCATCAGCGTTGAATGAGTAGGAAGTAAAATTCACGCCCAGTTTGCGCCCATCCAGCAGCACCGCTTCTTCCTCACCAGAGGCCAAGTTGATTTTTACCACCATCGGCGAACCTCCACGATTGACCAGGGAACTGTAATATTGTCCATCTTTCATCCAATTGATGCCATAGACAGATTTTTGGCTGAAGGTGTTTTTCTTAAAAACATCCTCTAGAGTAACTTTCTTTAACTCTTGAGCCTGTAGGGTAAAAATGCTCATTGATAAGATAAGCAGCATCAGGCCTTCTATTTTCCAACTTTTTATCATCAGTTAATCTATTTTTGGGTTATTCTAGTTTGTTGGGCGAATATAAGAAAATAAGGCACTGAGGACATTACCTTCCAAAAGCTTCTCTTAGCCGGATTGAATTTTTTGGTAAACTTTAAGAATTCAGTCCTTTTCCTACTTCCAAACTCTCCGAGGGATTTTAGAACTCTCGGAGAGTATCGAATACTTGCAGCATCCACAGATTTTCTCCTATTTTGCTCTAGAAATTTTTCCCCAACATGAAGAAAAAAATTGCCTTGGTTACCGGTGGTTTCACCGGCGAATCTGTCATCTCACTCAAAAGTGCTGCTGTCGTAGAAAAAACAATCGACCGTGATCGCTACGATGTCTACAAAATCCTGATTTATCCAGGAGATTGGTATTTTGAAAGTGCCTCAGGAGAAAAGATCCCTGTGGATCTCAATGATTTTTCTATCAGCATAGGGGATGAGAAAATCACCTTTGATGGGGTATTCAATATCCTGCACGGTTCTCCAGGTGAAGACGGGAAACTGGCCGGCTATTTTGACATGCTGAATATTCCATATACCACCTGCGATCAGCTGACCTCAGCCATTACTATGAACAAGGGCTACACCAAAGCCATCGTAGATGATATTCCCGAGCTTTATATTGCGAAATCACTGCAACTTTTTGAGAACTCTGCCACAAATCAAGAGCGGATAAAGAAGGAATTGAGCTTACCCCTTTTCATCAAACCCAATAATGGAGGCAGCTCTATCGGGATGAGTAAAGTAAAAACTTGGGAAGAATTACCACAAGCTTTAGCTAGTGCTTTCGCTGAGGACAAGCAGGTTTTGGTCGAAGAATTTGTCTCAGGAAGAGAGTTTTCGATTGGGGTTTTTCGAGGAAAAGGAAAAATCACCGTATTGCCAGCGACGGAAATTGTCAGTAGCAAAGAATACTTTGATTTCGAAGCCAAATACACCGCAGGGGTAACTGAAGAAATCACTCCGGGTCGAATGAATGAGGAAGAGGCAAGCCGGGTCAGCCGAATTGTAGAAAAGATTTATGAAAAGCTCAACTGTAAAGGGGCTGTTCGAGTGGATTATTTTCTGGAAAAAGAAAGCGGCAAATTTTTCTTCATTGAGATCAATACCGTACCGGGCCAAACCGAAACCAGTTTGATTTCTCAGCAGGTTCGAGCGATAGGAATGGAGGTAAAAGACTTTTACACGCAGTTGATCGAGGAGATGTTTGAGTAAGGGGAAAAATCGAAGACGGAAGCCTATCTCAGCCGAGGAACGAGGCTATAGTTCGCCGAAGGCGTATTTCACCGAGCTAAGCAAGGTATATTTCGTAAGGCCAATTTAAACAAACAAAGTGAGTTGTATCTCGCGATCGAAGGAATCTTATATTACCGAGCTAAGAGATGTATATTTCGCAAAGCGTACCTCAACGAGCGAAGCAAGTTATATTTCCACCGCATTTCCTTCTTCAATGAAAGGGATTAATTAACTTTGTCCATTGGTAACCAATCCCAAAATCCCATGAACGAGCGCTACATGCAGCGCGGTGTTTCCGCCTCCAAAGAAGATGTGCATCAGGCCATCGCCAACCTTGACAAAGGACTTTTCCCAAAAGCTTTTTGCAAAATCGTCGAAGACACACTCGGCAATGACCCTGATTTTTGCAATATCATGCATGCTGATGGAGCCGGAACCAAATCCTCCCTTGCCTACCTCTACTGGAAAGAAACCGGAGACCTCAGCGTCTGGAAGGGAATCGCTCAAGACGCCATCATTATGAATATCGATGATTTGCTCTGTGTGGGTGCGATCAATAATATCTTAGTGTCCTCTACCATAGGAAGAAATAAAAATCTGATTCCTGGCGAAGTCATTTCAGCTATCATTCAAGGCACAGAAGAGGTCTTGCAGATGCTCCGAGACAATGGGGTCAATGCTGTTCTGACGGGTGGAGAAACCGCAGACGTAGGAGACTTAGTTCGGACTGTCATCGTAGACAGCACCGTCACCTGCCGGATGCCACGAACAGATGTCATCTCCAATGATAAAATCCAAGCCGGAGATGTAATCGTGGGATTGGCCTCTTTTGGCAAAGCCAATTACGAATCAGAATACAATGGCGGCATGGGTTCCAACGGGTTGACTTCTGCCCGACACGATGTATTTAATAAGCTATTAAAAAGTAAGTACCCTGAGTCTTTTGATCCTGCTGTACCTGAGGATTTGATTTACACAGGAAAATATAACTTGACAGATCCGGCTCCGGGAGCTCCTGTGGACATGGGAAAATTGGTGCTTTCGCCCACACGAACCTATGCACCTATTATGGTCGACGTACTCAATTACCTCAGGCCGCATATTCATGGGTTGGTGCATTGCTCAGGAGGAGCACAGACTAAAGTTTTACACTTTGTCGATGAAGTGCATGTTATTAAAGATAACCTTTTCGATATTCCACCACTTTTTAGAATCATACAAGAGGAAAGTGCTACCGACTGGAAAGAAATGTACAAAGTCTTCAATATGGGGCACCGGATGGAGGTTTATCTTGACGAGCGCTACGCCGAGGAAATCATCGATATTGCCGAATCCCACGGGGTAGAAGCTCAGATTATCGGAAGAGTGGAAGCCGCCGAGAGCAAAAAAGTAACCATTCAGAGCCCTTACGGGACCTTTGAATATTAATTTATGGCCTGGAAATCCACATTTTTTACTTTTGGAAAGGTCCTACTTGGGATCTTTCTATTTTTGATACTAGTGGCACTTTTTACCTTGAAAAAAGTGGACCGAAGCCCCATCTCCGAGCAGGATTTCTATGGGGAAACATTCGCCAATTTGGAAAATCTAGCCTTCGAAGACGGGAAAGGTGAGGCTTGGCTGGCAGGTTGGGGCAAAGCCAATATGACTCCGAAAAATCCTGCCCAACTCGTCGGCTATGCGCCACGGGGAGAGTATGAATTTGTAGAAGACAGCAGCTTTGTTAAAAGCATTATTCTTGGAAACGGGATTCAGCAAATCGCTTGGTTGAATTTCGAGCTTTTGATTGTTCATCCAGTTCTAGCTGAAGCGATAACTCAAAGAGTTCAGCGGGATTTCCCAGAAATCAACCAATTGCATTTCACCGCCACACATACCCACTCCGGAATAGGTGGCTACATGCCAGGTCCTTTGGGTGAATTTGCTTTTGGAGGATTTGATCAAAAGATCGTGGATTTGATCTCTGAAAAAAGTATTGTAGCGCTTAAAGAAGCTCAATCATCTCTCGATACCGTATCCCTCAGTTTCCGAAAATCAGATGCCGGCACGCTCGTTTCCAATCGCTTTGTGAAAGATGGTCCTTTCGACCCTTATGTGCGCCAGCTTATTTTTACCAAAAAATCTGGGAAAAAGGCCACGCTGCTCACCTATTCGGCGCATGCCACCTGTCTGAGCTCCAAATTTATGGGACTATCGGGAGATTATCCTTTTTACCTCATGCAAGAGTTGGAACAGGAAGAATATGAATTCAGCATCTATGCAGCAGGAACTGTGGGATCTCATAGACCCATGCCAATGGGAAATTCGCCAGAGGACATTCGGGCTTATGCCCGCTCCCTTGATTCATTGACACGACTGAAAATGACCAAGTTTGCCACGATAAAAAATCCAAGGATTAAAACAGGAACTTTGGCCATCGGGCTACGGGAGCCCCATCTGAGAATCTCCGACAATATCCGAATCCGACCTTGGCTTTTTGAAAAATTACTCGGTGAAACCAACCCTCATTTTGATATCACCCTGCTGGGTAATACCCTGATCATTTCCTCAAGTGGAGAGATTTCGGGGGTGTTTTATCAAAAATGGGAGCAACTAGCAGAGGAAAAAGGGCTCAATCTACTGATTACTACTTTCAATGGAGGCTATATCGGATACATCACCCCAGACGAACTCTATGATGAGCATTACCATGAAGTCCGGGAAATGAACTGGTTCGGGCCTGGAAATGGGTACTATTTTGATGAGCTTATTCGGCAGATTATCACCACGGCCCGTCTTTAATTTTTCTCCCAAAGTTGAGATCGGATCCAGCCTTTTTTAAATTGCTTTTCTGCGGTCAATTCAAAACCATGTTGACTCAAGAACTTTGAATAATCAGGCAAATCTTTCCTTTTATGTGCTGTCAGGACCCGGAAGATTCTAATCATCAATCCAGTCATAAAATCGTGGAAAAACCCCGCCTTTCTGAAAAAATCTGATAGCAGCAGGATTCCACCTTTTTCCAAATTGTGAGAAACATCCATCAGAAGCTGCTCGATTTCATCATCTGGAACTGTGTCCAGCACAAAGGGAAAAATCACACAGGATACTTTTTCCTGACTTTTGAATTCTCCCAAATGAAAAGTCAACTGGCTTTCAGAGAGGTTTTTTTGAGCTCTTTTTAGCATACTGGAGGAAAGCTCCCAATATTCTCCTTCTAATTCATTCTGAATTTCTCGGAAATGATTACCATCTCCTCCCCCGATTATAATTACCGATTTCTTTGGTATCTTAGAAAGATAACAAGTCGTCGCCTGATGGATGACATCTCCAAAAACCAATTGGGAAATCTTGGTATAAAAAGGTGCCAAAAGGCGATAACGATCTTTCACTTTACTAAATGTTCGGTAATAATCCCCTAGATACAACATGAAAAATCTTTTTAAAAACATCGCAGGAATCAGACAGCTTTTAAAATCAGTGGACTTGGATCAGATATCTAAACTTTCTCAGAAGGTCGATCTCTCCAAAATGGTCGGGCTGGTATCACAGATGAGTGAAGAAGACCTTTCCAAAATGATGGGCATGCTCAAGGGAGGGGGAAAACCCAAAGAGATTCCTCCCATCAATGGAGATTTTTATGAATTGGGGAAAAGTCTACCCAAGCACGAGCGTGATATCCAGCTCCGGGTACGCGAGTTTATGGAACGGGAGATCAAACCTATCGCCAATCACTATTGGAACCGAGCCGAATTTCCCATGCAAATCATTCCAAAAATGGCTGAGCTCGATATTGCGGGATTGACTTACCAAGGATACGGCTGCCCAGGACATTCTTTTTTGCTAGAAGGCTTCATTGCTATGGAAATGGCACGAATTGACACCTCGATTTCTACCTTTTTTGGGGTTCAGAGTGGCTTGGCTATGGGTTCCATTTACCTCTGCGGATCAGAAGAACAGAAAAAAGAGTGGCTCCCCAAAATGCAAAAGCTCGAAAAAATCGGAGCCTTCGGACTGACCGAGCCGGAGGTGGGTTCCGGAGTAGCCGGTGGACTGACCACTACCTGCAAGCGGGAGGGTGATTCCTGGATTTTAAATGGACAAAAGAAATGGATCGGAAATGCTACTTTCTCCGATATTACTATCATTTGGGCCCGTGATTTAGACGATCAGCAGGTCAAAGGATTTATTGTCCGCAAAGAAAATCCCGGTTTCAAAGCGGAAAAGATGGAAGATAAAATGGCCCTCCGAACCGTCCAAAACGCATTGATTACGCTGAGCAATTGTGAAGTGGCTGAATCAGATCGCCTGCAGGAAGCCAATTCCTTCCGAGATACGGCCAAAGTCCTACGGATGACTCGTGCCGGTGTAGCCTGGCAAGCGGTAGGTTGCGCCCGAGGAGCTTATGAATTGGCATTAGCCTATACTAATGAGCGTAGACAATTCGGGAGACAGATTGCCTCTTTTCAGCTGGTTCAAGACCTCCTCGTTACCATGCTTGGCGATTTGACTGCCATGCAGACGATGGTTTTTAGACTTTCGGAGATGCAAGACGAGGGAGAATTGAAAGATGAACATGCTTCCTTAGCCAAGGTTTTTTGTACACTCAGAATGCGATCTATTGTAGATCAAGCGAGAGAATTGTTTGGTGGAAACGGGATTTTGCTAGAGTATGATATCGCGCGATTTGTAGCCGATGCCGAGGCAGTCTATAGCTATGAAGGAACCAAAGAAATCAACTCTCTAATCGTAGGAAGAGCTATCACAGGACATAGCGCCTTTGTGTAGATTGGAGATACCCATTTCACTCCTAGTCCCGTAAGTGCCCTCCTTTCCCGAAGGGACCGAAGCACTTGAGACTAGGTTTACTGCGCTTTGAAAATACTTCAGGCTGATAACCCCCCAACCTTAAAACAAAAGCAACACCCAAGGAATGGAAAAAGCCCACTCCATTACGAATCGCTGTTTTTCCTCGTCTTTTACTTTCTGTCTAAAAACCATCCAATGCACTAGTGTCATCATCAAAATCAGCGCAATAAAAATCTTATAAAATGAAGGGCTTAGCATAAAAAGCAAGAGGCAAACCCCAATCAATCCCCAACTTAAATAGTCAGTCCATTTACTCAGTGTAGAAATAGAATTATTTCTAGTTGCGGCAAAAAAACCGGCCTTCTGATCCTCCTCCGAATCGAGCTGAGACAGTATCAGTAAATTCAGCAAGGCCAAGCCCAAGTACAATCCAAAAAAGACAAGAAACCAATAGGTCCTGTCCAAAAAACTCGACCTCAAAAAAGGAAGCCAAGAAATGCCAATAACATAAAATAGGGCGATGGAAAATTCCTTCATCCAGCCTTTGCCAAAGTGCCAAATGATGAAGCGAACACCTACAATCAAAGCGGCTAAAGCTAGTGTCAATTGTAGCTCTAATCCCCAACCAAACCACCAATAGCCCCCAAGCAAACCAAGGATTCCAAAAAGCCCGATAAAGACCAGAATTACCCTATTGGCATTTTGATGAAATAATCGACGAGGGGAATTAAGCTCCACTTTTCGAGCATCAAGATAATGGTCTAGGTTATAAATGCACCAAACTGCCAAAGCCAAAAGTGAGTACGCAGGCCATGCTAAATTTACATGAAGGAGATATGAAAAAAACAACATTCCCGCCATGGCACCTACCACCACATCGATAGATAGCCAAGAAATCAAAGAAAGAATTTTTTTCAAGGAATGCATCTTGTAAAAATAGCCTGCTATTTCTGGAAACAAGGATTTTTTACTGGACAAAAATTTCTATTTTAGAAATCAATAAACCCCCAAACCTATGAAAACCTTGTTTACCCTTTTGCTTGGAGTCTTAATTACATCTGCTGCTTTTTCCCAAAAGCCAATAAAAATAGCCTGTGTCGGAAACTCCATCACCCAAGGTCCCGGACGAGATCATCCTGATAGCTATCCCCTACAAATGCAGGAAATCCTGGGAGAGGCTTATGATGTCAAAAACTTTGGTGTAAGCGGAAGGACGCTATTGAAGAAAGGAGATTTCCCCTATTGGAATGAACCCCAATTTGAGGAGGTCAAAGGCTTTGCTCCAGACATTTTGGTAATCATGCTGGGCACTAATGACTCCAAGCCTCAAAACTGGACCTACAAGACTGAATTTAGAAAGGATTACTTAGATATGATCGCAGCCTTTCGGGAAACTATGCCTGCCGATGGCAAAGTCTACGTAGTCATGCCGGTACCGGTGACCAAGGATAATTTCGGGATCACTGCCGAAGTCATGAACAACGAACAGCGGATGATGATCATGGATATCGCGAGATCAAGCGGTGCCGAATTAATCGATCTCTACACACCGCTAATGGATAAAGCCGAACTCCTTCCCGATGGTGTGCATCCTAATACAGAAGGATTGGGAATCATGGCTGCTGCTGTAGCCCGAGCGATTCGTCTATGAAATTATAGATCGAAAAATTGGCAGGTAAAAATTAGAGCAAAAATAGCTACTGCTTGAGCCGATCGGTTCATTTGAAAAAGCTCGGCGATGTTTAGCATATGAGGATACCTACATCACCCTAGACTCCGAATACAAATCATAAGCCGCTACCAGCATTTGCCGCTCGGGACTTGTCCCATAGCGGGGATAGCTTTGGATTTCTGATCGAGTTTGTACAAAAACCGGCAAGTATTCCCCCTCAAACTCATCCCAAATCACTAATAAATAGGCGTAAGAAATCTTGCTCTCGCGGCCCTTTTCCAACCAGGATTCAAATCGTGATTCTTCAAGGGAAAGGGGAAAATCGGGGCTATCAAACATAAACTCACTCAGGTAAAATTTTATCCAAAGATAATAGCATAAAGCCAAGTAAAGAATTTCAAGTGGGAAGGCTTGATTTTTTGCAAGAAAAAAACCCGGAGAATGAATCAATTCCCCGGGTAATTTAATGGTTGCCAAATGAGGCAAACTATCTAAACAAGTCGAATTTAAGACCGAAATTGAATCGGGCATTGTAATATTCCGCCTGCATCGTTCTTGCCTGAATACCTTGATAATATCTCAGCGGCTGATTGGTCAAGTTGTTTCCCTCTGCAAAAATTCTCCATTTCGGTGTGATTGCATAGGAAGCATTCACGTCAAGAAAGGTTTGCTCATCATAAAAGCGATCTTCAAAGCCTTCTCCACCCAATTCATCCAAATAATCAGAAGCATAATTAAGCGATACCCTCACTACCAAACGCTCATTTTCGTAGGAAAGTGAGGCATTGAACATGTGCTTAGCAGTTCCTGGAAGAACTAAGTCTTCATTGTCTCTTCCTTCTATTCCAGTGGTAGAAGACTCCGTAAAGGTGTAGTTTAGATACAATCCGATATTTTTGAATAATTGCCTTTGGAAAGAAGTTTCCAATCCATAGACACTTGCGGTACCTCCATTTTCAGGCCTTGAATACTGCAGGTTAGTTCCAAACTGAGGGTCACTAAACCCTTGAGTGGTGATCGTATAGACAAAATCATCAATGTCTTTATAAAATGCTCCTGCAGAAAACAAGCCCACATTTTGATAATATCGCTCAGCCATCAAATCAAAATTCATTGCAGTGGCTGCTCTCAAATTGGGATTACCTCTTTCGAGTTCTTCATCTTCAGGGCTGAATGCTGCATAAGGAACTAGATCAAAATAATTTGGTCTAGCGATGGTATTACTCCAAGCAAACCTCAAAACAGAATTCTCATTTATATCATATTTGAAATGAAGCCCAGGCATGACATTGGTGTAATTTTGATCTCCAGTCGCCGGAGAGACAGTTTCATTATCTACATCAAAGACATTTCCATTGTAAGTGATTGCGGTATTTTCTATTCGTAGTCCTCCGATAAGAGAGAACTTCTGAGAAAACTGATGGTCTGCCATGACATAGGCACCTGTGATGGTTTCTTTGGCGGTGAAATTGCCCGAAATATACTCTTCCAAAAGATCACCTTCTTCAAAAAGACTGGAGTTAGAAAGGTTGAGATTGCCCAAAAACAGGGGATCCGCAAAATTTCCAATCTGATACTGAGAGCCTGCTAAATAGCCAGGTTCGGAATAGTCAAAGTTAGGAACTGATCCTAAAGTCGCTCCAAAGGCGTCCTCATCTACGGGCTCGTATTCGAAGAAATTATTATTCCGGTCTTTGGCTTTCCCTCTGTACCGCGCACCAAATTGTAAAATACCTTTGTTTGAATAAGGATATTTAAAGTCAATTTTAGAATTGATATCACGGTCAGAAGTATAGCTATACTGCTCCGAAATCTCATTTAAGCCTATTCCAAAATTATCAGCAGGGTTAATCAACTGAGACAAAGGCTTTCTGGGATTAGAAATATCCACTAGGACATCTTGTCTACTCGATCGGAAAGAAATGTATCGCTCATTGGGTCTTTCTTCCGAAGCTTTTGCGTAGGTCAGACTCCAATCCATCACTAACTTATCAAAAAGATGATGTCCCCCCATAGTCAAGTTATAGACCCGCTGATCCTCCAATCTAGCAGCTTTGATACGATCCGAATCCAATCCGCCTTTGGTCTGGAATTCTACGCGGCCTTGGGTCTGAAAAACACCCGGAGAAGATTGTGTAAAGTCCCCATCATCAAACGAGTCATCGAGCTGACTGACACGCATCCTGAATCGATTTTCCCAGTCGTCCCTGTGATTGTACATACCCGAGAAATAAATCTTATGATTAGAATTGAATTCATAATCCAAGGCCAAAGAAGCTGATCTTCTTACGCGCTGCACGCGATACTCTCGTATATCAAACTCTTCCAATGCTACTCCATTGTCTGAGTTATACCATACTGCCTCGATATTATCGGAACCAAAGTTGTGATTGTTATAAGAGGCTGAAAAAATCATCCCTAGCTTATCGTCCAAAAAGCGATTTCCAATAATCAACCCTCCTGTCCAAATAGGTTTGTTTGATAACAAGTTAACTCCTGATGCAGCAGTACCGGAAACCCTCAGCCCATTTGGGGCCTGTCTTGTAACCAAATTAACCGAACCACCAATCGCGTCTGCATCCATACTTGGCAAAACTGCCTTGTTTACCTCTATTGTTTGGATCATATCTGATGGAATTAAGTCCATCTGTACATTTCTATTATCCCCCTCTGCAGATGGAATCCGCTCTCCATTGAGGGTCACCGAATTCAATTGCGGAGCCATTCCACGGATAATTATGTTTCTCGCCTCTCCTTGATCATTTTGCATAGTGATACCGGGAATTCGCTTGAGTGCATCTCCGATATTAGCGTCTGGAAAACGACCTATCTGATCTGCGGATACAATATTGGTGATGTTCGCATTGTTTTTCTGTTGATTTAAAGCTTTAGCCTGCCCTTTCAATCGATCTCCAAAAACCACAATCTCCACTCCCTCTATTGATCCTTCTTCCATTACAAATTCAAGGAAAACTGTCTTGTTTTCTTCGATTTCAACTCGTTGTTCTGCACTTCTATAGCCAAGATAACTTACTAAGATTTCGTACTGTCCCGGGTCCAAATTGACAATGGAAAACTCACCATTTTGATTGGTCGTAGTTCCTTTAGCAGTTCCCTTGATCAATACACTCGCTCCGGGAAGAGATAAGTTTTGCTCATCTATCACCTTCCCTTTTAAAATGCCCTGTGCATTCCCCAGAATGGAAATACTCATCAGCGATACTAGCAGTAGCATTAACTTTCTCATGATTCTTGTATTTGATTAAATTTATTTTTCGATGTTGTTTAATAAATCTTCCATGCGATAAATCTGAAAGGTCTTGTCATCGGACATAGCCACAAAAATGCCTTTTGGATAGTCCTCGCCTAAAGCAAAATGGGTCACTTCCGAACCGTCACTTGACAGCGTGCTTAATTTGAGCTGGGTGAGTAGAGCATGCTCATGGGGATCATTGGCACTACCCTCACGAGGAAATACATGAAACAAATCTGCACCTTGATCCGAAACCAGAATATATCCAGTAGTCGCATTCTTCTTAAAAATGGAAATCCCCTCATGGTCATCCGTAAAACCTTCCTGAGCAAAAAATGCCAACTCTTCATTTCCCATATCCGGCTCGGCATAATATTTCCGAACACCGGCGCCCTCATCAGAATAATAGATAAAGCCCAATTCTGCATCTACTGCAATCGCTTCTATTTCCTTTTTACCAGAAAAATTCCCAAATTTTCTCACGAGCTCTAATGCTATCCCCGATTCAGTAGCTATTACCTCATATTGCCACAGATAGCTACCGTCAGTAGGTCCATTTTTCCGTCCGGCAATGATGTAAGTTTTAGCGTCTTTCGGGCTTTGATATACAGCCACACCCATCAAATCTCTAAACTCCGGTCCAGTTTCTCCTTGATAAATCTCAATTCCACCCGGGGTGATTTCTTCCATATCAGGAAGCGTAAAAAACCTCAATCTTGAGGTCAATCGCTCTCCGGTGACAGCAAAGTCAACGGTACGCTCTCCCACTTTTAGACCGTAGCCAATGTCAACATTATTGGGACGCTGTATACCCTTCCTCACCAAGGAATCCAAAATTTTTCCCTGAAGATTAAACACATATAGCCCACCCAAGGAATCCTTATCCGTACCAACAATCAAACTCTCAGCAGGATTATTTTTATTGATCCAAATCGCCGGATCATCCGTATCATAGATGACCTGCTCAGTGATCACTACAGGTTCAATTTTTTCTGAATTTGTCTCACTTGTCAAGACTTCTTTCTCATTGGAAGTAGTGCATTGAAGGCTGATAAAAGCTAAGCCTACCGTGGCCAAGGCCCGTAATCTTTGATCCATTTTTTTTCAGTTTTTTCTTGGGACAAGATTAGGGCAAGGGATTTTTTTTGACTAGAAAAATGCATTATCAAATAGGCAACAAATGAAATCTAAACCGTTAACAAAACACAAACAAAAAGTTAAAAATATATTATAAAATACTAATTTTCAGTATTTTATGAATTGTTAAAGCTAGATTAACAAATTGTAAATCATATACAAAGGATGTAACTCTGTAGACTTTCTCCTTTGGGAAGACCTATTTTTTTCCGAAGTCTATAGCGTGAAATTCTAAGGCTATCCATCGAGATTCCGAGGGTAGATGCAATTTCCTGAGAGCTCAAATTCATGCGGATTAAACTCGCTAATTTCATTTCTGCTGGAGACAACTCAATTCCTCTTCTCCCAAGAGTTTTAAAAAAATCCTGATGTACCTTTTCGAAGCTACTTTTAAAATCCTCCCAATTGGTATCCTGAGAAAAATTATGATCAATTTGTTTGATCAAATTACGGATTCGCTTTTTTTGTTCTTTTGGATCGGTTTCCAAACTCGCAAATAAGCGCTGCCGGATAATCTCAAGCATTTGATTTTTCTCGATCAGGTGAAGTGTCTGTGCACTTAGGGCCTTTGATTGTGATTCCACCTCCACCGCCATTTTTGATTCCAATAGGTTGATGTTCTCTTTTTCCGATTGAATCAGCCGTTCTTTTAATTCCAACAGCTTTTCCTGCTCCTCTAAAAGCGCCCTACTTCCCGATAGCTTCAATTTTTGACGGTTATACACCAAGAAACCAATGCCGCTTAGCAAAAAAAGTAAGAAGATCAATAATCCCCTGATTCTGGATTCAAATTGGGAGGCTTGTACAAATTGAGCTATCTGAGCTGTTTTTTCTTTGACTTCGTATTGAATTTCCTGTACGGTAATCTGTCGGGCTAGATCCTTTGAAAAAATCTCATCATCCAATTCTCTCGCTCTTTCCAGAAGAATATAGGCCGACTCAGGATCTCCCATCGCCGCATGAGTCTTGGCTAGATCTACCAAGGCACTTTTCTGTTGACTGAGATTACCCACTTCAATACCCCACTTTAGAGCAAGTTCATAAAAGGGCAGTGCCTCTTGAAATTTCCCGGATTTTCTCTCTACATCTCCCAGGTTGTTATAATTCCCTGCCAAAAGAATATTTTCCTGATATTCCAAGTTTAGCTCTAGTGCTTTTGAAAAATAAAACTCTGCAGAATCATAGTTAGCCAGATCTTCGTAAACACTCCCTAGACTCTCCAGAATCATCGCTTTTATTCCATGTTCATGATTTTGACCTATAAATGCCAAGGCTTCTTTTTGCTCATTAATAGCCGAAGACAAAGAACCTAGCTTTTCATACATACCTCCAATCAAGTTTTTACTCAATGCAATACCCGTAGAATCCCCAATGGACCAAAAAATATCGAAGGCCTGATTGTGCCTCTCCAGTGCTTTTTGGGGATTTTTCAATCGATAATAAACCAGTCCCAAGTAATTGTGATTTCTTGCTAAAAATGTGGGATCAGCCTCCTCTTTTAAAATCGATTCGGCTTCGTATAGTACCGATACCGACTCCTGATATAAGCCAAAATCAAAGAGTATTTTCCCTCTAAGGGATTGAATCCTGCCATAAATCAAATTATTATTTATGTATATCCGCTTTCTTACCAGTAAGAAGATTGAACGGCCTAAAACAAGGCTGGAAGTTCAATTTCAGGGAACTTCGGTCTTCCGTCATCGGTCTTCCAACCTAATAAGCAAAGGAAATAAGGCTACTGGTGTTATTACGGATAATCATGTTATTATTTTTAACGAGCGAGGGAGAGACATACCCCGACAAAGTTTCGAAAGCCTGAACCGGATTTTCTTCCGATGCTCTTTCCAACTTTTCTAAATCTAAGGGAAGCACCTCCTGACCTGAGTTAACGAGGAGAATCATCCCCAATAAAATTGATACGATTGAGACCATAAAAGGCAAGTTGCAATCCTCTTATTAACTGACTATTAAGAGAGTTTTTTCTTTTCAGGAAGTTTTTTGTGTTGATAAGAAATTTAAGACCTCTCGTTTACAGCTAATTACTTATTCTTAAAAACAGTGGAAGAAAACTATACCTGAATATGCCAAGAAACCAGAAACTTTTATTAGGTGGGCTTAGCTGTATTTTTACGTTAAGGATTAATGCCATAAATCTGATTCTCTCAAAAGAATATTGTCTCTAATTCCTCTATCTAGATTTTCAGTAATTTCACTTCATTATGAGCCCATTCCGATTTACAAGATACCTGACTTCCCATGCTGAATTGGATAAGGAACTGATCGATAAGATTCTTTCCCATTGCAGCAGAAAAGAAGTAAACAAAGGAGCCTTTCTCCTTCGTGCAGGAGAAAAAATCCAGCATTCATTTTTTGTAGAAAAAGGCTTACTCAAGCAATATCATGTCGATAAAAAAGGCAAGGAACACATCCTCCAATTTGCTCCCGAAAACTGGCTTATGGCCGACCGGGAGAGCGAATATTTTGACCAGCCCTCCTCCTATTCTATCGAAGCTGTGGAAGCAAGTGAGGTATTTTTCATCAACAAAGACCTAATCATGAAGCTCTCCAAAACAGATGATGGTTTTATCGCCTTTAACAATCTGCTCCTGCATCGACATATCCAACGTCTCCAAAAACGCATCACTTTGCTACAAAGCGCCACGGCGGAAGAGCGTTACCTGGACTTTATCCAGACCTATCCTGATCTCACTCTCCGGGTCCCACAGACCCACATTGCTTCCTACTTGGGCATCACTCCCGAAAGCCTCAGCCGCGTTAGAAAAGAACTTGCGGCCCGACATCGTGGTGCTTCTTAACCTAGATCAATGTTTTGGGCATGTCGCTGCTATACCTTTGGATAAAAAAGGAGGAAATATGACAACCAAGCAAATCGAATTAATCGCCAAGCCCAATCCACCGCATTTTGTCGGAGATGGATTTCGGGTGCATAATTTCATCCCGAGCTATCCCGGATTGGATATGAAGCGGATGGATCCTTTTATCATGCTTGACTACAATTCCAAGTACAACTTTCCACCCAGTCAAACCCCAAAAGGGGTCGGCGTTCACCCGCATCGTGGATTTGAAACGGTGACCATTGCCTACAAGGGAAAAGTCGAGCATCATGATTCGTCCGGCGGTGGCGGGGTCATCGGGGAAGGGGGAGTCCAATGGATGACAGCGGCCAGCGGTGTATTGCACAAGGAGTATCATGAGCGGGAATGGAGTAAAACAGGAGGCGAATTTCAGATGGTCCAGCTCTGGGTCAATCTCCCAGCTAAAGACAAAATGAGTCCGCCCAAGTACCAAGCTCTGGAAAATGATACAATCGCCAAAGTAAGCCTGCCCAATCAAGGGGGAATCGTTGAGGTGATTGCGGGGGAATATGCAGGAACGAGCGGAAGTGCCAGTACCTTCAGCCCGCTAAATATGTTCAACGCAAAATTAGAAAAAGACGGAGAAGTTAAATTCAAAATTCCCGCCGATCATAACACTTCAATTCTTGTATTGGAAGGAAGAATCGAGGTCAATGGAACTGAAAAAATACCGACGGATCACTTGGCTTTATTTAAAAATGAAGGAGAGGAATTTGTCCTCAAAGCCCTGGAAAAATCAGTGGTCTTGATCCTTAGTGGGGAACCATTGAACGAACCTATTGCCGCCCACGGACCATTTGTGATGAATACCCGTGCAGAACTGATGGAGGCGTTTCGGGATTTTAATGAAGGAAAATTCGGATATCTGGAGAGTTGAGAATCCTAAAAACTTCCTTTAAGAAAAGGGGCGGAATCATGCTTTTCATGTGTCTATAATTGATTTTCAAAGGTCATAACTTGTCCCGAGTATCGGGATAGCCTGTCCCGAACTTCGGGAGAATCTCGCACATTATCCCCGATATATCGGGGCATTCCACTGTGTGTCGCTTTGGGTCGTGCTCGATTTCGTCCCTTTTTTTACCTTTTCTCGGTCACAATTTGGACAGGAATAGAACCGAGATATGATGAGGCCGTTTCTGAGAAAAAAAATTCCTATCTGCTAAAAAAATCAATGGAATTTTTACAATAGCTTTGATCGAAATTTGATGAATGATAAAGAACTTGTTTTCTTTTTGTCCTCCCTTTGACTTAAGGTTATCAGCTCCTTATTTGATCAGCTTAGCCTTTGGTTTAGTGCTCATTGCAAGTCTTTTTTGTAATCCTAATCAGGATGATTTTGCCGATCAACATGCTGACATATCACTTTCCTATTTGGATTCAAACTATTCGGGATTGGGGTATTTGCCCACTTCCAATCCCTTTACATGGGTGTACAAAAATCAGCAGTCTTTTGGTGATGCCTGTCAATCTGTTGATTGGTTGTATCGTAAAATCTGGGCGGTCTTTCAGGAAATCCGAGTAAATGATTTTAGCCCCAAAAATCGCTTTGATTCTATTTTGGCTCAACTCCACATTTTCCATTTTTATTTCTGAGAGACACTTTTTGATTGATTAGCCTGCTTTCTATCAATGCTAGGCACCCCATTTAAAATTCTGAATACCACAATTAATTTATGGAAAAAACCTCTTTGCCCAAAGAAGCCTGGGGCTCTAGGCTAGGGCTAATTCTTGCGATGGCAGGAAACGCCGTTGGTTTGGGAAACTTCCTTCGTTTTCCTGTTCAGGCTGTCCAAAACGGTGGCGGCGCCTTCATCATTCCGTATTTGGTTTGTTTTCTTCTCTTGGGTATTCCCTTGCTATTCATCGAGTGGTCATCCGGCAGATACGGAGGAAAATTCGGCAATCATAGTACTCCGTTTATTCTTGATAGCATGGGCAAGCGGGCAGTATGGAAATACATCGGTGTATTTGGGATTTTCACCAACATCGGTGTGGTGGCTTACTATACCTATATCGAATCCTGGAGTTTCTCCTATGTGCTTCATGCCTTGATGGGGACATTTGAGGGAATGTCTCAATCCGATGTGGCCCTGTTTTTTGAGGAGTATATTTCCTTGGGAAGCAGCACCCTTGGGATCCCTTTAGAGCCCTTGATTTTTTACATATTGGTGCTATTTATAAATATTTATATCCTTTCTAAAGGACTGGGAGGAATCGAAAAAGTAGCCAAAATCGGGATGCCCCTTCTGATTTTATTTGGGATTCTTTTGGCAGTCACTGCCTATCGAATGGGTGATTCGGGACGATCTGCCGAATTCCCCGATGCCAATGCTTGGGATGGATTTGATTTTCTATGGACTCCGCAGTTTGATTCCTTGACCAATCCCAAGGTTTGGTTGGCGGCTGCCGGACAGATTTTCTTTACCCTTTCTGTGGGCATGGGTACCATTCAATGCTATGCAGCCTATCTCAACTCAAAAGACGACATTGCCCTTAATTCGGTTTCGGCGGGATTTATGAATGAATTTGTCGAGGTAGTTTTGGGTAGTGCCATCGTTATCCCAATTGCTGCTGGCTATTTGGGGATTGATTGGGTTTTAGAAAATGCCGGATTCGGAATGGCTTTTCAAACGATGCCTTTTCTCTTCCAGCAGTGGGGTGAAGTTTTTGCCGCTATTGCGGGAGTTTCCTGGTTTGGACTATTGTTCTTTGCAGGTATTACCTCCTCTTTGGCAATGGGAACCCCATGGATGGGATTTATGAGGGATGAATTTGGTTGGGGAAAAAAAAGAGGAGCCTATTCCTTCGGACTCTTGGCCTTGATAATGGGACTTCCTACCGTATTATTTTATCAGCAGGGCGTATTTGAAGAATACGATTACTGGGCCGGAACGGTCAGTTTGGTGGTCTTTGCCCTAATGGAATCCATTTTATTTGCTTGGGTATTCGGAATAAACAAAGGGTGGAGCGAAATCACAACCGGAGCCGATATCAAGGTACCTCAGGTGTATAAATTTATCATCAAATACATTACGCCTTTACTCTTGCTGATGGTGTTTTTGGGAGCTTTGATTACGCCTGAGGGGAACGATTGGGCAGGAAATATCCAATCGCTCTTCAGTGGTCAAGGCTGGAATCTCGATCCCAGTTCTATTATAGAAAAGCTCTACCACAGCGATATCAAGATCCAATTAGCAGCGAGTAAAAGTCAGGAAGAAAGCCAGATTCTGGAGGAGAAAATCTGGTACTCTAACTTTGCCAGAACCCTATTGATTAGTTTGTTTCTCCTTATCTGCTTACTGGTATTTTATGCCAATCATAAACGTAAAATCAACATCCAATGAATCCATTAGCCTTAACTCTCCTTATCCTCACCCAAGCTTTAGTGATCAGTGCTACAGTTTATTTTCTGTTTAAAGTATTGAAGTCGCCGAAAAAATCATAAAAAATAATACATGTATCTATTCTATTGAATGTACGGGTCAATCCAAGCGAAAACAATTCAGTTAAAGAGTTTTTAACAAAGAACATCTTCTCTTAAGCTTATATATAAACTCATTGAGAAAATTCTGCGAGCACTTATACATGATCATATCGATCAGGCTTGACGGATCATCTCACTTGCCCATGAATAGTCTGATCATAAGCATGAAACTAAATTCAGTTTATTTATCTAAGAAACACATTTAAAACCATCTTATCGGATAACAAATCGAATTTTATTTGATAATCATCACCAATAATATGAAGATAAATATTCAAAATGCGTTTCAAAATTTCGATTCAAAAACTAAATCAATTTTACCAAGTCGGTAAAATATCCCGCTTGTCTCTGTCATCCTTGGGGAAGAGGTTAAACACCGCTGTAAACTCATGGATTCTTCCCAGCAACTGGTAGGAGCGGGCCACAGGAAACTCAAACACGTAGCCCAGTCTCAGCCGATCGGTCACTATCCCAAACTGTACATTGCTCGCATAGTCCAGCCGGTGACCGCCGCCAACCCAGATTCTGTCCATCAGCAGTAATTTTAGATTCATATCCAACTGGTCAGGCAGGTTCTTCTGGGTTCTGTAGAAAGCATTGGCCATCACGGCCATGTTCGGACTCAAGCGCTCCCTGTAGCCCGCCTGAAGCATCTTGCTCGCCGGATAGCCGTCCATAAACACATCCCCCGAGGTGATTCTACCCCCGTTTACCCGGTGCATCCCGTAGCTCACATAGTACTTCGCATGGGTCAATGCTAGTCCCAGGTTGAAGTCCAGTACCTGCATGTCGGTAAACTGCCCCAGGTACTGTCCCAAAGTCGGGTCGTTCTGCTCTTCCAGACTCAGCGCATTGCCAATTCCCTACTTTCTCAAAATAAAAACCTCCAAGTCAGATGGATGGGTTTAACATTGCCGACATTTCCTGCACTCCAGGGGTTATTGAATTGATAAATTAGGCCAAAACTGGAGGAATTTAGAATTGCTAGCTTATCAAAATAGGCTCCTTTGAAGCCTAGAAGAAACTCTGCTTGCAAATTGATAGGTTGAGTAATTTCTGACAAATTGATGCTTTCCTGAGCGCTCGACTCTCTGTAGGAAAAAGTCGTACTTAAATTATACCCCGCCCTAAAACCAGCCTGAAGAAAAATATTTGAACTTTGCTCACTGCTATTATCCTTGAAATAAATTCTTGTTTGAGCAGACAGATTCAAACTATTTTGAAAGATCCGAGTGTACTTGACTCCATCAGGAGCCGGAATAAACCTTTTCCCTCCTTCTCCCTCTTCGGGAAAAAAATCTAAAGAATAGGTAAGCCGCTCTAATTCCAAACCGGCTACCCAAGAGACTCTTTGAGTGGCAGGGAATTCTTTCATGAAACCGATTTGCACATTGCTGTGTCCATCTTGGTAAAATTGATCCTGAGTCCCACTTAGGAAACTCATACCCGCCCCAAAACTAAAATAGGTCTGAGATGAATAGGGCCTTTTTGATTTAACCCCATTTTCCTGTGCAATTAGAGATTGGGCTCCTAAAGTCATCAGTAGAGCTAAGGGAAAACAAACTTTTCGAAACGATAGATTTTTCATACCTGTAATGATTTGATTGATTTACAGGTGCAAAGTTGAAAGAAGGCAAGCTGCCCTAAATTAACCTAGGTTAAGAAGGGTATCCTTATTTTTGCAGGAGCCCTTTTCTAATCCTACTCAATGATTCGGGCTTAATATTGAGATAGGAAGCCAAGTATTTCAGGGGAACCTGTTCCAAATAAACAGGATATTTCTGCATGAGCTTTTCATAGCGTTCACTGGCCGACTCCGTCAGCAGGGAGAGCTCTCGCTGCTCTCTCCAGATATAATACTGCTCTACTGCTGTTCGCCCAAATTTATTGCTCTCAGGAAATTGCTCATACAGTGACTGAAGAAATGTATAGGGGAGAGAAGCCAAAATACAATCATCCAAGGCTTCTATATAAAACCTCGATGGTTTTTGCTGGATAAAACTAGAATAGGAACAGTTGAATTCATGCTGAAAAGAAAAGTCAAAAGAGTGTTCTTCTCCTTGGACAAGTACAAAATGGCGAGTAAGCCCCTGAATCACGATCGAAAGAAAACGCTCCGTTTCCCCCTCTCGCAGAACGAATTCCCCTTTTTTATACTTTCTGATCCTAAATCCCTGCTTAAACACCTCCCATTGCGAATCAGACAAGGGTAAATAATCAAACAATAGCTTCCTGGCGGCCTCCAGGTGTTTTCTCTCATTTGCCGCACCCTCTTCTATATTTTCCCTCAAAATCAATTATTTATTTGAAAACAAGGTAGACATTAACTTAACATAGATCAATTAACCCACCATTTATCAGGTCTACTTTTGCATCTCTATCAAGGTAAAAACAAGATTCAATCCTGCATATCGGAAAAATCATGGTCCAAAATTAGAAATATGGATGTCAAAGATTTTTGAATTTATGCTTTGGAGAGAATGTGAAACACAAAAATTTAAAAACGTATGAAAATTGAATTCAACTTCGGCAATCTCAAATGGCTTTATGCAATCCTCTATCTTATTTTGATAGGAGCCATCATCAGCTTAGTACATGGCTTGTATGACTTTATCAAAATTCAAGAAACCATGGACTCAACGGCTAAAATCGACTTTCTAATCAAAGAAGCCCTGAGCAGTAGTCTGAACGGCTTTATCCTTTTCTTTTTGCTAAAGTGGCTGGCAGACACCTTGAAATCGAAAAAACTCAACCTCAGCTTACAAGAGGATACTCAAAACCAGTGATCCACCTCCGAACAGGCTCCACTTTCGAATAGAAAAGACGATTCCAAAACATAAAAAGCTATCTCATCTCCAGCAGGTGTGATAGCTTTTTTTAGTTAAAATTGAACTTGACAGAAGGAATTGTATCTGTAAAAAAGTAAAATCAATTACCTATAGGGCTATACTTACTGAATGGGCTGCCTATTTACCGACCAGCTCAAAAACAGAGGTAAGGCTTTCGTCGGTATCAAAGTAATTCGTGTTCATAGGACAGATAACCTGTCAACTTTTCTTCCTCCCGGTATTTTGATTACGGGACTGGTCTTTTATTGGGTTACCTAGGACATGAGCCTTGACCTCAATTGGGACGGAACAAATAAAGATTAAAAAAAATTTGGCTCTACTGCTTACGCGAGGACTACTGCTGAAGTGAAATATAGGGCAAATGGCGTATGGAATTCCTTTCCTATCCCAGCTTACTTTAAGCTTGAATTTAATCATTTCTCAACCCCACAAATTAGCATGAAATCCAGCCTGTGGCAGATTCAAGTTTGGGATGATCTTCTTTTGTAAGTGAAAGCTGAACTGTTTTTGTGACAAACTGCGATTTCCTTCAAATCAAATTCTTATGAAAAAGCAATTACTCACTTGGCTTAGCTGCTTATTTTTCACAGTAAGCTGGGCACAAACCACTCCTACTCACAAATACGATATAGGAGGCAAAATCGAAAAAATGACCCTTACCGATGCCGGCGTGCTTTTAATCAACGGGAGCAGCGGCCTCGTAGGCATCCGTCCGGGTGCTGCTAGTCCCCATTTCAGCTTTGCAGAATACGGCAAAATCAAAGAAGAGGAGATGGAATTGGTTCCGCTCAGCCCCTATGTGATTTTGACCCAAGGAGGAAAATCCCAAATTCCGGGGACCATCTTTGCAAACTCCAAGCGAACTGTGATTGATGTGATCACGGGTGAAAAAGTTTTCGTCACTGAGGAAAACGGCTGGAAGCAAATCGCCCAACTCAAAATTTTTCTTCCCGAAAACAAACTCGTCGTCGTAGGGAACCGGGAAAAGAGCGAGGGCGAAATCCTGGCGGCAGGCATTTATGACATGGCTACAGGCAAGCAGGAAGGCTTTGCTAATTTAGATCCCAATGCGGGAAAAGTCCGCAGTGCGGCAGCCATTCCGATGAGTTCGGGAGCTCCTTTCCTTCTCAAGGATCAGGTTTTTGTCCCCACCACCAAAGGGGTAGTCAGCGCCAATGTGGCTAATGGGAGCATTATTTGGGAAAATGACGTGAAAAACCTAACCAGCATGATTGCCGATGAGACCGGAATCGAAATCTATGGATTCGAAGAGCGCAGCAATGGAGACACCCGCATCCATAAATTTGGAAAAGACGGGCAGGCTCTTTGGGACAAAGAACGAAAAATCAAAGGCAGCATCACCCGTTTTCAGATTCTTCCAGGAGGATTGGCTGTAGTGAGCGATGTTTTCAAAGGGGGCAGTAGTCTAGTGAGTCAAATCGGAGGTGGCGGTGAATCTAAAATTGCCTTTTTAGATGCCTCAAGCGGAGAAGATTTATGGGAAAAAGCCCCCAAAACCAAAGGCTATGTGCAGCATTTTTACGTGATGGAAGACGGAATCCTATTCGGTTTGGCCGATGGTGGAATCAACAAAATCAAATTTGACGGTACACCTCTATTTAAAAAGCCCATTGACACCGGTGCGAATATTCATACCATGGCTACCACACCTCAAGGCATGATCTACATCACCGATACCGATGCCAATATTATTGATTTGAATACCGGGGATGCCAAATGGAAAAAAGGAATTCAGTACAAGAAGGCTACTTCTGTATCGAGTGCTTACGACAAAGCCAAAGGTCGCTACCTCATCAGCACTGGCGAAGAAATTCTGGCCATCGATGAAAATACCGGAGATGTAAGCACTTTTGCGAAGCTCAAATTTGAAGGAAAAGAAAGCCCCTATGAGATCGGAACACGAGCTTCAGGCATCTTTTTGGCCTCCGATCAAAACATGATGCTGCTTGACGGCAGTGGAAAAGAAAATTACCATGTATTTCATAAAGCTCCCGGCCAAAGCACTTTTGCCAAAGTGGCGCTTGGAGCCTTGACGCTCGCTTCAGCCACTGTTTCTGCTGCTGCAGCTTCTCAGTCCACCTACAGCTATTACATCGGCGAATACAGCAGTGCGGATGCGATGCGAGCAAGAGACAATGCGCGAGCAGCGGAGACCTTCTCGAATATTGCCTCCATTTCCTATGGAGAAATGACCAAGCGCTTCAAAGCCACCATGGCTACGGAAAATGCGCGTTTTATCTTGACGGATCTCAGCGACGGCGTGGGTCTTGTCAAAGTCAACAAGGATACTGGTAAAACCGAAAAAGAAATCGTACTCAAAGACAAAAAGCCAGTCTATGAAGTAGATGATATCGAAGGCTACCTTTACTATCAGTCAGGAAATGGAGAAATCAGCGCTTTTAATTTGAAGAATTAAGCCTTGCTTAAAAAAAGTGAAAGCCCCTGCATATCAAATTTTTGCAGGGGCTTTTTTATTTTTTACAATCCTTTAAAATACCACTAGTGGCTTTTCAATCCCTTGAACCGCAAACCTAAACCGGGTCAATCACCTAATGAGAACTCCCCTTTGTTGAAGACATCAAAATTCAAAGAGATGTAAAAAATATTGGCTTGAAAATTCTCGTAAGGCCTGATGGTTTGACCCATTTCAGAAACCGTAAAATCTTGATTGAAAAAGCCGGTTGGATAATATTTGAATTTAATACTAGTCCCACTCGATAAGCTAATGCCTGCAAAAAAAGAACTTTGAAACAGGTTCACCCTATCACTAAACCAAATATTGAATTTGTCAGTCTTTCGTTCATCTACAAATGTCTTTTCCTTATAATTCAGCGCCATCTCCAACTCGTAGCCAAGAAAAAAGAAAGTTTTATCAAGATTTCCAATTTTAACTCCTACAGGAATGCCTAAGTTATAGGTTCTTATCTTTTTGCGCACGGAAGCCGATTCATCATAAATAAACCCAACATTTCTCAAATTGATCCCAGTAAAGGTTCCAAAATTCTGAGACTGATCAAAATTCAAGAAATTTTGAAGGTTGATCACGGGCGACCATCTTATTACATTATTGGAGCCGTCTATCGCACCCGTTGAAAAAATCCATTCCCCACCAGAGCTCCAGTAGGTATTAGGATAAGCAGCGGCTGATTTTTGCGCATACGAAAACGAAACGGATAAGAAAAACACAAAACCTAAAATAAGAGCTTGTTTCATAAAGAGTATTTTTAAGAAGTTTGAAGATTAAACTTAAAAATTTTGAGATAGTTTTGATAACTCTTCACCAAATTTATTGAGGAATCAGAATCCCTGCTTATCATTTATCTATGGTCAAAGAGTTTGATTTTATTTGAAATTTAAATTCCAATCTATTCTGAAGGAAGCTTACTCTTTCGAAAGCTATCCGAATGATAAGTACTCCATGTAAGGATTGTTTTTTTGAGACAGCCCTTGAATAAATTTTTAAATTAATAACCTATTTTTCAATTGATTATAACCTATTTCTTAACGAATTAAGTGTTTTTTTTAATGGATCAGGATAAAAAATAATTCACGCTAAAAAAGGAATGCAAGCAGTGAATTTGACCCGGTATCCGTACCAGCACGGATAAAAAATCTGTGTTTTAGGGCATTCTTCCCTACTCCTGCTTTAGCCACCTTTATACTCCCTAACCAAAAACAGAACATATGAAAAGTTTAGTACTCATTTTCCTCCTGCTTTTTGTAGATGCCTTTCCCGGCACTACAATCAATGACAAGGACCTCAAAGTCACCAGCTACAATAAGAAAAAGCAACATCAAAAAGCACCCAAAAAGGTTTTTGTTCGAAGCTTCAAGGCCCTTTTCGAAGTCTTTGAAGAGGCTTCAGCAAGAACCTCTGGATCAAAAAACGACCGTGCCAACCGAACTACATTTACCTCCGGTACCTACACTAAGATGGGAGTTCAAATCTCAGGTGTAGATGTGGATGATTTCCAAAAGATCATCGATGAGGCCTATCAATCCTTCCTCAATCAACTGACTAGCGAGGGCTTTGAAATCCTAAGCGTGGATGAAGCCGAAAAAATTGATTATTTCCAGGGCTGGACTAGGGTATCCGGAGGTGCTTCCTCCGACGATCAAGCAGCCGGTTTTGTGATGGTAACTCCGAAAGGCTTCGACTACTTAGTGAAAGGAGTGGCCAAAAGTGGCAGAGAAAAAGGCACCTTTTTGGATATGGCTCCCAAAATATCTAAAGAACTCGGGGATGTCTATGTGGCCGATGTCAATTTTATTTTTCCATTTGTAACTCTGGATGCCGATGCTTCGATGTGGACTAATAGCTCTTCGGTCAAGGCAGATATAGGCTATAGAATCGAGCCAATAATGAATACCTCAGATGTGAATAAGCAAACTTCACTTACTGGGTTTGTCAAAGGGTTTGGAAGTATGGGTGCCTCTGAAACAATCAATTCTCAGGTACGCTTTATTTCAGGAAATGACATTGGAAACAATCCGTTTTTTGATGCCAAAGTGGAACTGAAAAAGGCAGTCTACTTTGAAGATGTCTTCAAGGACAAGAAAATCAAAGAAGTTACTCAGGCTCAATCCGATATGTTTTCAAAAACAGGCTACTCTACCTTGGTTATGGTATCGGGGGAGCAAAAAACTGTAGCCTCACATTTTGCAGAATGTGATCAGCAGAAATATGTAAGCGCTGCATCAGGGGCCATTCGGGATATGATGGACACAGGGATTTCAAACTTCGTTTCTATGATTCAAGATTGAGCCATCCCTCCCACCAGATTGTTTTCCAAGGCAAATTTCAAAAGACCAACCAGCGTGTTGGTCTTTGTTTTTTGGTAGATATTTTTGCGGTGAGTCTCTACGGTTCGCTCAGAGATATGGAGCATTTCTCCAATTTGTTTGTTGGAAAACTCCTCAAAAATCAACTTCAACACTTCCTTTTCCCTTTCTGAAAGGATACGCTCATCTGCGGGGAATCTCATTCGCTGAATCAGGATTTTTTGAATCTCCGTACTGAAATACATGCCACCCGAAGCCACCTCTATCACTGCTTTTAATAATTCTTCGTGGGCAGCTTTCTTTAGCACATAGCCTTCCGCTCCCGTGGCCAAAGCCTCTTTGACTCGGTAGGGCTCCTCATGCATGCTCAGAAAAATCAGTTTAGTCTGCGGAAAATGCGATTTGACTTTTTGGGCAAAAGCAATTCCACCGACTTTAGGAATAGAGATATCCGAAATAATCAAATCGGGAGCATTCTTCCCCATTTTTTCCCAAGCCTCCTCCACGGTGGTGGCCGTTTCCACTTCAGTCACTTTGTCTTGATTTTGGATCAAAAACTTCAACCCGTCCAAAAGAATGCGGTGATCATCTGCAAGAAGAATTTTCATTTTCTAAAGTATTTAATTGGCACGATGAACATACGGAAAAGTGACCAATAACTCGGTTCCCTGCTGTCTAGCCTGAGTAAAAAGTTCCAGTTTGCCATTAAGCAACTCTGCTCGGGTACTGATGTTTTTCCAGCCATTTCGCTTGCTGTGCCGAAAAACACGGGTATCAAACCCCTGTCCATCATCTAAAATTTGAAGCTGTGCCACCCCATGATTTTGGGATAAGTCCAAGGTAATATTTTCTGCTTTAGCATACTTCAGCACATTATTAATCCACTCTTGACAGATACGGAAAAGGTTGATCTCAACCAATTCATCCAAGCGATCGGGCAGGTTTCCTGATTCGATGTGAAGCTTTACTTTTTGCCCCGCATTGATTCGGTGAGCTAAGTCCTCCAATGCTGAAATTAATCCATAGCGGATCAAAGTAGCTGGCATCAAGTCGTAGACCACATTGCTGATTTCTCTAGACATTTCATCCAAAACCGCATCGGTACGGCTGACAAGTTCGGTCTTGAATTCCTCCTTGGTCTGATTGCTTTTGAGTTGGGAGACATACATCCGAAGGGCAGAAATATATTGCCCAAATCCATCGTGTAGGTCTTGGGCCATACGCCGGCGCTCCTGTTCCTGAGATTCCAGCGAAGCTTGGATGTAGGCTTCTTTTACTTTCAATTCCCTGTCTTTGACGAGGAGTTCCTGCTTTCGCTTAATCCGGTTTTGGTAAAAGAAAAAGGCAACGCCGATCAAAAGTATCAAGAGCCCTAGCGCAGCAAGAGCGAAATAATTTCGCTGAAGAGTCGCATTTTTTTCCTGAATCTCAGCATTCTGAATTGCAATTTGGCTTTCTTTTTTCTCCAAATCATACTTCACTTGAAGGTCGGTAAGGAGTTGGGCATTTTCTTCCTGAAAAACTTGTCGATTGAGTTCTTGATATTCCTCGAGATAGGCATTGCCTTTTTCAAAATCTCCTTTTCTAAAATAGATTTTGGCAAGGGTATTTTTCAAGGTCAGTGAATAGTTAACCAACTCCGGATTTTCGGTCAATATTCCAAGACCGCCATTGGCAAATTCCAAGGCTCGTTCGGTTTGCCCCAAGTCTAAATGAGCCGCAGCGGCATTGCTGACTATGCTGAGTTCCATTTTAGGATCGGGAGTAAATCCATCTGCATCATCCAGAGCGATATCAAGCATCAACAGCCCTTTTTCATAATTTTTCTGCCCTATGTAAAGACTCCCGAGATTATCATGCACTCGATGAAATAGTACTTTGTTACCGGCGATTTCGGCATTTACGATCGCTTTTTGAAAGTACTTTTCAGCTTGGTTTTCCTCTCCCATTAGTTTGTAACAAATCCCCAAGTTGGCGCAAGAAATCGCAATGCCATTCGGGTCATCTAGCCGCTCTCGGATCTCCAAAGCCTCCAAATGATACTTGATTGCCTGATCGTAGAGTTCGAGTTCTTGGTTAGCCAATCCCAAATTGGAGATGCTATGGACATAATTAGCCTCTTGGGCATTGGGATCAATTCTACTTAGCTCCAAAGATTTGGAAAAATACTCAATCGCCGCTTTGTAGTCCGAGGAATTCAGGCGATTCATACCAAGATTGTTGTTGGAGCGCTGTTCTAGGGCTTTCCAACCTTGTTTTTTGCTTTCCTCCAAGATCTCGGAAAAGATCATCAGGGAGCTGTCGGTCATTTGATTGACATCGTAGTAGATGCCGAGATTCTGCAGGATTTCAAAGTAAATCCTAGATTTCCCAACTTCCTTTTCGACTGATTTCAAGACTTCTTTAATCTTGGGTTTGGCCTGATCTCCATCGCTGAAAATCATCGAAAAAGTAAGCTGCTGAATCGCTCGGTAGCGGATGGAATCGGAGAGATTTTGATTTTGGAACACTTGTTCCAAACTATCGAATTGGGCTTGTTGCCTTCCCTGAGAGGGTAAAGCACCATAGAAAAGGATGAGAAAGAAAGAAAATAGGCTAAAACGAGACAAGAGCGAAAGATTTAAGCATTCAAAGTAAGTCCTTCCCTACATTTTTCAAATTCTTTTTTTGGATTAGGTTACTATTTTTTCCACAAATAATTCTGTTTTTTATTGTGCGGTATCAATGAAATTAAAAGAGACCATAATTCATTTGTGGCCAGGCTTTTTTTTTGCCACTAATGCACGAATTTTTTGGGCTTTAGAAAGGTGGTTCTACCCTTAATTTAATGAGAGGACAAGTTTAGTCCGCAATTTTAGTTTTATGAATTTATGAATGAATAGGTAGTCTTTCCAATAGGTAAATGACTTTATACCTTTTTGTTTTGGTTTGTAAGGCGAGGCAAAAAAGGTGTGAAAATGATTTGGGCTAAACTAAAAAGCTTAGCCTGATCTTAAGCTTTTTAAATCTTTTTTCTTTGATACTTTTGAAGACCAAAAGTATCCAAAAGTCTTGGCCCCGTTCTTTTCTTTCCGCTAGTATCGTTTTCTACATGTTACAACTTGGTGCACAGCGGAATTTTGTCCTGCTTTGCCACCCTAAAAATGACTGGATTCCCGAATCAAGTTCGGGACTAAGTCATTTTCTTAACGGGTTTGCAAAGCACTCCAAAACCGAAAATCCCGAAGGGCCCAATAACCAAAAGATCCCAGTCCAATTCAAACTATTCCGTTGATAAAATGACAATTTACCGATTTTAATAGAGCTTATTTTTTAGGTCTTTTCATTAAAGTCGTGGTATAACCAGAAAAGTAAGATGGTTGTTAATTCCTCTAAATCTTTTCTGTTTGTTCAATTTTTGAAAAAAGAATTTTATCGAATTTTCCTTTCGGAAAACGAATTCCGTAATTAATTCGATCCCCTTGGAGAAATAAAACCTATTCTTGAATTCGTGGCTAAGCTCTTTTTGCCAAATGAGATTTTTAAATACCCACTGCCACTGATCACAAATACCCACTTTAGGGGATTTCACCTCTCCTTCTTCCTCCCCATCTTGCCATAAAAAAATACTATGAAACTACGATCACTACTTTTAGGCCTGTTGGCCTTTGTCTTTTTCGCTTGTCCTGATAAGGATGACGAAATCCCTCAGGGTTCACTCAATGTAGAAGCCACCATCGACGGGCAAGCCTGGAAAGCTTCTGGAAACAGCCGGATTACCACTGTGGGTGGATTTACGGTATTTGCCATCGGGGCAGGTGCTACCGATCGGTCTAATATTGCCCTGACACTTGATGCCGAGCGGACAGGAAATTTCGATCTTGCAGGAAAGGCCATTTGGACTACCGCTAATCAACTCGTGTACAGTGCCAGCTCAGGAACACTCACTATCAGCAGCATAGAGGGAGACAAGGTATCTGGAACTTTTGCTTTCAAAGCCAGCCCTATGACTGGAACCGGGCCCGAGGTGACCATCGCCAACGGAAAGTTTACCAATATCAACATCATGAGGTAGATAGGCTTGATTCAATTATGGAGCGCTATTGAGGGATTTTCTACCAATCCTAAAAATCCTATTTGAAGAGATTAAAAAGAAATTTTTCACCAATTTGTTGGGGACTTTTTGATTAAGGGGAGGCAAGAGTTTGTCTCCCTTTTTTTCCTTAAACAAGTCCTTGTGTCGCATCCTCTAATACCAGCAAACCTGTTTTTTACTTAACACAAATTAATCGAGGTGCGATAGATCCTATTCTGATGATAGCGTTCTTTAGATTAATTGAGCACCGCCCAATTTTCCCGTCAAAGTCCCTGACCAGTTTCCCTCGTACCGATCAAAAAAACGGAAATCACTCTGGCTGAAATCATAGCCTTTGCAGCGATCCAAATCCCCTAAGAGGGCTTTTTGATGATGCTTAAACCAATCCCGAACATACACAAACCCAGAAAAAATCTCACCTGCAAGAAAAGCGTTTTTACCTTTGAAATAGCATACCTTTCTGTCATCTTCCCAATCGAAAATTAGACTTTCATAGGGCTTAAACTGAGACAGGGTCCGCTCCACATAGAGAATTAGATGTGTGAGTTGCTCATCAGGAAGTTCATCTCCCTGATTGACTAGGGATAAGAAGTTTGGTTGGGTTAGATTTTCTATCATTCTCATATCCTTTCGTATTCTTCGAAAAGTTCGCAGAAACTTAGACCAAGAAAAAATCTCAGAATCATAGTGGGCATTCAGAAAAGAATAAGTAGCCTGATTTTCCTGTATCCATTTCATCCACCAAGCTTGCTCTATTTCACTAGCCAAGGAATCAAATTGCCGCTGAGCTTTTTTAGCTGCTCTTTTATAGACTTCAAATTCCAGACTCAAACCATAGTCTTGATAATCGTCTTCATATAAATCAAGAAGAAAACAGGCTTGAATAGCTGACTTCGACCTATCGCAATTATAGGAAAAACAAGTACTTATATCTTTAATCTCATATTGCTCTGAGCCAATTTCAGGTACCACTAAAAAGCGGAGATAGGTAGCGGCATTGGATTTTTTGCCAATAAATTTATAGGCCAACTGCTTCACTCCATTAGTACAGCTCATGGAGCAACATTCGACAGGTTGAGTTTCAAGAAATTGATCACCACAATGATTAAACATGGAAAACACCTCAGCAAGCTTTTCTAGAAATATATCAGCCCTGATGCCCCCATAAATTAGATTGAAATCCAATAATTTCTCGAGTTCATCCACCTCCATGGCAGCGACAGAATCAAGTACCTTATAAAAATTCATTTTGGAAAAGGGAAGCTATTTTCTTTTCAAATTCCGATTTTTTTTGAAAAAAATTGAGGATATCATCCTCTTATTTTAAGTTTCATAAAAATAGATCACAAAAAAAAAGCCGATCATTTCTGATCGGCTTCATAGTAGCGGGGATTGGACTCGAAACATAATTGTAAATCAGATATTTATATATTTTTGGAAAACATTTTGATCAACTTTTGAAAAAAATTGATGATTTTAAAAGACTAAAAAAGTTGTTTCTTCTATATACCCTGAACCTACTCCCTTATGAAATCACTCATATTAATGGGAAAATTTGCAATTCGGAGCTGGGCTCTCAAAGGGCTTGAATACTAATTTAATTTACCCACCAAAAGCCTTCCAATGCAGAGTAGAACTTAACCAAGTCTTCCTTTGAATTAGTACTTTCCATACGCCTTGGCGATAGGACTCTTATTAAGCATCTGTAACATTAAATTTACTCACTTAAAAGGCAAACTCACTCCTACCTTCCACACCTTCTCATATTCTTTAATCGGAACGGACCGGAGATTGGTGATTGAATCAATTCCATTCTCCAAATCGGGATAAATAATAACGCAATCCAGCATTTTCTCAGGCGAAACCTTTACTTTTTCTCTGATTCGGCGAAGTCTTGAATACCCACTGACTTGCCGGATATCCTGATGATTCACATAGACTGAATAACTGGGCTTGTATTTGGCATCTATCACTATGGAATCATCACCATCTGATAATAGGAAATCTAATTCATTCCCGTAGGTACTGACCAAATACTGAAGGTCTTTTCCGAATGTGTTTTTCAACTTACCCAACACATACAATTCAAACAGCTTGCTCATATCAATCCAAAAAGGCGGAGTAAGGATCGTTTCCTGATCTTGGATGGAATTGAGGTTATAGCTGAAGCGCTGTAGGATTAGCTTGGCCAGTTCGATCGCCTTCTCGTAATTCTTGTAGAAAGGATTAAACTTGAGATGCTTGATGTCATTCAAACTCACTTCCTCGGAAACGTCCAAGAATGCCGGCTGAATGTAATTGAAAGATTCTTGGAAATAAGAAGCATGGGATAATTCCTTGTAGGTAGACAGGTAGCGCTTGATGTAGACCAAAGTCTTTTTTAGGATCCTATTTTCAATCCCGTTGACACCAAACTGCTCGTATTGGCAGACAGTATTCAGGTTCTTGTTTTTGACCAGATTCTGCTTGATGGTCTGCCCGACCAGGACTTTCCCCTTGACTTTAGCATAGAGGTTTTCTTCAACTCGATAGTAACTTTTCTTCAATCCCTTTCGGACAATATCCTTGACCAGATTCAGGAATTGGATCATAATCAAAGGAGAAATCAAGTCCTGCTTACGCCTCAGGGGAATCCATTCGCTATCAAACTTGATCTCAAAAAGCTCAGTGGTATGCTCTCGAACTTCAGGTTCCTGAAGGGCGTCGAACAGCATTTTGAGCACATCGACTTCTACAAGGTCTTTGTTCTCATTGATTCCCTTTTCTTCCTCACCAGAAGTTTGATTGTAATTCTTATTGAGCTTGGATTCTACGTAGAACCACTCTTTTTCCCGATGAGGAAACCAATCTGCACCGACATAGTAGGAGCATTCCAAAAAGTGATTTCCAAACTCCTGAAAAAACCGAGCACACTTCGCCTCGGTCCGATTAAGAAATAGAATATCTGAAATCCACTTCCCTTCTATTGGAGCCTCAACCACTGACTTGCTATGTTCCCGGAAAATCTTCCTCATCTTTACAATGAAAGCTCTTTAATTTTTTCGGATGCTTTCTCATTGAGAATGCCATCCTTGACATATTCCATTAACAAAGGCTTAATTTCAAAATCAAGCTTGAGCTTTAATGTAGCCTCATCTTCGGCCAAGAAATAGCTATGGCCCAGCTGAACATCCTCTACTTTGAAATCTGAGTTCAAATATTCCTGTTGGAATAGTAAACTTACTTTTTGGAACAAATCGAGCGCCTTCGCTTGAGTTTGGGGATCTTTAACTACCTCTCGAATGGGCTGATCACTTGGATGAACATCTACAAATGCAAATCTTCTCCGTATCGCATAATCAATATGTCCCACGCTTCGATCGGCCGTGTTCATAGTGCCGATGATGAACAAGTTATTGGGTAACCTGAGGATTCTACCTTTCGAAACTTCAGACTCTCCCTCATCCATTAGGGAATACATGCTTTCCACACTCGTTTCTTCGGGCTTTTCCGGATCAAATCTATATTCCAGTGCATATATCAACTCACCAAGAACAGAAGGCAAATTGGCTCTGTTAATTTCATCGATAATTAGTACGTAGTGGGAAAATTCATTATTAAGCGCCTTTTGGGCAAAATCAGCCAGAGCCTTATTAACGACTTTATATTCTACTTGCTTATCTTCATTTGATTCTACAACAATGCCACGTACAAAATCCTCATAAGTATAAGCCGGATGGAATTGAATAAGCTTTGCCTCTCCAGGACTAATCTTTAATAGAATTTCATTTAGGTATTTTGCTAAAGCTATGTGGTAGGAATCACCGCCTGTCGTAGTGAATTCTCCCCTTTCCAAAACATCGTAAACACTTTTTACAGTCTGAGAAGTTTCATCTCCTGCAGGTTTTCTAATCTTAAAATTATCCTCATTAACGACCAATACTTCAACCGACTTATTTGCTTGGCTCATTGGCACAACCAGTCCTGAGATAAGATATTTCCGAATAACTTTCCGAATAAGCTCGGCTCTACTAAGTGGCAAAACCAACTGTTTCGCAATCTCCTTAGCCAATCTGGTTTTCCCTGTACCAGGAGGGCCTTGAAGGATAATCTGCTTTTTGTATTTAAGGAGGTCTATTGCATTTATTTTAGTCAACATAGTCTCAATTTTGAAAAATAAGTCCTTAATTAAATTGAAGTAATTGCCATGAACTTCGTGAAATTGCTTCCCTTGCCCACCATATGACTGCATAGGTAAGTTAAAATCTTTTAGGAAATGTAATTCATTTAGCAATAATGCTTTCACGTAATCAAATTGACTCGCAAGAGCAGGGTTTACTATTCCCAAATCTTCAATTTTACTAATTCTTCCTATTGCTTCTATTGATTGGCCTTTAGTAATACATAACAAATCACCAGCTGAAACCCCAAGTATTAATGCTTGAACTTCAGACCCAGCAAATGCCAGTTTTTGTTCTCGAAAAATATCAATAAGGTCAATTTGCTTTCCCCATTGGGAGCCTATTCTCCAAATTTTCATAATTGGTCTATTTTAATCCATCAAATATTCTGCAATATCCTCTATACATACTATCCCCATCAGCTTCTCTGAGGCCTTTCCATTTTGGGTAATTATCAGGCAGTCTAACTGGCTTTTCTTTTCTTTGGACTTCTTCAAGTAGATTTCTGCTGCTTCATAAACCGTGGTATTCCTGGATACAAGTGCGTAATTCTCCTTAGTCTCAATATGAGGCATTAAGTCTGAAATTTTGGCGGCAGTCAAATCAATCAACTGATTCTCATATTCTGCAAAGAGCCAACGGGAAACAGTGTTGGTGGAAACCACTTCAATCACTTTCCCATCTGTGTCCAAGATTGGAGCTTGAGAGAAATCTTTTTTATTCATCTCCGATAGCAAATCGATCAAAGGAGTACCGCGAACAACCGTAAAAACCTCAGACTGAAAAGCAGGAATAACACGCTTGGGATTTTTGAACTCTTCCAGAATCTTCTGGATCAACTGGACCGTCTCTTCAAAGGGCTCTGCGATAGGAACACCTCCTTTCGACTGATGGGAGTTGGCATTCCTGAGATTTCCCAATTGGAAAAGATCATCTTTATAATTTCTAACAATAGAGTTCCTTGGAATAAGGTCTTTTATCCGCTGTGAGAAGGGAATATGATCCGACTGATTTAAAGCTTTGGCAAAAAGCCTGTCCAGCTCATTGTAGTAGTCGAAGAATTTTTGAGCTTTGGTCATAAATTGAAAACCTAATCCTCCAAAGCTGTTGATCCAGGGAAAAATTTTCCAATTTGCTTCACATTCCTTTCAATAGCATAATTCTTCCTTATTGAATTGATTGAAATATTGGAAATCAAACAGTTGAATTTCAAAAAAGGAAATTTTGAAAATATCAATTTCTCAACATCTGGTTTTGGCACATCAAAATCAGAGACATCAGTCGCAAATGCTTTTATTTCCGAGAGAGATATAGTTCCATCTAAACTTGAATATTTAGAATCATGGATTAGAATGACCGCTTCTTGGTTAGGAGAATCGTCTGCATCAGGAGTTTGAACTGAAATGTCTGCTCTAAAGGGATACCCATCTTTCATATAAATCTCGGTGCCCAAACAAATCTGAAATAAACATTCCTCCCCATTTGAAGAAAAAATTAAAAATTTTGCATGATTTATTTTGTGCCCTCCTTTTCTTGAAAAATGAATTCCTTTTTCACCAGGAACTATTGAAACTTTATGACTTACTGACAAATCATTTAACATCTCCATTGAACAATAAAACTCATAGATATAGTCAGTCATAAAACTACCAGAATCTATAAAACCAAAGACAGATCCATCTCCATCCCAAACAGTAATTTTTTTTATTGATTCTTTATACAAATTAACATCCATATCAGTTTATTTTAAGAACAATTGGACTCTTTAAACTTTTCCGATAGTATTCATCTCTATTAGAATATTCATTTTTACTATTGATAAAAGCACTACCAAAATACTGTTCAAGATTATTTAAATATTTTTTTAACACTTCTTCTTGATCAACTGCATAAGTAACCCTAACACTATTTTCATGATCAGCAATTGATAAGTTAGAATAGATTTCATTTCCGAACATTTCCTTAAACAATTTAACCCCTTCTAAAAATTGATGCCCTGGATTTATTATCGAATCAACAACATAATCATTTAACTTTATCAAAATTTTCTCAAGATCATGGACAATATAGTCTTGACTAAAATCACTTAGACCCAAGAAATTCAAAAATGCTTTCCTATGCTCTAAATGCATCTCATAAAATGTAAATCCAAGAAGGCTTCTTTTTAAATCTACATTATCAAAAAGTATAGCATTCAATTCTTCTATGGTAATTTCTTTCCATGTTCTAAAATGCTTAGCTGGATTTGAATAATTTTTAACTGCCAGCAGACTAAATTTAAAATTTTCTAAAGGCTTTAGCATACCAAACTCCATCCCCAAGTCTAACCTAACAATAATTCTCCCTTTTTCACCTTCAACTTGATCCTTGCCAAGTTCAACCGATTTGATTGTACAAAATCTTGAAAAAACCCAAATTCTGCTAAAATATTCTAATAGAATGACAAAATCACCCTTTTTACCAGTAAACTTTCGATTTGAATTCCAACTCCTAACAGCCTCATTTTCCGAAATTGTCAGACTCGAGTCCCTCTTAAGTATCCAATTTTTCCTATTCTTTTCCATCTAACTACTTCTTTAAATCTTTCATTTCTAAAGTAAATAGATCATTGTCTTGCATTAATTTTGGTTTCGGAATAATCTCAAAACCATCCCCCCAGAATGAATCGCTATAAGTGATTTCAAATTTTGCCAGCATCCGTCTATTGAAATCGAATTGCTCTATTCTACTTGGCTCATTCAGTTTATAATTTGGAAAAGGACCTGCCAAATAACCTTCTTGAAAAAACGGCCTTTTTGCTGATGGTGGACAAACGCTCAAAAGTCGCAAACTGACCAATTCTTGAAATGAATCATATCCTATGGCATCAGTTTGCCATGGGAGGCCTATAAGGTATATAATCCCTGATTCTCCAGTTGATTTTCCATTTAAAGCAAATGAGCAAGCGACATGAAGAGAATGCGTTACGTCTATAAGTGGGGAGTCACATACTTCGTAATGTTGAAGAATTGTCCATGCAATTTCTGGATACTTTTTCACCAAATGGGTTCCTGCAAATGGCACTTTCTTTAAATCAAGCCATTCAATCAACTTTTTTGATTTTTCTTCTAATGTTTTAAACCTAACTTTAATATCACGAACCTTCTCTCGTGGCTTTTTCCTATAAATTGAAGGAAGGATAGTCGATTTACTTTTTTCTTTGTAATCAACACCTTGGCCTCTAAAGTAAATGACATGTTCCCGATTATAATGGAGAATTCTGGCTACTAATCCAACAAGCTCATCATAGGTCTCAACCTTCATTGGCTCACTTGTGATTATTTCTTCATTTCGAAAGGGCTTAGCCCAATCTTTTATTCTACCAGACTTTTTTTCAGTCTCCAAATTGAGATGACAAAATGCTTTTTCGATTTTCCGCATAGAACTATGATTTTATAAAAACTTCAATCTTATCCATCAACTTCCTCTTCAAATCCTCTCCATCCTTCCAGACCAAATGCTGATAATTCCTTGTATCGAAATGAGCAGTACCAATATGATCTTTCCGACAGGTATAGATTACTTTCTGCCCTCTACCCAAGGCATAACCTGCCTCAAAGTAAACTCCTGACTTGTGGTATGTAAAATCGGCAATGGTAAACTTAGCTTTCTTAATTCCTGCAAGGATCGCGTCATTAATAGTGACATCACTATTTGGATGTTGATCTAAAACAATGTAGGGTTCAAATCCGGATTCTCTTATTGCAGGTTCTATCCAATCATTGTAGACCTGAATCATTTCGGGATCGAAAGACATCGCTATAAAAGAAATATTTGAACTCTTTTGGGTTTCAAATTTCTCGGCCTCTTCCCAGCCCTTTAGGGTTAAACTTATAGGAAATGTACTTTTTGTACTTCCTTCATCTTTAACATATCCCAATTCAATGCATGTGTAAATAATCCTCTCCAATTCTGAAGGATTGCTCATTCCTGTCTTTTTGACTAAATGCTCTTTGTAATGAAAATTATCCTTTGGGTATAAAGTTTGTCCAAAAAACTCTGAAACTGATTTAAAATAATAAATCACCTCTTTTAGCTTTTCAATTGGTGAACTTGGAATATTGGATGAACTGATCAAAGCCAAAAGAGAATTTGAATCCATCATTTTTACACCTTTCGGCCACCTGCCTTGGTGTAATAAAAATTCAATCTCTCTCCTTTTAGAAGTCCAAATATCTGAGTTATTAAAAAGCTCATCTGTCACAATGAGAAGCTGTTCACCTGCTCCGAACTTATAAATCCAATAAAATCCTTCCCTGTCAAAACTGAAATTGGATAAATCTACTGAACGGATTACCTCAGAATCTGAACGATTAGTAAGTGGACAATGGGTCGCTGGCCAAACCCTAACTATATTCTTTTCCATAAATATCTCAATCAAACAATCCCTTCATCCCCAAGTCTTTTCCTGCCTTTTTCTTACCATAGCTTGCTCGGGGTTCATTGACTTTAAGGGATTGGGTTGGAGTCAAATCCTCCTGACACTCCTCCCAAATCTCCTGCAGTCGCTGTAGATGCGCTTCCATATCCCAATCGGGTCGGAGGCAATCATAGGCTTCTAAGACCAACCTGCGGGTGCGGTATTCTCCGTACTTGCGGATGTCTTTTTCCTTAAGGACGCGGAAAGTCTCTCCGGGGAAGTCCTCTCCATATACATCCTGTGGATCGAGGATGTAGCGCAGTTCGTCCCGCTCCAAGCCATAAAGCAGCGCGAAGTAGGCGTCCAATTCGGCCTTCAATCTCGCCCTGCGGGCCTCATCCCATTTGAAGGGAGGAAGGGGACAGCCCTTTTCTTTTTCCCAAGCGATTTCAGGAGAGGCATCTTTCCACTCAGGTAATTTCCAACTATGTCCGCCTGTTACAGTTTGGTTTTCCTCCCATTGGGATCGAATGGCTTTTTTAAGGTCTAAATTAGCTTCGTTCCAATGGTCATCTGCAAAGGCTTTTATATCCCATGAACAGTATATTAATTCAAATGCGTTGGGTATAATTTTGATAAGGTTTTCTTGAGAATAAAGTTCCTCAGGAAATACTGGAAGTTGTTTTAAGAGCGTCCAATTTAGATGGACTCCTCCTATTTTTTGCCTGGCCAGATAATCAAAAATTAAAGAATTAAAATTTAACACTAAAATTACAGGAAAATGGCCTTGGAAACCAATTCCAGGAGACGTCCTTGAGGTTACGTTCTTGGGAATTATAGTTGAAATAGTTGTGCGCTCATTGGTTGAATTTGATATATCTCTCCAAGTTATAATCCAGTTTTTTTTGTATTCAGGGTATTTACTAAACAAATTATCAACAAGATCTAAATCAACCAAATACCTCGGAATAGAATAATAATCAGGAGATTGTTTTGAATTCAACTCTACTTCGACAGTTCTACCCGATTGCAAAGACTCCAAATCTTTAATATCAAATGTGGAATATCTATGGTCATATTGCCATATCATTTTTGATTCGTATAGGCGATTAGATCTAAACTGCGTAGTGTCGCTAAATCTTACAGAGTCTTTGTGATCACCAAGATCAACCAATCGCATATAAAAAACCTTCCATCGATTTTGATTCTTTAAGTCTTGTACCATGACAGGAACACGGTTGTATATTTTGGCTGTGAGTTCTGAATCCTTGCGGGTACGGAAGATTGGGGTCGTCTTGGTATTGGGGTTGATATTGAGAAAGTCCCGCTGCCCCAAGGTAAATACTCGCTCCCGGTCGAGTATATCCAGCACATCGTGCATAAAAAAGCCAAAGGTGGATTCCCGACCCTTTTGTTTCGGACCCAAGGTGATCAGGCTGAATTTATAGCTGCGATGAACATTGGCGAAAATGGCTTTCTTGTTTTCAAAATCAAACAGGGAAGCTAAGCGTCCTTTTTCGATCAAGTCGGCAAAATAGAACTTGTTGGTATCGTCCGTGGCGATCCCTGTAGGAACAATAAATCCTGCCGCACCTTTGTCATTGATCGACTTCTCGATCAGCTCAGAAAATACCGAATAGGTATTAACATCTCCTCTTCCTGCCAAGGGGAAGCGGCCACTTTCCCGAACAAACTTGGAGGAAGACTCGGATTCGTGCAGTGCCTGAAGGTAGTCTTCCCAGAGTTTAGGATTGCTTGCCTGAAGCTTTTGGATGGCTTTTTTCCGGGCTGCTGCATTGGCCGCATTGGCTACCTCAGGATCTTTTTCCATAAAGAATTCCTTTTCCTGCAGCTTGATCCGCTCCCATGGTGGATTGGCTAAAATCAGATCGAAACCTCCTTTTTCAGTCACTTCCGGAAATTCTAATACCCAATGGAAAAACTTGGATTCCACGCTTTGGCCAAAGGCTTTGGCTTCCAGTTGGGCATTCAGACTACCTGCGCTTTGGAGGTATTGGGCCAGAAACTCGGAATTGACAAAGGCCCGCTGATCTGATGAATAGGGTTGGAAAAAAGCGTAGGTATAGAGATTGCATGCAGTGAGGGTCTTCATCCAGCCTTGGTTGGCACGGGAAGCTTCGTAGCGTTTCTTCTGCTGCTCCACCTCAGAAAGCGAGTCCCCGCGAATGGCATCGATGGCGCGGTTGCTCTCGGCAAAGCGATGGATATCCTCCTCAAAATTTGTACGCCCCATAAAGAGGGAAAACTGCTTTTTCTTTCGAAAATCTGAGTTGACTTTCTTTTGAATTTTAACCACCTCTTTCTCGTCGCCAGTAGTCTCCTTGAAAGCACCATCAGGAATGCCTCCTTTGATCAGCTCTAAGGAGTCCACACCTACCAGTGCATTTCCATTTTTAATTTTATGCTCCAAAAAACTCAGTGGCTTGCCGGAATTGTGGCCCTCTATCCACAGTGAGAGGCGGCAAAGTTCGACTGCAGCAGGATTGAGGTCGACCCCATAGATACACTTTTGGATCACGTCTCGCTTGGCTTCGGCCATCCACTTTTCCCCGGGGTTTTCTTCTCTTGATCGGGCCACTGCCAAGTAATAAGCCAAGACCCTTGCTGCTGCCAGCAGAAAATGTCCCGAACCTGTAGCCGGATCACAGACTTTGATAGAGAGGATCGCGGCTTCTTTCTCCTTTGAGGTATTTTTCCCTTGGAGCCGCTCCTCGATCAGAGGAATCAGGGAAGTCTTGATCAGCTGGGCAACCAAGTCATGTCGGGTGTAGTAGCTACCCGTCAGCTTGCGCTCCGATCCCTCGGTAAAGCCAAAGCTTGGCTTGGCGCTTTCGGTATAGAACAATGGATGGAGCTCCAGCAAGCCCTCATAGACCGACCCAAGTTCCTCTACATCCAAGTCGCTGTAATTGACTCGGGAGAGTGAACCGGAGGCATTCCGGGTAAGGGTAAGATTGGCTATAACTTGCAGCAGATCCTGATTGGTCAGGCGGAGTTCGTGCAGGGAATAGCCCTGAAAGGAAAAAGCAGTCTCGCTGAAAAGGTCTCCTCCCAGAGGTTCTATCCCGAGAGGTTTACCATATCCATTAGATTCGAAGAGCTTAAAAGTAGTCTTAAGCCCTTCCCAGAGATCGTGCTTGTCCTTCTCGACAAACTGACGCTTCATGGCCAATTGGCGCAGCCGCTCGATGCTGTAGTATTCGAAGTAGATTTTCCGGTTTTTGGAATTTCGTTGCTCTTCGGGGAAAATGAGTTTGCGTTCCTCTGCCACAATCAGGAAAAGGAGTCGGTAGATCGTCCGAAGCAGGGTATCGAAATAAGGTTTGGATTCGATCTTTCCGGCCAAGACAGCCTGCACAAATTCCGGATTCAGTCGATTATTTAGGAATCCCGAACCAAGGAGGTTTAGGGAGTTTTTGACTTCCATCCGAAGATTTTCACGGATGCGGTTGCCACTCTCCACGGAGATTTGATGGTACTGCTCCATGATGGACTTTTCCCCTTCACCCACTTGCTGAGGCATTCGGGAAGCATGCAGCAAGCGATACAGGATGGCAAAATCGGAGAACAAATCCTCTTCGAAGATCTTCTCCAAGTTGAACTCCACATAAGCCAGCTTGGCCAGTCGGGAGGAGTCACGCAGGATTCGTAGAAACTTCCCATTCGTGATCAGCGCATAGAGGTGGTCATCGGTAACGTTGAGGTATTCCTGTACCAGTCCATGGGAAGAAATCCGCGTGAGTGTAAAGTCATCCTTCTTATCCAAGTCCTGCCGAAAGCCCACGATATGAATGGGGAACCGACCGAGATTCTGAGCACGGTGCGTTATAGCATAAGTTTTCCCATTGATGACTTCCTGATTAGCCTTTTCGACGGTATAGCCGAGTTCGGTCAGGAAGGGAATCATCCAGAGATTACGGGTCTCGGTAGTGGCTGCTTCGGTTTCGGTCAGCCGCTCCAGCTTGAGTCGGAAGCTGTTCCAATAGCCTCTTGCAATGGCATAGGCCAGTCCGATTTCATCGCGTACTTTGGTTTCTTTCTTCAGACCAAAGTCCAGACTACGCTGAAACTCGATCTCTTCCTTGGAGATTTTGTCCAGGATTTCTGTACTGAGGATATTGCCTTGTATGGTTATGCTGGGGAAGGTCATTTTAAAGGTTAGTCTTTAAATCTCTCACTTAAGTCATAGATGAAGTCATCCAAAACCGCAAAGTTTTTGATATTGGCTTGGTCACAGGCCTCCCTGAGGAAACTTGCCATTACCTTATATTTTTGGCCTTCATCAAGACCTTTTGGAAGTCTGATTCCGAATTCTTTAAAAACCAGATCAGATCTTGAGTTAGCCACAAAATATTGATGCGGATCATGCGCAGTAAGGACTTTAGAAATCAACGCTTGGGCTGCCCCTTCAATTTTATAATCCCCTCCTTTGACGACTGCACTTTGGTATCGTTCTGCGAGGTCTATAGATTCATCAACAAGCATTCGCAATGTTTTTCTGAAATCCTTAAGCTTTTCTATGATATGACTTTTGTTGATTTCTCTCAATTTCCCGAGAGGATCAATAGAGAAAAAGTAGTTAAGATCAGGATTCTTGAAATCATTATCATAATCCAAACTCTGTTTGATTTCCTTCACTGCCTTCAGTCTGGTTTTTCTTCGCTCCTCATATTGGGCTGACTTGCGAAACTTCTTCAATTCCTTGATGAAGTCCTTTTCTTTATCCATAGAGGCTTTTGCCAACTCACGTGCAGAAGTTTTTAACTCCTCATTTTGGCTCTCACTTTTTCTAATCCAATCCGATTTCAAAACGAAATTGGCCTTATACTCTTCCAACCATTCGGGAGTCAGTTTAATACTTTCTCCAGGTTTACAGTATTCATGAAAAATGTTAATCAATGTAGCGCAGGCTTTTTGGTCAGTAGTACGAACTGCTACTTCGTGGTGCTCTTGTAATCCTCCTCCTGTAAGATTTCCAGAGCCGACATAGGCAGCATATTTCCCATTAGAAAACTTGACGATGTAAACTTTTGGATGGAAATAGCCTTTATCTTTCAACCAAACCTTCCAAGTGTTGGAAGTCTTTTCGAGTCTAAAAAGCTCCTGTAAAACATCTGTTGGAGTAGGTAAATCAACCCCAACAACGATGTTCACTTTAGCATCTGTCGCTGCCTTGGTCAGAAACTCCAAACCTTTATTGGAAACCATCGCAACAGCCACCCAAATCTCTCGGGCTTTTTTCAGGTCTTCCTTCAGGTCTTTACCAAGTTGTTGTATGATCTGTGTCATTTTGTGTTGTTTTTCAATTCTGCTTTACATTCTAATCTGAAAAATGATCTTCGAATTTGGCCTTAAACTGTAATGATGTAATATTTCCAAAGAGTCCCTTCTAAAGCGGTTAATGTCTGCCACGGTGCTTCATGATAATTATTCAAATCAATTCTTCCTTTGCTTTGTAAAAAGGCAGGTAATTGCTCAATGTGGGTTTCCTCAAAATTTACTGTATCTCCGTTGAACATTTGATAAAGCATTCCATTTACACGAGGTGCATTCCAAAAAGCAGGTGCTGGTGTTGCTAAAATTGAAAATCCACCATCAATTCGTGCATCAGAAAGCTGTTCCAAAAATTTCACATCCTCCAATGCCTTGTACATAGCATTAGGAACACCACTGTTGCCTAAAGGTGCCTTCAATTCAACCACATACCTTAATCCATCTGCCGAAGTGATAAATAGATCCATCTCCTTTTTCAAAAACTGGGTTTGGTTTTGAAAAATTCTGGATACGGGAAACTCCAACTTCACATTCAAATCAGGGTAGTTATTCCTCAGAAAAATAGCAAGCTCATATTGCAGTCCAGCTTCATTATATAATTCAATTGGGTTTTGTTGAATCGAATTAAAGAAAGCTTCTATTCTTTCAATCATAAATTTTTGTTTTTAAAAACCATTCCCATTAATCTAATGTGATTTTCTTAAGTTGAGGTAGGAATACATAGACTCCCAATATATCCGGAGGTAAAATCGGATGCACTGCCTCATAACGTTTGCCACCTACCAAGCTCTTGAATCGACCATGCGCTTCTACCAATTTCACTGCTCTTTCTTCGGCAAGATCTGTGAACTCCTTGATTTTGTTTTGAAAGAGCACCATTTGGTTATCGAAGACATCCTGTTGTCTTTCTGGGCTTAGATTTTGGCTACTTTCAGCCTCAAACAACAAGGATTTACAGGCTTGATAGTCCAAGATGTTTCCATTCAATGCATTACCTTCAAAGCCCCAGAGGTACATTTCCTCTGAAATGTTTTCGACTTTGCTCTGTACCTCTTTAATGACATTTCTAACTCGGAACTGTATAATGGTGGTCTGAATGGTGACGCTATCGGATTGAATCACAGAAGCTCTTGCCACTTGATCAAAATCAGCCTTTGGCTCAAAGGCAAGAGATAGCAGGAATTGACACAGCTGCTCAGTGAATTTGTGGTTTCTACCAATGTAGGTAAATCCTTCCGGAGTAGGGGAGTGAAAACTAATCAGGTAACTGTTTTTTGAACCCAGTGTCTCCCGGATATGGGGAGGAAGATTCTGGATAAAAATTTTATACCCTTTTTCCTGTTTCTCATATGACCCCTTCAAATGTACAATTCCATTAAGGACTAAAGTCCCAACCGATTTGATGTCTCCTATGGCCTCATCTACAGCCTTTAGATCATCCTCAATTTCACTTTGAGGGACTGACATATGAGCAAAAATGCTACGAAGGTTTTTTGCTTTTTCTTTTGCGGCTTCAAGCTCACTTGAAATAATGGATTGATTATAATCACTTCCAAAATCAATCGAAGACTGGCTTGCCTGAAGTGCTTTCTGGGGATCCAAAAGTACTTCATTAAGTACTGCATCCATGATCGAACGATTATCCTCTCCAAGGCTAATACTTACACCAGTGGACTTTTGGATATCCCTTACTTTCCGAATCAAGACCTTCAAGACAATCGCATCAATCGGATTATCCTCTCCCCACAGCAACCAGGTTCTGACTGTCTCACTTGGCTGACCGTACCGATCCACCCGGCCTTCACGCTGCTCCAGTCGGTTTGGATTCCATGGTAGATCATAATGCAGTACTGCATTAAAATGATCCTGCAAATTGATCCCCTCACTCAAACAATCAGTAGCCACGAGTACACGCTTTTCGGATTCTCCCATTACCTTAATTTTTTCTTTCCGCTGTTCATCCGGGAGTTCCGAGGTAATGGCCTGAATTTCTATTGATTTTGGCAATTGCTTTTTTAAAACATCGGCCACATATTTTGCTGTAGAAATGTATTTACAAAATATAATGGGATGATAACCATCTTTAATCCATTGCTTAATGTGCTTGACTGCTTCACTGACTTTATAATCCTGATTGATGGTAGCAAGATTTTCCAGATCAGAGGCGAGACTTTTTAAAATTTCCAACTCACTTTCTCCCAGACCAGCTTGATCAAGAAGCTCTATTTGCGTAGAATCTGTGTCTTCTTCCAATCTTTCGATAACCGGGTTCTCTTCATAGTCAACGGGATCTTCAGCTTGAGATCTTTGGATTCGGCCCTTTAGCATTTCAAGCCCTGCTGCTGGTGATGACATGATTCCTCTCAACAAAGCCAAGGCTGCCCAATACTTTCCTTTTAGGCCTTTATTTTTTTCTGCTCCCTGTGTTAGTCCTCTGGCAAATGCCTGAGCGTCTCTGAAGAAATCCCGGTAATCTGATGAAAGTTTATAGGCTACTTCCTTTGTGTCTCTATCGGGAAATGGGGTCTCCTCAGAAAGCCACTTTTTGATATTTTCTCTTTTTCTCTGAATAAAGTGTTTGGCGATGGCTTCTCTGTTTTTTGGTCCCATAGATTCCATAGTTAGGGATCCGAACTCAGGCTTAAGAAGTCCAAGAAGTGATTGAAATTCTTCATCCTTTCCACTGTGTGGAGTAGCTGTCAACAAAAGGAGGTGTCGATTGGCTATTTTTGCAAGATCATGAAGTAAATGGTACCGCTGTTGCTGGGAAGGAGATTTGGCAGAAGCCGGCATAGTCGCAGTGTGCGCTTCATCTACGATCACGAACTCCGGGCAGTCATTTAAGAAGATGGGTTTTCTTCGATCATTTTTGATATAATCGATAGAAATAACTTGGTAAGGTAATGCTTTAAACAAGCTCTCAGATCCTGGAAGTCTTCTTTCTAAGGAAGACACGGTACTACTTCGGATTATTTCGGCATCTATATCCAGCTTATCTTTCAACTCCTTTTGCCATTGTTCACATAAATGTGGTTGGCAGACCACAGCAAACCTTTTGACTTCAGCTCTTTCAATCATTTCCCTTAGGATGATTAAAGCTTCAACAGTTTTTCCAATTCCTACATCATCTGCAATCAAGAGCCTTACAATATCTTGTTTTAGAGCCATTACCAATGGTACTATTTGATATGATCTTGGTCTAAATGACAATTTTCCCATAGCCCTGAATGGACCACTGGCATTTCGGAATGAAAGTCTTGAAGCTTCGAAAAGGAGTTTGGCTGTTTCAAAATCTCCAAGGTCATTAGTTTTTGGCTCAGGAAATTTGGCTTCCTTCCAATTATCCTCCTGAATTTGTAAAGGCAAATAGATTCCTGTGGCCTCATCATCAGATCCTCCCAAAGGTTTTACTTTCAGAATATCAATATCATCGGAGGGCAGAACTACCCATTCTCTTCCTCTTAGAGAGATGAGTTTTCCGGGAGATGGTTTTTCTTTTACAATCATGCTTTTCTAAAAATGTCTTTTCTTCTATTGACCAGTTCTTCTACAGGTTCTCTGTAATACCATTCAATTACATCCACCCCATTATCTCTTAAAATTCCCCTCTTGTGAGAATCATCCTCTCTCACTTCATTTCGGTCGTGAACCGATCCATCACAGAACATCACAGCTTTGATACTTTTATCTTTATTGAGAAAAACAAAATCTGCACTGATATAAAATCCCAAGACCTTGTTCAGATTGACCTGAGCCTTATCAGGAAGGATAAGATTATTCTTGTAGCAATATTCAATCAGTTTCTTCTCCATGGTGGAGTTGGTGTCGTACTTTGACAATAACTCTTGATAATGGTTTTCTCTATCAAAATGGCCACTATTTCCTGCTCCTGTATTGTCTACCTCACAGATCATCAATAATTCTAAAGCACTTTTTATTTTAAATCGGTCTAATTTGTCATGAAAACGTTGATTATAATAGGACAGCAAGTCATCATAACTCGCTTTCGGCTTTTCAGGAGCCAAATCTTGCTTAGATTCGGGATCAAAATGCATTTGCCTATATGCTTCTTCAAAGATCTCTCTAAGCTTTTCGGGATTTCTAACCAACTGGGATAGGATACCCAGGCTTCCTTCTGCAGACTCATAAATCAAGATATTTCTGGAATCTTCAGGCCCCATAAACCAGATCCCCACTTCTGACTCCTCTATCTGAAAAACTTGTTCTATCGCTCGTTTCAAAGCATATGTTAATGAAATAACACCATTCTCATCTAATTCGAGCGCCTTGATAGGCTGCATGTAAAGACTGTCTGCAGTATCAGTTGTAAACAAATGTACTGTCATAGCAGGATCATTTTCCCGATCCTGATTCTCAAGCTCAGACTGTTTAAGCCACTTGCCGGAAACCTTGCCAATAATAAACCCTGCATCTTCACCTTTGGAAGATTTCCATTTTTTGTTTACCTGAATGAGAGTTGAAGCAGGACAATAAGTAAGATTCATCAAAGGATGACCTGAAGCACTTAGGACAGCTTGTTTGGTGTGTTCGATACCTTTAGGATAATTAAAATATTGCTCCATCTCATAGCCGGAGGACATTCGTTCTTCTTCTTCAGACGAAATTCTCTCTTGGGGCCAGGTATCGGTTTCTACCAATTCCATAATGTTTTTATACACCATTGCATTGGATTGACCTTTTAATGGCTCATGGGTAATAGGATCATTATTAACCGACTTTCCGGCTTCGCCAAGCCAAGCGTAACCAGTTTTTGTAGATATTTTGAGTGATTCTGTTTTTGCATCTGCATCTGAAAGCTGCATTCTTGTCACTCTGAATTTCCCCCCATTGTGGTAGATCAAGTTTCCTGGACCAAATTCACGAAGGGCTATGAAACGAGGCCTTGAAATGAAGGTACCATCATCTTTGCTTCTTTTGCCAATAAATGCTCTGACAGGAAGTCTTGTGAAATTATAGCCAGGAAGGAATCCTTCTGCTGCCAAGTATCGATACACATAAAACTCGGATTCATTGGTACCATCTCTTTTGGATACGTTTAGAAGAAGGTCCCTTTGTCTGTGCCCGATTGCAACCATTCGTTTTGCTTCTCTTGCCTGACTACTATCAGAGCTGTAGGTGGGATCCTTGATGATCGCCGTACCTTTTTCTATTAGGTTAGCAGCATTTCGAAAGAGCGTTCTCCATCTGTCAAAGCTATTGTCAAGATTTTTTAGAAAACTATCACACTTGCCAATCATCCAATCGTCCGTAAACCATTCCGTTTCTTCAAGCTTAGGGAATTTATCGACAATCACTTTTTTAAAGCCTGAAATCCAAAAATGCCTATAGTTAGTTTTTTGATCTTCTATAAAGACCTGAATTTTTTGAAATAAAGCCAATTCTTTCAGGTCCTCTATATTGATAAAATCCTTAACTGAAGATTGAATATTGCTCAATCCAAGATTCATAAAAATAAATGCATTCAAATGAGATGCAATTAACTCTTCATTCAAAAGGTCTATTCTTGGAGCATTTACAGCTCCTGCAACCATTTGAATTGAGTTTTTAAAGTAATGCCTATCATGAGGAGATTTACTTGAACAGTAGGTAAATACAAGCGCAGTTTGCCCGCTTCTGCCTGCCCGACCACTTCTTTGTGCGTAGTTAGCTGGATTAGGTGGCACATTTCGCATGTGGACAATACTTAGGTTGGCAATATCAATCCCCAACTCCATGGTAGGAGAACAATACAACGCAGAGATATTACCTTTCCTGAATTCTTCCTCCCTTTCGATTCTATCTCGGGAAGCCACCTGTCCCGTATGTTCGCTGGCTCTAAAGAATTTATCGAAATCTCTAAAATCCTGTTGATAGAATTTCTTAAAATAATGATTAGGCTTGATCTCAAGTCCGTCACCTGTAGTATTGATTCTAACTTCATCTGTAAGAACAGACTTACCGTCACCCAATTTCCAAACCACCATCTCTCCCCGAAGCCTGAAACCATTTACTTTAGCTTTGTCTCCATCAATCTCTTGTAAGGATAAGAAATTCCCTCTTTTCAGAGTTAGGCAAAGCGAATTGATATATTCTGCAAGCGCTTTTCCTTTGATGGGGTCTAACCCATGTCTTATAAAAAGTCTTTTGATATACTTTCCAAGATTACTTGTAGCCCCAATACTCTCAAGGTAAATCCCTTTCCTTGTCCTACCAGGTCTTTCTACAACCAGAAATGGAGTTCTTTCCAAACGTTCATCTGCTTCAAGTGACCATTCTTTTTCTGGATCGAGCCGCTGCTTCAGTCGTTCTTCCAAAGCTGTGCGATTGCCATCGTCAAACAAATAATAATCAAAAGCAAAAGCAGTCCGAAAGTAATTCAGTACATGAAGAAGCACGTTCCTCCGTACTTCAACTTCCAGCTTACTAAGTAAGTCATCCTTTTCGAACATACTTTCCTTTGCAGCAAAATCCTGCAACTTTTTGTAATCGATATCTAAAAGGGCACACTGTTCCAGATTAGGGGTATTATACCTCCAACCTCTTCTCAGGTCATAAAGAATCCTAACCTTTAAGTAATCTTTTAGGGCTTTTTCATTCTCTTCATCTGGCCAATCAGGATCACTTGGATTTTTTGCGTAATGATCTTCTTGGAGTCCGAGTGTTTTAAAAACCTCATCTGAAATAGTATCTATAGTAAGACTGTTGTCATGAGCGTTTTTGAGTGCTCGATAGATGGAAGACCTTAGTCTTCCAATCATCAAAAAGTCATTAAAGTGACCGGTTTGGAGAGAAGCATCTTGCCTGTTATCAGTAAAGCTCATAACCTTTTGATCTTCAAAAGGTGTCTTTTGCTCAAACTGTGCTTTCAAAATACTAAAAGTAGCAATAGTGGTGGCAGTACTTCTTCCCACATTACCCACTTTCATCAACTTGGTATTTTCCTTTGTTCTTGGGTCATAAATGACGCCACATGTCGGATCAATAAATAATGGCGCAGCAATGAACCATCCATATTGATCCAAGTCATTTTCCTTTTGGGTGGAGAATCTACCTGAGCTATTGAAGTAAATTTTTTGAGGTATCCTGAACTCGTAATAATTGTCAACTACAATTTGACCTCTCTTTTCTTTCCACCATGTTTCGGGGAGAGAATCTATCATTTCCTCTAACCAAATATCCTCTCCATTTTCTGGTAGCAGTAGGTAGCCTGATTCAAAATCATTTTCTGTAAGTTTTCTCCTTGACTTATTTTCAGAATTACTTCCTTTTAGTTCTTCCTTGGTGATTCTATCGGGAAGATCATCAGGCTCTCGAGGCATAAGTCTTCCATCTTGAATGTTCTTTTTAACGCAAATGAAATCATGCCCAGAATAACGGCTAAACAAAACAGGAAAAATAAAACGCCCTTGATCACCTTCTTCGGTATATCTTCCATCTTCCAGAGTAATTACTCTTGACATTCTATCGTCTAAGGTGACGTAAACATTACCGGTCTGAGATATGAATTGATGGATTTTGAAAGGAAGAAAGGATAATCTTTTCGCAGCATTTTTCTTATTCAATTCCTCTGACCACTCAAAGAATCTGATTAGATACTTTTCGCATTTTTCTTGATCCTCTAACTGAGCAGCTTCATTCAATCTTGAAATTATATTGCTCAATTCTAATGGCTTAGCCCTTTTAATCAGACCACTTTCATCAAAATCCAGTGCTATTTTTCTTTCTAACCAAATCGCTAATGGATGATTTTTAAACGATTCTTCAGATCCCTCTTTATCAATTTTTTTGATCATCACTTCCTGAAGCTCAAATGCTCCAGGCTCTTTAGCTTTAGGGTTAGTAACCGTCTCAAGAGTTTCTCCTATTATTTGATTCTTTTCGAATTTTTCCCCGAATATTTCAGTAGCTACTTTGGCAACAACTTCCTTCTCATCGAAAACACCTTCTCCTGAAGCCATTGTAGCTGAAGTCCCGATTGATAATATTTTTTGATGGCAAAGAGATTTAAGCCTTCTGATCAACATGGAAACATCGGCTCCTTGTCTGCCACGATAGGTATGCAATTCGTCAAAAACCAAAAATTGCAAATTTGCTGCAATGGATTCCCTGATGGCTTTTTCCTTTCCCCTGGTTAAGAGAAGTTCAAGCATCATATAATTAGTCAATAAGATATCAGGCATCTCTGCTTCTGCGCTTTCGCGTTCATCTTGAGACTCTTGGCCCGTATACTTCCGAAAAGTAATTGGGAAATCACTACCATAATTTTCTTGAAATTTCTGAATCTCTTTGAATTGAGAGTTGATCAGAGCATTCATAGGGTAAACCAAAATCGCCTTGATTCCCTTTGTACCATGGTTTTTAAATAATTCATTAAAGATTGTCCCCAAAAAAGTCAAAGACTTTCCTGAACCCGTACCAGATGTGACTATAAAAGAGGACCCTGAAGTACCTAATCGTATAGCTTCTTCTTGATGGGTAAAAAGTTGATACCCTTTGAATACCCTATTCATTTTGGGCTGTAAAACACCTTCCATTACCAGACTTTCCAGAGTAGCCGCCTTTTTATATGATGGATTAAATTGAATTAATGGCTCTGGAATATAGGATGTAGTTCTAAAAGCCTCATCTACCACCTTATTGATTCTGGGGTCCTGAATAATATTAAAACTTTTCAGGTACTCCTTATAATCGTTGACGATTTGTCTATGAACTTCAAATGCTTGCATTAGTAAAAGTCTATAACTAAAAACTCAAATAAAAATAGTATTATATTTCAAATACTAAAATCAATATCTGTCAAAAGGTTAACTTTTTTCAAAATTTGACCATACCGGCAAGAATTATCCAATTCCCTTCCCATATGATATCATCAAGTTAATTGAGAAAATAGCCAGAATTAGATTAATGACACCAATTGTCTAAAACCTTACTTCAAGATGATTACCTCTTGTAAATTTGAGATAAAGCCTATACTTTAACCTCCTCAAAATTTAATTTTCATTTTCGATCAGTTTCAATCCGACCTGAAGAAATAGAGGATAAACTTTTGTGATCCAGAATTTAATTATTGACCTATGCTTTTTTCAGATACTTTCAAAGACCAAAAAGAACACCAAATCTATCTACTCTTTCAAGAGGACCCTCCCCTATTTATCTACCTCGGTTTTTCAAAATCTGAAAGAATAAGATGAATAAATTCTTTAAAATAATACTCCTTTTTTTGGTTTTGGCATCAAGTATCTCCATTGCCAATTCGGCTTGGATAAGTAGATTCAAAGCCTCTTTCCCCTTATCAGGAAGTCGCACGAATGATCCAGTCGCTGATTTTACTTTTACTCCAAACAATGAATGTGCTGATCAGTCAGTTCAGTTTACCAACCAATCTACAGGAACAGGATTAACTTATCAATGGGACTTTGGCGACGGTAATACTTCCACTCAAGAAAATCCAACTTATACCTTTTCGAGTGCTATAGGAGGAGGTACAAGAGATTTCGAAGTAAAACTGACTGTAACTGACTCAGATGAGAATGACGTTTCCATAGAAAAAACAGTTACCGTAAAAGAAATCCCTTCTTTAATGGTTTCAAGTGATCAAGATGACACCACATTTGATGGATTACAGTATTACATCATTTGTGAAAACGAACCCTCTGAGTTCACCTTCTACAATGCTGCAGCTACCAATGAAAATAATACACTTTACGAAATAGATTGGGGAGATGGAAGCGCTGCTTTTAGCGGGGCAAATTGGACGAGTTTAAGCCATACCTATTCGGTGGGTATTTATAAGATCACCTATTCGGTAACTTCTCAGAATGGATGTAATATTTCCAGAGATTATGGTGTATTCGTAGGATCAAACCCTGCTGTGGGCTTAGGAAACCCGGGAAATACGAACGTTTGTGTAGGCGAGATGCTTACCTTCCCGATTTCTGGTACCGAAAACAATCCTGACGGAACCGTATATACCGTAACATTTTCAGACGGATCTACCCCACAGGAATTTAATCATCCTCCCCCTGCTACTGTTTCTCACACGTTTACCAAAACTTCCTGTGGAACAACTTCAGATGGATTTGACAATTCTTTTTCAGTAAAAATTGTAGCCACCAATCCCTGCGCGGTTTCACAAGCTTCCGTCGTTCCCATTTATGTCTCAGAACCCCCAATACCACTAATTAGTATTCCACAAGATGTGGTCTGTGTCAATGAATCTATTCAGATTAGAAATCTTACCAATTTTAATGTAGAAGTTGGAAACAATGGAGTTTGTAGCGAAACCAAAAGGTTTGTTTGGGAGATAGAACCGGCTACAGGTTGGACCTTGCAGAGTGGAAGTTCACTTGGGAGTCGACCTAATCCAACTTCTCCCAATTCTTGGACTTCAGGAAGTGAAAACTTAGTGCCACGCTTCACTCAACCAGGCACGTATACGGTAAAGCTTATCACTGGTAACCGATGTGGTATTCAGGAGGAAACAGAAACGATCTGTATCATCCCTACCCCAGACGCATCATTTGACCTTAGTGCCACCGAGCTTTGTGAATCAGGCGAAATTCAAGTCACGAACACTTCCAATATTCTTGGAGCTTGTGGAAATACTTCCAGCTTATTCAACTGGTCTATCTCCTACAATCAGGGCAATTGTGGGAACGGCCCAGATTGGAATTTCATTAATGGAACAGACGCTTCTTCAGAAAATCCAGAATTTGAATTTCTTAGCCCCGGATCTTACACCCTCCAACTTGCAATCAATTCAAGTTGCGGAGTTTATCGGGAGTCACAAGTTATTACCGTCTCGGCACCACCTCTTGTGGAAATTCAAAACCTTCCTGCAGGATGTGGAAGTTCTACAATAAGTCCTACAGCCGACATTCGATTATGTGATCAAAGCACCCCCTCCTACCTTTGGACCTTTGAAGATGGAGTTCCGGCGACGTCTACGGAACAAGTGCCGGGAGAAATCGAATTCACTTCAACGGGAGCGAAAAAAATCACTTTAAAGGTGACTACAGCATGTGGCATAACGGTAAGTGAAAAAACATTCACTATTGCCGAATCTCCCACTTTAGATGCTGGGCCAGATACAGAAATCTGTAATGGCGAGGAAATCCAACTGAGTGCTACAGCAAATGGAGGTAGCGGTAATTACACCGTACAGTGGTCTGCTAATCCTCCTTCAGCAATTACAGATCAAGGCACTTTTACCCCAACTGTAAAACCAAGCATCACCACAGTTTACACTGCCACCGTCACAGATACGGATACCGGATGCCAGGAAGTCGATGAAATTCAGGTAACGGTCACACCTGCTCCAACGATTTCTTTTGATCAGCCTAACCAAGAGATTTGTTCGGGAGAATCGACGCTTCCCGTTACCATCACTTCAAACCCAGCGGGGGAAACCATTACGTGGACTGCACAGGCTAACGGAGTCACTGGAGCTGATGCAAATGGCAGTAATACTATTCCTGCTCAAACTTTGGTGAATACGGGCAGTACCCCAATTGAAGTAATCTATACTGCTGAAATCAGCAATGCCTCACAGGGAAACTGTGCGGTAGTCCCTGTTCAATATATCATCAAAGTAAACCCAATCCCTGATTATCAAAACGAAGAATTGGAGATTTGCAGTGGTGAAAGTTTCAATTTTCAACCCAATGGATTTATTACCGGCACTACGTTTACATGGGATGAAACTTCACCCAACGAAATTCAAGGGGCTTCTGAAAGTTCAACCCCATCCAGTGCTATTTCCCAGCAACTGGTTAACACCAGCAATCAACTTCAAGCAGTACGATACCTCATTACACCTAAGTTAGGAGATTGTACAGGTGATCCTTTTGAGCTTCTGGTTAAAGTGGCCCCTTCTCCTTCCATTAATTTTTCAGTACCTGATCAAATACTTTGCACAGGAAGTACCTCTCAGGCAGTAACCCTAAGCTCAGACGTTACCGGAGCCACTTTTTCATGGACAGCGAGCCCTCAAGTTACTGGACTTAGCAGTACCTCAGGAACAGGACCCGAAATTCCTGCAATGACTTTAGAAAACCCGACCAATGCTCCAATAGAAATCCGATTTGAAGTACTGGTGAATACAAATACTGCGGGGAGTTGTTCAGGAACACCAAGAGTCTATACCATTACAGTAAACCCTGATATAACAATACAGGCTACAATCCCTGATTACAATGGATTTCAGATCAGTTGCCATGGAGCCAATGATGGAAGTATAAAACTGGCTATCTCCGGAGGCAATGGTCAATATGATATCGATTGGACTGGTCCAAATGGTTTTTCGTCAAGCTCAGAATCGATAGAAAACTTAGCTCCAGGAACTTACACAGCTACCATAAAGGATGAATTCGGTTGTGTGGAAACTCGTACCTATACCCTAAATGAACCCGCTCCACTGACTGCAACTTTGGCTTCAAAAACTGATGTACTTTGCGCAGGTGATGAAAGCGGAGAAATAGTGCTTGACATTGCTGGCGGAGTGAATGCTCAGCCTTACACAGTATCTTGGAAGAAAGACGGGGTTGATTTTCCGAAATCCGGATCGATACTATCCCTGCTCCCAGCAGGAGAATATCAAGCTACCATCAGAGATGTGAATGGATGTACGCTCACTCCACCGTCCATTACAATCACTGAACCTGATGCGGCTTTGTTTATAGATTTCTCCAAAACTGACATTAGCTGTTACGGTGCAAACGACGGGTCATTGGATTTAAATGTAAGCGGTGGCTTTCCTCCTTATACCATTCAGTGGACTTTTGGCTCGGCACAAAGCTCATTTGACAATCTTGGTCCTGGTGACTACACCTTAACAGTTTCTGATCAAAGTGGATGTATTCGATCTCAAACCATCACGATTGAAGATGCTCCGCTATTTAGGGTAGATCCTGATGTAAGGCAAATATCTTGTTTCGGAGAAAATGATGGATCCATCAAACTCAATTTACAAGGAGGAGTAGGTGCCTACACCATAAGATGGGATGATGGAAGAGAACTGGAGCAGCTTTTTAATTTGTCTTCAGGAACCTATGGAGTAACTATCATAGATGAGACAGCTTGTGAAATAAGAAGTGAGTTCAATATTGTAGAGCCTGCATTACTTGAGATCGAACCACAAATAACTGACGCATTGGATTGTGATAATACCTCCAGCGGCGAAATCAGGCTTGGAATAAAGGGAGGAACTCCCCCCTATTCGATTAAATGGAGTAATGGATCGACCGATGAGGTTTTAACTGGCATTACCTCCGGCCAATATGCCGTAGAAATAAGTGATGCAAGCTCTTGTACCATAAATCAGGTCTTTGAAGTCAAAAGGCCTCCTACCTTGGCCATTACAGCCTTCCAAAACACCAATATCCAATGTGAACCCAGATCCATTTCTGAAGAAATCAAAATCACGATTTCTGGTGGAGTGGCGCCTTACAGCATTTCATGGTCAGGAGGAAATATCTCTTCGGATCAACGAACCATGACTACTGATCAACCTGGACTTTATAATGTCAATGTCCTTGATGGAAATGGATGTACGAGCTCCCAGTCATTTGAAGTAAAGGATTTGGAAGTAATCCCAGAAGCTGAAATTGAATCTGCCACCTTTGATCAGTACAATTCTTATCTGGTAAATTTTGAAATTCAATTTTGGAACAGGTCTTTCGGACAAATTGCAGCATATCATTGGGACTTTGGAGATGGAAATCAGTCTTTTGAGGAAAATCCTATTCATAAATATGCCGCTGAGGGAGATTATGAAGTAACATTAACCGTTACTGATATTTTTGGATGCAGCGTTTCCATCACCAAAGAGGTGAGTGTTTTGGATTATTACCTGGTCATTCCAGATGCATTTACTCCCAATGGGGATGGCATTAATGATTATTTCTTCCCCCGATTCATAAATATTGAGTCTCTGGAATTTTGGGTATTAAACAAATGGGGAGAGACTATTTATTATACCGATGACTTGTCAGCTGTAGGCTGGGACGGAAAAGTGAATAACACCATAGGAACTCCAGGAAACTACGTCTACAAACTCAGATTCAAAACCTTGGACGGGAGAACCCAAACTGTAACCGACCTATTCCTTTTATTAAAATGAGACTAAAAAAATTACTTTTCTGCTTATTGGTTTTCATTTCAGTAGGAATGGGTTACGCTCAGGATTTCCACTATTCCCAATTCTATGCTGCTCCTCTTTATCTTAACCCGGCACTGACGGGAAGCACAGAATTGTCACGGGTAGGGCTGAATTATCGAAAGCAATGGCCGGGTTTAGCCCACGACTTCAATTCCTATTCTGCCTATTTTGATCACTACAGCTTTGATCTAAGAAGTGGTTTTGGAGTGGCTGTAAACAGCTTTCATGAAACCAATTACAAAATAGTCACATCGGACGTTTCTTTCTTTTACGCTTATAATCTCAAATTATCCGAAAAAGTAAACTTCAGAATGGGTACTCAAGCTGCTTTTGTCCGCAGAAGTGCAGCTTTGGATAATATCGTTTTTGGCGACCAAGTAGATCTGTTTACACGGAGTATTAATCCCACGAGTATTGACCAAATCCCTGACTTTGAACCCTACAATTATCTGGATATCTCTTTCGGAGGCTTGCTAACGACAGAATACCTCTGGTTAGGCTCTTCATTTCATCATGTGAACGAACCTGGTTTGAGTTTTTTCCCTGATGATGATTTTGGCTTTCTTCCCATTAAGTGGAGTATTCACGGAGGCTGGAACTTTCCTTTAGGGGCCAACACCTATTTCGGTTCCAAGTTTGACAATACGGCTTCCATCATGGCCAATTACAAACAGCAGGGCCCATTTAGACAAATTGATATCGGAAGCCAATTGCTCTACCGATCACTGATCACAGGGATGAGCTATAGGGGTATTCCCGGCCTTAGAGGGATGCCTAACCAAGACTCCATTATTCTCATGGTAGGGCTTAAGTTAGACACAGGAATGGTCATAGGATACAGCTATGATTTTATGCTGTCCAATATTGGCGTTCAGACCAAAGGAGCCCACGAAATCTCAGTACGATATCAATTCTTCATGGGAGATCCTCGCTATCGAAACCAAAGAAGCCGATTGCTAAAATGCTTTGATTTTATGATGTAAATGATAGACTGAGAAGCTAAAAAAAATGCCTCCCTTACCAGTTTGGGGAGGCATTCTCTTAAAATCTAACTCCGTTAACTTTTGAAATATAGTATAGAAGCAGGTATTCCACGGAAGTCACTCTAACCATCTTTTGGCTAATGTGAAAGAAATTTCCTGGGAAGACTTTAGGAAAAACCTTCACATGAATAAGCTCTGTATTTTCCACCCAAACGTTATCCTTTGGATTGATGAAAAAGAAACCCTTTTCGTTTTCTCTCTTTAACATCAAAGCGCTGGTGACAGGCATTTCGAAACCAAAGGCTGACTCTTCAACAACCCTATCGGAAACCTTGATTATTGATCCCACAGTACAAAGAATCCCTTTTAGCTCTTGATTTAATTCAAGGCCATTAATCTCAAGTTTCTGACACAAGTCATTAAGAATCCTTTTCTTGCATTTTCTCTGACTTAATGATCTTTTACTTTTAACAAGACATTCAACTAACTGAAAACGAGGATCCTCAGGTCCAAAATAATTGTAAAGGATAACACCCAATTGAGCTGCTTCATCATAGAGCTCTTCTAATTTTAAATCCATGAACGATTTACATTATGTTTTGACTATTCGGAAAGGACTTTCCTAACCAAAACATGGGGGGGTATACGTTGACATGGCTATGAAGCCGGGGGGTGTAATTTTTTTTTCTCTAATTTTTTTCTATTAGTATCTGTGATTTAAATTCTCAAAATGATCTCAGGGTATCTCGATTCGATTATCCAGTTCATATTCCGTATCAACCTCGTCATTAAATTCGTTAGGATTAAGAAACATGAGATCTCGGAATCCTCTAATCTTTTCAAAACCAATACCACACAAGTATTTCGACATTTTTTGTTTTGAAAGAACTTTACTGTACTTTTTCTCTGGCATCTTATCTTTGTAATGAAAAATTATTGGGCTCTTTAAAATTTCACTTAATATTAATGGCTTGTTCAAAATAACAATAAGATCTATACCTTGTCGAAATTGATTTATCAGATCTAATATTGCCTTAAGCATTATTTTTTTACCTCGAAATTCGGGCTTAAGCCAAAAATCATAAATGTAAATGAAATTATTACGCCGATGCCCTAAATCAGTCCACCTCTTGGTGAGCGATTCATGGTATTCATACCCATTTGTTATTTTGAATCCATCGGTAGCATAGAAATCGGAATCCTCATCAAAAATCTCAAAGACTGTAAACTTTTCATCTTCAATTATGTAATCAGCAAAAACCCTGTCAAAAATTACTTCTCCCATCTTGATAGGTTCATCGGAGGCTCCTTCACTATGATCCAAGAAGTAAAGAATCAAAGTGACTTGGTTGATATATCTTTCAGAACGATCAAAGGTTGAATTTGAATTGAACTGATAATTGAAATAAAAGCTTCCTGATCTCATAGCGAAATTATTTTTGTTTGAGGAAGTAATTTGATCAATAATCAGAATATTTTCAAATATTTATACATTTTTTTAAATTTTTATTTGTTTAAATTATATTTTACCAAATAATATCTGTTTTCGAATAAATTATACCCATACCGAAATCTAAAATACTCCATGTCTTTATGAAGAAGCTCACTAAATTAAAGGATAGAGCCACTGAGCCCGTGGCAAATACTCCTTTTAATAAGATGGCATATCTCATCTGAAAAAAGGTTTCTTGCTTAAAAGGATGTTTCCAGAGGATTGATAAATACCGGTCCTTGAGAAATGTAGTATTCACAATCTCAGTAACAACCTCACCAAACCATTCCGTTATGGAGTTTTTACCGAAACTTCCAAAATCACCAAAAACTTGATTTACAGTATGTTAAAAATATTTTTTGTGCTGTATATCAGGAAATAGAAAGAAAGTGAAAGGAATTGAAGAGTCCATAGCTTCAAGTTGACGGGACTTTAATACACCAGTATCAATAAGCAGCACCTCAGCGACCTTCCACTAAGGAATGCAGCTCCTGAAGGAACAGGTAGAAAAGTGCTAATTCTTGAAAAACCTATAGTATACCACTATAGGATTTTCAGAAATTGGCATTTTATGACCAGGCGTTACCAAAAAACTTTCTTCAAGTTACGCTTCTTTTACTATTTGATAATTATTCCGCACACCATTGATTATCTGTAGATTAACCATAAAACTCACACTTTAAAAACCGTACTTAACAAACAACATCCACACCCCGGTCTCTTGCTTTCCACTTCCTGTTTTCGAAAATTCAGGAAAAATTAAATCACAAGAACCATGTTTAAATTACAATTTTACAAGAAAAATTTCTCTGTCAAGGCTACCAAATCACAAATGGCAGAAATGAATGATCAGTTCGAAATAGAAGAATTGAATTCCCTTGAAGAATTTTCAAAACTCCTTTCACCACCTTATTCATGGACTTGGACCGGTGGAATAATGCCAGGTTCAAGAAAAACCAAAAACTGGCAAAGTCAGCAAGTTTTTGGTTTAGATTTCGACACTGGAATTTTACCAGAAGTTGTCATAAGCCGTTGCGAAGAGATAAACCTAATTCCAAATATCATTTACCACACCTTCAGCGACACACCCGCACTGAGAAAGTTTAGACTGGTATTTATTTTAACCACCAGTATAACTGAACCCGAGGGCGCTAAGAATTTCATCAAGTATCTTTTAGAGATTTTTCCAGAGGCAGATGAAAGATGTAAAGATCTGTCAAGGATGTTCCTTGGAGGCAAGGAGTCCAGAATTCTAAATAACAGACTCCACTCAACCAAAGACATTTACCAAAGGACAGATATACACCACTTAGCAAATGGTAAAGGAAATTATCGAAAAATTAACAGGTCTTTAAAGGCACGGGAAAAGCAAGGAGCCAAGCCCAAGTCTTACCACATTCCGCCCGATGAAATTGCTTTAGAACAATTCATGATCAACAAGAATTTTGAAAATCCGGATTGGAGAGGGCTTGAATCGAAAGTAAAGATCTTGGCAGATTTTATTAATGGGGAATGGTTAGGACATAAAGAGATATTTGGCCTCGCTACAAACCTACATTGGTTTAAAGGAGGGATGAAATTTATGAAAGACATCATGCTTGCTCATAATGAAGCAGGTAAAACAAATTATACCCAAAACAACCTTCAGGCAATTCCATATTGCAATAAAATGAAGTATTTTCCTGAAAGCTTGTCGTCGTTTTCTAAATACCCTGAAGATCATCAACTGGGAGACATAACAAAATTAGCAAGGCGTAAGAAAGGATTTATAAAAACCTTATTTACACCACAAAAAATTTCCATTGAAGAGGCAGAACTAAAGCAAAAGGAATTTATCCAAAAGTTCATGTCAAATGAATCTGGCCCTGGTATTTACATACTAAAAACTCACACAGGACTTGGAAAAAGTAAGGAATTAACAGCTCTAAACGATGTGTTAATTGCTTGTCCTACCAACGCATTAAAGGATGAATTATCAGCACAAATGATTGGCGAAACCTCAACTTCAATGGAGCTTCCTCAATTTCAAAATCACTCCCTTAATGAAGAGCTAAGAAAAAAATACGATAGAGGTGATTTTCAAGGGGCAACTATCACACTCAGAGATATAGCTTCAAACAAGAAGGATAAATATCATATCTCGGATTGTGAGTTGGCAAAAAAATATCTAAAATCAAACAAACTACTAAGATCTAATACGAAGGATAACATTCTTACAACCCACGAGAGAGCGCTGTCAGGTAAATCCTCAAAAGAGATCATTATTTTTGATGAAGATCCATTGGACTCAATCTTAAAGATTGGATCATTTACACTGGACGACCTTACTAACTATAAGTGCTCAAAAAATAATACCCATTCTCCAGGGAGCGGCATACTCCAAATAATTAGCCAAGCTTTCAACAACTGTAAACAGGGAGAAGTAAAAAAAACACCATGTATGGATTGGATATTTCGGTCTGACCATGCCAGTCATTTCGGTCAAACCGTGCCACTTTGAAAGATCATTTAAATTAGGTTAATTTTTATTCGTTTTTCAAGATTCCTTTCCTTAAAGATTCTCCTTTCAGATCTAATCGATGGGATGAGTTTACCAGCCTGTCCAATATTGCATCGGCTATGGTGCCTTCTCCGATAAGGTCATACCATGCAGATACGGGTATCTGGGAGGAAACTATCGTTGATGATTCTCCGAAGCGGTCGTCTATGATATCCATGACGATTTCTCTGGTGACCGAATCGAATGCCTGT